>NZ_JADEXZ010000056.1 GCF_015206815.1 Fortiea sp. LEGE XX443
TTGGGCGCGGGTCAGATTGCTAGGGTATGCTTTACTCATGTTGCTCTCTCAGTGCTGTCTATTATCTATTCACAGCATATACTGAGAGAGTTTTTTTACCACCTCTTAGACTTTTAAAACAGCCTCTTAGAAACTGATATTGGAGCAGTGAGTCTGAATGTTGATCAAGCGATCGCTTGTGGATTGATTATTAACGAATTAATCTCTAACTCGCTTAAACACGCTTTTCCAGAACAGCAAACGGGTACTATCACTATTACTCTACACAGTATTGATGGTGATATCGAAATGTCTATCCAAGACAATGGTATTGGTATACCAAATGATTTAAATTGGAATAATACTAATTCTTTAGGTTTATCTTTGGTTTATGACTTAGTTACAGAACAACTTGAAGGCAGCATTACTCTAGAACGTTATCATGGCACAGTGTTCAATATCAAATTTCCCCAATTAACCTTGCAGCAAGAAATTTCTAATGGAGCAAGTGAAAATTTTAGTTGTTGAAGATGAAGTCATAGTAGCCAGAACCATTGCCAACCAACTGAATCAACTAGGATATACAGTAATTGGTACAGCTTCTTCCGGAAAAGTTGCCATTGCTAAAGCGTTCGAGAGCAAACCAGAACTAGTTTTAATGGATGTTATCTTAAAAGGTGAGATGGATGGAATTACAGCAGCATCTCAAATTCGTGAGCAGTTAGATATCCCGGTAATATTTCTTACTGCTTATGGCGATGACAATACAGTACAACGAGCAAAAGTTACCCAACCCTTTGGATATGTCATTAAACCATTCACCTCAAAAGATTTACGCATAGCGATTGAAATTGGTTTACTAAAACATAATTTAGAACGAGACTTAAGAGAAAATCGAGACAGATTAGCTACTCTTTTAAATTCAATGAGCGATGCAGTAATCGCTACAAATGAGCAAGGAATTGTAACATTTATTAATCCGGCTGCGGAGTTAATAACTGGCTGGAAGCAAGCGGATGCTTTAGGAAAAGACATATCTAAGATTTTTCGGTTAATCGATGAAGTTACAGAAACTTCCTTAGAAAACCCAGTGACAAAAGTACTGCGAGATGGGCAGGTTGTATATTTAGATGAATTTACATCGCTAATTACTAAAAATGGTTCCAGAATTCCCATTGGTGATAGTGCTTCCCCAATTATGCGGCAGCCTGGACAAATAAATGGGGTAGTAGTTGTTTTTTGGAATCTTAGCGAACGACAACAGGCACAATTACTAGAACAAGCATTGCATAAAGAGCGAGAACTCAACCAACTTAAATCTCTATTTATATCTACTGTTTCTCATGAATTCCGTAATCCTTTGAGTGTAATTCAATCATCAGTAGAATTACTTGAAATGCAAGGAGAAAACTTAACAGCAGCTAAAAAACATACCTACTTAAAGCGGATTAAAGGTGCTATACAATCCATGAAAAAACTCATGGAAGATGTACTATTCATGGGGAAATCGGAAGCAGGTAAATTAGAATGCCATCCTAGTTCACTGTATCTGGAAGAATTTTGTCGAGAGTTAATCGCAGAATTTACTACAATTCATCATAGCGGATCGGAAATTATTTTTAATTGTCACAGCGATCGCACAGACGCTTGCATGGATGAACAACTATTACATTACATATTTACTAATTTACTAACTAATGCAGTGAAATATTCTCCAGAAGGCGGCAATATATTTTTTGATTTAACTTGTAATTTAATGGAGAAAGTAGCTATTTTTCACATTCAAGACCAAGGAATTGGTATTCCTGAAGCAGATCAAGCTAGACTCTTTGAATCATTTTACCGAGCTTCAAATGCACAATCCATTCCAGGTACAGGACTGGGGTTAGTCATCGTTAAAAAGTGTGTAGAAGCTCATAAAGGTCAAATCAGCATCAACAGTCAAGTTGGTATCGGTACTACATTTACAATCATTTTGCCGCTAAATTATATACCAAATGTCATGAATAAGTGATGATGAAAGTCCAACGTCAAAAGGAGAAAAACCTGCATTAGTCAGGACTTTGACCAAAACTAGGGTGTGGAGTGTGAAGGGAGAAGAAAAAACTTTCTTTTTGGTCAATCAACTCATTACCCTCAGCCTGGGCATAGCAACTATCATTCCCCATAGCCAATCATCTCCTGCAACCTTAATTGCAGCTGCCGATCAAGGACTTTATCAGGCAAAAGCCCAAGGGAGAAATTGTATGGTGCAGGTAAATTCTGAAGGATGACGACTTTCAGTAGAACTTTTCGGTCTACTAAAATTCCACAATCACTGGTGTATGGTCGCTGGGTTGGGATAATTTTCTGGGGGTAACATCGATTGTGCAACTTTTGGCGCGATCGTACAAGATTGGTGTGAGATAGTGATGGTCAATTCGCCAACCTAAATTGCGTCGAAAAGCAGCGGTGCGATAATCCCACCAGCTGTAATGCCCACCTTCACTAGTAAATTTGCGAAAAGCATCGGCAAAGCCTAATTCCAGAATATCTCGTAAGGCTTGGCGTTCTGGTTCAGATGCCATAATGTGGTTTTCTGCATTTACTTTGTCGTGAATATCTATCGACTCCAGGGCGATATTGAAGTCGCCGCAGATGCAAATGGCTGGTTGTGATTTGAGCAGTAATTGTAAATACTCGCGTAGCACAGTTAACCAGCGTAACTTAAAATCGTATTTTTCACTGCCAACTGTTGAACCGTTAGGAACATATAAATTCACAACCCTAATACCATCAATCACACCTGTAATTACGCGTTTTTGCTCATCCCATTCTGGTTCAAGCTGAGGCAAAATTGCTGTAAATCCTACAGAAACATCTGTCAGTGGTTGACGAGAAATGAGGGCGACACCGTTATAAGCTTTTTGTCCTGAGATGTAGAGGTGATAGCCTAATTCTGCAAAGGGCGATCGCGGAAAGTCGGCATCTATAACCTTTGTCTCTTGTAAACAAAGCACATCTACAGGATTCTGACTTAACCAATTGATCACCTGTTCTAGACGAGTGCGAATTGAATTTACATTCCAAGTAACAATTTTCATTTAGTTATTTGTCGAATTAATGCGTGATATTCTCATTTATAAAAATTTTAGTATTATTTAATCTTTATGTTAATGATCCTCTCAATTGCCTATTTTTGCTCAAATTGAGGTTACTACAAAATTGATCCCGTGTCATATTTTTAGTATTCTCAGCTACAAAATCTGTGTTTTTGTAAGTTCTGCTACAAAATTCCTTAACTGGCTCTGATCCCCAAGGTAGATGAAATCAAAGGAACGTGAGCTATATTTTAAAAGTGTAGACACATGCTGACTACAACATCTAAATCGTCTTAAATGTATCCGTAGGCTTTTACGTTACTGTTAACTAATGTTTCACTTTTAAGAGTCAGTTAAGTTAATTGAAATCTTAAAAGAGTAAGTAAAAATGCTTTGTCTTCGAGAAAAGATTTTATTAATCTTTACAAAAAGACTCTTTTACAGTCCGAACCAAAACAACTTATGAAAATCGCTCAGGTAGCCCCCTTATGGGAACGAGTTCCACCTCCAAATTATGGAGGAATTGAACTGGTAGTGAGTCGATTGACCGATGAATTAGTGCGTCGCGGTCATGAAGTAACTTTATTTGCTTCTGGCGATTCACAAACTCTGGCTCGTTTAGCAGCAATTTATCCACGAGCATTACGTTTAGACAATGATGTTAAAGAGTATGCAGTGTATGAAATGTTAGAACTGAGTCAAGCTTACCAACAAGCTGCGGAATTCGATATCATTCATTCTCATGTGGGAATTTCGGCATTACCTTTGGCGAGTTTGGTTTTAACTCCCAGTGTGCATACTCTGCACAGCAATTTTACAAAAGATAACATTAATGTATATCGTCACCACCAAAGACAGCCATACGTCAGCATTAGTAACGCACAAAGGCAAATTGATTTAAATTATATTGCCACAGTCTATAACGGAATTCATCTCGAAGATTATCCGTTTATAGCTCAACCAAAAGAATCACCTTATTTGGTATTCTTAGGACGTTTTTCTCCAGAAAAGGGGCCACACCAAGCGATCGCAATTGCAAAACAAACTGGCTGGCGCTTAAAAATGGCCGGAAAGGTTGATGTAGCAGACTCTAAGTTTTTTGAACAAGAGATTGTCCCCCAAATAGATGGCCAGCAAATTGAATATCTCGGTGAAATCAACCACACCAAAAAAGCTGAACTTCTAGGCAATGCTGCGATCGCTCTTTTCCCTATTTCTTGGCAAGAACCATTTGGTTTGGTAATGATTGAATCAATGGCCACAGGTACACCAGTAATTGCTATGAATTTCGGTTCTGTACCAGAAGTGATTGTTGGAAAAACAGGTTTTATTTGCCAAAACTACGAAGAAATGGCAGCCATGATTCCTGCTACTTTGAAACTTAATCGCCACACCTGTAGAGAACACGTTGAAAACAAATTTAGCGTTACTCAAATGGTAGATGGCTACGAAGCAGTTTACAAACAAATTATTAAAAATCGCATCAACCTCAACGGTTACATCCACGCTACTAAAATTCGGTCATAATTTACATCTTTTTTTTACCTGCATTTAACATCAATTTTATTTTGAGGAGGACATTGGAATGAGTATGCGAGCCAACACTTGCCCGTGTTGCGGCGGTTCTTTACTGCGTCATGTCCGTCATGGTGGATTGTATTGGCTTTGCCTTTCTTGCCGACAAGAAGTGCCGCAGTTAACAATTAATCGTTTAGCTAATGTAGATACTCGGAATACAGGAGTACTCACTCAGCCAAAGGTAACTTCCTAAGTCTGGCGATGAAGTCATAATCACTGGACGTAGGCAAGTGTCATCGAAGCGATCGCTAAATTAGAAGATGAGGAAGGATGATTTTTTAACTACTTCCTCATTACTCAATACTATTTTTGAAAGCAAATTAGTATGAGAGGCTCTACCTGATAAAATCAGGTGGAGCTTTTTAATTAGGTCAAAAGCTTTGTTAGCAGCGTTACTTTATGGTCAGGAAGATTTACGATTAGAGCAGGTAGCTGATCCCATACCAGCATTTGGTGAAGTCGTCATGCAAGTGGGAGCAGCGACAACTTGCGGTACAGATTTAAAAGTTTGGCGGCGTGGCGGTCATGCCAAGATGTTGAAACCCCCCACACTGTTTGGTCATGAAGCCGCAGGGATAATTGTAGAAGTGGGCGCAGGTGTGACCGATTGGCAAGTGGGCGATCGCGTTGTTGCCAATAACTCTGCACCTTGCATGGAATGTTTTTTTTGTCAATGCCAAGAGTATTCTTTATGTCCTAATTTAACCTGGAATAATGGCACATTTGCCGAATATCTAAAAATTCCCGCACCCATCGTACAGCATAATTTGTTGCGGGTTCCTGATGAATTGCCCTTTGAATTGGCAGCTATGACAGAACCTTTAGCTTGTGTATTGCATGGTGTAGCCCGTTCTAATATCAAACCCAAAGATAAAGTAGTTGTTTTGGGAGATGGGGCGATCGGATTAATGTTTGTCGCCGCTTTGGCTGATAGTGTTGAGGTGTTGCTGTGGGGTGGTAGTGACCAAAGGCTAGAAATTGGTCAAAAATTTGGTGCAGCCCAAACATTTAACTATCATCAAATTCCAGATATTCCCGGTGTCGTGAAAGAACTCACCCAAGGATGGGGTGCAGATGTGGTGATTGAAGCGACGGGTGTACCTAGTGTATGGGAAACTGCGATCGCCTGCGCTCGTCCTGGCGCAACAGTTAACTTATTCGGCGGCTGTCCACGAGATACGACGATTACAGTTAATACAGAACAATTACACTATAGCGAACTCACTTTAAAAGGCGTGTTTCACAATACACCTGAATATGTGCGAAAAGCACTTTCATTAATAGCTAGTCGTAAAATACCTTGGGAATTACTCATCAGCGAAAAGCGACCTTTGAAGGATTTGGAACAAGTGTTTCATGATATGAAAGCGCGTCAGGTAATTAAAGTAGCAATGGTTTGTAGTTAGCGATCGCCAAAGTCTGATCAATTTGAATTCATCAAACAGAGAGAAAGAATATAATCAGGACGACGCTGAGGGACAACGCAAATAACAGCGCATATTCAAATCGGCGGCTAAATAATCCTACAGCAGCAATCAAGCTGATAAACAGAATAAAAATGCCAATGTATTGTTCGCGCTGCCAAACTTTAGGAATGAGTGGATCTCTGGTAGTCGGATCAGGAGTAGGAATTTGCTCAACTGTGCGTTGCGATCGCTGCGGTACTGGAAATTCTTCAATTGGTAAAGCCATAACTATCTCTCAGACAAATTCTCTGTGAGGTTGCGCTTTATTCTTCTATCAGGAACAATTTAGCTTAATATACAGAATTTTCCTAATGTTGCATACCTAATTTGTCCTTACATCCAGTCTCAGAAGTTAATCTTTGTGAGTAAATCCTACATTAAAAACCTGCCAAAATGGCAACCCAACTCAGATTAACTGAGTTAAATTGATGAAAGATAAACGACTTCAAGGGTTTTGTTATCAGGGGCTACCAAGAAAATCAAATACCTCATTAATTCTTATCTAAAATGTATTTTGTGTTATGACATCATGAATTTACTCTCAAATTTTAGATGATTAATCTGAGAAAATACATTAATTAATCAGGCTTTACATTTGCTGCAATGGGAATATTTAACACATATATACGTTGCCATTTTCGTATAATTTAGCCCCCTAAATAAAGGGCGACGTTTGTACATATTCCTGTGCGCTACAGCGGCAAATGTTGAGTGGGAGAATTAGGCGTTTGGTATGCCTACTCCCACTCTTTTTTTCTGTATTTTATGTAGTCAGTAATCGCTGCCAAGTCAATTCTTTTGTTGTTTCATCCCAATGCCAACGTAATAAATGAGCAACTTGACATACGGAAATTACAGGCAAATCAATGGCTTTTCTTGGTGCATCGGTAGCTAGAGCGATCGCTCTTTCTAAATCACAAATTCCCCACTTCACCAAGTTTTGCACTCCTACCAATAACGATAAGGTCGTCCCTGATAGTGTGCCATCTGATAGCCGTGCTGTGCCGTTTTTTACTTCTATTTGTCGGCTGTCCCAAGGATAAAAACCATCGGGTAAACCCAGAGGAGCGAGAGCATCACTAACAAGGAACAGCCCTTGGGTAGCACGGAGAAGAATTTGCAGCATGGTTGGGACGATGTGTTGTCCATCAGCAATAAAACTACACATCACATCAGGATAGGTAATTGCTGCGCCTAATAACCCTGGTTCGCGGTGATGTAAAGGTGGCATAGCGTTAAAGGCATGAGTAACCATCCTTGCACCCAAATCAAAGGCATGTTGTGCTTGGGTAGCCGTTGCTTGAGAATGCCCTAAACTAACGGTAATGCCTAAAGAACGCAAATACGGAATAACTTCATCGGTAGGGTCTAACTCTGGTGCTAGGGTGATAACTTTCACCACAGAGGCATAATCGCCCAACACCCTGCGAATTTGTTCCATTGTAAGGGGTAACAGATATTCTGCCGGATGTGCGCCGCGCTTCCCGTAATTCAAAAATGGCCCTTCTAGATGTACTCCTAGAATTTTCGCACCTGTTGTTTGACTGGAAGAAACATTAGCAATCACAGCAAGCGATCGCTGTATATTTTCTACTGAAGTAGTTACTAATGTCGGTAAATATCCATCTACCCCTAAATCCCACAGATATTGTGAAATTTTTGGCAGCATATCCGCGGTTTCCTGGGTTAATTCTGGAAAAGCTAAACCCAATGCACCATTAATTTGTAAATCAACTCCACCTAAAGAAATCCAGTCACCAGCTACATCTATTACGGGTGTAAGGCTTTGCGCCCGTAGCGTACCCATTGGCAAGATTTGCTCAATCATCCCTTCACGGTTAATTAAGAGCATCTGTAAACCTTGATAACCAGGTACTCTTGCATTGATAATATCTACGTTTGTAACGATGGGGTTGTGTGTTACTTGGGTCATCACCTTGGACTGAAAGTAGCTAGGTCTGAACCGATTGTAAATGCAATAATTGCCCTTAAATCTAAAATCTGTCTCGAAAAGTTTGCTCAACTTTTTTCTGTGACACACTAAGTAGATCGGTGTTAAAAATTGTCGTTATGACAAGGCAGGAGGCAGAGAGCAGAAGGCAGAAGGGAAGAGGTTTTCAAGCTACTTTACTTTCCATTACATAGTTCGGTTTATTTGCACCTTTCTACTTATGCAAAATCTAAAATCTAAAATCCAAAATTTTATGGCTCCCCTTATTGGTATTATCATGGGCAGTGATTCTGATTTGCCCACAATGAAAGATGCGATCGCAATTTGTGCCGAGTTTGGTGTAGAAACTGAAGTGGCGATCATTTCTGCTCATCGTACCCCAGAACGCATGGTGCAATACGCTCAACAAGCACATCAACGGGGTATTAAAGTAATCATCGCTGGTGCTGGTGGCGCTGCTCATCTTCCTGGAATGGTAGCATCTCTCACTCCTTTACCTGTGATTGGTGTACCTGTAGCCACCCGTAACTTACAAGGTGTTGATTCTCTATATTCTATTGTTCAGATGCCCGCAGGTATTCCAGTAGCAACGGTAGCTATTGGTAACGCCAAAAATGCCGGGCTGTTAGCAGTACAAATTCTTGCCACTCACCAACCAGATTTACTCGAAAAAGTGCAGAAATATCGCCAATCTCTATCAGAATTGGTCATAACAAAGCAAGCAAAGTTAGAAGAACTAGGCTATGAGCAATATTTAAAAGAGGAATTGTCATGAAATCTGGCACTTACGAAGGCATATTTCTCGGTGGAATTTCTCGCCCTTGATAAAACTGTTGTTCTAATTTGCCTAAACTAAACCAAATTCCTGCACCGAGTAAAACAGCTAAGTTGGCAATAATCACGGTGATAGTAGAAGTATGACCTTGAATTAAAACCAGTAAAGGCAGTAAACTCCAAACTAATGCTGTTGCGATCGCCACTCCTAAGCGTAAACGTTGGAGGTTTTTCAAAGCTGGGCGACAACTAGCGCAGTTTTTTGTGTGGGAATGGTATCTATCTAGTAGGGCTTCTTTGGGCAGTGGTGGTGGTAAAGTCTGTTCTGGGAACGGTTCTGCACAATATTGCTTCACCCAAGAGCGCAACTGAAAGACAAAAATATCAGCTTTAGTTGGTAAATAAAATGCTTTAGTAAAGTTTTCAGTGCCACCTTTTTGTTCTAAATAGCGTTCTTGGTAATGTAAAAAAATCTGATCATCTTCTAGCACACCATTCTGCCCAAGATGGGAGTACCAGCGCGGAGTGAGTTTGAGAAATAACCCTGGTAATTTTGCAGAGAACTTGAACGGAAAAATGGCAAATAAGCGACATTCACCTTTGCGGATGGGGGTTGCATAGACGACTGTCAACGTTCTACCAAACTGCTTCGAGGTGAGATCATGCCACATCAACCCCGGCGCAATAAAGGTAGTATCTTGTCTTCCTAAAGTTCCTTTGCGAGGGCCTTCTTGCCAAACGCCTTTAAATCCCCACTTCCCTGATTCTACGACTTCCAATTCCACAGGCGAAACATTTGCCCGGTTGCCAACGGTGCGATGATGTGTATAAGGAATGTGACTGGAGTCGAGAACGTTTTCCATTAATGTCAAAGCATCGTATGGTAAATCCCGAAAGGTACTCAAACAAACCCAGTCATCAGAATTTTCTTCTAAAACATCAACGACGGGAACCTTTGTTTTAGCTGCATTCTCCGCTTTACCAGGATAAACAAACAATAATCCTTGTCGGACTGTGGTAGGTAGTGAAGTTACGCAAGCACGGGGAGAAGTTTCGGCTTGTCCGCCTGCTACTTGTTGCGGAATGCTTTCACATTTACCTGTTCCAGAAAACGCCCAGCCATGATATGGACATTCTAACCAGCCATCTTTGTTAATTCTGCCTTCAGAAAGTGGGGCTAAACGGTGTGGACATTGATCTTCAAAGGCTCGCCAAGTTTGTTCATTATTGTCCCACCACAAAACTAAGTCTCGCTCTAGTAAGGTGAAACGAGTTAGCTGGGATTTATTTAAATCTGCAACATAGTGGACGGGATACCAAACCTCTAGCCAGTCAAAACGTTCTGGATCTAGTCCACCAGCAGGAAGCTTTTCTGTGTTTGTTTGGGATAATGGCTGTAACAGGCTGTTGGACATGATGAGATGCGTAAAGTAATGATTGTCTACTCACAAAAAATGTAACAATTTTTTAATGAGGATGGCAGACCAGAGTCACGAAATCAGCCGATGGTCTAAAGTAACATGCAGTTGAGCTAAACAATTTCAGCACTATGGCAGTAGACACAGGGAAATGTGCAGAGGCTAAACTAGCTTTGCGTCAAGCATTGGCTGCTTGTGGTGGCAATACTAAAAACAACGCCGTAATTGCTGCTATTGAAAATCTGCGACTTCTCAATCCGAATCCAGCGCCAACTCGTAACGGTAAGCTACTGGATAATGAATGGTTATTGATTAGTGCGCCCAATTTTCCTGGAGGCGATCGCCTGAGGGATGGTAAGTTTGCTTATACTCTTGGTCGCCTCGCTTTCAATATGTTTCAGCCAACAAACCTAAAAGTGGTGATTGACAGAGTACTGCAACCTGTTTTTTTGTTGGGAAATGGCGAACAGCGCAGTCACGATATTATTGTCGAATTTACAACAGCAGATGAATCTTTTCCGCAATTGTCTGGGATTGTTCGCAACCAAGGTGTTTGTCATCCAATTAGTGATACGGTGCTACAAGTTAGATTTACCGGAGGAACTTTAGCACCACAAGACCTAAATAGTATGGATGATTGGCAGAAAGTTTTTGGCCAGCAGCGCCAATCTGCAAAAAGAACTTTGAAAGAAACTTTGATGTTGGGTTTATTTCGGTTGATGTTTGGTCTAGTTCCGCCACAAACCATGAATCCTGACACTGGAGAAGTTACCTTTATAATGGAGCGATCGCCTAAAGGTCGTCTAGAAATTATTTATCTTGATGAGGAGTTGCGGATTACTTGTGGCGAAAAGGGAACCGTCTTAGTATGTGAAAGGCTTTGATCAGCGATCGCTATAAATTTCTACAACACCATCTGGAATTTAAGATTGCATACTCTCATTAACATCTAACTTCATGCAAACCCCCACTTCCAATATTTCACATTTAATCGCTGCTGGCTTTCATGCCCTTTCCGATCCCCTGCGGATTAACGTGCTAGAACTACTGCGACAACAAGAACTGTGTGTGTGTGATTTATGTGATGCTTTGGGGGTAAGTCAATCAAAACTCTCATTTCACCTCAAAACTCTGAAGGAAGCTGGCTTAGTTAACTCCCGTCAAGAGGGACGTTGGATTTATTACAGCTTAAATATTCCCCAATTTAGCGTTTTAGAAAAATATTTGGCAGATTATCTCCAGCATGGGTTATTATCCCCGGTGCGTTCCTACTGCGAATAAGTAGGTCGGTGTTAAAAATTGTCGTTATGACAAGGCAGGAGGCAGAGGGCAGAAGGGAAGAGGTTTTCAAGCTACTTTACTTTCCGTTACATAGTTCGGTTTATTTGCACCTTTCTACTTAGATGTAATATCGTGTCTGCTTAAAGACTTTTCATTAAAAGTTATCAAAGTGCATATCATTACTCCCTCAATTATCGCCAATCACCCTGCACCGTAAAAGCTGCCCAATAATAAGCTTTAGAAAAACGCTGATTCTTGAACATTTCAATTTGCGCTTGTCGCAATGCCTCACTCGGTTTTAAATCTTCTTGAAACATCTTTTGATAAAATTTCTCCATCAGTACCGAAGTTCCCTCATCATCAACATTCCACAAACTTATCACTACACGGGGACTGCCTGCATATATAAACCCCGTTGTCAATCCGACAATACCTTCTCCTTTAATTTGTTCACCTAAACCTGTTTGACAAGCACTTAAAACCACCAAGTCTGCTGATAAGTTTAAATTAAAGATATCATGCAAACGTAAAAAGCCATTTTCTGGTTCACCTTTAGCATTAAATAAAGATAAGACTAAACCAGATAACGCTGGTTGACTACTGTCGAGAATCCCGTGAGTAGCAAAGTGTAGAATCTGGTATTGACTCAGTTGAGGATTGCTTACAAAATCACGATTAGCGGCAAAATCGTAAGCTTGTAAACTTTTATTTTTAGGGACTAATTTTAAAATTGTTTCTGCTTCTGTACGAGTAAAAGGTAAACGTTCAAATTCAATGCCTGTATTAACTGCGGCTCTTTTAAAAGCTCGATAGGCTAAATTGTCTATATTTATTTTGGTTGGTTTTCTTTGATCATTGAAACGTTCATCATCTCTTGTAAAAACTGGATCAGCTAACATTGCTATACTTTTTGTTGCAGGTTTTCGTCCTTTTTGTTCAGTGCGAAGTAGTGCGGCTGTAGAAGCTGATGGTAAAGAGATAATTTCGTGATTGATAATTAATGGTTGATATTCTTGACTATTGGGTATTGATAAAGCAGCGAAGGGTAAATATTGCAAAGCCCCATCACCGATAATTACTAATCTTTTATTAGTTAACTTTTCGGCAACAGGTTCTATTAATATTTTTGTCAAAGGTGCTGATGCTTGGATTATTGTTTTGTTAGTTGAATAAGGTTTGAGAAGTTCGTCTCGAAAGTTTCTAACTAAAGTTTCTATTTCGGCATTTTTAGGAAGTTCATAACTGGCTATTTCTGTTTTGGAAATAGCCCACAAATAACTCTTTTCTTCACCGAGAAAATATTCTAAAATTATCGTATTTTCATCTAAGACTTGTTGTTGAATTTGTGCTAATGTCAACGGTTGAGGTTGAGCGATCGCAGCATAACGAGGGCTATTAATACGGATTTGAGTTTGAATATCTTGATATTGGTTTAAAATTTTGGCTGTTTCTGCTTCTAAAGCTCGTTTTTGTTCTGGTGTATATGTGCCACTGAGCAATTGTATACGGCGTTTTTCGTTATTATCAAGTTGTTGTTTGATATCCTGTTCTGCTTGTAGTAATTTGGCATCTACACCAGTCCGAATATCGGACTGCGATTCTGTAATTAATTCTAATAAACTCCGAGCGCGGGCGCGTTCGCTAATGTGTAAAGCCTCAGCATCATAACCTTGATTGGGGTTTTGCTGGTGCAACTGCATTAACAGATCAATGTAGAACTTGTAATAATCTTGGGTGCTGGCAAAATAAGATAGCCGTAATTCTTGGCTGGCGATTTTGGTGCGGAGTGATTCAATAATATTAATCGCCGTTTCAATTTCTGTTTTAGCAATTGTGAGATTATTTTGTTGGCGGTTAAAGATAGCTTGATTGTAGAGAATGTTTGCTTCTTCAGTTTTGTAACCCAACTGGCGAGATAAAGATAAAGCTTGGTTGTAGTTTTCAATTGCGGTGGACTTTTGACCCAAAGCGGCGTGTACTTTGCCTAGTTGATTAAGAATTGTGGTTTCTTTTACTTTGTCATTTAAGTATCTGGAGATTAGAAGACCTTGGTTATAGGCATTGAGGGCGGTTCCCCATTCTTCGGAAACGATGTGTGTTCTACCAATAGCAATTAAAGCAGTAGCTTCTGCGGCTAAATCACCTGTGGGACGAGAGATTACCAAAGCTTGGTTGTAAGAGTGTAGGGCATTTTCCCTTTTTTTTGTAGCAGCGTGAATATCACCAATGTTGTTGAGGGTGGTAGCAACTGCTCCTTGATCATTTAATTGGTAAAACAAGGGTAACGCTTGGTTGTAGTAATCCACAGCCATTTTCGGATCAGCTAAATCGGTGTAGAGTTGACCAAGGCTGTTGAGGATAGCGGCTTGTTCGGCTTGAGCATCCGCTTGTTTTGATAAAGGCAACGCTTGATTGTAGGAGTCTAGGGCGTTTTGGAATTGACCTAAATTGGCGTGAATTTTTCCAATTGATAACAGAGTTAGTGCGGCTTGAGCGTAATTTTTATCTGCACGATAGAGTGCGCCAGCTTCTTCTAACTTTTGAAGTGCTAGTTTTCTTGATTCGATGGTTCCTTGATTAGAAAATTGATTTCCTTTGATAAATGCTACTTCAGCCGCAGAAACCTTGATTGCTGCGGAGATATCCCAGACACGGGCGGTTCTATCTCTACTAGCTGTCAGAATTTGCCGACCATCAGGACTAAATACAGCAGTGTTCACCTCTTGCTCATGTCCCCGGAAGATGGCGAGAAGATTACCTTTGGTATCCCATAACCGGGCAGTTTTATCAGCACCAGCAGTCAGGATATGACGACCATCGGGGCTAAATACGGCAGTGTTCACTCTAAAATCATGCCCTAGTAACTCTGCTAAGAGATTACCTTTGATATCCCACAGACGGACTGTTCCATCCCCTCTGGCAATGATAATTTGATTACCATCGGGGCTAAATTCTGCCCTGTAGTGCCTGAACGAACTTGTATCTCCATCTTTTCGTCCTGGGAATTCGGCTAGGAGATTGCCTTTGGTATCCCACAGGCGGGCATTTCCATAAAGATAACCACTGTCAGTCAGAATTTGGCGACCATTGGGACTAAATTTGGCACTATCAAAACTTGCCTCACTTCCTTGGAATACAGCCAAGAGATTGCCTTTGATATCCCACAACCTGGCAGTTTTATCTAAACTGTTGGTCAGAATTTGACGACCATCAGGGCTGAATACTGCACTTTTTAACTGACTCTCATGCTCTGGGAAAACAGTTAAGAGATTACCTTTGATATCCCACAACCGAGCAGTTTCATCGATACTGGCAGTTAGGATACGGCGACCATCAGGACTAAATTCTGCACTTCTCACAGAATACTTGTGTCCCTGGAATTTGGTGAGGAGATTGCCTTTGCTATCCCACAAATAGGCGGTTTCATCACCAATTGTCAGGATTTGGCGACCATCGGGGCTAAATTTTGGGTTTTTGAGCCTTTCTTTAGGGACTTGAAACTCGGTGAGCAGATTACCTTGAGTATCCCACAGGCGGGTAGTTACAGAAGGATAACTACTATCAGTGAGGATGTAGCGACCATCGGGGCTAAATTCTGCTTGATCGACTCCATATTTATCTTCTCGTAACTCTGCTAGTTGAGCGTTATTTTTAGCAGCACTTTCCTGAAAGTTTCGGGTTTGGTTAGCACGAGCGATCGCAAAATCCCATAAACGAGCGGTTCCATCATTACTAGCAGTGAGGATTTGGCGACCATCCGGGCTAAATTCTGCACTGTTGACATAACCTTCATGCCCCCGAAACACAGCTAGGAGATTGCCTTTAGTATCCCAAACTCGTGCTGTGCGATCGTAACTGGCGGTGAGGATTTGGTTACTATCGGGACTAAATACGGCGCTGGTAATTCCCTTCTCATGTCCTTGGAACTTTGCTAATAAATTACCTTTGGTATCGCACAGGTGGACGTTATTTAGACCAATAGTGAGGATTTGGCGACCATTGGGGCTAAATATGGCTTTTTTGAGTTTCTCTCTATGCCCCCGGAACTCGGCTAAGAGATTGCCTTTGATATCCCACAATCGGGCGGTTTCATCGTCACCACCAGTGCTGAGGATTTGCCGACCATCGGGGCTAAATACTAAACTTGCGATCGCTTTTTCATGTCCCTGGAACTCGGACAGAAGATTACCTTTGGTATCCCACAACCGGGCTTTTCCATCATCACTACCAGTGAGGATTTGGCTACCATCAGGGCTAAATACGGCACTGTTGACTATTAGGCGAAATCTTATATCAGGCTCATCAGGTACGCGGAACTCAGTGAGGCGCTCGCCTTGGTTATCCCACAGTCTGGCAGGATAAGCGCGATCGCTGGGGAGAATGTGACGACCATCAGGGCTAAATACTGCACTGCTGATTTGACTGTCACGCCCCAGGAACTTTTTGAGGAGATTGCCTTTGGTATCCCACAACCACATGTTGCCATCATAACTAGTGGTGAGAATCTGGCGAGCATCCGGGCTAAATATGGCACTACTAACTCCTTCCTTATGCCCTGGAAACTTTGCCAGAAGATTACCCTTAATATCCCACAACCGCGCGGTTTTCTCATCACTAGCGGTGAGGATTTGCCTACCATCAGGACTAAATACTGCACTTTTGACAAGCTCTTGATGCCCCCGGAATATTGCTAGTTGAGCGTTATTCTCAGACACGCCTTCCTGAAAGGTTTCCCTGGCAGCTATTTGCTCAGATTGGGCAGCACGAGTAGCTGATATGTCCCATAAGCGGGCGATTTTATCGTAACCAGTGGTGATGACTTGACGACCATCTGGGCTAAATCTTGCCTGGACGATATCATTATGCCCTCGCAATTCTACCAGTAGATTACCTTTGGTATCCCAAACTTTAGCTGTTCCATCCTTGCTACTGGTAAGGATTTGACGACCATCGGGGCTAAATCCTGTGGCAATCCAGACAGAACTCGACTCGGAATATCCCTTTCGCCCAAACACAGCCAGTGAATTCCCTTTAGTATCCCAAATTCTGGCTGTTCCATCTTGGCTGTCAGTCAGGATTTGGCGACCATTAGGACTAAATACTGCACTGTAAACAGAACCTTCATGTCCCTGGAAATCTGCTAGAACATTACCTTTGGTATCCCACAACCGGGCAGTTTGACCTACACTAGCGGTGAGGATTTGCCGACCATCGGGACTAAATACTGCACTGAGAATCTTATCTTTATTTCCCTGGAACTCTTTGAGAAGATTACCTTTGGTATCCCACAACCGGGCTGTTCCATCTGCACCGACGGTGAAGATTTGGCGGCCATTGGGGCTAAATACAGCTCTTGGGGCGACTAATGCCCCACTAATAACCGCTTTATGTGCTTGAAACTCCTTGAGCAGATTGCCTTTAGTATCCCACAACCGGACTTTATCCCAAAAAATGCTCACGGTGAGGATTTGGCGACCATCCGGGCTAAATACGGCATTGTTGACGGTATTTTCATGCCCCCGGAACTCTTGAAGAAGATTGCCTTTAGTATCCCATAACCGGGCGGTTCTATCCTCACTGGCGGTGAGAATTTGCTTGCCATTGGGACTAAATACTGCACTTGTTAAGTCTCTTTCATGACCCCGAAACTCTTGGAGGAGATTGCCTTTGATATCCCACAACCGGGCGGTTTTATCTGCACTAGCAGTGAGGATTTGCCGACCATCGGGGCTAAATGCTGTACTGGTGAGCCTATTCTGATGCCCCAGAAATACGACAAGTTGTCCGCCAAATGCCTGTATGGGTTGTCGCGTTCTTGATGTGGCGGAGTTTTCTGTTGTTGGTGACTGGGATGCTGTGGGAATTATGGGTTGGGCGCTGATGGGGATGCTGTAGGTAGTAGCAAATACTACGCCCATCAGAAGGGCAAAATGGCGCTCAACTTTTCGGGAGTTATCTTGCAGCATGATTGTTTATCCAAAATAATCACTGCTATTAATAAGCATTTAAGCTTTGAACTCAAAGTGTCAGGCTTTGAACTCGAAGTGTCAGGCTTTTTACTCGAAGCATCAGGCTTTTTACTCGAAGCGTCAGGCTTTGAACTCGAAGCGTCAGGCTTTGAACTCGAAGCGTCAGGCTTTGAACTCGAAGTGTCAGGTTTTGAACTTGAAATGTCAAGCTTTTTACTTAAAATTTCATGCTTTTTGCTCGAAACTTTGAGTTTCATCTAAAAATGTTCTATTCTTTTTCTTGAATTCTGGCTTTAACTACGGAAATGTCAGTAATGAACTCTCAAATCAATCTATTCACACCAGTTCAACTTGGCGCTTACACACTCCCTAACCGCATTGTCATGGCTCCCATGACTCGTTTACGGGCAATTGACAATATTCCTAACTCACTGATGGCGACTTACTATGGCCAACGTGCAAGTGCAGGATTAATTGTAACGGAGTGTACAGCAGTCTCTCCGTTAAGTTTGGGATATATCAACTGTCCTGGAATTTACACAGATGCACAAGTAGCGGGATGGCGTTTAGTAACTGATGCTGTGCATGAACAAGGGGGACGAATTTTCTTGCAATTATGGCATTCAGGGAGAATTGCTCATCCGTTTTTGCTGGGTGGAGAGTTACCAGTTGCACCGAGTGCGATCGCTGGTGTTGGTTCGCTGCACACTCCCAATGGTAAAGTCTCTTTAGAAACACCCCGCGCTTTAGAAACTCCGGAGATTGCTGGTGTTGTGAAGCAATTTGGCAAAGGTGCAGAAAATGCCTTGGCTGCGGGATTTGATGGTGTCGAACTTCACGGTGCATTCGGTTATTTAATCGACCAATTTTTGCAAGATGGCTCAAATCAGCGCACTGATGAGTATGGCGGTTCAGTGGAAAATCGCAGTCGATTCGTCTTGGAAGTTATGGAAGCAGTCACTAATGTCTGTGGTGGAAACCGTGTAGGCATTAAGCTTTCACCTAGTAACACCTTTTATGGAATGTCTGATTCCAATCCTAAAGAAACATTTGGCTATGTCATCAATGCACTAAATCGCTTTGGACTAGCATATCTACACCTAATGGAACCAAATGATATTGATTTGGCAAACCGTGAAGTTATCAATCCCGTCACACCTCTCTTCCGGCAAATCTATAAAGGGACATTGATGGCAAATGGCGGCTACGATCGCCAAACAGGAGATAGTATTTTGGCCAACAATGATGCCGATTTAGTATCTTTTGGACGACTATTCATATCAAACCCTGATTTACCGAAGCGTTTGCAGTTAAACGCCGAGTTAAATACACCAGATCAGAAGACATTTTACGCTCCCGATGCTAGTGGATATACAGACTATCCATTTTTAGAACTTCAGGCAAGTTAAGTGGTGATTTTTACCACTTTTTTAGTTCTATAATTTTCCTGGAACAGCTAACAAAGCAGGTAAAGAAAGATGGGCAATAAAAATTTGTATAAAACGTTTTCTGTTATACAAAATTAGCTCATTAATCTGATTGTTAGTCTGTTTTTTTACTAGGCAATAAATATTAATTCACAGACATCCCAAAACTATGGATTTATCCAACATTACTACACTTCATAACTTAGAAGCAGCCTTCGGTGGTGAATCGATGGCAAACCGCAAGTATTTATTTTTCGCTAAGGTTGCTAATAAATTGGGATTTGCAGATTTGGCAAAACTTTTTCGGGAAACCGCAGAACAAGAAACTGAACATGCTTTTGCTCATTTTGAGTTGTTACATCCAGAAATCGTGGTGGAAAATCCAGCGGCTTTAACTGATGAACAAAAACGGCAAATTATCTCTCGTTGCTTATCTTTAGCAATTGAAGGTGAGACTTACGAATACACTACAATGTATCCCGAATTTGCGGCAGCAGCTAAAAGCGATCTTGACAATCCAGCCGCAGCAGAATTTCTCAAGCAAGCACAAGAATCTGGCGAACACGCCAATACTTTTCGGGAAGCAGCGCACCGTTTTGGGTTACTCAAATTTATCGAAAATTACCATGCCGATCGCTATACTGAAGCGCTAGAAGTATTAAATGGCGGACAAGCAGCCACCAGAGTGGCTAGTGAAGATCCTCAAACTCGCAAATGGATTTGTAGACAATGCAGCATGATTTACGATCCTGTTGCTGGTGATCCTGATTCTGGAATTGCACCAGGCACACCTTTTGAAGAAATCCCCGATGATTGGGAGTGTCCAATTTGTGGTGCTACCAAAAAGACTTTTAAACCAATGGAAGAAAAAGTCGCTGCTTAATATAGCAAAGTGCTGTTATACCAATTCACGAAAATCTTGATACAAATTAATGGTTTTTAATTCTTTCCCTCTGCTCCCTACCCCCTGCCCCCTCCGACCTACTTGTATCAAACTTAAAGTGAAACGGTATTAGCGGTAGCGGGGCGTTCAGCCCGTGCTGAGTTTTGAGTGCTGAGTGTAAATCCAGTTGTTTAAGAGCTTTGAGCAATTAGCAATGTCCTAACTGGCTTGATCGTTGCTATATACAGAGCAATCCAATTTGATTTGTGAAAATTGAGAGGCTCAGTTCCCCGACTTCTTTAAGAAGTCGGGGAATCTTTTTGTTCACGAATATTTACCAACTCTAAAGTTCTTTTTTATCTGTACTGGCTATGACCTTATTTTTCAACTAACCCAGTATAAATGTCATCTTCAGTATGATTACATCCTTCTGCTATTGAGCGATCGCCAAAAGTTCGGCAGTAAAGATTTTCATCTTCTATAGTTATTTTTTGATTTATGTCTGTGGGACGATGCGTATTTTCTTCTATTACCTTATACGCTGTGCTAATCACTTCCTGAGTATTGGGATATTTTCCTAATTCGAGCCGGAATTTATGTAATTGATCATCTTCAGGTGTGACCAAAATATTCATTGGTTTAGTCCCTCTATGATATTTTTTGGAATTTTACTGTGTTTTGCTCTTAATACCCTTTTGCGGAACTTTGGCAATCTTAATTAATTTGCAACAAATCTATTGCCTGTTCCCTGTTCCCGATGTTTATGTAGTAAGTTCATAAATCAAATGGGATTTCTATCCTACAACAAGATAAAAGTATAAATATTAAGATATCTATACTGTGTTTTTTCTATTAGTAGGATATTATCTGTTTTTCTGCTGTACTTTACTATGTTCTAATTTATATTTACAGGTGTAATTGTAAAAATCCGCTGAAATCAATTGATACGAAACTGCACCCAGCCTAAAATTAGGAAACGGGAGTTTCACAGCCCATTTAACGTAGATGAATGCTGACGATTTTTTTAACCAGGGTTTCAACAAAAATTTGCAAGGAGACTTTCAAGGCGCGATCGCTGATTATAGTCAGGCAATTAAGCTAAATCCTGACTTTGCTGAAGCTTATTACAATCGCGGTAATATATTTTATAGCTCATTCTTTGATTATGAGAGAGCGATCACCGATTTTGACAAGGCAATCCAAATTAAACCTAATTTTGCAGAAGCTTATCATAACCGAGGCAACACTCGTTATTCTCTAGCAGATTACGAGGAAGCGATCGCAGATTACGAGGAAGCATTGGCAATTAATCCCAACTTAGCAGAATCACACCACGGTCGGGGAAATGTTTACTGTGCCTTGGGAGAATATGATCGAGCGATCGCTGATTATCACCAAGCGATCGAAATTAATCCTGAGTTAGTTACATATATAGATTTTGATATAGCGCGAGCTTTTCATGATCGAGGTGTAGTTCGCAGCGAGAATGGACATTATCAAGACGCGCTGGCAGATTTCCAGCAAGCATTACAGTGGTATCCTCAGTATGCTGCCGTTTACAGCAGTCGGGGTAATATTTTCCATATTTTAGAAGAGTATGAGCAAGCGATCGCCGATTATGAACGGGCATTACAGCTAGATCCTCATCTGGTGGAAGCTTATCATTACCGAGGTAATACTTGCTATGCCCTGGGAGACTATGAAGGTGCAATTGCTGATTACAATCGGGCATTACAACTTAACCCCAGTTTTGCACCAGCATACTACAATCGCGGGCTTGTCCGTTCCTACCTAAATGACTATCAAGCGGCGATTGCAGACTTTAACCAAGCTCTGAATTTAAATCCTGAAGATGTCCAAGCATACTACGAACGGGGACTAGTAAGGGCAACTTTGGGCGATTATCAAGGTGCGATCGCCGATTATGAGCAAGCATTAGCACAAAATCCGACTTTAGCTTTAGTCTACGGTTTTCTAGCTCATGCTCGTTGCCAACTGGGCGACTACCAAGGCGCAATCGGAGACAGCAATCGGATCTTGCAAATTCACCCCGAATATGCAGAAGCATACTGCGATCGGGCTACTGCTCGTCGTTGTTTGGGAGATTATCAAGGAGCAATTTTAGATTACAATCGCGCCTTGCAGCTGAAACCCAATTTAGCTACAGCATACTATGGCCGTGGTTTAGCCCGCGAAGCTCTGGAAGATTATTTAGCCGCTGTGGAAGAATACACCCAAGCAATCAAAATTTCTCCTGATTTTTCTCAAGCTTATTGTAACCGAGGTAACGCCCTGCGCCTTTTAAGAGCCGAACAAAGAGCCTTGGCAGATTATCATCAAGCCATAAAAATCAACCCCAGTTTAGTAGAAGCTTATTACAACCGTGGTTCTCTGCGCTATGCCTTGCAAGACTATCAAGGTGCAATTGCTGATTACACCACAGCTTTGCAGATTAATCCCAACTCTGCGGCATTTTACAGCGATCGCGCCAGTGCATACTATGCTCTGCAAGATTATCAAAGCGCCATCCAAGATTACAATCAAGCCATTGCCTTTGATCCTAGCTTTGCAGAAGACTGGTATCATCGAGGTCGTAGCCGTTTGCTATTGGGAGACTTACAGGGAGCATTAACTGACTTAAACCAAGCCTTGCAGCGTCAACCTCATTGGGCTTCAGCTTATATGTTACGGGCTGATGTCTACCGTCAATTAGAAGATTTTCAAGGTGCGATCGCTGATTTTCAAAAATCCGCCAACATCTATTATCAAGAAGGAAACATTGAGTATTACCAACAAATGCTAACCGCGATCGCTCAACTGAAGTCTGAAGTTTGAAGTAAAAATACTATAAGGTGTGTGAGGTTAAAACCGTAACGCACCACTGATATAATACGGTTATTCATGTAGTAGTATTATCTTTAGTCACAATTAAGTATTTTCCCTGTTGCACCAGTCTCTCATCCCCAAATAGTATTTACGACATTGTTTTTAATCATCTAAATTATTGTGAAATCAATTCTACAAACATACTTAGAGCAAGAAATTTGGTTATTAATCCGAGATAAATGGTATTTCGCAACTATTACTAAGGTTTGCGATGATTTGTTATGTTTTAAACACAGAACTCACAATAAAGATGCAGAAGAAGATACTTTGTGGGAAATGGTTGTGAAAACTAGTGAAGTAATTGCTATTGATAAAGTTATATCTGTTGTTAGTAGAAAACCAGATGTATTTATTTCCAGTCTATTAGAAACTAATATATCTACAGATAACTATCAACAAGAGCATGACAATTAAAAATAATTAGCGCGACGGGACGTTATTACTTAGACTTGTCTTGAAAACAAATATTTTGTTTGCCAAAATGAAGTAACCATAAATCAAGGCAATTAATTATCAGAAATTGCAGATTCATCTGATTGAAGCGATCGCACACTCGGAGGGAGACTGATCAAATCGTCAACATTCCGTTTCATGGTCAGGCAAATTGTATCTAAGGGTAAGTCGTTGGTATCATAACCAAAAGGGTTTTCGATTTCCAAGCCGATGGCTTCTATGCCAAATAATGTAAAACTAACTAAACTCACAATTAATCCTGTCCACCATCCCAAGCTTTCTACCATTTGAAACGGTAACAACAAGCAATACAGGAATAACAATTGCTTGAGATGAATGGCGTAAGCTAGAGGCATAGGTGTCTTTAAAATACGTTCGCATCCACCTAAATTATCGACTAAATAATTTAATAATTGCTGCATATTTGTTAATTGATCGCTGTTCAAGCAGTTGCGATCGTACTGCTGTTGTAAATAATCACTAATCCAAAAAGCCACTTCTAAAGGTGGATTATTCATACCTTGCAATTTGAAGTATCTAGAAGATGGCATTAAGTCTTTTAATTCGCTATTTATTTCTTCATTTCGTAAATGCAACTTGGTAGCCACAGCAAAAGCTACCAATAATTTCAATGCAACAATTTTACCTTCTCTGTCTCCTGGTGATACTTCATTAGTTGATACCCAAATTTGTCGCGCTAAATTGCGGGTATTATTAACGATAGAACCCCAGATTTTTCTACCTTCCCAAAATCTATCATAAGCTGTATTTGTCCGAAAAACTAATAATAAACCTAAAACAATGCTAGGAATAACATTGGCTAAAATTGGTTGGGATACAGGTAACTTAAAATAATATAGTACAGAAATCAAAAATCCAAAGCAGCCAAACCAAATCACTCCTTGATAAATGGATAAAATAACAGAACCTTTGATCTGGAAAGCCATTTGAAAACAGGGAATTTTTTTAATTACCACGCAATTTACTCCAAATATCTAGCAAATCATGCCAGCAAGCATCTGATAACTTAAAAATCATAACCTTGGCAGCCGCAAAATCAGCATTGAGGAATTTACCATGACTGGGGCATCAGCATCTACTGAAAGTTGGGAATTTTGGATTGACAGAGGCGGGACATTTACTGATATTGTGGCGAAACGCCCTGATGGGGAGTTGGTAATTCACAAGCTGCTGTCAGAAAATCCTGAACGCTATACCGATGCAGCAGTGCAGGGAATTCGGGAAATTTTAGGAGTTTCGGCTGATGCGGCCATTCCAAGCGATCGCATCGCGGCGGTGAAAATGGGAACAACTGTAGCGACAAATGCCTTATTGGAAAAAAAAGGCGATCGCACCGTTTTAGTAATTACCAAAGGTTTTCGGGATGCTCTACGTATCGGTTATCAAATCCGTCCCGACATTTTTGCCCTTGAGATAATTTTGCCAGAAATGCTCTATGAACGGGTGATTGAAGTCGAAGAACGTTATAGCGCCCAAGGCGAGGAATTAATACCTCTAAATCTTGATGGTGTTCGTCCCGAATTACAAGCGGCATATGATGATGGAATTCGTGGTTGTGCCATTGTTTTCATGCACAGTTACCGCTACACCAACCATGAACAGCAGGTTGCTAATTTAGCGCAGAGTATTGGATTTACTCAAGTTTCAGTGTCTCACCAAGTCAGCCCTTTAATGAAATTAGTCAGTCGGGGCGACACAACTGTAGTTGATGCTTATTTATCACCTATTTTGCGGCGTTATGTTGATCAAGTCTCTAATCAATTGACAACGAGCAATAGGGAATTGGGCGTTGGGAGTCAGGAAGAAAAAGCAGAGGAGATGAAAAACAGGGAGCAAGAGAGAAATTTTACTGTAAGTTCATCTCCCCTGCTCCCTGCCCCCTGCCCCGTTTCCTCTTCCCACCTACAGGCTGCGCTAGAGTCCAACCCGTACCCCCTGCTCCCTGCTCCCTGCCCCGTTTCCTCTTCCCACTCCCCTGTAAAATTGATGTTCATGCAATCCAATGGTGGGCTGGCGGATGCAGAAAATTTTCAAGGCAAGGATAGCATTTTATCAGGGCCGGCTGGTGGGATAGTTGGGGCAGTGCAGACAAGCCTCATGGCTGGGTTTGACAAGATTATCAGCTTTGATATGGGTGGCACATCTACCGATGTGGCTCATTACAATGGCGAGTATGAACGCACCTTTGAAACAGAAGTTGCGGGAGTGCGTCTGCGAACACCGATGATGGCAATTCATACCGTCGCGGCTGGTGGTGGTTCTATTGTGCAGTTTGATGGTTCCCGGTATCGGGTGGGGCCAGAATCAGCCGGGGCAAATCCTGGCCCTGCGGCTTATTCTAAGGGTGGGGCGTTGACGGTGACTGATTGCAATGTGATGGTAGGTAAGTTGCAACCGGAGTTTTTTCCCAAAGTGTTTGGGGCGAATGGAGATTTGCCGTTAGATGCAGAGGTTGTGCGGCGTAAGTTTCAGCAATTGGCGGCGGAAATTGGGGATGGGAGAACACCGGAGGAAGTAGCTGCGGGTTTTCTGGCGATCGCAGTTGATAAAATGGCGAATGCAATTAAAAAAATCTCTCTCCAGCGTGGTTATGATGTGTCGGAGTACACTTTGTGTTGTTTTGGCGGTGCTGGTGGGCAACACGCTTGTTTGATTGCTGATGCTTTGGGGATGAAGCAGGTGTTTATTCATCCCTATGCGGGGGTGTTGTCGGCTTATGGTATGGGTTTGGCTGATGTAAGGGTGATGCGAGAAAAGTCGGTGGAAGTTGTTTTGAGTGAGGGTTCGGTGGCGTTGGTGGCGGAGGCTTTTGGGGACACGAACCGCAGAGGCGCGGAGGGCGCGGAGGGAGGAGGGGAGATAGAGGTTTATCACAAGGTGCATTTGAGATATGAGGGGACGGATGCGCCGTTAAGTGTGGATTTTGGTGATGTGGCGATGATGCAGTGTCAGTTTGAGGAGTTGCATCGTCAGCGTTATGGGTTTATTGCGCCAGAGAAGCGGCTGATTGTGGAAGCGGTGGCGGTTGAGGTGGTGGTGAAACATGATGTACCGGCAGAAGCTTTGGTATCACGCAGAGATGAACGACAACCTGTAGCAGTGGCAACTGTGCAGATGTACACTGCTAGTACATGGCAGTCTACACCAGTCTATCAACGGCAGGATTTACAGCCGGGGGATTGTATTTCAGGGCCAGCGATTATTGTTGAGGCGACGGGTACAAATGTGATTGAACCTCGTTGGCAAGCAAAATTAACTGCACGCAATCACTTAGTCTTAACAAGACACTCAGCACGGGCTAAACGCCCCGCTACCGCTAACAGCACTCAGTACTCAGTACGGGCTGAACGCCCCGCTACCGCTAACAGCACTCAAAAAGATCCCGTAATGCTGGAAATTTTCAACAATTTGTTGCGGGCGATCGCAGAACAAATGGGTATAACCTTACAAAATACGAGTTCTTCTGTCAATATCAAGGAAAGGCTGGATTTCTCCTGTGCAATTTTTGATGGTTCTGGGCAATTAGTCGCGAATGCACCTCATATTCCTGTGCATTTGGGTTCGATGAGTGAAAGTGTGCAAGCTTTAATTACTAACTATGGCGATACTATCAAACCTGGTGATGTATTTGTCTCCAATAACCCATACAACGGCGGTACTCACCTACCAGACATCACCGTTATCACTCCAGTATTTTCCCAATCTCTACTTTTCTACGTCGCCTCACGGGGACACCATGCAGATATTGGCGGTATTACTCCCGGTTCTATGCCGCCTAACAGTATAAATGTAGTAGAAGAAGGCATATTAATTGATAATTTTCAGTTAGTTGATGGCGGAAGTTTCCGCGAAATAGAATTAGTAAATTTGCTTGCAAGTGAACCTTATCCTGCACGGAATATCACGCAAAATTTAGCAGATTTAAAAGCCCAAATTGCTGCTAATGAACGCGGTGTGCAAGAACTCCTCAAGATGGTAGAACATTACGGCTTAGAAACTGTGCAAGCTTACATGGGTTTTGTGCAAGATAATGCGGAAGAGTCGGTGCGGCGTGTAATTGAAGTTTTAAAGGATGGTAGTTTTAGTTATGCTTTGGATGATGGTAGTATCATTCAAGTTGCAATTACTATCAATCCAGAAACCCGCAGCGCTAAAATTGATTTCACAGGCACTTCAATTCAGCAGCTGAATAATAATTTTAACGCTCCAGCGGCAGTTTGTAAGGCAGCAGTTTTATATGTTTTCCGCACGTTAGTTAATGATGATATTCCCTTAAATGCTGGATGTCTTAAACCTTTAGAAATTCATATACCTGAAGGTTGTATGTTAAATCCCCGTTACCCCGCTGCTGTGGTAGCGGGAAATGTGGAAACTTCTCAAGCAATTACCGATGCTTTATATGGCGCGTTGGGTGTTTTAGCTGCTTCTCAAGGAACAATGAATAATTTTACTTTTGGTAATGAACGCTATCAATATTATGAAACTATCTGCGGTGGTTCTGGTGCAGGTAAAAATTTTGATGGTACAGATGCAGTTCATACACACATGACTAATTCGCGTTTAACAGATCCAGAAATATTAGAATGGCGTTTCCCTGTTGTTTTAGAAAATTTTGCTATCCGTAATGATAGTGGTGGTAAAGGACATCATCATGGGGGAAATGGTGTGATTCGTCGTTTGCGTTTTTTAGAAAAAATGACAGCAGCTATTCTGTCAAATCATCGTATAGTTGCACCTTTTGGTTTATTTGACGGTGAAGTGGGTAAAGTGGGAAAAAATTATGTGGAAAAGTGTGATGGAACTGTTGAGGATTTAGGTAGCAAAGCTGTAGTTGAGATGAATGTTGGTGATGTGTTTGTGATTGAAACACCTGGTGGTGGAGGTTATGGTTTTGCTGCGGAAAGCTAATACCGTTTTTAGATCCCCCTAAATCCCCCTTAAAAAGGGGGACTTTGAAGCATTTCCCCCCTTTTTAAGGGGGGCTAGGGGGGATCAAGAAGTACAAATCATCACAACCAGCCACTTTTCAAACAACCTCTTAGGCTAGAAGTCTGGGGCTACACAAACAAAGTCCGCCTTTGCGGGTTTTGTTCGTATAGCCGCAATTTCCTATCGCCCGGTGTTTCTTTCAAAAGTGAATGCTCCCGTTAACTTTTGCAGGCCATACATTAACATTGCAAGTCAACACATTAACATTGTGAGTTAACACATTAACATTGTGAGTTAACACATTAACATTGCTGACTAAAATACTTGTGTGTACACCGTAGAAAAGAGATTTGGAGAGATTTTT
The DNA here is from genome assembly GCF_015206815.1 of Fortiea sp. LEGE XX443. Lineage (GTDB taxonomy): Bacteria > Cyanobacteriota > Cyanobacteriia > Cyanobacteriales > Nostocaceae > Nostoc_B. The sequence goes on from NZ_JADEXZ010000056.1 coordinate 28,460, forward strand.
TATAACTGTCAGCAAAAATAACAACCAACAGTCTTATCTCCTAAAATTTAAATCACTACTTCGTGATGGGGACAATCAAATACCACGACAAAATGAGCGTCAGGTAAGAGTTGATGTAAACTTTGTAAATAACCATCCGCATCAGAGCGACTGCGAAATCTAGCAACTGTTACCTGTTGCATATCTGGAAGTAGACGAGTAACAGTCCAAGGATTTAAGCGTTCTTTGTAGGCGATCGCCTGAGCCTGAGTTTCTGAAGTGGAATCTTTGTATTTGCTGTTTTGTGGCATGATTAATTTATCCATAAGGGGTCAGTAAAGGGCGTTAGTGAGTCTCTTGGCGGGGTTGCTAACGCTTCTTCAGTACAAGTTGAACCTCTTGATCACGTCACCTGAATTACGAACTTGCTGTTTTATTGTTGCGCGATCGCATCCTCTCACATCAGACATAAACCAGTCCTCTTCCCTGCGAGAGAGGACGCAAAAATTTAGGGTTTCTCTCAATTTTTGACAGGAATTGAGGGAGAGATTAATTAATGCGATCGCTCGAATAATTAATACATTGAGTGCTGATTTTGCTTAACTAAAGGGTGAAATCTGCACATAGACAGATGAAAAAATTGCAAATGGCTCGTATCATTTATGGCGAACAATAAAAGATGTAAACCCGCAAAATACTCAAAATTTAACACGCTAGTCTAGTTATAAATTTACTGACAAAAATATCAATGCTAAACAGCAACCACTTGCAACTGCAAGATGTACGGAATTCAATAGTGGTAAGGGTTGCAGCTGCCATCTCCACCCTTGCTGGTAGTTTTGTATTGCTTGGGTGGATGTTCGACATTGAATTTCTCAAAAACGGTAACTACCCCAGTTTATTGACAATGACGGCAAACACAGCGCTGTGTTTTGTATTATTGGGGGTGTCGCTGTGGCTGTTACAGATAAACAAAAACAAACAGTCTGATGTGGGTTTACGGCAAAAAATCAAGGTAGTTGTTAGAGCGTTGAGTTTAGTACCAATAATTGTTGCCTCACTCACAATTATTGAATATTTATTCGGCTGGAATTTTGGCATTGACGAGCTATTATTTCAAGACTCACCAACTCCTTTGTTGACATCTTATCCAGGACGGATGGGGTTAAACACAGCATTAAACTTTTTGTTGCTGGGTTCTGCTTTAGAATTTTTGGTGTCTTTAAAAAGCAATTGCAGGAATTGGTATAGTCAGATTCTCGTTCTGATTGCTGGGGTGATTTCTTTAGAAGCACTCATTGGTTACGCCTACAATGTCAAAATTCTCTACAGCCTGTTTCCTTCAGGAACACCTATGGCGTTACACACAGTAGTACTGTTTAGTGTGTTGTGTGTAGGAATTCTCTGGTCGCATGTCGATAAAGGATTCATGCGCGTAGTCATGAGTGAAACTTACAGCGGTTTACTAGCTCGTCGTTTATTAATAGCTGCGATCGCTGTACCTTTATTATCAGGATGGTTAATCATTCAAGGTCAGCGAAACAGACATTATGACACCGCTTTTGCCATAGCTGTCTTTGCATTGATCCTGATTATTGTTTTTACCTTTTTAATTTGGCAATGTGCAGTAGTCGTACAACGTCTCTGGTACAAAAACGAATGCGCTCAAAAAGCGCTCAGAGCCTACGAAGAAAAACTCAGAAGTTTTGTAGATTCTAACGTTATTAGCATTTTGTTTGGGGATGTTTACGGCAATATTCACCAAGCAAATGACAAATTTCTGGGGATGATGGGTTATACGCGAGAAGATTTACTAGCAGGCCGATTAAATTGGGAAAAAATCACACCACCAGAGAATTTGCATTTAGATGAGCAAGCAATTGCTGAAGCTAAGGCAAATAGTACTGGTGCTTGTACACCTTATAAAAAAGAATATATTCACAAAGATGGTAGCCGCATCCCGATTTTAATTGGCTACGTCTTAGTAGGAGAAAAACGGGAAGAATCTGTAGCCTTTATTCTAGACTTAAGCGATCGCCAACAAGCAGAAGAAAAAATCCTGCAACTAAATCGAGATTTACAGCGGCGGGTTGTCGAGTTGCAAACTTTACTGGATGTGATTCCTATAGGAATTGGAATTGCAGAAGATCCTGAATGTCAAAATATTCGCGTTAACCCTTGTTTTGCCAAGCAATTGGGCATCACACCAGACCAGAATGCTTCCCTCAGCGCACCTGCCGAAGAAAGACCAACAACATTTAAAGCCTACCGCGAAGGTCGGGAATTATTGCCAGAAGAACTACCCATGCAGTACTCCGCAGCGCATGGCGTGGAAGTTCTAAATTTTGAAGTCGATATCATTCATGACAATGGCAAAGTTGTCAATTTGTTGGAGTACGTAGCACCATTATTCGATGAAGAAGGCAAGACTAGAGGCTGTATTGGTGCATTCTTAGATATTACTAGCCGCAAGCAAACAGAAGAATTACAGCAGAATCAACAAAAGTGGCTAGAAGATGTGTTAAACCTGATGCCCAGACCATTACTGTTTATTGAACCAGGAACGGGACGGGTAACATTTGCTAATCGAGCGGCGAACGAATTAGCTGGAGGTGAATTTCCCCAAGGAATACCAGCCGAAGAGCATCACACGGTGTACCACTACACAGATGCCACAGGCAATCGCATCCCCAATGACCAAATGCCAGGGGTACGCGTTGCCCGTGGTGAACGTTTAGATGGCGTGGAAATGGACTGGCACACGAGCAAAGGTGTACATTCTTTATTAATATTTGCTGATACGCTTCCAGCAATGCACAGTTATCCAGCCACTTGTGTAGTTGTATTTCAAGATGTTACTAAACTCAAGCAGGTAGAAAAAGCATTATCTCTAGGTAACAAAAGGCTCCAGCTATTGTTTAATACAGCCAGCGCTTTATTATCTAGCCAGGAACCTTTAGCGCTGATTAACAGCGTTTTTTGCCAACTTCAAGAACAAATTAGTTTAGATGTTTACTTCAACTACTTGGTTGAAGACAACTCCCAGGTAATGCGCCTAGCTTCTTATGGAGGCGTTGCAGAAGAACTAGCAAAAGAAATTGAGTGGTTAGAATTTGGTCAAGCTGTCTGCGGTACAGCAGCCCAATGTCGCCAACTAATTTATGTAGAAGATGTCCAGCAAGCAACCGATGTTAAAACAGAATTGATTCGCTCACTAGGCGTTAAGGCTTACTACTGTTACCCGTTAATTGCTCAAGGAAAATTGTTCGGTACGCTTTCTTTTGGTAGTCGGCGGCGTGATTTCTTCACCGAAAATCAAAGAGGTATGATGCAAGCAGTTGGCGATCAAATTGCGATCGCAATGGAAAGGTCAAGTTTAATTACTTCGTTGCAGCAGCAAACCGAACAGTTGCAAGCAGCCAACCGTATGAAAGACGAGTTTCTAGCCATACTTTCCCATGAATTGCGATCGCCCCTCAACGCTATTCTCGGCTGGGCGCAACTCCTACGCAGCCGCAAACTCAGCGATATCCAAATGGCAAAAGCTCTAGAAACCATTGAACGCAATGCTAGGGCGCAAACCCAAATGATTGAAGACTTACTCGATATCTCCCGGATGATCAGAGGTAACTTACGGCTCAAAGTCTCTACATGCAATCTAGTACCCATTATTGAATCAACAATTGAAACTGTGACTCTCGCAGCCCAAGCTAAAGAAATTGAGTTGCAATTTTCTAGGTTTGAGGAGTGGGAGCCACAGCACAATGAAAATGGAGCATCTTTAACTCCTCTTTTATGTTGTGTGCCTCAAGATACAGATTTGCCACCGCAATTTTTAATTTCTGGTGATTGCGATCGCTTGCAGCAGATCATTTGGAATTTGCTATCAAATGCCATCAAGTTTACACCCAAAGGCGGTAAAGTTGAAATTAAACTCTCCAAAAACATTGGTCATGTGCAAGAATCTTTACTCATCCCCAGTTACGCACAAATCCAAATAATTGATACAGGTATTGGCATTAAGCGAGAGTTTCTACCTTACGTATTTGATCGCTTCCGTCAAGCCGACAGTTCCAGCACCAGGGCGCACGGTGGTTTAGGATTAGGTTTAGCAATTGTGCGTCACTTGGTAGAGTTGCATGGTGGTACTCTACATGTAGAGAGCATGGGGGAAGGACAAGGAGCAACATTTACTGTCAAATTACCCTTGCTATTACCAAACAAAGAAACGATTTCTCAGCCTCTTAGCATCCCAGAAGCAAACCTTGATGTTGTACCTTTATGTCCCTTGCTCACAGGTGTGCGAGTACTAGTTGTTGACGATGAAGCCGACACCCGCGAATACATGACCACAGTCTTGCAACAATGTCAAGCCGAAGTGCAAGCTGTTGGTTCGGCACAAGAAGCATTACAAGTAATTTTCCAGTGGCAACCAGATGTGCTAATTAGTGATATTGGTATGCCTGGTGAAGATGGATATTCATTGATTCGCCAATTGCGATCGCAACCCCCAGAACAAGGTGGTAAAATTCCCGCAGCTGCTTTAACCGCCTACGCTAGAGCCGAAGATCGGATGCGTGCTATTCAAGAAGGTTTTCAACTACATTTACCTAAACCCATTGAACCTGCTGAATTAGCGACGGTAGTAGCCAGCCTTGTAAGAAGAACTTGAAAAAAAGCGCGATCGCTGATATTGTTGCTGTCACCTGCGGTCATCTAAATACATACCATTTAAAGATGCGATAATCGCGTCTCTACTATACATATTCATCTGCATTTATCCGCGGTTAATTATTTTTTTCTGTAGCTTATTCATCCAGAAATCACTACAAACAATTCTGGCGTTGCTGAATTTAGGGATGAAATAATGAACCGCAAAGTACGCAAAGTACGCATTCTCTACGAGAGGCTTCCGCCAACGCACAGCGTCTCGTAGAGAAGAAGAGGTTTTGAGAGATAAATATAAGAAAATCATCCCGCATTTACTTGAATGATTACTAAATATTAATGCGAAGTTTACGGCTCTTTTACCTCTTCTTATTGAAGCAGATTTATACTTCAAACGCTTAAGTTCTACTTAGTTTCTGTAATAAATCCAGAAACAAGTGTAGTTTTTTTCAACAAATCAGCAACACATGAACATGCAGAAGTCTAATTTTTTCAAGGCTATTCTACCTATTGCCTTACCAGCTACAATTTTCGCTCTGTTTAATGCTTTCCAAAAGCCACTTACTGCTCAAAGCGCAAGTTCAGCGAATCATTTAGTGTTAGGAAATCCCACTAACGCTGGTACTAGTTTCAGTAATTTATTATTGAGCAAATTTCAGTACGCAACCTCACATAACTGTTCCCGAGGAACACCCAATTGGGTAAGTTGGAAGTTAAACAATGAGTGGTTAGGAAGTGCGCCTCGCCAGGATGATTTTCGTGCAGATACTACCTTACCTTCCGGCTGCTATCGAGTCTCAGGTAGTAGTTACTCTGGTAGCGGATTTGACAGAGGACACATGTCTCCTTCTGCTGATAGAACCAACACAGTTGCCAATAATTCTGCTACATTCTTGATGACAAATATGATTCCCCAAGCCCCTGATAATAATCAAGGTGTATGGGCGAATCTGGAAAGTTATACTAGAAGCTTACTAACCTCAACTAACGAAATTGTAATAATTTCCGGTTCTTATGGTACTGGCGGTACAGGGTCGAACGGTTTCAAAACCACAATTGATAGTGGTAGAATTACAGTCCCAGAAAGAACTTACAAAGTGATTGTAATTTTACCTAAACCAAATTCTGGAGCTAGTAGCGTAACTACTGCTACAAGAGTAATTACTGTAGACATACCCAATACACAAGGTGTGAGAAACGCGAATTGGAGAGATTATAGAATTAGTGTTGATACTTTAGAATCAAGACTTACTAGTAGAACTGGAACTACCTACAATTTCCTTTCTAATGTTTCTTCATCTGTTCAAAGTGTAATTGAATCTAGAGTTGACAATTTATAAAGATAGTTAGCTAAATCCATACCAAGTTGTCTTAGTTCGGATTATTGAATTGAAAGTTGGTTTAAGAACCACTTTGATTATCAACAAGACTAATTTTGATAACTTGGTAAGCTAATCGTCATTTAAATTGCACCATTTTCATGGTAATCAAAGCTGCAAACCCTCTCCCTTGCTCCCTGCTCCCTGCCCCCCTGCTGCCTCAATGTGCAAATTAAATGCTTAACAGCTTATTAAACCTAACTCAGTTTAATTTACTTTCTACCTTGGGTTCAGGGCGATCGCATCTAAATGTTGACAAAGTGATCAGTAGAGGTGTGTTTATAGTAGTACAAATAAACTATATAACTAGTTAAGAAAGCGATCGCTCTCTCGTGATATTCTCATTCTCAAAAGTAGAATCAAGCCCAATGTTAAGTCTATTTAATTTATTTACGTAGATGTAGTTTACATATTATGCAAAATTTAGCTCAAGATGCGCTGTCAACTTAGTTGACTTATCAGCACCCACTTGATCGCAGCATCTATAATTAATCTTGCCCTATTCTAGTTCGTTACCATGTCGGAAGAAGATATCCGTGCCGCCAGGCTGGAAAAAGTAGACCAGATTAAGCAGTTAGGGGCTAATCCCTACGCCTATCGTTGGGAATCTACCCATAACGCCGCCCAGTTGCAAGAAAAATTTGCTGATTTACCCAGTGGCGAAGAAGTGGATTTAGAAGTTGCCGTTGCCGGGCGCATTATGGCGCGTCGGGTTTTTGGTAAGTTAGCATTCTTCACCTTGCAAGACGAAACCGGCAACATACAGCTTTATCTGGAAAAAAATCGTATCCAAGAAAGCATGGCAGAGATTGATGCTGAGGCTTTCAACCACCTAAAGCAATTCACAGATGCAGGCGATATTCTGGGAGTTAAAGGCACAATCAAACGGACTGAAAAGGGCGAATTATCAGTCTACGTCAAACAATACACCATCCTGACCAAATCCCTACTGCCTCTACCCGACAAGTGGCATGGATTAACAGATGTTGCCAAGCGCTACCGTCAGCGCTACGTTGACTTGATTGTTAACCCCGAAGTCCGGCAAACTTTTCGCCGTCGCGCCCAAATAACTGCCGGTATTCGCCGCTATTTAGAACAGCGAGATTTTCTCGAAATTGAAACGCCTGTTTTGCAAAGTGAAGCTGGCGGTGCAGATGCACGTCCCTTCGTCACCTATCACAACACCTTAGAAATGGAATTGTATCTGCGGATTGCCACAGAACTCCATCTCAAGCGGTTGATTGTCGGTGGCTTTGAAAAAGTGTTTGAATTGGGGCGAATTTTTCGCAATGAAGGCATTTCCACACGCCACAACCCCGAATTTACCTCAATCGAAGTTTACCAAGCCTACGCCGACTACAACGATATGATGGCGCTGACGGAAGGAATTATTACCACCGTCGCCCAAGAAGTTCTCGACACATTGCAAATTACTTACCAAGGGGAAACTGTAGATTTAACACCACCTTGGCGACGGGTGACAATGCACGATTTAGTCAAAGAACATACGGGTTTAGACTTCAATTCATTCCAAACATTAGCAGAAGCAAAAACAGCAGCTAAAAATGCTGGGATTCCTGGTGTAGATGAAGCCCAATCAATTGGTAAGATACTAAATTTAGCTTTTGAAGAGAAAGTAGAAGCTAACTTGATTCAGCCTACCTTTGTCATTGACTATCCCGTAGAAATCTCGCCGTTAGCCAAGCCGCACCGTTCTGTGGCTGGTTTGGTAGAACGATTTGAGTTATTTATTGTGGGACGTGAAACTGCTAACAGTTTCTCAGAATTAACCGATCCCATCGACCAAAGAGAACGTTTAGAAGCCCAAGCCGCCCGCAAAGCTGCTGGTGACTTAGAAGCCCAAGGCGTAGATGAAGACTTCCTCACAGCGTTAGAATACGGAATGCCACCTACGGGCGGCCTAGGTATTGGAATTGATCGGTTAGTGATGTTATTGACTGATTCTGCAAGTATTCGGGATGTAATCGCATTCCCCTTACTCAAGCCTGAAGGTAGTTTTATCAAAGAATTTAGCTATGATTCAAACACTCAAACACTGACTATTGAGTTTGATGGCGGAAGTGTTTACGAGTATTTTAAAATACCATCCAGTGTTAAGGAAGATTTAGACAATGCAGCGTCTAAAGGTCAATATTTTCATAAGTTTATTAAAGGAAAATTTAAGTATGAACAATTAAGTTGAGATGTGGGATATTTAATTTTTGTAATAAATATAAGGTGTGTTAACGTTTCCGCAGGGAAGCATAACGCACCACCCAAATCTTTTGGTGCGTTACGGTTTACGCCTAACCCAACAAAAGCCTTGGTGCTGTTGGGTTAAGCGACAGCGCAACCCAACTTTGTATATCAGACAACGTTAGCAAATAACTCTCCAAAGCTTTTTGTACTAGCGTCAGGTCTAGCTACAATCTCAACAATTTTATTACGTGCAGCTGGCTCAAATAGTGCTTCGACAGAAACTTGAGCAACTTTTTGTCGAGGAAGACTACCCTCAAATAATGTATCTGCACTTTGCATAACGATCGCATCGGAGTTATCTTCGTTTTTTAAACCGCCAGGCCGCACAATAGTATAGGTAAGACCACTTTTCTGGATGTATTCTTCCGCTTGCTTTTTCCAAACTAAAATTAACCAGAATAGATTCAAGGGATGGAATAACTGAGAAGTACACAAGGAGGAAACCAAAACAAAATGCTCAATTCCTTTGGCTTTAGCAGCATCCACTAAATTTTTAGTACCTTCAAAATCTACTTTATATGGCCCAGTTGGATCAAAACTTGGTTTTGCACCAGTCGCACACAGCAACACAGTACTATCTCCCAAAGCAGTAGGGAGGCTTTCTGGTTGCAACACATCACCTGCAATTAACTCAGCCTCAGGGGGTAAAATTGCTCTAGCTTTCTGTATATCTCGCACTAACGCACGCACGGGAATGTTACGCGCTACTAACTCTTTGACAATTCTACTCCCTGTCTCACCTGTGGCTCCTGCTACAAATGCTTTCATTACAAACGCTATCCTAAAAAACTAGTGTGTGATTTATCCGTATTTTAGTGATTTCATAAAGTTCATGACGGAACCTTAAAATTTCAGCCAAAATAGAATCTTGCGTGCGAAATCACCCAAGTAAGCTGGGAATTATTAATATAGCCAAACGCCAACTCAGAGGGGAACGCATTGATGCTTTCAACAAACGGCGAATATCAATCTTTTGATATAAAAGAAACTGTTTTACCTGTAGAATCTAATGCAGTAGAAACTGATGATGTAGTTACAGATACAAATTTCGGGACACAAACCCAGTTTTGCGGTTGCTATAGCGATTTTATGGAGATGTACGCCCCAGTACATCAAGTTGCTGAATATCTCAATGCTCATTCGTCGTGGTTTACACGTTGTGCCGAACCAATGAAGGTACAGCCATTGGGAGAAAATGGTTATGCGTTGATTATTGGACGTTTTGGCTCTTTTGGTTATGAAGTAGAGCCAAAAATTGGTTTAGAACTTTTACCACCGCAAGAAGGGATATATTACATTCGGACGATCGCTATTCCTGACTATCAAGCACCGGGCTATGATGTAGATTATCGGGCATCAATGCAATTAAAAGAGGATCAAACTGACGATGCTGCGACTATTTCAGGTGAAATAACGCGCGTTGAATGGGAATTAGATTTAAAAGTTTATCTTCACTTTCCCCGGTTTATTCAACGATTGCCCAAGTCTTTAATTCAATCTACAGGCGATCGCTTGCTTAATCAAATTGTCCGTCAAGTCTCTCGCCGTTTAACACGCAAAGTTCAAGAAGATTTTCATCAGTCTTTGGGAATACCTTTTTCCGGTAATTCTAAGAAAAAGCGATAAGTCCAGAGTCAATAGTCAATAGTCCAAAAATTTTTGACCATTGACTATTGATTATTGATCATTAATTATGCGTTGCTAAGAATTCTTTGGACAATTTGCACGCCACTGATAGCCTGCCAGGTAAAAAGACCTAAAATCACAAAATTCAACAAAATGTGAGTCATTCTTGCCCAATTAGCTCCTTTCTGCATAAAAGGAGATAAGGACGCAGAAAAAGCAATTAAACCAGTCATTCCCAACCCCGCCAGCAGGTGCGGCCCCACGAATAGCTTACCGTTATTTATGTAAGTGACAGCCATACCACCAATTGCACCTGCTACCATCAAAGCTAAAAGAATCGACCCTATTTGGTAGTGTTTGACGTTAAATTTACCTTTGATCAGTTCTTTCTTTTCATCCCCTTGAGCGTTTCTGGTACGCTGTACTTGCAACCCCAAGTAAGCAGCATAAAATGAAAGCGCTAAAAGTACCCACATCATTAGCGGGTGGAAAAAGTTAAGCCAATATTTAACCGCGGGTGATAGTTCCAGAGTCATTGTGTTCTCGCCCAATTCTTAAATCTTAATAAAAATTAGCATAAGTTTAATGCTAATTCGTAATTCGTAGTTCGTAATTCGTAATTAATCAGGTGTGATGTACTGTGTACATTCTTCGGGTTGAGCATTCCTCCTGCAATATAACTTCACAAACTAGACTATTTTTACTCAGCACTTTCTTCAGATAGCCCTATTGCAAAAGTACTCAAAGAATTTCAAACTAAGTTTGGGGACTAGATGATAAAACTGCCTGGGCAGGATTTAATTCATGACTGAAAACAACGATGTCTTACTGCTGAAGGCTGCGAAGAGTGGGGATATCAAGCGGCTAAGTGAGATTTTAGCTACTGGTGTGAATGTGGATGCGGGCGATCGCTATGGGACTACAGCGTTAATGTATGCTGCTAATTTAGGCTACACCGAAATTGTGCGATCGCTTTTAGATGCGGGGGCAAATATCAACTTACCCAGAAAACGCTATGGGTTAACAGCGTTGATGTTGGCTGCTAGTAATCAACAGGTAGATATTGTGCAGCTTTTAGTATCGAGAGATGCTGATGTTGATGCTATCAATGAAGATGGCAGCACAGCATTGATGGCAGCTGCACTCAAAGGTTATGTAGAAATAGTGCGGATATTACTTGCTGCTGGTTCTGATGTAAATATTGCCGATAAAGACGATGACACTGCTTTGAAATTGGCGGTGAAACAGGGACATGCAGTAGTTGTGCAACTATTAGCACAAAATAACTCAGATGTAAATCACCAAGATGAAGATGGTGAAACACTGTTGATGATTGCTGCGGATTTGGGAAATTTGGAGATTGTCCAAGCATTGTTAGTGGCTGGTGCAGATGTCAACTTACAAAACAGCGATGGTGGTACAGCGCTATTGGCCGCTGCGGCTGCTGGCAATAGTGCGATCGCATCTGTTTTACTAGAGAAAGGTGCAGAAATTCTTCACCAAGACAAAGACGGCGAAACTGCATTACATATTGCTGTTGTCGAAGGCCATATTAACGTAGTACAAGTGTTACTAAGTCGTGGTGCCAATGTCCAAGTCAGAAATAACTTAGGCGACACACCCATATTAGTCGCCGTATTGCAAGGATACAGCGAAATTCTCGAAGCACTGCTGCGTTCAGGCGCAAGTCCTTATGCAGAAGCAGAGATTCCTTTAATCGCTGCAATATCCTTGGGACATACCCAAACAGTCAAAGTATTATTAGACTACGGTGCTAATCCTAATACTCTGGGAAATGACAGTCAGACTGCTTTACTCAAGGCTGCGAAACGCAACCACATAGAAATCATGAAACTGCTACTAGCCAAAGGTGCAGATGTTAATTTTCAAGACATAGCTGGGGCAACAGCATTAATGTGGGCTACCTCTGGGGGTTACACTGAAACTGTGCAGATATTACTTAACGCAGGCGCAAATCTGAATTTGAAAAATCGCGGTGGCTATACTGCCTTAATGCTGGCAGAATTTAACGGCTATCAAGATATAGTCAAAACTTTGCAACAAGCTGGCGCACAAGAATAATATTGTGTCTGGTGAAAACCTACCATTGTTTGGGGAAGCTAAACCTTGTCGGGAGCAATGCGATTTTGTGAGGTGAGGCAGGAGGCAGAGGGCAGAAGGCAGAAGGGAAGAGGTTTTCAACCTACTTTACTTTCCGTTACATAGTTCCGTTTATTTGCACCTTTCTACTTATCGGACAATTAGAGAAATCAGTAAACCCTCGACAGAACAATGCAATCTGGAACATTACACTCTATTTTTGTTATCAGAAACTAGAATCTGTCTGCTTAGGGACTTCCAGAGAATAAAGTATACAACTTATGAAAATGATAATCATTCTGGTGGCGGGAAGGGAAAGGTTGCTAACGGCAACCTTTCCCTTCCCTTTTTGTAGTAAATTCAATGATGATTCGATTTTGGATGTGCATAGGTGTCAATGGAATTAACAGATTCACTAAAGCATTTGTTGAAGGAAACTGCACAGCAATTAAAAGG
>NZ_JADEXZ010000057.1 GCF_015206815.1 Fortiea sp. LEGE XX443
TGGAACCACTCTGACCCCTTCCCGAACTCAGATGTGAAACGCTGCTGCGGCTACGATAGTTGGAGGGTCGCCTCCTGCCACAATAGCTCGATGCCAGGTCTCTATTTTCAAAAAGCCTCTTTCGTAATTTTACGAAAGAGGCTTTTTGCTTTGGTGTTGCTCAATGCTTCGGACACAATTAGGCAGCATTCACACCTTAAGGAATTGTTGGAACCATAATCTAACGTGAGTTCGACGGACAAGACAGCCCAAAAAGGTTGCTAGGGAGTAGTTTGAGAAATTGGGTATGTCAAATAATGACTAAGATTTATGGGGATAGGTAAAAAAGGCATAAAAAAACGCCGAGACTAAGAATATCTAATAAAAACGAGGTTCTCGGCTATGTCTACCATTGTATCTCGCCTGGACATCACCCAAATTTTCTGTGACGTAGATGATTTCTGCGCCTCATGGGAAAATCTCTCTTCACAAGTACCACAACTGCCATCGACAACAGGAGAACGGCGTAGCACTTCCCGGATGCACTTATCAGAAGTAATGACAATAGTTATCGCATTTCATGGCAGTGGATATAAGACCTTCAAGGAATTTTATACTCTGGATGTGCTGACTAGTTGGCATAAAGCATTTCCCAATTTAGTCAGCTACACTCGGTTTGTGGAATTGATGCCCTGGTGCTTAATGTTGTTATGTTGCTGTTTACATACACGTAGAGGAGAAATTACTGGGATTAGCTTTATCGATTCCACACCAATTAATGTTTGTCACAACTGTCGAGCGCATTCTCATAAGGTATTTAAAAGGTTAGTCAAATGGGGCAAAAATTCTGTGGGCTGGCACTTTGGATTTAATTGGTAAAGCTGATTGATAAGATTCTGTTACGCAAACGCGCTGTCATTGAATCGGTCAATGATCATCTGAAAAATATCTGTCAAATCGAACACTCTCGTCATCGTAGCCCATTTAACTTTTTGGTTAATTTGATGGCTGGTTTAGCTGCTTATACCTATTTGCCTAAAAAACCTTCGATTGATATTTACCCAAAAGACTTACCTGCACTACCTCCTACCATGTTTTAGTTCCATCGAACTCACGTTAATCTAAATTTTTGCATAATATTGCCATGCTAACTTTGCAGCACCCACCATTCCCGCAGAATTGCCTAATTCAGCTGGCAAAATTTGTAAACCAAAGCGCGAAGTAAGCATAACTCGCCGCTCAATTTCTGCTTTGGCTGTTGGTAAGAAAAATTTAAAACTAGCGCTGACACCGCCACCAATTACGATCGCTTCTGGTGTCAAAACATAAATTAAACTAGCTAAACCGATACCTAAATCTCTACCATATTCTTGCCAAAAGGTTAGAGCGTAACTATCTCCCGCCTGAGCAAGAGCGCCCAGTTCAGCAGGTTCTTTGCCGGTGCGGCGACGAATTGCCATCACCGAAGCATACTGTTCTAAAGAACCATGATTACCACTGTTACACACTGGGCCGTTTGGGTTGAAGGTGATTAAACCTAATTCTCCACCTGCGCCGCGATGTCCCGCAAACAATTTGCCATCCAGAATAATTGCACCACCAACCCCTGTTCCCAAGGTTAACAGGATGAAATTTTGCAAGTAACGACCGGCTCCCAACCAAGCTTCTGCAACTCCCGCACAGTTTGCATCATTAGCAATCACAGTGGGTTTACCTGTTTTGGCTTCTAACCAGTCAGCTAAAGGTATATTGTGCCATTGTGGTAAATTAATGGCGATTTGGGCGATGCGTCCTGTAGCATCAGCAGGGCCAGGAGTACCCACACCAATGGCTATAGTTTGATTATCTGGGTCAACTTGCGCGATCGCATCTACCATCACAGCTAAAACAGCCTCTGGTGTTGCTGGTTGGGGAGTTTCCACGGTTAAAGATTGTAAGCAAGTACCATCCAAGCTGAACCGCCCCAACTTAATTGCTGTTCCCCCGACATCAATACCAATTACTTCCTGCTTCACCACAATTGCAAATCCTACATCTAAGGTGCGATACAGAAATGTATCACTCCTGATATACATTCAACAGAAATATTTTTACTTGTGTTTATTTAAGATGTAATCAGTTGATTCTTCAGAACGCACAGAAGCAACTTGCAAATTAGTGGCTGGGTAATAATTAACACCTGATTGCCTCGACAAATTTGTGACTGGTGTACCCCGTAAGATTCCAGCCAGAGCAATAGAGAGCATGAAACCGCCAGTAGCGGCTGCAATTAAAGAAAGGTTATCTTTCACACTAATTTCTCCAGTTATCAGTTATCAGTCAGCAGTGAACAGTTACCAGTTTGTTTACTGATAACTGTTCACTGTTAAGTGACTATTTCCGAATCCCATTTTCTCCCCGTAATCGGGGATTGACAAATTCATTTAGCCCTTCACCAAGTAGGGATAACCCTACCACCATAAATGTCATAGCTAAACCAGGAAATAAGGTAGTCCACCAAACACCTGTGGGTAGTGCTTCTAAAGCCTGTTTTAGGTCATATCCCCATTCTGGCACTTCTTCAGGCAGTCCCAGCCCTAAAAAACCTAAACCGCCCAATACTAAAATGGCATCAGCGGCGTTCAGGGTAAATAATACAGGTACGCTTTGAATGACGTTGAAAAATAAATATCGAGATAACACAATCCAGGTAGAAGCGCCCATTGCTTGGGCTGCTTCGATGAATACCTCCGTTTTCACACTCACGGTGTGGTTGCGAACAACGCGATAATACTGAGGGATATAAGCAATACTAATAGCGATCGCAGCATTGAAGATACCTCGCCCCACAACAAACGCCAACGTCACGGAAAGCAGCAGTCCTGGTAAGGTGTAAATGCTATCCATCAAAAACAGCAAAAGCTTATCTAATCTACCGCCAAGATAGCCGCTTACCATCCCCAGAGGCACGCCAACAATCATACTCAACGCTGTGGCTAAAATCACCACTTGCAAAGCCGCTTGAGCGCCAAACAAAGTGCGAGAGAATACATCATGACCCAAGCGACTAGTACCAAACCAGTGCTTGGCGGATGGTGCTTCTTGAATTGGGTTCGAGAGGAAATCTTTGGGGTTTTGTAGCCATCCCCAAGCCTGCAATACAGGGGCAAAAAATGCCAAAAAGATAAAAAACAGGGTGATGGCTAACCCGATGATCATTAACTTCTGGGAAAGATTGGGATTTTTGGCAAAACGTAGAAATGTTGGTAGCTGACGTTTAGTGATGGTCATGAGCGATCGCCTGCATTAAGCAAGATACGCTGACCATTATAGAAGTATGAAGTGTGAAGTATGAAAGGAAGTTTTTCTCAGTGTTCTCTGCGTCCTCTGTGGTTCGCCTTCTGGTCATTTATCATAAGTCCAGGAAGTATGAAGGATAAAATCTTAAATTTCATACTTCAGCCTTCATACTTTTAAAGATTGCTTTCAATCAACAGGCGATACTCGCTCTTTTGCTTCACGCCTTTAATTTCCTTCAACAATTCTTTGTCTTTAAAAAACTGTACGGTTGGTGTACCAGTTACTCCAGCGTTTTCAGCAATGTCGCGGTCTTTATCGATGTCAATTTCTACAAAGTGGATTTTGCTATCGAATTCATCCACTACTTTATTTAGTATGGGTTTGAGAGTATGACAAGGGCCGCAACCAGGAGCGACATATTTGACGATGAGTAGGCGATCGCTGTCATGGAATAATTTGCGTAAAGCATAACCGCCTTCATGGCGAGTTGCATTTAAATCAAATCCTGCTGCTTCCTCCGCTTCAGTTTTCTTTTGTGCTGGCTGAGTTTCTAGCTCATTGTTAATCATTGGCTGTTGATGGAATTCTTGAATCAAACCATTAGAAGATAACCAGCGTTCTGCTAACAACGCCGCCATACAGCCAGTACCCGCAGCCGTAATTGCTTGGCGATATTCATGATCTTGCACGTCACCAGCCGCATAAACGCCTTCTATACTGGTTTCTACAGAACCGTCTTTAGTGACAACGTAACCCACCTCATCCAGTTCTAGTTGTCCTTTAAATAAAGATGTATTGGGCGTGTGACCAATGGCGTAAAATAAACCCTTGGCATGGATTTCGCTTTCTGCATTCGTTTGGTTATTGCGAACTTTTACCCCGTCCATGTGACTATTACCAAACACATCCACAACTTCCGTGTTCCAATGCACTTGGATTTTGGGGTTACTCAAAACTCTGTCTTGCATAGCTTTAGAAGCCCGCATCTTATCAGACCGCACCAACAGATTCACCTTGGAACCATATTTAGTCAGGTAAATTGACTCTTCTGCTGCTGAGTCGCCAGCACCAATCACAGCTAGTTCTGCACCGTGGAAAATTGGTGTCGCACCATCACAAATTGCACAAGCAGAAATACCACGACTCCAAAACTCATATTCGCTGGGTAAACCCAAACGCCTTGCTGTTGCACCAGTGGCAATAATCAAGGTGTGGGTTTTAACTTCTCTTTCTTCAGAGCGCACAGTAAATGGACGCTGGCTCAAATCAACAGATATCACATCCTCAGTATATAACTCAGCCCCCCAGCGATCGGCCTGCTCCTTCATCCGATCCATCAGTTCTGGCCCTGTAATCCCTTGCGGAAACCCAGGAAAATTCTCTACTTCCGTCGTCGTCATTAATTGTCCACCGGGTAAACCCCCTGCTTGGAAACCTTCAAAAATCACAGGTTTCAGGTTGGCGCGTCCCGCATAAATAGCAGCCGTATACCCAGCTGGCCCAGAACCGATAATTACTACGTTTTCTACAGTCGGGTTAGACATATTTTTATGCAAACTCGTAACGACTACGCTTAATATAACATAACCATAGCGTGAGAGAGAAGGCACAGAAATGGGAATACTCAAACTTAAGCCGATTCTTCTTGGTCGCGCTACTGCAACAGGAGCAATTTACCGATGAATAACCCAACATCAGACTTAAAAGAAAAAATTCGTCAGCAGTTTGAAGCGACTCCATATCCTAATAATTCTTTAGAAGAAACTCCTAAAGACAAGCTGAATTTGCTTTATGTTTATAATTTTGTCACACCTTTCTATTTAAGAAACCAAGAACTTATAAATACTAAAGATAAAGTTATTTTAGATGCTGGTTGTGGCTCTGGTTACACATCATTAGCCTTAGCAGAAGCAAACCCCGATGCCAAAATTATTGGAATTGATTTATCAGCAGAATCTGTCAATCTAGCTCGTCAACGCTTTCAATATCACGGTTTTGATAACGCCGAATTTCATACTCTTTCTATAGAAGATTTACCAAAATTAGGCATGAAATTTGACTACATCAACTGCGATGAAACTCTTTATCTGCTGCCAGATCCAGTTTTGGGTTTGCAAGCAATGAAGTCTGTTTTACAACCTGATGGAATTATCCATACAAATTTGCATAGTTATCGGCAGCGCTTTTATTATTACCAAGCGCAAGAACTTTTCCAAATAATGGGATTGTTAGACACCGCTCCTCAAGAATTCGAGACTGAATTAGTTAGGGAAACAATGCGTTCTTTGAGAGACGACGTGATTCTCAAACAAAAAGCCTGGGACGACACTTTTGACCAAGCGCCTAACTTAACCTTAATTAATCATTTACTTCAAGGAGATAAAGGTTACACCGTTAAACAAATGTTTGCCATGCTCGAAGCTACTAACCTAGAATTTATCAGTATGGTGCAATGGCGACACTGGGAATTAATGGATTTATTCAAAAATCGGGATGATTTACCTGCATTTTTAGCCATGAGCCTACCAGAACTTTCTGTAGAGGAACAGTTACATATATTTGAACTATTACACCCTGCTCATCGTTTACTAGATTTTTGGTGTGGTCGTCCAAATCAAGGAAAATTATCTGAGCCAGCTTCCGAGTGGACATTAGCTGACTGGCAAAGTACAAAAGTACATCTTCATCCCCAATTAAAAACAGAACAAATCAAACAAGATTTGATTAACTGCATTGTTCAAGGCAGTTCATGGTCTATGACGAACTATATAAATATTCCTTTGAAGGGGCCTTTAGATTTAGATACTACCTTAGCTGCTTGCTTGCTACCTCTATGGGAGGGAGGACAACCATTTGACTCTCTAGTACAACGTTGGCTATTGATTAAACCAATAAATCTCGTCACTTTAGAACCGATAAGTTACAAGAAAGCTTGTTATCAAGTGCAAAATCTCTTGAGCAAACTGGAAGTCTTTCTATACGTGCTTTTAGAACGTGGTTTCTAGAATTAATAGCCACATTTTCAGAATTTTTTGCTGTAGGTGATATGAAACCTAAAACAAGTGGGTAAATTAATTTCAGAGGTCAATAATAATACATCTCACCCTAAGGAGAATTTATAAATGAAACCTGCAATTAAACCCGAACTCCAAGCCAAGTTTTTACAACACCTCAACAACCGCAAAAATAAAGCAGATGAAGGTTTCACCTTGATTGAATTACTCGTAGTAGTAATTATTATCGGTGTTTTGGCTGCGATCGCTCTACCTTCTTTGCTCGGTCAAGTTAACAAAGCCAAACAGTCAGAAGCTAGAAATAACGTTGGTGCAATCAACCGCGCTCAACAAGCTTACTTCTTAGAAGCTCAGACTTTCTCAACTGATTTATCTCAATTGGGTATTGGTATTAGAACCCAAACTGATAATTACGATTACACTAGCGCAATTCAAGGTAGCACTGCTACTGTTGCTGGCATAGTATCTCACAAAGCGCAAGCTCGTAAACCTGCTATTAAAGCTTATTTAGGAGCTGTTGGTACAATCATTGGTAACGCTCAAACCAGTGAAGCATTAACAATTGCTATCGCGTGTGAAGCAAACTTACCTGGTATAAGTGCAGTTCCAAACGGAACCAGCGCTACTAACTGTCCTACTGGCTACAAACGCCTGGGCGGTTAATGTCAAAAATGCTTTTTGTTGTGCTACTGCCAGCTAATAGTATTTGAATTTTACATTAAGTGAGTAGTGAATTTTTTAACTACTCACTTTGTTTTATTTTTTAGTATTAAATAAGGAGTATTTAAATGTCTGCAATATTAGCAACACAAAATTTAGATGAACTGAATGAAAAAGCCTATAAATATCTAGTTCAAGAAAATTATTATCAGGCAACTCAAATTTATGAACTACTAATCGATATTGAACCTAATATTAAATCTTATTATTGGTATTTAGGTTTATTATTACTACTCCAAAAACAAGAAGCCGAAGCCCAAACAACTTGGCTTATGGCTATGATGGAGGGTGAAGAAAGTGATACTGTTCAATGGACAGAGCAGTTAAAAGTAGTTCTCAACCAAGAAGCACTTAGGCAAGAAAGTATAGAAGATTATGGTAATGCTGTGCTGCTCCGTCAACACATAAAAGAACTTTGCCCAACAGATATTACTAATTTATTACGCTTAATTCAACTGCAAATAAAACAAGAAAACTATACAGGAGAAGAGCTAACAGATTTCGGAATACTCAAAATACTTCAGTCTGAGCCACCTGTAGCAGTGGAGTGTGAATTATTAATTACTGTTTTAGATAATGTTTTAAATTACGCTCCTTTATATCTATCATCACAAGAATTGGTGAAAGCTTGTGTTACCTATATACATGAACAGCAACAAGCTAATACTTTTATCCATATTTTAGTTAAGTCTGCTATAAAAATTGGCTATGCACAAAAACAACCAGCAATAGCAGCAAGCATTTTAGAAATATGCTTAAGTTTAGATCCTAATAATAGAGAGATTTTATTTTACATCACAGGTCTTTATTTTGCTTATAGCAAATACTCTAAAGGTATAGAAACGGCAAAGTTATCATATTTTTTATCTACTGAATTAGCAGATCAAATATTTGCTAATAATTTAATTCTTAGAGGCTTAGTAAGTTCTGGTGGTACGAATTGGCAAGCAGCCTGTGAAGCTTGGCAAAAACATGAATTGCTGCTGGAAGAATTAAAGGAGTTAAATCCTACCAATTTAAATTCATTACAAATATCAAGGCTATTTAATACTGATTACTTCACTCCCTATTTCCAAGATAAACCACAATTATATAGAAAACTCCGCAACAGCCTATCAAAAGTATGTCAAGCAAACATTGAAAATTATGCCCAGGAATCGATAGAAAAATTTCAACAAAGATATATACAACAACAAAAGATTTTAAATAGTGAAAAAACACTAAAAATTGGTTATTTATCTCATTGTTTTCAAAGCCATTCTGTTGGTTGGTTAGCGAGATGGTTAATTAAGCATCATGACCGCGATCGCTTTCAAATTAATGGTTATTTTATCAGTTGCGATCCTGCTTTTGATCCCTTGCATGAGTGGTATTTAGATCACTTCACTTACTCTTATAAATCTTCTATACCTGAAGCTTTGACTGAGCAAATTTCTCAAGATGAAATTGATATCTTGATTGATTTGGATAGTATTACTTTAGATTTAACTTGTGGAATAATGGCTGTCAAACCTGCACCAGTGCAAGTAACTTGGTTGGGATGGGATGCGTCGGGAATTCCTGCTATTGATTACTTTATTGCAGATCCTTATGTATTGCCAGAATCAGCCGATGAGTATTACAGTGAAAAAATCTGGCGTTTACCGCAAACATACATAGCCGTTGATGGTTTTGAAGTCGGTGTTCCCACCCTGCGCCGCGATGATTTGCATATACCTACTGATGCAATAGTTTATTACAGTGGACAAAGAGGTTTTAAGCGTCATCCCGATACTGCACGTTTGCAAATGAAGATTATTAAAGAAGTACCAAATAGCTACTTCTTAATCAAAGGTGATGCTGATGAAGAAGCAATTAAAACTTTCTTTTATCAACTGGCTGAAGAAGAAGGAGTAGAGATTGAGCGTTTACGATTTTTGCCAGGGGTAGCTTCAGAAGCTGCTCATCGTGCTAATTTAGGTATTGCTGATATAGTTTTAGATACATATCCCTACAATGGTGCAACAACGACTTTAGAAACCTTATGGATGGGTATTCCTTTAGTGACGAGAGTTGGTGAGCAATTTGCGGCACGTAATAGCTACACTATGATGGTTAATGCTGGTATTTCAGAAGGTATTGCCTGGACAGATGCAGAATATGTAGAATGGGGCGTGCGCTTAGGTAAGGATGAAAATTTACGCCAACAAGTAGCTAAAAAACTCAAAGTATCTCGGCAAACTGCACCTTTGTGGAATGGTAAGCAATTTACCCGCGAAATGGAAAAAGCTTACGAGCAAATGTGGCAAAAGTATGTTGAGGCTAATAATATTAGCTCTTAGGGCAAAATTAATTGATAACAATCCTAGTTAATTTATAAAGATTTGTGATGTCTAGATCCCCGCCTTCTTAAAGAAGTCGGGGATCTAATTGTTTAGAATAAGATAATGATTATCTTTTTAAGAAACTTTCAGTACTTAATATATGAGAAAAAAATTTAATAAATTATTTAGAAAATAGTTGGTAACAAAAGGCAAAAAAACAGCATAATTTTTTGTAGTAGGAAGTATTATGTAAACCTATCCATTTGGTAAAGGAAGGTTTACTAATTAATGCAGGTATTTTGGCTGTTCTGACAAAGTTAAAATTTTTCTAATTCGGTATCATCTCTGCTCAAAAGCGATACCAAAAAATTGAGATGAAAAATCTCAATCAGAAATAAACTCTGGCTAAGTTGTTTGTATTAATTATTCTCAATTCTTTCACTAGTAAAGTTAATGCCAATAGTTGGCCATCAATTCAGTTTCTAAAGGAGAATATCTCAGATGGCTCGTAATAAAAAATCATCTGGTTCTAAATTTCAGCATTTATTACATACTAGATGCCCTATCTGTTGTATTGTCCCGCCGCATATGCTGGAAAATGTGGTTGTGAATGGTAATCCTCAGCAACGTGCTTGGGCGTTTCATACTTTAAATGTTTCAGCGCAGTTACGAGGACGGCGGGATGTTGTGGGGAATCTTTTCTTCTCCCCCTCCCCTGGTGAGAAGCGACGTACTATTTACGATGCTAAAAATGGACAACAACTCCCCGGTACTGTGGTAAGACATGAGGGTGATCCTCCTAGTACTGATGAAGCGGTGAATGAAGCTTACGATGCGGCTGGCGCTACTTATGACTTATTTTCTGAGATATTTGAGCGAAATTCTATTGATGATAAGGGTCTGCGTTTAGACTCTACCGTACATTATGGTGTTAAGTATGACAACGCCTTTTGGAATGGTGATCAAATGGTCTATGGTGATGGCGATGGAGAACTGTTTGAACGCTTTACTAAATGTATTGATATTATTGGGCATGAGTTAGCTCATGGAGTGACTCAGTATGAAGCAGGTCTGCAATATTATGGTGAACCAGGAGCTTTGAATGAGTCATTTTCTGATGTTTTTGGTTCCTTGGTTAAACAGAAGGTAAAAAATCAAACAGCACAGCAAGCAGACTGGATTATCGGCGAAGGTCTTTTAGCACCAGGTGTTAAGGGTATTGGTATTCGCTCGATGAAAGCACCAGGAACAGCATATGATGATTCTGTACTGGGCAAAGATCCACAACCAGGACATATGCGTAACAAATACACTGGTTGGGAAGATAATGCTGGTGTGCATATAAATTCAGGCATCCCCAACTATGCTTTTTATTTAGCAGCAGTTGAGATTGGTGGCTATGCTTGGGAAAAAGCCGGGAAAATCTGGTATATTGCTTTGCGCGATCGCTTGCGTAACCAAGCACAATTTAAAACAGCAGCTAACATAACTATCCAAGTTGCTGGAGAGCTTTACGGTGCTGATAGTCCAGAACAAAAAGCTGTACAGAATGCTTGGCAGAAGGTAGGAGTACTTTAAATTAATTCGTAATTTAAGAGGTTGTTATGTAGAGTAGTTTTCTACTAACTAATTTTGAATTCTGACCTCTTCTTTATTGTTGCTAAACTGGGAGGAGATAGTTATTTTCTCCCAGTTTTTGTAGATAACGGAGAGCAAAAAAATGCGGATCACGTTTGAACGCACGGGCGGCTTTGCTGGGATAACAAGGAAAACAACCGTTGACACTACCACCCTGCCATCAAAAGAAGCTACAGAACTGCCATTATTAGTCGAAACTGCTGATTTATTTCAGCTACCTACACAAATTCTCTCTCCTAATCCTCAAAGCGATCGCTTTCAGTATAGGTTAAGCATAGAAGACAACGGTAAACAGCACACAATCACTGTTAGTGAAGCAGCTTTACCAGGAACTCTAAAACCTCTCATTGAATGGCTAAATAACATAGCAAAGCAAAGATAAAAAGAGGGACTAGTACTTTTCACTCAGCACTCAGCACGGGCTGAACGCTCTGCTATCGCTAACAGCATTTTTACAAAGGTTCCCAACCTGTACCTTTGTAACCATAGTCAAAAATTTCTGGATGCAAAATTTCTGCCAAAATTTCCAAAGAATCTACCAGTCGTGGCCCCGGACGGTTGAAGTAAGAATTGCCATCAGTAATATAAACTCTGCCAGTTTGACTGGCGTGGAGTTTTTGCCATTCTGAACGTTGAGTTAATAACTCAGCTTCTTGGCGAGTGCGAATTAAATTAAAGCCGCAAGGCATAAAGATAATCACATCTGGATTGCTGGCTATGAGTGCATCCCACTCCAACAGAACCGAAGGTTCACCTGTAACGCTAAATAGTGATTGTCCTCCCGCCAAGTTAACTAATTCGGGAATCCAGTTTGCTCCTGTCATTAAAGGATTTGTCCACTCGATACAAGCAACTGTGGGCAGTTCTGTGAGGGAGAGTCCTTGGATTCTTTGCTGACTAATTTTTACGCGTGCTTCTAAATTTTCTAGTACTTTTACTGAGTCTACGTCAAAGATATGGGCTACTCGTTCAATATCAGCCCAAACATCCTCAAGAACATTAGGTTGTAAAGAAATAATTTTTGGTGAAGTCGGGACAAAGTTAGCAACTGCTTTTTCAACTTCTTGTAAACTAACCGCACAGACATCACACTGGTCTTGGGTGAGAATGTGGGTAGGTTGTAACTGCTCTAAAACATCGGTTTTGATGTGATAGATACTCAGTGCCGATTGCAACAAATCATTAACCTTATCGTGAATATCGCTGCTAGGTATATCGGTGTTAAATTGGGGTTCCGTACAGACAGGAAGATGTTTGATATCTGGAGGGTAGTCACATTCATGCGATCGCCCGACAATTGCATCAGCTAACCCTAGTGTTGCTAAAATTTCCGTTGCACTCGGTATCAAAGAAACAATTCTTACACTCTTATTTGTCATTGCTCCATCTCCACAACAGTTGCTTTCACCTCAATTTTTACAAACTTGAACTAATTAGGTATCTTTCTGTAGGAGAGTACCGAAAGTTGTTACAGTCATGATTTACTTAATAAATTGACTATTTCTGAAATTTGCATAAATCAATACCATTTTGCAGTTGATTGTCTATAACCTGATTAGATATCTTCTTTGAGAGTGATGCTGTTTTTGCATCTTCTGTGCTATTTGGTTGTAAGCATAAGTAATACTCTCTAAAACAATGTGCAAATTGAAAGTACATGAGCTTATCAATAGCATAGTAGTTATATGGAATTCATCTCTTCAAATCATTAAAATTTTAACAAACAGCAATTAAGCACTTAGTTATATACACGGTTTGTTGTTAAATGTAGATAGCTTACAAGAAGGTAATTTTAGTGATAAGTCTTGCACTGATAGCAAAAATTTTGATAAAAAAAATATACTATCCGGTTCTGAAAAATCCCGTGGAGTAATTGTAGTTATAAAAAACGATTCTGTTTTGGCGATATATCCATAGGACATGGTAATTACTTGATAGGAGTAACAGATGCAGTTGGCAGTGGTTAGTGATAGTAAACAAGAAATTGTGCAAATCAAAGAGAACGAGCAGCGCAAACAAATTCAAACCGTAGTGCAGTTTGCAAGGAGCAAAACATTCCAAAAAGGTAATCTCAATGTAACATTACAAGAAATTACAGAAGTGGCGGCTAAAACACTTTCTGTTGAGCGAGTTGGAGTCTGGTTATACAATCAAGACTTTTCTGCAATTGAATGTATTAATTTGTATGATTTAAGTAAAAAAGAGTACATATCGGGTCAGACTTTATTAAAAGCAAGTTATCCTAATTATTTCCAAAGTTTGGCAATCGAGCGCAGTCTTGTAGTAAATGATGCCATTAACGACCATCGAACCCAAGAATTAACAGCATCTTATTTAGAAGTATTTGGCATCACATCATTACTGGATGCACCAATTTGGCTGGGAGGACGTGTGGTAGGAGTGGTATGTCATGAACACTTTGGCGAAATGCGCCAGTGGACTGTAGAAGAAGAAAATTTTGCCAGTGCGATCGCGGATTATGTAGCACTAGCAATAGAAATTAGCGATCGCCACATAACACAAGATGCGCTGCGAAAAAGTGAGGCACAATTTCGGGCTATTTTTGAGCGTTCATCAATCGGCATTGGACTTACAGATATGAAAGCACAGATAGTAGATATAAATCCGGTGCTATGCCAAATGCTGGGATACAGTCGAGAAGAAGTGTGTGGTAAGTGCTTCACAGATTATATTTCTCATCAGAAAGGAGATTTAGAGGTTTATAAACAACTAGTATCAGGAATGCGCGATCGCATTGAAATCGAGAGACACTTCCGGCACAAAAATGGTCAGCTAGTTTGGACTAACCTCTCTATTTCAATGATTCCAGGCAATAATGGTACACCAGAGTTTTTTCTGGCAATTATTGAAGATATTACTAAGCGCAAACAAACAGAGTTGAAATTGCGTACATCTCAAGCAGCCGCAGAAGCAGGGAACCGAGCAAAAAGTCAATTTTTAGCTACAATGAGCCACGAACTGCGAACTCCTTTGAATGCAATTATGGGTTTATCGCAGTTATTACAACAAGAAATGATTGGTTCACTGAATGAGAAACAGCAGGAATATATCAGTTATATATATAGTAGTGGAGAACATTTACTGGAAATCATTAACGATATTCTTGACTTATCTAAAATAGAAGCAAGTAAAGAAGAATTAAATTTATCACCTGTGCCAGTAGCAGATTTATGTAATTATGCCCTATCGAGTGTATGCGATCAAGCTCAAGAAAAGGGATTACAACTTATCAGTGAAATTGATCCACAGGTAAATACTTGTATTGGGGATACTCGACGCATCAAGCAAATGCTAATTAATCTGCTGACTAATGCGATTAAATTTACACCAACAGGTCAGGTGTGTTTAGAAATAAAAAAAGTACCTGAAGGAATTACTTTTACAGTTGCAGATACTGGTATTGGTATTGATAGCAATCAATTTCAGTTTCTCTTTGAACCATTTAAACAGTTAGATAGTCAATTAAATCGTCAATATGAAGGTACAGGTTTAGGTTTAGCATTAACCCGTAAATTAGCAAGGTTGCATGGTGGAGATGTGACCGTTGTCTCAAAATTAGGTGAAGGGAGTCGTTTCACCCTATTTCTACCAGACCAAGTAGATTTAATAGCAGAAATAGATACAGTAGATGAAGATGTAACTAAATTACATCCATCCCCAAGCAACTTAAATAAAAAACGCATTTTACTTGCTGAACAAGAACAAAATACAGGTATACTTTTGCAAGATTATCTGCAAATAATTGGCTACGAAGTTGAGTTAATAAATACCCCAGACAAATTTTTAGAAAAACTCATAAATTTTCAGCCAAATTTAATTTTGTTAGATACACAGTTATTGCTAGACAGCGATCAAGGTTTGCGTCAAAGTTTGATGCAAGAAGACGAATTACAAGATATTCTGGTATTACTTATGGCTATTAATGAAAATGATTTGAAAGAATTACCTGAAATACAAACAGATAAATATGATTATCTTTTGAAGCCAATTCGCATAGTTCAACTAGAATCAATTTTGATGCAACATTTAAGCTAGAAATAGCGATGATTGAGCAATAAGCTTATTCTATAATTTTTTTCATCTTTATATGTCGGATGCCAGCTTCTTCAAAGCTTTCACCCTCTTGAATAAAATTCAATCTTTGGTATAAATCTTTAACATATTCTTGGGAATGAATGACTGCTTCAGAAATATTTTTAGTTGCTACTAATTGTAATGCTTTTTGTGTGATTTGTGTACCAATACCATTTCCTCTTGCTTGAGATAACACAGCAAGTCTTTCAATTTTGGCAATTTTATTTTCTAAATATCTAATTCTGACAGTACCTATAGGTTTTGTGCCTAGATATGCAATCAAATGGTCACATATTTCATCTTGCCCATCAAAGTCTAATACAGTTTCTATCCTTTGCTCTTTTTGAAATACCAATATTCTAATTTCTTTAATTGCCGTAAATTCTTCAGGGAACTCAACAATTTTAATAATTACATTTTGCATAAATATATCAATTTAAAAATTCGACTCTCTACGGCGAATATTTTCAGGTTTAATGTCACGATGAATTACATGATTTTGATGAACAAATGCTAAAATAGCCAGTATTTCTTTTAAGAGTTGAATGACAGCTAATTCACTTAATTTTTCACTGAAAGGAGGGAGTTCTTGTTTAGGATCATGACCTGGAATAAACTCTTGAACTAAAAAGAATTCTTCATTTTCGGCAAAGTGCGCCAATAGTTGCGGTATTTGGTCATGTTTCCCTAACATTTCTAAGATGGCTGCTTCTAATTCAAAAAAGCGTTTAGCCGCATTTAAAGTGTAGGGATCATTAGCAAGTGGCTTAAACCGCTTCACAACACACTGGGGATTTCCCGGCCGTTGAATATCTTGAGCTACAAAAGTTGTGCCGAACCCTCCTTGTCCCATCTGAGTAAGAATTTGGTAACGTCCGCCGATTGTTATAACTCACTCGCTGATTTGTTAATCTTGATTTTTGCACATAATAAAGTGTTAAGTGATGACTGGCAGCAAGTAGAGTTGACATAATAGTGTTGTTAACTGTACTCATGAGTGCCTGGCATTCTTTATTAGGTAGCATCTTCTATACCCAAGAAATAAAAGTAAATAAGTTGACCTTGGCTTATGAGTATTAGTCTGTGCATGATTGTTAAAAATGAAGAAGCTGCGCTGCCTAAGTGCTTGAATAGTGTTAAAGATTTTGTAGATGAAATGGTAGTGCTAGATACAGGTTCTAGCGATCGCACTCCCGAAGTTGCTCAACAATTTGGAGCTAAAGTACATCATTTTCAATGGTGTAATAACTTTAGTACCGCTCGCAATACAGCTTTAAAATATGTAACTGGTGATTGGATTCTTGTCTTAGATGCGGATGAAACTCTCTCACCGAGCATTGTGCCACAGATGCAGTCAGTAATCCAAAGTGATGAATATATTTTAATTAATCTCATCCGTCAAGAAGTTGGTGCAGCACAATCTCCCTATTCTTTAGTTTCTCGATTATTTCGCAATCATCCAGAGATTCGCTTTGAACGTCCTTATCATGCGTTAGTGGATGACAGTGTGGCGACGCTGTTAAAGAAAGAACCCCATTGGCAGGTAGGTTATTTGCAGGGTGTGGCGATTCTCCACACAGGATATCAAAAAGGTGCGATCGCTCAAAACAATAAATACGCCAAAGCTCAAGCCGCAATGTTAGAGTTTTTGTCCACTCATCCTAATGATCCTTATGTTTGCAGTAAATTAGGAGCGCTGTATGTTGAAACTGGCAATATCTCTCAAGGTGTTGAGTTACTGCAACGCGGTTTAAACCAGGTGAGTGGAAGCCAAAACCATCTAAATAAAACCCGGCTGCGCGGACTGGAAAACCAGCAGACAATACAATCGGAAGAAAACTACGAAATTTTATACGAACTCCACTATCATTTAGGCATTGCCCATAATCATTTCAAAAAACCTCAACAAGCTCTTGCACACTATCAAGCCGCCATTAAATTACCGATTTATCCTATGCTCAAATTGGGAGCATATAACAATTTAGGTAATTTACTCAAAGATGCAGGCGATTTAAATAGTGCCAAAAAAGCTTACGAGACAGCTTTAAAGATTGACCCAAATTTTGCTACTGGACATTACAACTTGGGCATGACATTAAAGGCTTTGGGTTTGTTTACAGATGCGATCGCCTGTTATCAAAAAGCCATCAGGCTAAATCCTTACTATGCAGAAGCATATCAGAATTTAGGTGTAGTACAGCTAAAAGTTGGTAACCTCCAAGCTAGTCTTACAGCTTTTAAAAATGCTATTCTGCTCCACGAACAGCAGAATCCTGAAGAAGCAAAAAGACTACGCCAAGGCTTATACGAGATGGGACTGTTAAAATAATTAGTAGTTCGTAATTTGTAATTCGTAATTATGTCTTGTGGCATGATTTCCACCACAATCCAAAACCTCACAAACTTGGGAATCGGCAACTTGTGAGTCAAAAAATTACGTAATAATAAAAGGTGAGTATTTTTTGAGCAGAGATATTGAGTATAAAACTCTTACTTAATATTTCGCTCAAAAATTGACGACACCCTCTTTGATCATTAACTGAGCATTTTAGAGGACTCACAAGCTAAAAACCTTATAAATTCCAGATAATGCGAGTAATTTTGATGACAGGCAAAGGCGGTGTGGGAAAAACCTCTGTTGCTGCCGCTACAGGACTACGTTGTGCAGAACTAGGCTACCGCACACTAGTTTTGAGTACAGATCCCGCTCACTCCTTGGCAGACAGTTTTGATTTGGAATTGGGACATGCGCCCCAACAAATTCGCCCCAATTTGTGGGGTGCAGAACTGGATGCACTGCAAGAACTTGAAGGTAACTGGGGCGCTGTGAAGCGCTACATTACCCAAGTTTTACAAGCGCGAGGTTTAGAAGGAGTACAGGCGGAAGAATTGGCAATTTTACCAGGCATGGATGAAATTTTTAGCTTGGTAAGAATGAAACGCCACTATGACGAAGGGGATTTTGATGTTTTAATTATTGACTCAGCCCCTACTGGTACAGCTTTGCGTCTTTTGAGTTTACCAGAAGTTGGTGGCTGGTATATGCGCCGCTTTTACAAACCCTTTCAAAATATTTCGGTGGCGCTGCGTCCTCTGGTTGAACCGTTTTTTAAACCAATTGCTGGTTTTTCTTTACCAGACAAAGAGGTAATGGATGCACCTTACGAATTTTATGAACAAATTGAAGCGCTGGAAAAAGTATTAACAGACAACACCCAAACCTCTGTGCGTCTCGTCACGAATCCAGAGAAGATGGTGATTAAAGAATCTCTACGCGCTCATGCTTATCTAAGCTTATATAATGTGGCAACAGATTTAATCGTTGCTAATCGGATTATCCCTCCAGAAGTACAAGACCCATTTTTTCAACGTTGGAAAGA
This sequence comes from Fortiea sp. LEGE XX443, assembly GCF_015206815.1. Taxonomy (GTDB): domain Bacteria; phylum Cyanobacteriota; class Cyanobacteriia; order Cyanobacteriales; family Nostocaceae; genus Nostoc_B. Next base: position 18,409 of record NZ_JADEXZ010000057.1, read on the forward strand.
AAATCAAGAGCAATATCGCCAAGAGATTCACGAAAATTTCCACCCGCTGCCTGTCAAAGAAGTTCCACTTTTCTCAGAAGAAATGTGTGGGTTAGCAGCACTAGAAAGGCTCAAAGATATTCTTTACAAAGATGAAGATCCTAGCCAAGTTTACTACAAAGAAACAACAGTTAGAATCGTACAAGAACAAAATCAATACAGTTTAGAACTGTACTTACCGGGGATTCCTAAAAACCAAATTCAACTGAGTAAAACTGGTGATGAGCTAAACATTACTATTGGCAACCATCGCCGCAACTTAGTACTACCACAAGCTTTAGCCGCACTACAACCTGCTGGTGCAAAGATGGAAGACGACTATTTGAGAATCCGCTTTGCTGACAATATCAGAGTTTAATTTACTATGTAAATTAAACTCTGATAAAAATTAAATCTAAACAGTAGAGATATGATATTGTTCTTATCTCTACTTTTTTATAAGCACCTAAATATTTTGGTTTTTAAAGTAAAATTTATCCGAATCTTTATCAAGAAAATACATTTTTATAGGAAACTATTTGCAAACTAAATAATGTAAAAGTATGTAACGACCTCAGAAAAGTCTTTACTATATTTTGCCGTGGTTTTACTGTCGACAAATAGATTACATAAAATTCACAATGATTTTAGATTTATAACTGACTCGTTATTTATTTTTCTGAAATTTATTTAATTTAAAAACAATGTTTCCTATATCTGATTCAAACTTGCAGACAAGACCTGATCAAGAAACTCTCCTGCGCCGGATTACAAACCGTATTCGTCAAACATTAGAATTAAAAGAAATTATTACAACAACAACAGCAGAAGTACGCTGCTTACTCGGAACCGACCGAGTAATGATTTATCAATTTCATGCTGATGGTAGTGGTCAAGTTGTTGGTGAATCGATTTATGAATATCGTTTACCTTCACTGTTAGGGTTAAATTTTCCGGCTGATGATATTCCCCCTCACGCCCGCGAACTTTTTATTAAGTCTAGAGTACGTTCTGTCGTGAATGTGGAAATGCAGCAGATTGGTCACAGTCGTGTGAGTACTTTAGCAACAGGAGAACTGAAACTAGAAGATATCTGTTACCGCCCCGTAGATCCTTGCCATGTGGAATACTTAACTGCTATGGGGGTCAAATCTTCTATGGTAGCGCCAATTTTCCATCAAGAGCAACTCTGGGGATTACTGGTATCGCATAATTCTCAACCGCATTCTATTTCAGAATCTGAACTAGAAGCGATGCAAATGGTAGTAGATCAATTATCGGTGGCGATCGCTCAAAGTAATCTCCTCACCCAAGCCCGTGCTAAAGCTGAACGAGAAAGTATTATTAACCGCATTGCAACCCTGCTACATTCACTACCTACCATTGTTTTACAACCTGCACTAGAAGCAGCAGTGTCGGCCTTTAAGGGTTCTGGTGGCAGATTGTGCATGAGAAACGAAGCCTTTCACCTCCAAAATGGTAACGCTCGGAGTCTAGGGGAATGTTTAATTCCTGGTAACAACTGCATTCAGCTTTACACCTGTGGACAGCAACCAGAAATTCCCGCAGAAACTATTTATCCATTAATGGAGCAATATAGTGTCTGGCAGCAACATTATCAGTCTGGTGACTATGATGTTTGGGCAATTACTGACATTTATCAAACTTCTCATTTGCGAACTTTGCAGCTGGCTTTTAAACCAACAAAAATTCGCAGTCTCTTAATGATTCCACTCCAATACCGTCAGCAGTTAATTGGCTACTTGAGCATTTTTCGAGATGAAATAGACACAGAAACCTTGTGGGCTGGTCAAATTGATCGCGATCGCAGACAATTATATCCCCGCCTGTCCTTTGATGTGTGGCGAGAATCGAAAACAGCCCAAGCGCAACAATGGACAGCAGCAGAAATTGAATTAGCTAGAGAAATCGCCAAACATTTTGCCTCAGCAATTCAACAATATGAACTCTACCAACAAGTAGAAGCTTTTAATCTCAATTTAGAACATCAAGTAAAAAAGCGCACCGTTGAACTGCAACGCAGCCATGAACAGCAACAAACCGTGTTTGGTGTCATTGCTAAGATACGTGAATCTCTGAACACAGATACAATTTTTCAAATCACCACCAAAGAAGTGTGTCAGTTAGTGAAAAGCGATCGCGTTTCTGTCTATCGCTTTACAGAAGATTGGGGTGGTGAATTCGTCGGAGATTTTGAAGCGGCTAGTCCCCATTGGTCAAATGAAGCCAACATTAGGGTAAATACAGTTTGGAATGACACTTATCTACAAAATACAGAAGGAGGGCGTTACCGCCACAACGAAACATTTGCGGTAGATGATATTTACAAAATGGGCTTTACCCAGTGCCATGTAGACAATCTAGAACATTATCACATTCATGCTTTTGTACTAGCGCCTATTTTTGTTGGGCAGAAACTATGGGGCTTACTTTGCACCTATCAACATTCCGGCCCCCGCGAATGGAAACCTTCAGAAATTAACTTCCTTACTCAAATTGCGGCTCAATTGGGGATAGCACTCCAGCAAGCCCAGTTACTCACACAAACTCAGCAGCTTGCTGCTGATTTGCGTAAAGCCGCAGAACAACGACAAATATTGTTTGAAGTAGTTAGCAAGCTGAGAGAATCTCTGGACTTAGAGACAATTTTTACTGCAACCGCTCATGAAGTTCGCCGCACCTTAAATGCTGACCGAGTTGTAGTTTACCGCTTTGATCCCAATTCGGAACTAGATGAAGGTGAAGTGGTTGCAGAGGATATTTTACCTGGTTTTATTTCTACTATTAATTTAAAAATTCAAGACACTTGCTTTAAGCAAAAATATGTTGCTTTTCATCGCCAGGGACGAGTTCATGCAATTACTGAAGTTCAGAATTCTGGATTGAACCCTTGTTATTTAAACATGCTAGAGAAACTTCAGGTACAAGCCAGTTTGGTTGTTCCCCTAGTTAAAGGTAATGAACTTTGGGGTTTGCTGTGCATTCACCAGTGCGCCCAACCTCGTGAATGGCAAGCTTCAGAAATCCAGTTTGCCACCCAGGTAGCGGCTCAACTGTCTGTCGCACTAGAGCAAGCTGATTTACTTTCCCATACCAAGCAGCAAGCCCAACAGCTGGCTGAAGCCTTACATGAACTACAGGCAACCCAAACCCAACTCATCCAAACCGAAAAAATGTCCTCGCTGGGCCAGTTAGTGGCGGGTGTCGCCCATGAAATTAATAACCCAGTGAATTTTATTTATGGCAATTTATCCCATGTCCGGGAGTATGCTGATGATTTGCTCAGTATGCTGCATCTTTATCAGCAGCAGTATCCTAACCCAAGTTTTGAAATTTGCGATCGCGCCGAAGAAATTGACTTAGAATTTCTGACTAATGATTTGCCGAAAACTCTCTCTTCCATGAGCATTGGTGTTGAACGCATTCGTCAAATTGTCATGTCTTTACGAAATTTCTCTCGCCTCGATGAAGCAGAAATGAAGGTAGTTAATATTCACGAGGGCATTGATAGCACGTTGCTGATTTTGCAGCATCGCTTGAAATCGAAATCAGATCATGCAGACATTCAAGTAATCAAAGAATATGGCGATGTACCGTTGGTAGAATGCTATGCTGGGCAACTAAATCAAGTATTTATGAATGTCTTGAGTAATGCGATCGATGCTTTGGAATATAGCCAGGAATCAAGATCAAAAACTCATCAAAATCAAATTACCATTCGCACTGCTGTCGGTGACATGAAAGAAAATCCGCCTAGTGTTGTGATTTACATCAAAGACAATGGGCTAGGAATACCAGAATCCTTTAAAAAACGAGTATTTGACCCATTTTTCACCACTAAGCCAGTGGGCAAAGGTACTGGCTTAGGGCTATCAATTAGTTACCAAATTGTGGTAGAAAAGCACGGCGGTATTTTTAAATGCGATTCCCAGCCAGGCCAAGGAACAGAATTTCGGATTGAAATTCCAATTCGGCAAAGTATCCATACTGAAAGTGCTGAGTGCTAAGTAAAATTTACTCGTTTATGATTAGCACTTTTTTAGTGAAAGAGTATGACCACTTGCATTGATGCAACTTGGCTGAGTCGTCCCTCAACCTTGCTGGCACCTGAACTTATTGGCTGTACTCTAGTACGGCAGATGTCAGATGGCAGTATTTTACGAGGAATGATTGTCGAGACAGAAGCTTATGCGCCGGATGATCCGGCAATGCACGCTTATCGTGGCCGGACTACCCGCAATCAAGTGATGTTTGGTACTGCTGGTAAGGCATATGTCTACTTAATTTATGGTTGCTATCACTGTCTCAACGTTGTAACTGACCAAGATGGAGTAGCTAGTGCTGTGCTTCTCCGCGCCCTTGAGTTAGATCAAGTACCTACCTGGGTTGACCATAAAGAAAAACTCAAACCGCATCGCATTGCTGCCGGGCCGGGGAAGCTTTGCCGCGCCTTGAAAATTGATCTGACATTGAATGCAACACCCTTAGAGTTTGGTCAACCGCTATGGCTAGAACACCGCCATCCTGAGTTGCAACAACAGCTAGAACAAGAAGATTTAACATTAATTCAGACTACCCGGATTGGTTTAAGCAAAGGGGTAGATATGCCTTGGCGTTGGTATTTATTTAACAGTCCGGCTGTATCTAAGAAAGGATGAGCGATCGCACCATTTAAGCATTTCTGAACTGGCGATCGCATAAATTTTCATACTTTTTAACATATACTACTTTAGATAGATGATTTACTGTTGAAAATAATGGGCTTGCTGAAGTATACAAAATAATTAAAAAAACTAACAAGTGCTTAATTGACCTCTCCCTAACCCTGTTAAGTGTAAGTTTTAACTTTCAAAAAAGTGAGTAGAATTTTAGCGTACAGACTGATAACAATAAATCGTAGATGACTTGGCACACACAGATAGGTGATCGCGTCCTTGAGGGCATCGAAGCAAAATTTTACCTTGAAATTCTCCAGGAAGCAGTGTACTACTTACAGGAGATTGAGGACTTCAACGATGAACTCGAATGTCTAACAGAAGATAACATTTTTGATAACGCTAACTTTAACCAAAAGATTGTGCTGTTGCATTCTTGTCTGGTAGCTTTACTTAATCCTGACGTTCCTCCACCCTCACTAACGAACTCCTTAGAGGCAGCGGCCTTTTTTCCCTTTGCCTTTCTTCAAATGAAAGTAGAAGAAGAAATCAATTTAGCAGAGGATGGCTTGTTTGAGGAGGGTGAGGATTATTTAAAATATTGCTATCGCCAGAGACTCTGGTCAGTATTTGAGCAGTTAATTCTTCCAAGTTGGCAAGCAGAGGAATTTGACGATGATGAGGAAGAATATGATGATTGGTCTGACTTTGATTACCATTCAACTGATGTTGAGCAGTGGAAATGGCTCGTTGACGAATTAGCGGATCGCATTTTTTGGGATCGAGATTGGCAATTCTCTTCTGAATTTCCACAACTGCTCGATGGAATCGAACCGGAATTTAGTCAAACTACAGGAATTTATGAAGATTATATGAGTAATCGACTTCCTAAAGTTACTCCTGAGGAAGCTAAAACTGCTTTGCTAGAAATTCAAACTTGGAGCATTTAAAACTCTGAACAGCTATAATTGCATGATTCACTAAACATAGTTTCAACTACGCAATTGCACAGGCATGGCTAAATAAGTCATCTTCAAACCGCCAAGGGGTGTAAAAATTACCGGTGTCAGGTTTTGATTGATGTGCATTTGAATTTCGGAAGATGGCAAAGCTTTTAAACCTTCCATCAAATACTTTACATTAAAAGCAATTTCTATATCTTCTCCAGATATTTCCGCAGGCATTGACTCTCTACCACTGCCCATTTCTTGAGCTTCACAAGATAATGTTAATTCTTGGGCGGCGCTGTCAATGGTGAGTTTAACTATATTATTCTTTTGATCGGCTAGGACAGCAATTCTTTCTAAAGTACTTAAAAATTGTTTACGATCAACTGTTACTTGTCGCTCAAATTGGCGGGGAATGAGTTGACGATATGCGGGATATTGCCCTTCTAAAGTGCGGCTAGTTAAGCGCTGATTAGCCCAAGCGAATACAACTTGACCTTGATCTAAATATAAGGCGATCGCATCATCAGCGGCAGCATTATGAGCTAACATCCGTTCTAGTTCCCGTAAGGCTTTGCTGGGTACTGTCACCTCTAATTGACCACTCCCACCCAAAGGACGCTCGTTTGCCGTTTCTACGACTACTAGGCGATGTCCATCTGTAGCACCAAATTCTAGAGAGTCTTGTTTTACAGTTAGATGTACTCCCGTGAGAACTTGCTTAGTTTCGTCAGCGCTAGTGGCAAATAATGAACCCCTCAGTCCTTCAATTAAGGCGGCTGTGGTTAAATTAATTGGTTCGGCATTTTCCATGATGGGGAGTTCGGGAAAATCTTCGGCGCTCATGGCGCGGACTTGATAATATCCGCTTTTTGGTGTGAGGGTGACAATTAAACCTTCACCTGTGGATGTTTCTGCGGCTTCATCATCTAAGGTGATTTCCCCTTCTGGTAGACGGGAGGTAATATCTACCAAAAGTTTAGCCGGAAGTGCGATCGCTCCGCCTTGCCAAACTTCCGCACTAAAGCTAGTACGAATACCTAAACTCAAATCAAAAGCGGTTAAGCTTACTTGGTTAGTTTCAGCATCCGCTTGTAAAAGTATATTCGCCAGCACCGGATGAGTTGGTCGTGAAGGTACAGCACGGCTGACAAGGGAAAGGTTTGTACTGAGGTCGCTTTGGGAGCAAAGTAATTTCATAGTCTAGGAGTTAGAAGCTATTTATAAAGTAAATCTACAACGGCAGCGATCGCCGCTCATCTTAACCTGAGCGTATATTACTTACGGGAATTATTTAGCTCAATATTAATGGTTGTATATTATGGTATCATCTGATGGTTGCATAAAGTGTACTTATGGAACGTGAAGCCTTAACAATTCGCTTCCCGGCAAAATTACTTCAGAAAATACGGGCATTGAAGCGAGAAGATGAATCACTCAATGATCTAGTTGTTCAAGCCCTGGAAAAAGAAATGAAGTGGCGTAGTGCTTGGGTAGCCCACGAACAAATTCAAATCATTCGAGAGCAAGTTAAACAGCGAACTGGGGTTCATCCTGATCCAGTACCCTTAATTCGTCGACTGCGTGAAGGCGAAGCTAGACGTGACTGAGGCACTCTGTATCGATACCAGCGTGATGATGAAGTACCTTTGCCCGGATGAACAAACACCAGAGGCGATCGCGCTGATTACCAATGCCTTAACTCAGCAAACCAGACTTGTTGCACCGTGCTTTGCCTGGGCAGAGGTGGGTTCGGTGCTTCGCAAAAAACTGAGAATCAATTTACTGACCTTTGCTGAAGCTGACCAACTATACACCGCCTACATCAGCCTACCGATTAACTACATCGATACTGAAATTCTCCGATTCGACGCTTGGCAACTCGCTGAACAATATGGAATTCCCACTCTGTATGATGCTGTTTTCTTGGCCTGTGCCAAGATAGAGTCCGCGAACTTTTGGACAGCAGATGAGGCAATGCTCAACCTATTTTCACCCAGACCCGCTTACGTCTACAAATTGGGAGATTGAAGTGGTTTTATGTGGTGCAATGAAAAAATAGCGATCGCTAACATAAGTGATTAGCTGTAAACTACTGTGGCTATGGTGTTACAAGATTGACAACAAAACTTTTGTATATGATTATTTTTGCCTAAAAATATACATAGCACCAATTCTCTAAAATTAGGCAACACATTCAAACCCCACAACCCAGACCAAATCAGAGTTTCTTAATTACGAATTACGAATTGGTATAATCTGCCTTAAGCCCTGGAAAATAATCTTTGAGTGTGTTAACACCTGTGGAAAACTTGTGGAAAACCTTAGGAGTTTTTCCACAAAGTAATTATACTTAATAAAGTTTTTCACATAATCATGGAGATTTTTCCACAAAAAATAATTGTTTTTCCACAAAAAGATTTAAATTTAATCATTTTTTATACTTAACTTAATATTAATCAATTAACTCCTTAACCATTGATATAGATGATGAAAGTCCAGCCTGTGGAAAACTCAAAATTAATTTCTTGATGATTTTTGGGAACGGCTAGTCATGTTAATGCGATCGCTAAGTTGACGCAGAGTTTGGACTAAATTGCGATCGCTTTCTTGTAATTGCGTAATTTTGTCACAGCTGTAGATTACCGTTGTATGGTCTTTACCACCAAACTCTTCGCCAATTCTCGGTAAACTCAAATCAGTGTGTTGACGCATTAAATACATCCCGATTTGACGCGCCCAGCTAATTTCTCGCCGCCGGGAATTACTTTTGAGGTCTTCAATGGAAACATCAAAAGTTTCAGCCACAGCTGTTAAAATTGCCTCTGGAGTAGCTGCAAATTTCTCGCTTGGGGTTTCTAGAACTGGGGTAATGTTTTCTACTGTCATTGGTAAACCCCAAATAGAAATATATGCCAAAGCCCTGATCAATGCTCCTTCCAATTCCCGAATATTAGACTTGTAGTTAGTCGCTATATACTCAATCACATCCCTAGGCAAGCGGATATTTTCGTACTCAGCTTTTTTCTGTAAAATCGCCATCCTCGTTTCTAAATCAGGCGCTTGAATATCTGCAATTAACCCCATCGAAAACCGCGAAGACAGCCTCTCTTGCAGTTGAGGTATTTGGTTGGGTGGACGATCAGAAGCAATCACAACTTGTTTGCCAGCTTCATGTAATGTATTAAAAGTATGGAAAAATTCTTCTTGGGTATATTCTTTACCTTCAATAAACTGAATATCATCGACCAACAGCACATCAGCGGCCCGATAGTGTTCTCGAAAACTCTGCATACTATCGTTACGAATGGCTGTAATTAAGTCATTAGTAAACTGCTCTGTAGAAACGTAAAATATCTTAGAATCTGAGCAAATCTCCCAGCGATAATGACCGATCGCTTGCATCAGATGAGTTTTTCCTAAACCAACACCGCCACACAAAAATAAAGGGTTAAACTCCCTACCCGGAGATTCTGCAACTGCTAAAGATGCTGCGTGAGCCATCCGGTTATTGGCTCCCACAACAAACCGAGAAAACACATATTTTGAGTTTAGTTCTGCATTAGTCTGATTTTTTTGCGGAAGACTTTCAGACACAAAATTGGAGTTAGGAAATTCCCCAGCATTTTCTTTTTCACCCAATCGCGGAATCTCATCATCTTTGGCCACTGTAATGTAAATTTCGACCGGATACCCCAAAATAGTTTGCACTACATTAGCAATGGTATGGACGTAGTACTTCTGTAACCAATTGCGTGCAAAAGGGTTTGGAGTAATAATGACTAAGCAATTATTCTCTAACCGCTCCGCATTAGCAGTTTTAATCCAAGTTTCAAAGGTTGGACGGGATAATTCTAGTTGTAAGCGCTCTAGCACCTGAGTCCACAAATCGTCAAGAGAAATTTCCATCACATATCACCTTTGCTGCTAATCGCCAAAATAGAAGATATGAGCAAGCACCAATTTAGCATTCAGATGCTCTAGACCTAGGGCAAACTTTAAGTTCTAATCATTTTGGGACTACCCAGTAGGCAATATCCTATCACCCACCGACCAACACGGAGAGGCAAAGACACATGAAGACAAAACTGCATAAAGAAATTAATATCTGGGGTTGGTTGCTCAAAAGAGAATCAACCAGTGCTAAGTTAATGCTGCTAGGTGGCATAGCAATGGTGTCCTTGGGAGGTTGCAGCCTTTTACCTGGTAAAACCTTTGAAAATCCAGGTAATCAGCCTTTAGTTTCCGAACCCAAGACATCTAACCCCGAATCAGCGATCGCGCTTCCACCAATCATCGCTGCATCTGGAGATCCTAACTTTGTTGTGGGAGTGGTGCGAAATGTTGGTAGTGCTGTCGTGCGAATTGACTCCGCTAGAACAGTTACATCTCGCGTTCCCGATCAATTTAACGATCCCTTTTTTAGACGGTATTTTAGGGATGCACAACCCAGACAAAGAGTTGAACGAGGTAGTGGTTCAGGATTTATCATGAGTTCCTCTGGTCAAATTTTGACCAATTCTCATGTAGTAGATGGTGCTGACACTGTGACAGTTACTCTCAAGGATGGTAGGACTTTTGATGGCAAAGTTTTGGGGGAAGATCCGGTAACAGACGTAGCTGTGATCAAAATCCAAGCAAATAACCTACCAACTATATCCTTGGGTAATTCTGATGCACTACAACCAGGGGAAGCAGTGATTGCAATTGGCAATCCCTTGGGTTTAAATAATACCGTGACATCTGGAATTATTAGTGCCACAGGTCGGTCTAGTAGTGATATTGGTGCGAGTGACAAGCGTGTTGACTATCTGCAAACAGACGCGGCGATTAACCCTGGTAACTCTGGTGGGCCTTTGCTGAATGCAAGAGGTCAAGTAATTGGGATGAACACAGCGATTTTACGCGGCGCACAAGGGTTAGGATTTGCCATTCCCATTAACACAGTGCAGAAAATTGCTCAACAACTAATTACTCAAGGCCGAGTAGATCATCCTTATTTGGGCGTTCAGATGGTAACGCTCACACCAGAAATTAAACAAAGGATAAACAATCGATTTGGCGATCGCATTAATCTCACAGCAGAGAAAGGAGTGTTATTGGTAAATATTGTTCCTCGCTCTCCGGCTGCTGCTGCTGGACTTAGGCCAGGGGATGTGATTCAACGAATTAACAACCAGCCTGTCACTAAAGTTGAAGAAGTACAAAGGCTCGTCGAAAACAGCCAAATCGGTAGTCCTTTAAGAGTAGAGGTAGAACGTAACGGTCAAATTACCCAATTCGCAGTTAATCCTGCACCTCTACCAGTACAACGAGAAAGCTAACTGAAGTGTGAAGTATGAAGTAGGAACTTTAGTGTTTAAGGTTCAGAAAAATTAGAAAATCGTATGTAGACAATTAGAAAATTCTATGTCTGCAAAAATTGACAATTAATTATTGTCAATTTTCATTTAATTGTACATCCTCATCATTCATTATCTGCTAGTTTACCCAAGGAGTTTTTTACATGGCTGATTTGATTCCAATTATGCAATTGGGCAACCCGATAATTCGTCAAAAAGCTACTGGGGTTGATAATATTCATGACGAAAAAATTCAAAAATTAATTGATGATTTAATTGCAACGGTTATTCATGCTAATGGTGTCGGCATTGCTGCACCGCAAGTTGCCGAACAAAAGCGTTTATTTATTGTTGCTTCTCGCCCAAATCCCAGGTATCCCAAGGCTCCCACAATGGAACCCAATGCCATGATCAATCCTAGGATAGTGTCTCATTCTGCGGAAACTGTTAAGGAATGGGAAGGTTGTTTGTGTATCCCTGGTATTAGAGGATTAGTACCTAGATATCGAGTTATTGAAGTTGAATATACTGACCGTTACGGTAAATTACAAAAACAAGAATTAACTGACTTTGTGGCGCGAATTTTTCAGCATGAATACGACCATCTTGATGGAATTGTCTTTATAGATCGCGTCGAAAGTACTCACGATATAATTACTGAGCAAGAATATCAAAAACAGGTAATTAACAATACTTAATCCAAAATAAATCTTCAGAAGGAGTTCATATACGGAATTTATGAGTTATATTTAACCTAACGTTAACCTTTTAGCCTTGGTGCAACTATCGAGTAAATGACCATAACTCTCAGTAGTCGCGGGTTAAGTCCGAAAGAGCCTCTGTCTCCCGACTTAATCACTGTTACGCGTCACAATGATCAAGTAAAAGTGAATAGACACACCAGTCCAGCAACTACAAAATTAGACATGTATTTGCCTGCTGGTGGGCTACAGATTGTACATGCAGCCCACGGCCGCATCCGCATCCGCGCTACTGACGGTAGTTTGAATTCAAGACTAGAACCAGTATCTCAATATTTAAAGCAGTACAAAGGGGTCAGGGAGGTTTATACCAACGAGCAATTGGGCAGTTTGGTAGTTAACTTCGATGAAAATCGACTGACATTACCGCAGATGTTAGGAATACTGGAACAACTAAATATTCACACTCCCCCGACTTCGCCTGAATTAATGAGTAGCAGAGATCCTTTTGCTGCTTGGAAATCTCCTGACTTTTGGATGGAGCAGACTGTTTCCTTCATTCCCTTGATTTCAGGGTTGGCGGTGACAGGAGGGTTGGGAATTAGTGGTTTAGCGTCTATCCCAGTTTATATGATTACCGCAGACGCGACTCGTCGGGTAATTGGCTGTCTGGAACCGCAAAGTGCTAAGTCAGACAGCAACAAGCAGTCACAACCAAATCCTAAAAAAGGCGATCGCCAATCTGTAAAATTAAATAATAAAACTGAACAACCGAAATTGACACAAGTATTAACCAAGCCTGTTGTTGAACAAGTTAGAGAAGACGCAACACAATCAGCAAATATTGCCTACACTGTAGCTCATGCCATTCCTGGCAGGATTAGATTTCATGTACCTCGCATCGCCCAAGATCGTGCTTATGCGCGACGACTGGAGAGGCTATTGAAAACTGATGCTCAAGTAACTAACGTGCGGATGAATTGCGATGCTGCATCGATAGCGATCGCATATCAACCCAGTTATGTAACAGTCAATCATTGGGTAAAACTGATGGAATTGGCTTTGGAGACAAATCCGCCAACACTGCCTGTTCAAACAATAGAACAAGAGCAACAACCTCTAGAAGCAACTATTCAGCCTGTTGTATCGACCGATACAACAAAAATAAATTCTGAAAGTAACAATCTAAACATATCCAGCTGGTGGGTTGACATGAAGCCCTCAGCAATGTCTTTTTCTTTAGCCTACATGGCGAACTTTCCGTTGTAGATAGTTCCGTTAAGGAACACAGGAGGATGAAAATGGAGGGTTCCGTATCTTCATCGGCATCGCAGCCTCCTGGGGAAAGCCCCTGGAAAATAGCAGCCAAATCAAATAATGCCACCCGTCGTAAGCAATCTGCCAAGGTAGCTTATAGTACTACTCTGGCACTTCCTGGAAAAGTCGCATTTTGCGTACCGAGGATTAGTGATGATCCCCCATACTTGCAACGCCTACAAGGGTTGATCAAGGCGCAACAATGGGTTATCAGTCAGCAAGTTAGCCCAGAGGCGGGATCAGTCGTTATTACTTATAAAACCGGGATGATGTCAGATTTTGAAATGCGTTCAGAACTGGCTAATCTATTGCAAATTGCTGATCATGCTCAGGGAACAGAGGCTGAGGAGATAAGGAGCAGGGAACACAATCAGGCAGAGGAGCAGGGGAGCAAGGAGCAGAGGGGAGAAAACTTACAGAAAGATTCCCCCTTGCACCCAGCCCTTCCGCTCCTCATCTTAGAAGCCCCAGCCCCCTGCCTCGTATCCTCTTCCCAAATAGCCTATACTATCGTTCATACAATTCCTGGGCGAGTTAGGTTTCACATCCCGCAAATAGCTTGCGATCGCCAATACGTGCAACGCTTAGAGAACTTGCTCAAAGCAGATCCAGTGGTGACAAGTGAGCGAATCAATCCAGATGCAGCCTCAGTCGTCATCACCTACAAAACTGGGACACTGCGAGAGTCTCAACAGCAAAAGCACAACGTTGTAGAAGCAGCAATAACGCATTTAACTAGTCTGATTCAATCTGCTAACGAAACAGCCAGCAGAGTTTAAAACATAATCAGCAAATCTTTTTTGCAGTAGCTCACCAGTCTTGAGTGATTGGGGGGAATTTGCTCTCGAAAATTGAGAGCCTACTGCGTCATCAATCAAGTTTTCCATCACTTTACGCGAGAGAAAGAATGGCACAATTGACAGTTCAACTAGCATCGCCATCAGTTCAAAAATCTGCCGAAACTGAACTAAAAGAAGAAGTACCGCTAGGTGCGAAGGTTTACGAAACCGTAGGCACAGTTGTTTTAGCTCAAAAGGGTTACAAGACTGAGGCAAAACAGATTGGCAAAACGTCTTTAGCTAACCGCAATAGACATCCCCATCAGCCAATCTCTACAGTTGTTTACAGCCTTGTTCATGCAGTTCCTGGAAGAATGCGATTGCGTATTCCACATCTGCGCCACAACGCTGCATATGTGCAACGCCTGCAAACTCTATTGGAAGTTGATCCCCTCATCACCAGCGTCAGAATTAAACCTGCGGCGGCTTCGTTAGTTGTTACCTATAAATCTAGTGCTGTTAGTGATGCCAAAATGCGATCGCGTCTTAGCTGTCTGATTATGACGGCGAATGATGCCAATGTTGTGCTGTTAGAGCCGAAAAAGCCTTTAGATGCCAAGACGAAAGATGATCCTGAAACAGCTTGGCCAGGATTGCAACTTTCGGCTGTGGCGACTGGTTTAGCGGTGCTAGGTGGGCCGTTAGGATTTGCCGTACCACCCATGATGGTGGCGGGAACCATTGCTCTAGCAACATTGCCTGTATTCCAAAGAGCGATCGCTGGGGTGGTGATGCAGCGTAAACTGACAATTGATGTGTTGGATTTGCTGGCAATTGTGATTACCACAGTCCAAGGACAGTTTCTCACACCAGCATTGATGCTGAGTTTAATTGAAATTGGCGAAAATATCCGCGATCGCACCGCCCGTTCTTCCAAAATGCAGACTTTAGATTTGCTCAATTCTCTAGGGCAATTTGTCTGGGTAGAACGTAATGGTGAAAAGGTACAAATCTCCATCAAAGAAGTCAAGAGTGGTGACACAGTTATTGTCTATCCCGGCGAACAAGTTCCTGTAGATGGTAATATCATCCGAGGTAAAGCCCTACTAGATGAGCAGAAACTAACTGGTGAATCAGTACCAGTTTTAAAGACTAAAGGACAACCAGTTTTTGCTTCCACCCTGGTACGAGAAGGCAGTATCTATATCTTGGCAGAACGGATAGGTAACGATACCCGCGCCGGACAGAGCATCAAGCTCATGGAAGAAGCTCCTGTCCACGATACCCGTATGGAAAACTGTGCGATTAAAATTGCTGAAAAAGCGGTTGTACCTACCTTATTACTGGGTGGAGCCGTGTTTGCTGTCACCCGCAACGCCGCTCGCGCCGCCAGCGTCCTTACCCTTGACTTTGCAACGGGGATCAGAGTATCAGTACCAACAACAGTCTTGGCAGCCTTGACTTATGCAGCGCGACACGGAATTCTCATCCGCAGTGGCCGAGCCTTAGAACAACTGGCAGAAGTTGATACTATCGTTTTTGATAAGACTGGTACTTTGACTAAGGGTGAAGTAGCAGTCATTGGGGTTGATAGTTTCAATTCTGAAGTCTCCGAGGAGCGTGTTTTAGCTATAGCCGCCGCCGCCGAACAACGACTTACCCACCCAGTCGCCGAAGCTGTAATTCGTTATGCCGAAGCACAGCAAACCGTCATACCCAGCCGTAGCAAATGGAACTATAAACTTGGTTTAGGTGTGGAAGCCGAAATTTATGGCGAGGCTGTTTTTGTCGGTAGTGAGCGCTTCTTGCGTCAACAAGGCGTAGATATGGAAGTTCTTAACGATCGCAACCGCATAAATTCTGTAATTTATGTCGCCAGCAATGGTCAACTTCTCGGTAGAATAAGATATAGTGATATTCTTCGTCCAGAAACACGGGAAGTAATTAACCACCTGTTGACGGTTGAAGGTGTGGAAGTTCACATGCTTACCGGCGACAATCAGCGCACAGCCAAAGCTGTAGCAGCTGAACTCGGAATTGCCCCAGCCTATACTCACGCAGAAGCATTCCCCGAACAAAAAGCCGCCGTTGTCCGCGAACTCCACGAACAAGGTAAAACAGTTGCATTTGTGGGAGATGGAATTAACGACTCCCCAGCATTAGCCTACGCCGATGTTTCTGTGTCCTTTGCTCACGGTTCAGAAATTGCTCGTGAGACAGCAGATGTAGTGCTGATGGAGAATGACTTACATGGGATATTAGAGGCAATCGCTCTGGCACGCAACGCCAAAAAATTAATTCGGCAAAACACCAGTATTGTTGCTATTCCTAATATTGTAGCAATGGCGATCGCTGTGCTATTTGGGCTGAACCCCCTAGGTGCAACGATGGTTAACAATGGTTCAACTATCGTTGCGGGAGTTAACGGTTTACGTCCAATTCTTAAAAGTTCCCCCAAGAAAGCTCTACCATCAGCATGATGAGATGACATCATGGCTAGATTAAGCTAAAAGGCTTTCTGACAATTTTTTTTTCAATTCAATTGGAGATACTTTACTATGCCGAAAATTACTGATTTTGTTGAAGATGCTGGCGCTCCTGGAATTATAGCCGGTATTGGTGCAGTTCTGTTAGCACCAGTTCTGATTCCCGTTGTGGCTGGAATTGGTAAACCCTTCGCCAAGTCCATCATCAAAGGTGGAATCGTTGCTTATGAAAAAAGCAAAGGCGCTTTTGCAGAACTAGGCGAAACTTGGGAAGACATCGTAGCTGAAGCTAAAGCCGAACTCGCTGAAAACAGAGAAACCCCATTATTTGAAGCAGCTGCTACTCCAGTTGACAGCACATCTGATAATGGTGCATGAACTTACAGTTTATAGTTTGTAGGGTGGGTGACGCGATCGCTAACCCACCATCACTACCAAACATTTTGTAGGTGCATTACACCCTACACAAACTCAAGACAGCAAATTAGAAGATGGGTGAGATACCCGTCTTTCTTAATTGCTGCGAAAATCCTCACAAAAATTCATCTGCGTAGCCTACAGAAAGCCGCTGACGCGTCTACATCTGCGGTAAAAAAATAGATGAACCAAACTCAAAAGCATTTAAAGTATTACTCAGGAGGGTGGATGTGTTTACAAATAGTCATGGTAACGTAGCTATAATGCCCCAAGTTGTAGAGCCAGCAGCCTTGAACACGCCATCTAGACCTATCTCTACAAAAATTGTTAGCAATACCCCAGGAAGGCTACGGTTAAGAATTGCGCCATCTCATCGTCAAGCTGGGGAAATACAACGCATTGTTAAGATTTTGGATACCCAACCCAACGTTAGTCAGGTAACTACTAATATCCAAAATGGCAGTATTGTGATTCACCACGATCGCAATCAAGAAAGCTGGGAAAATGTAGTAGCTACACTTAAAGATATCGGGATGATTTTTGCCGATATTACGGACGAAAGTCATTCCGATGCAGCCGCCACTGTCGCTAATGCCGTTTATGATTTAAACGACAGAGTTGAGCAAGCAACAAATAATGTAGTTGATTTACGTTTTATATTTCCCTTGGCACTTGGATGTTTATCTGTGAGACAGTTGCTAGTTAAGGGTTTGCAACTAGAAATAATTCCTTGGTATGTATTGGCTTGGTACGCCTTTGATAGTTTCATCAAACTGCATGGAGTCAGTAAACCCCAACTTAGTGGTGGAGCGGGAAAATCATAGTATGAATTTTTCATCACACAGAGCTACCATGTACACACAAATCCTTGAGATTTACCACGCCAATAGGGTAGGTTAATTTTTACAAGTCGATGCAATAACATTGTAGGTCAGTACATTCACATGACAAGTTGATGCAATAACATTGCAGACTAAGAAACTTGTGTGTACACCGTAGTCACACAGAGAGACGCGCAGAGAGTGAAAGTTGGAGATATGGAATTTAGAAACTTCCTTTCTTACTCTACGTTCTTGGCGGTTTGTTGATGTATTTTACAAACATTCTCTGAATCCAATTAAAATAATGTCAGTCTAACTACAGGAGTCAGAAAGTGTTGAAAATTAGTGTTGAAGAAGCAGCTATAAATTTAAAATCTCTCTTGGAACGGGTAGCTAGGGGAGAAGAAGTAATCTTGTTAGAGCAAGATAAAGCCGTAGCTCGTTTGGTTCCTCTGCTATCAAAGGAACAAAGGTTAGCAACTATAAAACAATTTCGAGATTCCCTGGCGGTTAAAGGTGAATCTTTGAGTGCAACTGTCATCAATGCACGTACAGAGGAACGTTGTTGATTTATTTAGATACAAGCATTATCGCTCCTTTATATTGGACAGAAGCTTTAAGCAATAGTATGGAACAATTACTACTCAATGAAACTGAAGTTGGGTTGAGTCAATTAGTTGCAGTTGAACTAGTTTCTGCACTATCGCGTCGAGTTAGAATGCGAGAAATATCTCAACAAGATGCAATAGCAATTATAGAAAGATTTCAAGCAGATTTGGATAGTGACTTTTATACTCAAATTGCGGTAGAAACAGTTCACTATAACTTAGCGCGTGAGTGGATTAGTCGATTTGATATACCATTACGTACACTGGATGCTCTACATTTGACAATCGCATTTCAAAATAATATCCGCTTGGTAACGGCTGATGAGGCTTTAGCAACAAGTGCTGAAATTTTAGGAGTTGAGGTTTTATTACTGCGGTAAATCAACTATTCCCTTTCTATAATTTACCAAAAGTGCGTAGGGGGAACATCATCGTAGACATCGCATAACCAAAACCATTAGTTCAGGAGAAAGGTGAACTAATCAGGTTTTAGAAGCAGCACCAGAGTAATTTATCCTGAGTAGTAGCACCTTCTCAAGCACAAATCATGAAAAAGCTGATCAATCAGCCAGAAGACTTCGTAAAAGAAAGTCTAGCAGGGATGGCGATCGCCCATTCAGATTTAATTAAAGTCAACTATGACCCTACCTTTGTCTACCGAGCCGATGCACCCTTACGGGAGAAAGTAGCAATTATTTCTGGTGGTGGCAGTGGTCACGAACCGATGCACGCTGGTTTTGTGGGTAAGGGAATGTTGGATGCGGCCTGTCCGGGAGAGGTTTTCACTTCCCCAACACCTGATCAAATGCTGGCGGCGGCTCAACAGGTAGACAGTGGGGCTGGTATTATTTATATCGTCAAAAATTATAGCGGCGATGTGATGAACTTTGAAATGGCCACGGAATTAGCAAGGAGTGAAGGTATCCATGTACTGAATATTTTAATTGATGATGATGTGGCAGTGAAAGACAGCCTTTTTACCCAAGGTCGTCGAGGTGTAGGCACAACAGTATTAGCAGAGAAAATTTGTGGTGCGGCGGCGGAACAAGGGTATGATTTGCCACAAATAGCAGACTTGTGTCGGCGGGTAAATCTGAATGGGCGGAGTATGGGCATTGCCCTGACATCTTGTATTGTACCAGCTAAAGGTACGCCGACATTTACATTAAGCGATAGCGAAATGGAATTCGGTATTGGTATCCACGGTGAACCTGGACGGGAAAGGATGGAATTAAAATCAGCAGATGAGATTGCAGAGATATTAACTCAGACAATCATTGATGATGTTGGCTACAGCCGGGTTGTGCGGGAATGGGATGAAAACCAAGGACAATGGGTGGATGTGGAATTAATTGATCCCGCTTGGCAAAAAGGCGATCGCTTGTTGGCTTTTGTTAATAGTATGGGTGGTACACCAATCTCGGAGCTTTATTTGATTTATCGCAAGCTGGCGGAAATCTGCGAAAAACAAGGAATGCCAATTGTCCGCAACTTAATTGGCCCTTACATTACATCTTTGGAGATGCAAGGTTGCTCAATCACATTACTTAAGTTGGATGATGAAATGATTCGTCTGTGGGACGCACCAGTACACACAGCAAGTCTGCGATGGGGTATTTAAGATGGTCAGTCAAGAGCAAATTTTACAATGGTTGCAAATCTTTGCATCTGAAATAGAGCAGAATAAAGAATATTTAACAGAATTAGACGCAGCGATCGGTGATGCTGACCACGGTATTAATATGGAACGTGGGTTTAAAAAAGTCATGAATCAACTGCCGACTGTGGCAAATCAAGATATTGGCAGCATTTTAAAAGCAGTTAGCATGACTCTAATTTCCAGCGTTGGCGGAGCTAGTGGCCCTTTGTACGGCACATTATTTTTAAAAGCTAGTACTGTAACTGCTGGTAAACAAGAACTAAATACACAAGAGTTACTTCAATTACTGCAAGCTGGTTTAGAAGGTGTATTGCAAAGGGGTAAAGCCCAATTGGAAGATAAGACAATGATTGATGTGTTATCTCCGGGTGTGGCGGCTTTTAAGGAAGCAGTGGGAGAAGGTAAAGACACATTGGCTGCAATGGAACAAGCAGTAGTAGTAGCAAAACAAGCGTTAGAAAACACCAAACCGATGTTAGCTAAAAAAGGACGCGCTAGTTACCTCGGAGAACGGAGTATCGGACATCAAGATCCCGGTGCAACTTCGGCTTATTTGATGTTAAAAAGTTTACTGAAAAGTATAAAAAATGAGAAGTCGGAATAATTTAAGGATGAAGGCTGAAGGATAAAATTTCACACTTCATACTTCAGACTTCATACTTCACTTCAGCCGAATACTCTATGTTGCAAAGAAGGCATTTGACGGCGTACTTGTTCTAGACGCGAGGGGTTAATTTCTGCGATCGCAATTCCTGGTTTTTCACCTGCATCAGCTAAAATCACACCCCAAGGGTCAATAATCACAGCATGACCGTGGGTTTGACGACGGGCGTAGTTTGTGCCAGTTTGGGCGGGTGCAATCACATAACAAGTATTTTCAATTGCCCTTGCTTGCAATAATACTTGCCAGTGGTCTTTGCCTGTGAAAGCTGTAAAAGCAGCCGGAATAAACATCACATCGGCTCCCTTGCTGGAGAGATGGCGGTACAATTCTGGGAAGCGCACATCATAGCAAACAGAAAGACCGATATTACCCAATTCTTGGGAAAAATGTACTGAAGGCAATTGTGTACCAGCCACCACAGTGCTAGATTCACGATAGGTATTGCCATCAGGAACATTCACATCAAATAAATGTACCTTTTGGTAACGAGCAACTTCTTGACCGCTTGGGTCGATGAGTGTGGAAGTATTATAGACTTTGCCTGTACCTTCTACTGATACCGGAAAGCTGCCGCCCAAAATCGTGACTTGGAAGCGTTGAGCCATTTTTTTAAGAAATTGCTCTGTTTCACGGGTGATATTTTCTGCTTGGGCGAGTTTGTCTTTTTCTTCACCCATAAAAGAAAAATTTTCTGGTAGGCCGACTAATTCAGCCCCTCGACGCACAGCAAGATCAATTAATTCTTCTGCCTGTGCCAAATTTTTATATAAATCAGGCACACTTGTCATTTGAATAGCGGCGGCTAAATAAGACTTCATAGATTCAACAAAAAACAAGTAGATGTGTGCAGGACAGATACTTAAATATATCGTTACTTAAAGAACTTCGGGTCTTGATTGGCAATGAGTAATACCGTTTCACTTTAAGTTTGATACAAGTAGGCCGCAGGGGGGCAGGGGGCAG
>NZ_JADEXZ010000058.1 GCF_015206815.1 Fortiea sp. LEGE XX443
CCAGTTCTTCTTTGGATAACTGGCCCAAACTTTCTTTTTCTAGTTCTTGAGGCAGGTTTTGGTTCATATTTGTGATACTCCACCTCAACTGTCCCCTTTGTCAATACTCTGTTACCTGAATCCTTACAAATGTTTGAGAGAGAAGAAATTAGCCGTAATGCACCGCTTTTACATACCCTACTGCCTTTACTGTTATAAAATCTGAATTATTGGCTTGGCTATAAAACATTATTGATTATGGACTGGCGACAATATATTTATTCTGATCCCAAAGTGTTATTAGGTAAACCAACGGTAAAAGGTACGCGATTATCTGTAGAATTTATACTTGGTTTATTTGCTAATGGTTGGAGTGTAGAGCAAGTTTTAGAGAATTATCCAACTTTGACACCACAAGCTGTACAAGCTGTGTTTGTATTTGTTGCTGAGTGTATGCGAGAGGAATCTTTGTATATGCTACCTTTTATATCTGAGTCAGCATAATGCGATTTTTAGCAAATGAAAATATCCCGATGATGAGTGTGATACGCTTGCGGGATGCTGGTTATGATGTAGCTTATGGTAGCGAAGATGCTCCTGGTGCGGAAGACTCGTTAGTTCTAGAACGGGCTGTACGTGAAGAAAGAATTATTTTAACCTTTGATCGAGATTATGGCGAATTAATTTATAGGTTGCGGATGCCTGTACCAAAAGGTGTAGTTTATTTTCGTTTCTTTCCTGCAACACCAGAAGAACCAGCACAACTTTTATTAGATTTATTGAATGTTACAAGATTAGTTTTAGAAGGGTATTTTACAGTTTTTGAGCGTACACAATTACGTCAGCGTCCGTTACCTTAATACTAGATAATACAGCAGCTTGGCAAGATTTTCTCTCACAAGCCAACGCCATACCAGATGTAGAATTAATTAAAGGCTTTTTGTTAGCAGTGCGCGATTGTTGTTTAGCAAAGGGTAAAGAAGCCGGAGTTCCTGACTTTGTAGCGGATGAACTAGCGTTGAAGACTGGTTTAACTACGCCAGCACTTGCGGTGTTAATTGGTAATTCGTAATTTGTAATTGTGCGATCGCTTATAGATGAGTTGAAAGAAGATAATCTAAATCACTTTATTCGTTTAGGAAATGCGTAGACGTGCAGGGGTTTGTGATCATACATCGCTTACACTATACAAGTCACCAGATACCCAACTTTTTCAAAAAGTTGGGTATCTAGATTATTGATGAAGCGATCGCTTTGACTTATAAACAAACTTTTAAAATCCCATTGCTGCGGCTACAGCTTTCATTTCTGCCGGGATACCTTGCTTAAATCGACTGTCACTGTGTTTAATAGCTGTATCGGGATCTTTAAGTCCATTTCCTGTGAGGACACAAACTACTGTTGCGCCTGTGGGTACTTGGTCTTTGACTTTTAATAATCCTGCCACGGAAGCAGCGCTGGCTGGTTCGCAGAAAATCCCTTCAGATGCAGCCAAAAGTCGATAAGCTTCTAAAATCTCTGTGTCGGTGACGGCTTGGAACGTGCCTTGACTGGCAGATTGAGCCGCGATCGCTTTGTCCCAACTAGCTGGGTTGCCGATGCGAATGGCTGTAGCTATAGTTTCAGGATGTGCTACTGGTTGACCATTAACTAAAGGTGCTGCACCTGCGGCTTGAAATCCCATCATCCGTGGTAGGCGATCGCATTTGCCAACTTGGTGATATTGACAAAATCCCATCCAATATGCACATATATTCCCCGCATTACCGACGGGGATACACAACCAGTCTGGGGCATTACCCAGCGCATCAACTACTTCAAAGGCTCCTGTTTTCTGCCCTTCTAGACGGTAGGGATTGACCGAATTTACCAAAGTTATGGGGTAACTCTCGGCCATTTCCCGCACAATTTCTAAGGCTTGGTCAAAATTACCTTTAATTGCCAATACTTCGGCTCCATACAGCAAAGCCTGTGCTAACTTGCCTAAGGCGACGTAACCATCAGGAAT
Organism: Fortiea sp. LEGE XX443; assembly: GCF_015206815.1. Lineage (GTDB taxonomy): Bacteria > Cyanobacteriota > Cyanobacteriia > Cyanobacteriales > Nostocaceae > Nostoc_B. The sequence goes on from NZ_JADEXZ010000058.1 coordinate 1,988, forward strand.
CAATACAAAAGCATCCATCCCACCGCGCTTTGCATAAGCGGCTGCGGCTGCGGAGGTGTTACCTGTACTCGCACAAATCACTGCCTTTGCCCCAGCTTCCTTAGCTTTAGAAATAGCCATAGTCATCCCCCGGTCTTTAAAACTACCGGTGGGGTTAAGACCGTCGTATTTAACAAATACGCTGACTTGTCTGCCAATGCGTTCTGCGATCGCTGGCACCGGAATCAAGGGAGTATTACCCTCTAATAAGGTAACAATAGGCGTTTTTTCACTGACAGGTAAGTACTCTCGATAGGCTTCTATCAGTCCGGGCCAAGGTTGGCGATAAGATTTAGCAACAGACAAGCTCACAGTCACAGGTTTTAACAGTTTTTCACTAAAGATTGGTAGATATGGATGGACATGAAAGCTAATATTGGGCTTTCTATCTCCATGTTTCTAACTTTGTACTCCAGAAAAATATTATCTTTTTTGGTGTATGTATTTTATTAATGATTTTTATTTTGTGCAGATTGTTAGTTTACCATAACCTTTTACTCATCCACACCCCTACCGGACTTACTCAAAAAAGTTATCTGCTGATAATGGCTGCGAGGGTTTGAGTGACTTAGCTCCCCTAGAGTTTCACAAAACTTTCTTCAGTGATTAAGTAGAAAGGTGCAAATAAACTGAACTATGTAACGGAAAGTAAAGTAGCTTGAAAACCTCTTCCCTTCTGCCCTCTGCCTTCTGCCCTTTGCCTCCTGCCTTGTCATGACGACAATTTTTAACACCGACCTACTTAACAGCTAATCTAGCTAAGGAACACTGACAGCCTCATCGCTGTCACTTATCACAAAACCCGTAACCCATTATATAAAGTGATTAAAACTATACAATAATTTAACAAACCTTAAACCGAGATTACTATAATATTTAATATTGGTGTGAGTTGAGTTGTGTATCTATCAATAAACAATGTCTACTTTATCTAGTGTTTCAGAACGACAGTCCCAAGCTACTTTAGTGAGTGATTTGAATAAGTCTTACTATCAAGCAGATCAGCAAGCAAAGTTTAAAAATCTGCAAGCAGAGGTAGATTCTTTGTTGCAGCAATTACAACATTTGAAAGAACAAAGGCTATCTACTGGTCATCCAGAAGAAGAATAAACTCAGTTTCACTAAAGCGATACCTTCTTTTTCAAAGATCCTAACGCCAATGGCAAGACGCAGAGCGTCTTGCAAATCTTATTGTGATCTGATTTTTAGATAACAAAAACTTCTTGATGAGTAAAGCTAGAGATTGCCAGTGAGACAACTTGGCGATCGCAGTTAATGCTTCCTGAGATTTACCATAAAAATTTGTATAGATAACTTTAGCACTATCAGAAACAATTAGAGTACGGAGAAGGTGCTAATGTTTCTGGGCTTAAAGTTGAGAATTTTTCAAAGTAGCGATCTCAACGGCTGATATTTGGAGTCTGGCTGATTAGCTGAGATTTAAGACTTTGCCAACTCATTATTCACTCGTTTTAACAAGCTTTGAATATCTGCAATAGTAGCCTTGGTGATTTTTGGCTGTTTTTGTAGCCAAGAATTAGCACTTTCTTCTCCTTGCTGAACTGCTAAAATCAAAGCTGCCCAGGTCAGCACTTCTGGCTGTTGTGGATTAACTTCCAATGCTGCTACTACACGATTCCACAACCTGCTTTTGTCTGCTTTTAGTAGAGTAGAAATTTCTTGTATATTCTCAGATGATACTGTAAGCACCTTTAAAGCTTTGCTCCAGCGACCGTCAATCAAATCTGCCAAGACTTGTTCGCTGGGACTTGCCCAAATTTTTTCAGCTTGAGTTTGCGTGATTTGAGCATGTAAGCGAATCAAATCAATTTGTGCTTGCGCTGCTGCTGGGAAAGCGTTTTTGCGTTGTTTTTGGATAGACTTTAAAGATTTTAAAGCTGGTGTCCACAAACCACTACGAGCAATTGATAAAGCATTTTGAAAAGCAGCATCCTTAATTGCTGGTGGTTTGAGAGAAATTTTTTCTAGCTGAATCGGGTTGAGATACAGTTTAGTCGGTTTAACTTGGTAAATGCTTAACTGCGGTTCCAAATCTACTGTTTGATCAATAACTAATTCTTGATTACCGCCACCAGTAACTTGCTGCCATTTCGGTACTTGGCCGTTAGAATTCTTCCAAGACAGAAGTTGTAGTAAGTTAGTGCGTTCTGGATTGTAATATAAAATTTGACCATAGGCGATCGCGCTTTGGCCTTGTTGATGTTCTCCTTGCAAATAAAACCATACCCCTGATGCTGGTGTCTCACCGTCAAAACGCTTCACATCTTTTAAAGGTAAGAGAGTGTTGGTATCATCATCTTCTACTGTCGCCTCAACAAAAGATTTTTCTAGCCCAGTGATAGATAGTTGCGTAGCTAGACGATAGTATTTTTCTGGTTGTGATTGAAACTCTGAGTCTTTCGCCAGTTGATAAATCCGCAGTGCTATTAGTTCTTGACAATTAGACTGACAATTGGCACGTTGCTGAAAAACTGGTAATAAAAATGAGTTTTCATCTTCATTTAAAGCCAGCGTCGCCCCAGATGTTTGTTTTTGCTCTCGTAAACTAGCTTGAATTTCTGGTAGGGTGTGGGGATGTTCGCTGTAACCGAAGGGAATTTGCGCCCATTCTGGTAAGTATTTATTCAGCCAACCTATTTCCTGTGGATTGAAAATAAACAGCAGACTAATCCAAGCAAAAGCAAAAATTAACCCAGCACTACTAATTAAAATAGCGATCGCTAGTGTTGATACCAGCAAACTTCCCTTTTGTGGCTGTTGTTCAGTCTTTTCCCCTGTATCTGTAGAAGTTTGATTGCGTCTCAAAAATTTTGGCGATAGCTTGCGCGAGTGATGTGCCATATTGCTTCTCGGTCAATATAGTAGGTGGGGTGAGGCTGTTTTACTTTTATACTCGCGTTTTATCTTATTGCCCAGAATAATTTTTGTCTGATTTAGTACGAACTCAGTAAAATTTCTCATGCCGAACCTGATAACTTTGCTTACACTCTTACTTCAGTATTATATGTAGAGTGTAAAAAGTTGAAAGCTAAAGTGGTTCGCTGTAATCATCTAAAAGTCTGGATAGTTGCGTCTTTCATGATTGCGGAATTAAACAGCGGATCACAATCAGCATCCGCCCAAGATTATACAAACACAGCACTAGAACCAAGTCTCAATTTAGACAACAGTCATCCTTCGATATTTTCTATCTCATCAACAGAACAGGGTGTAACAGAACATACTGAGCCGATGGCACAAGTCACATCGGTATCGCAGCTTAATGATGTCCAACCCAGAGATTGGGCTTTTGAAGCTTTACAATCTTTAGTAGAACGCTATAACTGCATTGCCGGTTATCCTAATAACCAATTTCGAGGCGATGTCTCACGACAAGCCGCTTTGCGTCTACGCGCTGTCACCAGGTATGAATTTGCCGCAGGTGTAAATACTTGCTTAGATAAAATCAACCAAATTATCTTAGCCGCCGCACCAAGCACAGAGCTACTAACTCGTGCAGATTTAGCCACCATCCAACGCTTACAAACAGAATTTAGCAGCGAATTAACAACTTTGCGGGGGCGAGTCGATAGCTTAGAAGCACGCCAAGCCGAAATCGCCGCCAACCAATTTTCAACTACAACTAAACTTAACGGCTTACTAATTGCTGGTGTTCAAGGACGGACTTCCAACCGTGCAGATGTTAATCCCAGAGACGGTATAAAAGATACAGATGATAATGGTACAAACATTAACGTCATTACCTTTTCTTACCTGAGTTTAACTAGTCAACTAACCCCTCGTAGTTACTTATTTACAGGGTTATTAGCTGCCGATGGTAGCACAAGACCTAGATTCAGTAATGATGTTGGCCTCGGCTACGAATTTCCTACAGATAACAAATTGACCATTCTTGACTTAAATTATCGCTGGTTAGTCACCGACAAATTAGCTGTACTGGTGGGAACAAAAGGCGTAAATATGTCAAACACTTTCCGTGGCCCAGTTCGAGTCGAGAGTGCAGCTACAGGCCCTTTATCTCTGTTCGCTCAAAGAAACCCAATTTTAAATACCGGCTTCGGTCAGGGTGGAATTGCCGTAGATTGGCAGTTTGCCAAACGTGCCAGTTTACAAGCTTTGTATACTAGTTATACTCCTGGGAATCCTAGTGAACGTAACGGTTTATTTGATGGAACTACGACTACAGCCGTGCAATTACTATTGACACCAATTGATGCTGTTGATCTGAGTTTGTATTACGTCAATAATTATGCTTCTGATGGTTGTTTACTGACCTTTGTGGGCGACGACTGTTTAACTGCGGCTAGTAATGGTGAGTCAGCACCCTTACAAACCAATGCTTATGGTGGTACTGTTAGTTGGCAAATTTCGCCCCGTGTGACGATAGGTGCGTGGGGTGGTTATACTAAATCTCATATTCCTGGGCGATCGGGCAATGTCGAAACGACGAATTACATGGTCTTTTTGAATTTCCCCGATTTATTTGCTCAAGGTAATTTAGGCGGTATTTATGTCGGACAACCACCAAAAATTACTAGTAGCACTCTACCTGTGGGTAATAATGTCCCTGATTTTCTCAATACAGGTTTAGGACGTGCTGGAGGACAGCCAGGAACAACTACTCAAATTGAAGCTTTTTATCGTTTCAAACTGACAGATAACATCAGCATTACGCCAGGGATAATTCATATCTTAGAACCTGGACATACACCAGACAGTGACTCAATTACTATTGGGATCATTCGGAGTACCTTTCTGTTTTAGTGACACCCAACATCAAACAATGTGACTAACAATAATTTTTACATACGGTTTATCTCAATAATTAATTGAATTAGTCTAAGAGGGTATTTGAAAAGTCCTTGATGATGTAGCAAATACTTTTAGATCCCCCTAAATCCCCCTTAAAAAGGGGGACTTTAAGAAGCTTTCCCACCTTAAAAAGGGGGGCTAGGGGGGATCTAAGAGTACTTAAAATCACAGCTAACCACTTTTCAAACATGCTCTTAGAGGATGTTTGAAAAATTTAATTTATTACTTCGCCTAGCGATTGGAAATCGCACGCCACTTGCTACCCTACGGTAACGCCGCCTCAAGTCGGGCATTGCCCGCCCACGGCGCAAAAAAGAAAAAAGGTTTGGCTCACCACCAAACCTGACTATAAATCCAGTGCATAACAACATCCCGCATTTATTTACTCATGATTTTTGTTTCAAAGCATCTTCCTATAGGATGTATCCAAAACTTATAAAAACTGATATCACATCAACTAGGTATTATTAATTACATAAGGATTTAAATCATATATAAAATATTTTAAAAATCAAAACTGCTGATATATTAACGGGTGACAACATGGCTAAACAGGTTGTTTCATAAGGGAGAGAGCCTGAAAACCGCGTTGAAAAAACAGGCGTTTATGAGGCTTGAGTGCTACTAAGTTGAGAGCTAAATCAGCCCATAATTCCATACCATAGATCCAGAAGAGTTGTCCGTAGAGAGCAAAGCTAACATCCTTCTGGTGTGGGGTTTGGTCATTGTGTTGTTGAATACGTCCGGCATAAGTTTATATCCCTAGATTTTTCATCTGTTGACCATGTATAGGAATCCGATTTAATTTTTGAAAAAATCTAAATATGTGTAGGGTGTGTTGTCGCGGAGTGCAACGCACCAAAAGCTCTCACAGTGTGTTAGGCTTACGCCTAACACACCCTAGTGTCTTTCAGAAATCAAATATTAGTTCTATCGTAGCTAAACTATAAGCAATGACAATCAATAAAGCTTTTAATTGCGGAGAAATAGCTTCATTATCTATGAGACTAGTCCTAAATATAGTTTAGGTACAAAAAAATGGTAGAACGGAAATTTGAGAGTTTACCGTTGGTCTACCATGATGAAAAATCCACTCCATTATATACGTACCTATCCACTCCGCACCAAGTAGATATTAGGAATTAGTTATGACCAGTTTCTGTTGTTAGTACAACAAGCGGAATTAATAAATCAAAAACAACTGGCTGAGGCAGAGCAAAAAAAGTTCGTATTAACGCACTTGGAGGGGGACGTAAACCAAAATTAACACCGGAAGAATCGATTTGCTTGTGTCTTTTTTATTTAAGACAAATGCCTACGTTTGAAGTTTTAGGAATGCACTTTGATGTTTCCAAAACAGAAGCTAACAGTACATTTCATCATTGGCTCAAATTTAGGTGGTGAATTCACATAGCTACTATGTACATCTAAAGTTAGAAGGTAGGAAGTTCTGCCCTTCTTGTTTTATTAAGAAAATATCAGATGGATTAAACCACATTAATCCAAAAATCAGCAGTAATAATTTTCCCGTTGCGATTGAATTGTCCCCAAAGTTTATACTTTCCTGCTTGCGGAAAGCTAGTTATAAAATGAACCTGTCCAGTTGGAGTCTTGTTGAGTGCGTGAGCATGGATGTAATCTGCTGCTGTTAATGAGCTTGACTGTCGCAGGATAACTAAATGTCCTTTTTCTCCCAAGTAAGACTGTAAATCTGTAAGTGGTTGATTGTTAGAAGCATCTTGTAATTTAAACATTAAAGTAACTTCTTGACCTGCTTTTACAGTGGATTCAGAAAGAGCGAGATTAACTTTAGTATCATTGAAAGTTTTACTGCGATTTAGGTCAATTTCTGGAGCAGCAATACTGATTCCAGGAACTTGTGTTTTCAATACTGAAATTTGTTCTGTTTGACCAGTAGGTTTGTAGTCACTAAAGAATGTGTAACCGCCTGCTTTTGGAAAACTAGCTTCTACTGCAAACTGACCATTATCTTTATATATGGGATGAAGATGGCTGAAAAACTGAAGATCATCACTGACAATAATCAAGTGCATGAGCTTTTCTTGGAAAGTGTCAAATTTCGTAATTTCTTTTCCTTCTAAATTTTGAACATCAATCAATAGCGGAATACTTTGATTTGGAGTGATGTTACTAGGAACTTTGAGTTTTGCCTGACTCAATACTTTCTTTTCACCATGAACCGTGCTACTTGTTGAATGTTCTTTATGATGATTTTCACTAATTGAATGCTCCTCATGCTGATGTGTGGTAACAGATATTGCTTTTTCTTCAGCTTTAGGTAATGACGAGCAACTTTGAGCAAGTACTAAAGTAGTAGTGATAGCGATCGCATTAAGAAATCTTTTCATTGACTTTGCTCCTTTAGTGAATTTCTGAATTATCTACTCGATATAAAATCAGCTTAAATTCTCTAGTTAGCTGGAGAGTCAATAGGAAATAGAAAAAATATATCAAGTCCGGTTAATTAGTTATACTTCTTACAATCATTCCACCCCACCCCCTAACTCCTCCCCGTTCACCTACGGTGTACACACAAGTTTGCCCAGAGCGAGTTTCCAGCCAAAAAAAGTGGATTCAAATTGCTCAAGACCGCGAACCAAAGTAGTAATACCGGGAGGTTTCTGAGACTGGTAACCAGACCAACCACCAAGTCGGGCAATAATCCAAGTAGCCCAAGCAAGGGTTTGAAGAGGATAGGGATTTTGTTGCAGTCGAGTTTTACCGTCCAAAGTAGGAGCAAGAGTAGATAAGCATTGCTGTTGTTCAGGCGAAAAAGCAATACTAGCAGGTAAATCAGGGTTATCCCGTCCCTGAATCAGTTGTAAAATTCGCATAGCGACGGACAAAGCTAATACAGTCAGTCGTTGAATGGCAGCAATGGACTCAAGTTGAGTGGCTTCGAGATTTAAACCAGCAGTTTTGAGGGTGGCAAACAGTTGTTCAATACGCCATCGCCATGTGTACCATCGAATCACCTGTAGTGCTTGTTCTAAACAAACGACTTGGTGGGTGGTGAGCAATCGCCAATGAATCGGTTGTTGACCTAGGGGCGGATTGACTTCCACTGCTTCCACGGCATAAAGTGTCACACTAGCGGCATAATCTTGCCCATTCAATTTATCTGGACGTTGAATTTTCACCATTGCACGGCGCACAATTAACAATGCTTCTCTTGCGGTTCTACTAATGCGTGCATCTGCTGGAACATCTACTGTGTAAGTCCCCTCGCTCGGCTGTTGGTTTAAGTATGTATAAAGTGATAAGTTCTTTCCCTCTAGGCGACGGTCAATACGCGCTCTGACCAACACATGATTGTTGTGATTTGGGACTGTAGCGAATTCCTCATACATATCGCTTTCGCGGTCGGCGATGTGAGTCACGATTTTGGCATTCCCAATAGTTAAACATTTTTGCGTTTCTTCGGCAGAGCGTAGCCACTTATATGATTCTTTCTTTTCTATTGGTAATAGCTGATAGTTGCACTCATGCTTATCTTGATGGTTTATATCTCTTGTCCACAGTTTTACTGTGCTTATCCCCAAGGGAAATCCATTCTCTGCATCTAATACTAGTGTCGGATGAATATAAAATCCTACATCTGTGTTGTTTCCTACTACACCTACACCCAACGCTTTCAACCTGCCTACATGAGACTGTAAGTTAATTTCGCTCGTATCACTGATGGCTAATATGTGCTTTCCTTCTACCTGAGATACGCAGTGCTCTGATAGGCTTTGCACTAATTCCCCTACTGTCACATTCTCATTCTCCAAAAACCGATAGTATCCTACTTGTTCGGCTCTATTTTTACTTATTTGCCTAATGCTCACTGATTGATGTTTTCCCATTGCTTCGTACAATGCCGCCCCCTTTTAGTGAGTCGCGGGTCTCCGAATGCTTTTCCCTTAACTACTTGAGCGTGTATTCTGATTGGATTTTCCACCACCTTTTACTTCCCCCAACTCCTTCTGTTATTACTTTACTTGGACTTGTGTGTACACCGTAGGTTCACGGGGAGGGGAGACAAAACGTAGTTTTGGCGGGGTGGGGTTCAGAGGTTTTAGTAAGTAATCAAGCGGACTTGATATTATTAGTTATTTTTCTGATTTCATCAGTGCAAAAAGCACATCGATTTTTTAAATAAACGTGCTTCTAAGTTTTGTTTTTTAAATGTAAGAATCCAGGAGTCAGAATGTTAGAAAGCATTTTAGAATATCTTGCATATTTTTACTTGTAACTTGCTAGTCAGCATTTAACACTTTACGAAACACAATTTTATCAGCGCCCGCCGTGTAGAAATCACGGATGCGAGCCTCTTCCTCGTAACCGCACTTCGCGTAAAACTTTCTTGTGCGATCGAAGCTTGCTAACGTTTCTACCAGTAGCATTCGTCCACCGCGCGCCTTCAAAGTTTCTTCAACGTAGCATAGCAATTTCCCACCACGTCCTTGTCCTTGGTAGTCAGCGCGAATAGCGATCAATTGTAGATTCCATGTCTGATCAGTCATCCGTTCAGGCTCACAATAGGCGACTCCAACTGGCCCGTCTTTGTCATCGTCGTCGGTGATCCAGAAGGGATCGTTGTCGCTGTTACCGTCAAAGTAGTCAGCCAGGATTTTGCTGAGATATTCAAGCTCGTTCGGCTCGAAACCGATGGTGTTGGCTACAGCAATCAATGCTGCTGCATCTTCGGGTTTTGTAGGTCGGATCATGGAGAATTTAATTGTATGCTTGAAGCATATAATAAGCAACAGATTTGTTTGATGTCAATATGCATGACGCATATAATTTGCATATAATTTAGGCATGGAAAACACTAACATTGCGAATGTAGTTGGGGCTTTAGCCCTTGCTTTGACAGATTTGATCGCTCAGTCGGCGGATCAAATGATTGATGACGCAGGGCCAGCTACCGAGGCTCTTTGCTTGGTAAGACATGCACCTGGGATACCGATTGAACAATTGCGCCGCGCCCTTGGAATGTCGCATCCTGGTGCAGTGCGACTTGTAGAGCGACTGGAGAAACAAGGATTGATTCTGCGTGAACGTTGCTCCGTGGATCGCAGAGCTGTGGAACTGAAATTGACCCAAGAAGGGGAAGCTCTGGTGAATAAGATCCATCAAGCGCGGCTCTTGGCACTTGAGGAAGCGATCGCTTCTCTATCTTCAAAAGACCGCTTACATTTGTGCCGTATCACTAACCAAATCTTGTTTTCCTTGACAAAAACGAAGGATAGTGCATTAACTATTTGCCGTTTATGTGATGAAACAAACTGTCTGGATTGTCCAGTGGGTAAACGTTACAGCGAATGGGCTTAACACGGGTGAATACAGAATTCTTGCTGATTTTAATTAGGGAAGTACGTCAACTCTTGATTGTTTTGTTAATTTCCCTGCTTGATTCCTTAACTTTGGTACACCTGCAAACAGTGAGCGAATCTGAGTAATCACGATATACAGAATAGGTACTATAAACAAACTCAAGAAAGTTGCAACGAACATTCCACCAAAGACAGCAGTACCAAGAGATTGACGACTAGCTGAACCTGCGTCTGTCGCCACAGCAAGCGGCCAAATTCCTAGTAGAGTAGAAATCGCAGTCATGAGAATTGGTCTTAAGCGTTCTCCAGAAGCTTTGACGGCTGCTTTGGTAATTGAAAAACCTTGTTCGCGTAATTGGTTAGCAAATTCAACAATTAAAATTGCATTTTTACTAGCTAAACCAATTAACATCACTAAACCAACCTGACAATAAACATCGTTATACAAACCGCGCCATGATTGGGCTAACAAGGCTCCCAAAACTGCTAAGGGAACTGATAATAAAATAATCAAAGGGTCAACGAAGTTATTGTATTGAGCAGCCAGCACTAAGAAAACGAAGAAAATCCCTAGACCAAAAATAATTGGTGCTTGACCACCAGATTCTAATTCTTCTAAAGTAATACCTGACCATTCATAGCTCATGTTTTTCGGTAAGACAGTAGCAGCTAAATTTTTCATCGCTTCTATTGCTTGTCCAGAGCTAAAACCAGGTGCGGCTGCGCCATTGATTTCAATTGACCGATACAGATTATAGTGATTAATTGTTTGCGGCCCGGTGGTTGGTGTAACCTTCACCAAACTACTGAGGGAAATCATCTCACGTCTTCCAGAACGCACATATAGTTGTCCAATATCTTCTGGGTTAGCACGAAACTGTTGATCTGCTTGGACATAGACTCGGTACGTGCGACCAAAAGCATTAAAGTCATTAACGTAGCGGGAACCGATGAAAGTCTGCAATGTGCTAAAGATATCACTGACAGGGACTTGTAAGGCTTCGGCTTTTTCTCGATCTACTTCGATAAGTAACTGCGGTGCGTTAGCGGTGTAGGTACTGAAGACTCCTTGTAATCCTGGGGTTTGATTAGCTTTGCCGATTAAATCATGACTGATTTTGACTAAATTATTGATGTCGCTATTATTTCTGTCTCCTCTATCTTGTAGTTGAAACACAAAACCACCCACACTCCCTAAACTTTGGATAGTCGGAGGATTTACCGCAAACACGGCTGCGTCTTTGATGGCTGACAGTCCACCTCTAGCTTGATTCACAATTGCTGATGCGGTTTGTTCGGCTGTTTTTCGGACATCCCAAGATTTTAGCGGTGCAAATATTAAGCCTCGGTTGGGAGTGTTACCACTAAAACCCACACCACCCATTGCAAAAGTACCTTGAATCTCTGGGATTTTCAGCAGTGCGTTTTCTGCTTGCTTTGCAACTTCACGGGTGTAGTTGAGTGAAGTGCCATCTGGCCCCTGCATTAAGTTAATAAAATAGCCTTGGTCTTCTTCTGGTAAAAATGCTGTGGGGACGCGCAGGTAAAGCCAGCCTGTCCAAACTAAAGATGCAATAAACAGTAGCAAGACAACGATTTTTAAGTGGATGAGCAACCGGAGAATTTGTTGATATCCTTTTTGTATCCAGTTAAGCAACCAATTAATCGCTCCAAAAATCCAGCCTGGTAAACCGCGCCGTTTTTGGGTTTTCCGCAACAACATAGCCGCCAGAGCAGGAGTGAGGGTAATCGCGTTAAAAGTTGAAAGTACAATTGAGAATGCGATCGTCAGTGCAAATTGTTTATATAGTTGTCCCGTTGTGCCAGGAAAGAATCCCACAGGAATAAATACAGCCAAAAGTACAAGGGATGTAGCAATCACCGCCCCAAATAGTTCGTGCATTGATTGGGATGCAGCTTTACGGGGACTTAAACCTTTTTCTTGAATCAACCGAGTTATATCTTCAACAACAACGATCGCATCATCTACAACCATGCCACTTGCTAAGGTTAAACCAAACAAAGTCAAGCTGTTAAGCGAAAAATCGAAAATTTTTACAAAGGCAAACGTCCCAATTAACGAAACCGGAATTGTAATTGCAGGAATGATGGTAGTGCGCCAGTCTTGCAAGAAAATAAAAATGACGATGACAACCAGCACAATTGCTTCTAATAAAGTCTTGACAACTTCCCGCCGAGACGCTTCGACAAATAGTGAAGAGTCATAGGGAAATTCATATTGCAAACCAGGTGGGAAATCCTCTGCAATGCGTTCCATTTCCGCTTTTACCGCTTTGGCAATATTTAAAGCATTGCTCCCAGGAATTTGCAGAATTTGATAGCCGACAGCAACATGACCACTATAACGAGCAAAGGAACTGTAATTTTCTGCTCCCAGTTCAGCACGACCAACATCTTTGAGCTTGACCAATGTGCCATCTGTACCTGCTTTGATGACCATGTTTTCAAATTCGTCAGCTTCTTTTAACCGCCCTTGAGTTTGCAATTCAATTTGATACATTTGCCCATTTGGTGCGGGTGGCTGTCCAATACTCCCAATACCTAACTGTAGGTTTTGTTGGTGAAGGGCGTTAATTACATCCTCAGTTGTGAGCTTGCGATTAGCAAGTTGAGTCGGGTCAAGCCATAACCGCATCGCATAGCGGCGATCGCCAAAGATTGCTATGTTACCTACACCTTTGATACGTCTGAGGCGGTCTAAAACATAAAGGTCGGCGTAGTTACTAATAAAAGTGTCATCATACTTATCGCCTTCACTATATAAAGCCATCGCTAAGACGATACCACTAGATTGCTTTGTCACAGAAACTCCCGTTTGTCGGACAACTTCTGGCAATTTTGGTTCTGCAAGCAAGACGCGATTCTGCACATCAGCCGCCGCAGTATCAATGTCATACCCTTGATCAAAAGTGACGATGATGTTGCTAGTACCGTCACTGCTGCTAGTTGAGGTGATATATTTCAAGCCTTCAATACCGTTAATTTGGCGTTCTAGAACTGTTGTGACGGTATCTTCGACAACTTGGGCGCTGGCTCCAATATAATTAGCGGTGACGTTAATTTGCACAGGGCTGATATCTGGGTACTGCTCTACTGGTAGTAGCGGAATGCTGATTATACCTACCATGAGCATTACTAAAGCGCAGGCGATCGCAAATACAGGTCGCTTGATAAAAAAATTCGCAAACATAGGGTATATCAATTCGTAATTCGTAATTCGTAATTAAGAAGGCGAGATTTTATTAATTGGTATCCGGGATAATTGGAGCGCCATCTCTTAAGTTGAGTAAGCCGGAAACAATGATTTTTTCGCCTGGGGATAAGCCTTTCAGCACTTGATACTGATTACCCTGGATACTACCTAGTTCTACTGGTTTGAGCCGTGCTACTAACTGCTTTTCTTTGGGGGATGATTCGGCTACATAAACAAAGGTTTCTGCACCCAAACGGATGACGGTTGTTGTGGGAATTAATACTCCTGGGCGGTTGTCCCAAATCACTTTCGCTTTAACAAATTGGTCGGCTCGTAACTGTCTGCGAGAATTATCAAACAGTGATTTGACTAAGACTGACTGAGTATCGTTGGCTGTGTTGGGAGCGATGAAAAATATACGACTGCTTCCGAGATTTTTACCCCGTTCATCAATTAACTGTAATGTCATTCCGGGACGCAATCGGGTTGCTTGTTGAACTGGTACGGAAATATTGACTTCTAGAGTTTGATTTTCGGTAATAGTTGCCAATTGAGTAGAGGTATCAACAAAATCACCGATTTTGATAGGAATGTCACCCACCTTACCCGCAAAGGGAGCCGTAATTTTGTAGTATTTCAACTGGACTTGTTGTTGCTTAGTAGCTGCTTGAGCTTGCTGTACTGCTTTTTCAGCTTGAGAGATAGCAGCTTTTTGAGCTTGAATTTGAGCATCAATCGCACTCAGGCTGGCTTTAGCTGTAGCTAGTTTGTTAGCGTATTGATCCTGAATTTGACGAGATATCGCACCTTCCGCGGCCAAGTAAGAGTACCTTTGGTAGTCCAACTGATTTAACCTGACATCAGCTTGTTTGGATAAACGTTCAGCTTCTATAGATTTGAGAGTAGCTTTGGCATTTTCGAGTTGCGATCGCGCCGCCATTGTAGCTGCATCTACACCGCTAACTGCTGCTTTTTGTTCTTCCGCATCTATTTGCAGAATGGGTGTACCTGCTTTTACCTCATCACCTGCTTGCACAAAAATCTGGCTGACTTGTCCTTGAATTCTGGGACGGAGAGTGATTGAACGACGCGATCGCAGGTTAGCAATAAAATTTGAACTTTGTTCAATTGTGCTGGCTTGTAGTGAGGATAATTTTACTTGTACTCCTGGAGGTGCAGCAGCTGTAGCCACCGGGGGTTTTTGACTAGGAGTAAGGACACGCCAAACTGCAATACCTCCACCTGCTAATAGTAGAGTGAGCAATAGCCAAAGCCAAGGTCTTTTTGAGTGTGGTGATAGTGATTCAGCCTCTAAATCATCGTCATCTAGAATGGGAGTCTGATTTTCCAAATCATTGTCTGAATCTAGAATAGAAGTTTGGTTTTCCAACGGGTTCATGTTTGAGCAATTTCCTGTAAATTAAGTTGAGTCAAAATAATTTCTAATTGATAAATTTTTATCAACAGTTAGCTTTTGCTAACTGTTGATATACCCTTAGCAACCCTTAGATTGATGGATAGCCAACAGAGGTAATCGCTTCTTTAATCGCTGTCTCTGATGCTTGAGTTTCTACACTGACAGTTTTGGTTTTTGTGTCAGCTTGTACAGTGGCAGTAGCATCAACTTTTTGAATTGCTATGTTGATAGTATTTATACAAGCTGAACAAGCTAATTTAGGGATAGTAAGTTGTAGTGTCATCTTTGGAAAATTCCTGATTATTTACTACTAAATCGTGGTTTGTTTGAGTAAGTTTTAATTTGTTTACTCAACCTGGAAATAGCTTAAATTCTCCATTTGCCTGGAGAGTCAAGAGTAAAAATCAAAAAAATAAACTACAGATAAACAAAGCGAAAAGTCTGAGTGAAAAACTTTTACTCAGACTTTTCATGACACATATATACAGATAAATTCTGATGATTTATCTGTGTCATCTGCGGTTTTAGATAAAATTTTGCTTTTGTAAAACTATTTATTCATGTTCAATAATTGGACAAATAGTTGAATGTGAATCATCAGGCTTGATTTCCCAACCAGATAGCAACCCTGATAATTCTTGTCTCAAAATCAGTAATTGCTGAATTTGTTCATCAATAGCTTTTACCTTATCTTCTAGTTTAGTTTTGATATGTTCACAAGGTAATTCTCCTTCATCATGAACGTTTAAAAATTCTTTAATTTCTAATAAACTTAATCCCAAACTTTGAGCGCGTTTAATAAAGTGTAGCCTTTCCAAAACATCAGAGTTAAATAATCTAAATCCACCTTCTGTTCTTCCTGATGATTTGAGTAGACCAAGTTCTTCATAATAGCGAATAGTTTTAATTGGTACGCCGCTTTCTTTGGCAACTACACCAATCTGTTTTGCTTCTGCTTGAGCTAACATACTTACCAAACCTCAGTGAGATATGATTACTGATCTTATACTAAACTCTCCAGCAAACTGGAGAGTCAAGCATGAAAAGTATCATTTCATCAAGCTCATGAGACACTAATTGGAGTAGCAGCTGTTTCTTGACTAGTGTCTGCTGATTGGACTGCGATCGCACCCCAAAACATATTCATCCCACAAGTGAAAGTGTATTCGCCTGGTTTTTCGGGTGTAAATTCCACAGTGGTTACTTGATTAAGCGGTAAATCTGCGGCAATGTGAAAGTCTGGAATCACAACTTGTTCTAAGCAACTGCTGGGATCTTTGCGTGCAAATTTCAGTCGTACTGGTATCCCGGCTTGCACTACAATCCGACTGGGATCGTATCCCCCATCAACGGTGACAGTTACTTCCTGAATATTCCCACCTGTTGTAACTGCTTTTTTGGACTTGGGTTTACTGAACAAAAACCACCAAAGTTGTAAGCTGATTAGTCCCAATCCGCCGAGGGTGACGGCTATCTTATTCTCTAATGGCTGTTCAATACGTTGAAACTGATTGGTTTGGACTGTTGTAGATGAGTGCGTCTCATGGGATTTTTGTGCAGTTGCTTCACCAGATGCAATTGTAAATACAATTCCTAAACTGGCTATACCCCCGATAATTGCTGTTTTGTTTACCATTGAAAAATCTCCTGACTTATAAGTGCGAATGGGGAATAGGTTAAAACGGGTATCTTCATTTCAGACTTCATACTTCAGACTTCATACTTTTTTAGGTTGGAAGTTACGCAAACGCAGCGCATTAGTAACCACGGAAACTGAACTAAAAGCCATTGCTGCACCGGCGATGATGGGGTTGAGTAACCAGCCGAAGAAGGGGAACAGAATCCCGGCGGCGATAGGAATACCAGCCACGTTGTAAATGAAGGCAAAAAATAGGTTTTGGCGAATGTTACGAATTGTGGCGCGACTGAGTTGAATTGCTGTAACTATGCCCTGCAAATCACCAGAAATTAATGTGATGTCACTCGCGGCGATCGCTACATCTGTACCAGTCCCAATCGCAATTCCCACATCGGCTTGAGCTAAGGCTGGTGCATCATTGATACCATCACCAACCATCGCAACAATTTTGCCTTCTGCCTGTATTGCTTGCACTGTCGCGGCTTTTTGGTCGGGGCGGACTTCTGCTAAGACTCTTTTGATACCAACTTCACGGGCAATACTTTCTGCGGTGCGGCGGTTATCACCTGTGAGCATCACAACTTCTAAACCGAGTCTTTGCAACGCTCTCACAGCCTGGGTGGAGGTGGGTTTAATGGCATCAGCAATCCCCATCAATCCTTTGATTTCGCCATCAACTGCCAACCAAACTGCTGTTTTACCGAGGTATTCTAAGCGTTCTTTATCTTGTTGCAAAGCTTGAGTGTTAATACTCAACTCTTCCATCCAGCGTTGTGTACCAATTTGCACGAGACAGTGAGAAACGATACCTTGGACACCACTACCTGCTACAGCTTCAAAATCTCTGACATCTGCTAATGGCACTTCCTGAAATTCGGCATATCTAACAACTGCTTCGGCTAACGGATGTTCTGAATTGCGTTCTAAGGATGCGGCTAGTTGTATCAGCTTCAGTTCGTTGCCGTTACGTGTACCGTCAACTGTGAGAAAATCTGTAACTGTGGGTTTACCTTGGGTAATTGTGCCTGTTTTGTCCAAGACAATTGTTTGAATCTGGTGTGCTATTTCTAAGCTTTCCGCACCTTTAATTAAGATGCCGTTTTCTGCACCTTTACCTGTGCCTACCATCACAGAAGTCGGTGTAGCTAAACCCAATGCACAAGGACAAGCGATAATTAACACCCCAACTGTGGTTATCAACGCTAGGGTGACATTGCCCATGATGTTGTACCAAATGATAAAGGTAAGAATGGCGATCGCAATTACCGCAGGTACAAACCACCCAGTAACTTGGTCTGCTAGTCTTTGAATCGGAGCTTTTGAGCCTTGAGCTTGCTGCACTAATTGCACAATCTGCGCCAATACAGTATCTTTACCAACTCTTGTCGCCCGAAATTTAAAACTTCCCGTTTTGTTGATGGTTGCGCCGATGACTTCATCCCCTGGTTGTTTTTTTACAGGTACACTTTCCCCAGTCACCATCGCTTCGTCAATTGTGGATGTCCCTTCAACTACTTCGCCATCAACCGGAATTTTCTCCCCAGGACGAACTAGCACCACATCGCCAATTTGTACTTCCTCAATCGGTACATCTACTTCTCGTCCATTGCGAATCAACCTTGCAGTTTTCGCCTGTAAACCAATCAACTTACGAATTGCTTCTGAAGTTTGTCCTTTGGCGCGATTTTCAAACAGTCGTCCCAATAGAATCAGGGTAATTACAATCGCCGCAGTTTCGTAATATACATCTGGCATCAATCCCTGAGTAATGAAGAAGTCAGGAAATAAGGTAGCGAAGAGGGAATAAAAATATGCTGCACTCGTACCCAAAGCTATTAAAGTATCCATTGTGGCAGCATGACGCTTGAAAGCTTTCCAGGTATTGATGTAGAAGGAGTAACCACACCAAAACTGTACAGGAGTGGTGAGGACTAATTGCAACCAAGGGTTATGCAACCACATGGGAATCCAAGGTAAGTTCAACCCTGTCATCATGGGTAGTGAGCCAATCGCCAGCACAGTGCCAATGATGCCCCCTACTGTCACTTTTTGTTGTAAATCACGGGATTCTTTCTGGCGATGTCTTTTTTCTTCATCATCTTCTCCCGCCATCAAATTTTGTTCTTGGAGAGGATAGGCAGAATAACCTGCGGCATCCACCGCATCTTGAATGGCTTGTAAATCTGTTTTTCTGGGGTCATAATCAACTGTTGCTTGTTCTGCCCCAAAATTCACACTACATTCATTCACACCAGGGACAGAACTAATCGCATCTTCAATACTTCTGGCGCAGGAAGCGCAACTCATACCGCGTAGCTTAAGTGTGGCATTCTCCATTTCAAAGCTCCAATTATCAAGTCGTGTTCAAGACTGATTTCATCTTGAATCCTCCAGTGAACTGGAGTGTCAAGAGGGGAGATGCAAAAAATTGGAATTAGCTCAAAAGACTTTTCTCAACTAGCTTTGCAGCTATTTCTCATAAATTAACTGAAACTCAGGCAAAATTTCTGTTCAAATCCCTTGACTCTCTAGTGAACTAGATATTTGAGAATAAACTCCAGCAAACAATAACCAGCTTGATCTGAAGTTCGGAAAGCTTTTGAGATGAAAACCACAATGGCGATCGCTATTGGCAAACTTTGCCTATGATTATACCAATTCAGCGGTTCTGGAATGGTTATCGGGCTTTCAGATTATTAGGAACTGGGCTTTTATTAGTGAGTGAGGTTGCAAAAAAATGTCAACTTTGGACTACAGACGCAATTATTGATACATTATTGATGCAGCTCTCTTAATCTACGATTTATTGAAGGTATAGAACCAGAATCATCATGAAATCCCTGCACCGTCCCGATTTATATGGCTGGTCTACTTTCAATCCTGCAAGAAATATTGATTTTAATGGGATTGCCTGGATTCGTCCAAATGGCAATATTTTGATTGACCCAGTAGCTCTATCAAACCATGATTGGAATCACCTCGAATCCCTTGGTGGTGTGGATTGGATTGTACTGACTAACTCTGAGCATATTCGGGCAGCAAAAGAAATTGCCGCTCAAACCTATGCTAAGGTGGCAGGCCCGGCAGCAGAAAAAGAAATTTTCTCAATAGCTTGCGATCGCTGGTTGTCTGATGGTGATGAGTTAGTACCTGGATTAAAAACAATTGAACTCCAAGGTTCTAAGACTCCTGGCGAACTAGCACTGCTATTAGAAGAAACTACCTTGATTACAGGAGATTTGATCAGGGCGCACAAAGCTGGGACTTTGACTATCTTGCCAAAAGAAAAGTTACTGAACCCCGAAGCAGCGATCGCCTCTGTACGCAAACTGGCACAATTGCCTAACATAGAAACTGTACTGGTGGGAGATGGCTGGTCTGTATTTCGGGATGGACACCTGCGTTTAAAAGAACTAGCCGCAACATTATGATAGGTTGAGTGGATGCCTGAAAAACAAGTCCGCAAATGCGAAAAGCTTGGGCGTTGAAAAGTAAAGCACCAGAAAGCATCAAAAAATACTACTGTGCAAGGTTTTCTCAATTTAAACAAACCATTTGATTGGACTTCTCACGACTGTGTGGCGCGGGTACGCAAGTTGCTGCGCCTCAAACGGGTAGGACATGCGGGAACTTTAGATCCCGCAGCGACTGGGGTTTTACCGATTGCACTTGGTAAAGCCACAAGATTATTGCAGTATCTACCAGGAGAAAAAGCTTACAAAGCTAGTATTCGTTTAGGTGTGCGTACCACAACTGATGATTTACAAGGAGAAATTATTAGTTCTCAACCTTGTGCTGGGTTGAGTTTGGCTGAAGTAGAAACTGCACTCACCCAATTTGTAGGCAAAATTGAACAGATTCCGCCAATTTACAGTGCAATTCAAGTAGAAGGAAAACGATTGTACGATTTGGCGCGTCAAGGTGAAACTGTTGAAGTTCCAGCACGTACAGTCGAAGTTTTTCAGATAGACATTTTAGATTGGAGAGAAGGGGATTTTCCCGAATTAGATGTGGCGATCGCTTGTGGTAGTGGTACATATATTAGAGCGATCGCTCGTGATTTAGGTACAGTTTTAAATACTGGTGGAACTCTCGCCGCTTTAACACGCACCCAAAGCAGTGGTTTTGATTTAAGCAATAGTCTCACGCTGAAGGAGTTAGACGCACGGTTGCAAGCTGGCACATTTCAACCAATTATTCCTGATGTCGCGCTACAGCATTTGCCTTCTGTGAATTTACCTCCAGAACTTGCCCGAAGATGGTGTCAGGGACAAAAAACTTCCCTCAATTCTGATAATTCTGGGCTAGTGCGAGTATACGAAGCTGAAACCCGATTTTTAGGAATTGGACAATCACAAGATGAAATATTGATTCCTCAAATGGTATTTGAACCAATTTCTTGAATACACTTGAAAACTAAGTAGGTCGGTGTTAAAAATTGTCGTTATGACAAGGCAGGAGGCAGAGGGCAGAAGGCAGAAGGGAAGAGGTTTTCAAGCTACTTTACTTTCCGTTACATAGTTCGGTTTATTTGCACCTTTCTACTTATATCAGCAATATTATTTAGTAATTGCTGCGTACTGTAGCTTCTTTTACCTGACGATATGGCATGGAGTTTATACCAATTCTCTAAAACTACTCACATCCAAAACTACCTGGAAAGCGATCGCCACACAGTTTAAGCTGAAAAACAAAAATCAATTACAATTACGCTAACATGAGCTTGTATGAAAAGTGCTGAGTTCCGTTAGCGGTAGCGGGAGTTGAGCAGCGTGCTGAGTGAAAAGACCGCCCACAAGGGGGAGCAAGTCTCGTGGGCGGGTTTCCCGACTTGAGAGAACTGGCATCGGGCGTTCCACCAGCAGTCTTTGGAAATTGCTAGGGAAATAGGCGATTCTCCAAAGGAGAGGCTTCGCCAACGCAATGGCGAAGGTAGATCCTTAAACAATTTAGGCAATGCTTACTTTATAGTACCGAGATTAATAGTTGTAACTCTAAGTAGATACTTGAGGGCAGATCAGAGAATTTTTTTAAATTCATCCCGGATAATCTTCGATCCCCCCTTATCAGAGGCTACATACAGTCCTAAACTTAAGGTGAGAGTTGAAAGGCAGTCGGGAGAAATTTTGTGAAAAAAGTTTTAGCAATCATTCTCGGTGGTGGTGCAGGTACCCGCCTTTATCCTTTAACCAAACTCCGGGCAAAACCAGCAGTACCCGTAGCAGGGAAGTACCGTTTAATCGATATCCCTGTTAGCAACTGCATTAACTCGGAAATTTTTAAAATCTACGTCCTGACACAATTCAACTCAGCGTCTCTGAACCGTCACATTGCCCGTACCTACAACTTTAGTGGATTTAGTGAAGGGTTTGTCGAAGTGCTTGCAGCACAGCAAACTCCAGAAAACCCCAACTGGTTCCAAGGTACAGCCGATGCTGTGCGTCAGTATATATGGCTGTTGGAAGAATGGGATGTAGATGAGTACCTGATTCTCTCAGGGGATCATCTCTATCGGATGGATTACCGCCAATTCATCCAGCGCCATAGAGAAACAAAGGCTGATATTACTCTCTCTGTAATTCCCATCGATCATCGCCGGGCTTCGGACTTTGGCTTGATGAAAATTGATCAGTCTGGTAGGGTAATTGAATTTAGCGAAAAGCCTAAAGGTGAGGCTTTAGCTAACATGCAGGTCGATACTACCATCTTGGGTTTGACCCAAGAACAAGCCCAACAACAGCCCTACATCGCCTCAATGGGGATTTATGTCTTCAAACGAGATGTTTTGATTAAGTTGTTGCGGGAAAAATTAGAAAGGACTGATTTTGGTAAAGAAATTATTCCCGATGCACGTCAAGATTACAATATTCAAGCCTATCTATTTGATGATTACTGGGAAGACATCGGGACTATTGAGGCATTCTACAATGCCAATTTAGCCTTGACCCAGCAACCGCAACCACCTTTTAGCTTCTACGATGAAGAAGCACCGATTTACACTCGTCCGCGTTATCTACCGCCCACTAAGCTATTAGATTGCCACGTTACCGAATCAATTATTGGTGAAGGCTGTATTTTGAAAAACTGTCGGATTCAACATTCAGTTTTGGGTGTGCGATCGCGGGTTGAATCGGGCTGTATCATCGAAGAATCGTTGCTGATGGGCGCAGACTTTTATCAAGCTTCCGTCGAACGTCAATGTAACATAGACAAAGGCGACTTCCCCGTAGGCATTGGTACAGATAGCATCATTCGTCGGGCAATAATTGATAAAAATGCTCGCATCGGTCACGATGTCAAAATCATCAACAAAGATAACGTTCAAGAAGCTGAACGCGAAAGTCAGGGCTTTTACATCCGCAGTGGTATCGTAGTAGTTCTCAAAAATGCTGTGATTCCCGATGGAACGATAATTTAAAAGTGCTGAGTGCTGAGTTTTAAACTTTGAGTTATGAGTACAACTGATTACCTCTGTTCTCTATTAACTTCTTACTCAGCACGCTGCTCAACTCCCGCTACCGCTAACTATACTGAGAACTCAGCACTTATTCTACTTATCGGTCTTCCGGGTAGTGGTAAGTCCACTTTGGCAAAAAAAATAATCACTGAATGCCCCCAGATGCAGCTGATTTCTACGGATGCTATCCGGGGGCAATTGTTCAGTGATGAAATAATTCAAGGTCCGTGGTTCCTAATTTGGCAGGAAGTTGAACGGCAATTGCAAAAAGCACTGGCTACTAAGAGAACAGCCATTTTCGATGCTACTAACGCGCGACGACGCGATCGCCGCGAACTCATTGCCCTAGCCCATAACTTAGGTTTCACTCAAATCACTGGGATTTGGCTAACTACACCAGTTTGGCTATGTTTAGTCCGGAATAAAAGACGCGATCGCCAAGTACCAGAAGATGTGATTTTGCGGATGCACCGCCAACTGCGAGACGCTCCCCCTAGCCTAGAAGAAGGATTAGACTGCTTGATTAAGATAGGTGTAGGTTGTAGGTGAATTGGTATTGCTTCCATCCCAGCCCTGAAGGAGTGGAATACTGTGGAGACATTTTTTAGAGGATATCAGGGTCAATATTTAACTCCCGCAACTTAGCGGCTAGACGTTCTGCACGTTGCTTTTCTTGTTCTGCCAATTCTTCTGGTGTCGGCAATAACTCTCCTTGGGCCGTAAAATAGCGTAATTGATTGCCCTGCACACCCAAATATAAATCTAACTGCTGACTCCATAACCAACCTTGGGCATTCGGCTCTATGGGTTGGTATTGAGCATAAACTAACTGAAACCCAACAAATTCTAAATTATCCGGGTCAAACCAAAAATATTCTGGTGTGCGAAATATATCTTGATAGATTTGTTTTTTTAAACCCTTATCTGTGGCTTTTGTGGAAGAAGAAAGTAACTCGACAATGATATTGGGATACTTACCGTCTTCTTGCCAGATTACCCAACTTTTGCGAGGTTTTTTTTCGCATCCTAGCACTACAAAAAAGTCTGGGCCGCGAAATTTTTCTGATTTGAGTTGACGTTCGCTGTAGTAAATTGTCAAATTTCCAGCAGCATAAAAGTCATTACGATTTTGCCACCACAATTCTAAACACTGTAATAACAGAATAATTTGGCGTAGATGTAAATCGCTTTCCAATGGTGGTTCGTCACTTTCAATATCTCCTGGTGGAAATATTATACTTTCTGCTGCTTCTAATTCTTGGGCAACTGTCATGATTTTGATTGGCGCTAGGGGTAGTATTATCTTTTGTTGGATGCACAGATGTTACTACTATGATAATCTGGCTGATTGATTATGATTTGTGTAGGCGAAGCATCGGCGTAGGCGGAGCATTTTCAACGAAACATCTTGAGATTGCTTTGATTTTGCTTGTGTTGGGGACTTTACCAGAGTTCTATAATAATCGTAATTTATGCCAATAAAGGTGAAATAGAACAAGCGATCGCACTTTTTAATCAGTCTTTGGAAATAACTCAACGGATTGGAGATGTCCAAACTCAAGCAATGACTCTGTGGTGGTTAGGAAATTTGGCAGAACAGCAGGGTGAATATACTAAAGCGATATCATATTTGCAACCAGCTTTAGAGATTTTGCAGCGATTGAAGTCACCGAATGCTGAAGGTGTGAGTGCAAGTCTTGATAGGATAATTCGTAATTCGTAATGACGCTCGTTCCTCGCTCTAAGCGAAGCTATGCCGAAGGCTTTACGCTGCGCTAACGTAATTCGTAATTACAGGAGCGAAGGTTTTTTGTCTCACGCAGAGGTGCAAAGAATAAGGCATGAGTGTGATTTAGGTAAATGAAAACTGCTGTAACGAGTCTTTGATACTCATGAATGAGTCTTTGATATTCGTGCGAGAGTCTTTGATATTCGTCGGCGAGTCTTTGATATTCATGCGAGAGTCTTTGATATTCATGAATGAGTCTTTGATACTCGCGTGAGAATCTTTGATACTCATGAATGAGTCTTTGATATTCGCGTGAGAGTCTTTGATATTCGTCGGCGAGTCTTTGATATTCATGCGAGAGTCTTTGATATTCATCGGCGAGTCTTTGATATTCGCGCGAGAGTCTTTGATACTCGTGAATGAGTGTTGACAGCAATTCAGGTGAGAGAATCAGGATCTATGCCAAGCGATCGCAATCTTTCTGCTAATAGTTCGGCGCGTTGCTTTGCTTGCTGCGCTTCTTGTTGAGCAAGTTTTCTGTCTTCTTCTGGTGTTAAAAACCGTTGTCCTTCTTGGTTATACCAATACACCCACTCGCGGGGAATACCGAGATAAGTTCCCTGTTCTATACCAATTCCTAAGCCAATTTCTGGTAGCCAAACAGGATTCCCATTATGTAATTCATAAACATTGTTAACTAATTTGTATACTTCCAACCGTGGCTTGCGACGACGAAATGGATTGTAGACTACATAATACAGAATTCCTAGTTTTGCATACTCCGCTTTTTTGGTTGAGTATTCACCACGATATGTCTGAGATACTACCTCCAGCACTAATACTGGTAGTTTCTTTTCTTCCCAAAGCACATAACTGGGACGGAGGTTTTGATCATAAAATCGCTCTACACCCAAACTCAAAAACCCATCTGGTACTATTGGCGGTAAGTCTGGGTCATAATAAATACCCATATCTACACCAAAAAACCAATCCATCCTCTCTGGCCAAGCCATTGCCAAAAGTGCCTTTAGTAAGCCGGGAATCAAATCTTGTAATTCATTATCCACGGGGGTATCGTCAGAGTCTGGTAGTTCTTCAGATGATGGTAAGCAAGCTAATGGATTGTAATTTAGCATGATTAATTTCCCGTTCCTCTGTGTATGAGTACATTTTTATTTTATTAATGAATCTGGATGGCAATTTAAATGAGAGGATTAGGATCTACACCGAGCGATGTCTACGACGATGCTCCCCCTACGCACTCTATAATCAGTCTTTGGATTTCACTAAACGTATTAGCGACTTAGTATATATCTACGCAAAGCTTGGGGAAATAGAACAAGCGGTTAATCAGCCTCACAAATACTTTGACAATTTAGCTTTTCCTGTATTCCAAGACTTAGGCTCACGCCTTCTAGGCGATCGCAGAGAAAGACTCTTGACTTTCATATAAAATATACGAAGCTAATATTTTAGATAAGCTAAATATTGAAAAGTACATCAAACTCGACAGAGAATACATCTACCGAGGGAACAGCTTACACAGCAAATCCTCAAAAAGTTTGTAAAATCAGGATTTTTTTAAAAGCGGGAGATGGGACTCGAACCCACGACGTTCACCTTGGGAAAGTGACATTCTACCACTGAATTACACCCGCAAAAAGTCTTTAGCTGAATAAATAGCTAACGCATATTATACCACGATCGCCTAAAAGGTAGATTGTTTGTTCTCCACTGGCAAACTTATGATTTCATCCTTGCCAGTATATTGATGTGGTTATTTCCTGTTAAACCCATCGTAATTATACTGAATTATTTAGTCCACATAAATCTGTATTCTTATCACCCTATCAGCCTTATTAGGGTCACATATCCTTTGTATTCAGATCACCGCCATTACGTGTATAAATGTGGAACACTGATGACTATAGGATCCACTTATTGCAGATGTTGGCAGTCAATTAGGAAAGCATAGCCTATCATGTGAGCAAGATTTCGAGGCGACTAGCATTTACACCTTTATCTAAGTTAAAAAGGAGAATCTGCTTTGAAATCCGAATCAAAGCCTTGATTCTTGCAACCTTGAGAACAAACCAAAGATATTTTTATCTGAACTGAGTAACCAAATATGTTCAACGCCACTGAAATTTTAATTGATGCTTTTGTCAAACAAATTCGTGAAGGCTACAGTCGCACATACGGCTGCCTAAAAAATGATTATCAAGACATCATCGCCTGGGCTGGAAGTATGGCACTAGAAAATATAGCCAATAGCGATGCCCTATATCACAACGTAGAACATTCTATTTTAGTTACCTTAGTAGGGCAAGAAATTTTACGAGGCAAACACATCAGAGAAGGTGGTGTTTCTAGTGAAGATTGGTTACATTTTATCATCTCCTTGGTCTGCCACGATATTGGTTATGTCAAAGGAGTTTGCCGTCAAGACCAAGAAGCAGCAAGTTTATATGCTACAGGTAAAAACGGCAGAATGATTTCTCTCCATCCTGGCGCTTCTGATGCCAGTCTCACACCCTATCATGTTGATAGAGCCAAACTTTTCATTGATGAACGCTTTGGTGGTCACAAATTAATCGATGCTGATGTAATTAAAAGCAATATTGAATGGACTCGCTTTCCTGTACCCACAGCGGAGGATCAGCAAGACACTATTACTTTTGCTGGCTTAGTGCGTGCTGCTGATTTAATCGGACAATTGAGTGATCCTCGTTACTTAAAGAAAATTACTTCGTTATTCTACGAGTTTGAAGAAACTGGGATGAATAAAGTTTTGGGCTATGAAACCCCAGCCGATTTACGCAAAAATTATGCCAAGTTTTACTGGAATGGTGTTCATCCTTACATTAAAGATAGTCTGCGCTATTTATCGCTGACACAACAAGGCAAACAAATTATGGCAAATCTCTACTCGAATGTGTTTGTTGTCGAACATGAAAAAAACCAAGAAGAACACCTGTATCTAGTTGAGCAATTACATGCTTAGTCCAAAGTCAAGAGTAATAAACTTTGATATTTAACTATTGACTATTAGCGCCTAACCCCTGACTATTGACTATTGACTATTGACTCAAAACAAAACTATGAATTGGTGGCAAAGACTTAAGAAAAATCCTTTGGCGCGGTTTGGAGCAATTTTGCTGTTAATTTTCTATTTAGCGGTGATTGCGGCTGATTTTGTTGCTCCTTATGACCCTTATGTTTCCCAGCCAAATGGTTCACTGCTACCACCAACTCAAATTTATTGGGTTTCACAAACCACGGGGAAATTCATTGGCCCTCATATTTATCCTACGACGCAGGGAAACACTGATATAAAGACTGGCGATCGCCAGTTAATTGTAGACTTTACAAAGCCATCTCCTCTACGTTTGTTTGTATCTGGCCCAGAATACCGCCTGTTACAGTTAAGTTTGCCACTACCACCCAAATGGGATGAAGTCACAGTTATTCCCGGAATTCCTTTAAATTGGCATTTATTTGGCGCAGATAATGGGGCAAAATTCAACATTTTGGGTACTGACGACCAAGGTCGTGACCAATTTAGCCGTCTCTTACATGGTGGTCGTATTAGTTTGTTTATCGGGATTATCGGAGTAATTTTTACTTTCCCTCTTGGTCTGCTGTTGGGTGGGATTTCCGGCTATTTTGGTGGTTGGCTCGATAGTGTCATCATGCGCTTTGCAGAAGTACTAATGACTTTCCCTAGTATTTATCTGTTGGTGACATTGGGGGCAGTTTTACCACCTGGTTTAAGTAGCACCCAGCGCTTTTTATTGATTGTGGTGATTACTTCTGTAATTAGTTGGGCTGGTTTAGCACGGGTAATTCGCGGACAAGTACTCTCGATTAAAGAACGAGAATTTGTCCAAGCCGCACGGGCAATGGGCGGAAAGCCAATTTACATCATCATTCGTCATGTTCTGCCTCAAACTGCTACTTATGTAATTATCTCAACAACCTTAGCAGTTCCTAGTTTTATCAGTGCTGAAGCTGTATTAAGTTTGATTGGTTTAGGAATTCAACAGCCAGATCCTTCTTGGGGTAATATGCTTTCTCTGGCAAGTAATGCTTCGATTTTGGTGCTACAACCTTGGCTAATTTGGCCGCCAGCAGTGCTAATTATTTTGACAGTATTAGCATTTAACTTACTTGGTGATGGTTTAAGAGATGCTCTTGACCCCCGCAGTTTGCAACGATAAAGGGAAGTATGAAGTGTGAAGTGTGACGTATAAGATTTTTTCTTTTTACTTTCTGCCCTTTAATCATTGACTATTGACTTTTGACATCACAAGTTGATGCCAACTTTGACGTGTCATAATAATTCAAGCAATCCCCTTTGAAGAGATTGAAACATAGAATTTAACTGAACGACAGTTCGATAAACTCATGCAGCCTGAACCCAAAGTCAACATCCTTTTGGTAGATGACAAAGTAGAAAATTTGTTGGCACTAGAGGCAATCTTAGAAAGACTGGGAGAAACGTTAGTCAAGGCAACCTCTGGAGCCGAAGCTTTGCGGTGTCTGCTGCATCAAGATTTTGCGGTGATTTTGCTGGATGTGCAAATGCCGGGAATGGATGGCTTTGAAACTGCCAGCCTGATTCGTAGTCGAGAAAGGTCGCGTCAAACTCCAATTATCTTTCTCACCGCCTTTAGTACCAGTGACCAAATGCTATTTAAAGGCTATGCTCTAGGGGCGGTTGATTATTTGCTAAAACCAATAGATACTAACATCCTCATATCTAAAGTTTCAGTATTTGTTGAGCTATGTAAGAAAACCCAAGCAATTAAAGAACAAGCATCTCAACTTGCAGCTGTTAATGCGGAATTACGGCAAAGTGAAGAGCGATTTCGTTCTCTCAGCACTTGTTCTCCAGTAGGGATTTTTGAAATGGATATGGCAGGAAAATGTAAGTATACTAATCCTCGCTATCAGTCCATTTGTGGTTTAAATGCCGCAGAAAGTTTGGAAAAACAATGGCTAGAATTTGTGCATTCACAAGATAAAGAGCAAGCGATCGCCAGTTGGTCTAAATATCTTGATATCGGTAGCCAAAACTATTCGGAAGATTTTCGATTTCAAACAGCTGATGGTGGACTGCGTTGGGTACAGGTGCGCTCATCCAGAATGGTTTCATCTCAAGGAAAATTGCTTGGATATGTTGGTACTCTAGAAGATATAACTGAACGCAAGGAAGCCGAAGAAGTCCGCGCCCAAGTAATTCGAGAACAAATGGCGAGGAAAGAAGCAGAAGCCGCAAATCGGATGAAAGATGAGTTTCTTGCTGTGCTTTCTCACGAACTCCGCACACCTTTGACTTCCATGCTGGGCTGGTCAAAAATCCTGCGTTCTAAGAAACTAGATGAAAAAGCTACTGCTAAGGCTTTAGAGGCGATTGAACGCAATGCAACATCTCAGGTGCAATTAATTGAAGATATTTTAGATATATCGCGGATTATTCGCGGCCAGCTAAAACTGAATTTATGCGCGGTGAATCTGATTTCTGTGATTGAAGCAACTTTAGATGCAGTGCGCCCTCTAGCAGATGCCAAACATATCCAATTAAATACCCTTCTAGATGCTTCTATTGGCTCAGTTTGCGGCGATCCAGTACGTTTGCAGCAAGTAGTCGGGAATTTATTGACCAATGCCATTAAGTTTACACCCAAGGATGGTAATGTTGAAATCCATCTAGAAGTTATCCAACACACAACTGAGGAGCCTAATGAGTTAGTTCCTTGTGGGGAAATTACACTTTCCGCTGGCTCGACTCCTATTCGCTTCTTTACGTCTTCTTACGTTCAAATTCAGGTGATTGATACGGGTATTGGCATTGAACCAGACTTTTTACCGAAAGTATTTGAACGTTTCCGCCAAGCAGACAGTACCACCACGCGATCGCACAATGGATTGGGATTGGGACTAGCGATCGTCTGGCATTTGGTAGAACTACACGGCGGCAAAATTTTAGCAGACAGTCCAGGGACAGGTCAGGGAGCCACTTTTACCCTCCGACTACCGCTAATGCCCAATTATAGTCTCAACACTAAAGCAGAAAACTCTATTTCCTGTTCCGTTGGTGCTACACCCCTAGCAGGATTAAAGGTTTTGGTTGTAGATGATGAAACCGATAGCTGCAATTTTTTAGCATTTATGTGTGAAGAATATGGAGCGATCGCTACGGCGGTGGACTGTGAGGATACAGCACTAGTAACACTCGAACAAACAAAACCAGATATCCTCATTAGCGATATCAGGATGTCAGAGCCAGATGGTTTCAATTTAATTCAAAAAGTCCGAGCTTTAGCACCAGAAAATGGTGGTTGCATTCCAGCGATCGCTTTAACTGCTTATTCACACGAAGAAGACCATTTAAAAGTTCTAGCCGCCGGTTTTCAGCATTACTTAACTAAACCTGTTGACCCTGATAATTTAATT
Source organism: Fortiea sp. LEGE XX443 (assembly GCF_015206815.1). GTDB lineage: Bacteria > Cyanobacteriota > Cyanobacteriia > Cyanobacteriales > Nostocaceae > Nostoc_B. The sequence continues at coordinate 33,117 of NZ_JADEXZ010000058.1, forward strand.
AATGTAGTCACCAGTGTTTTAAAACTACCATCGCCTGTTGCAGTTAAATTACAGAATAAGTAGGTTAACTCACAGCTAACTTACTCCAACCAACATAAGGCAGTTTCGCAGATGTAGCCCGAATTTGTTCAGCGTTAGCTACTAACTGACCACAAGCGTCCCAGCTACCAGAAACGAACATACTTCTAGAACCTTCACTGATGAAAACTGGGGCTGTAAAGTCAGCAATTTGCACTTGTGAAGTTTCTAAATTCAGTGTTACTGTTGCTTGGGGATTGGTTGTTACGAGTTCTTGCAGTTGTTTGACAATTACCGCCTCAGCCGTTACACAAGGCACACCGATAGCCACACAATTACCCAAGAAGATTTCAGCAAAGCTTTCACCAATTAAAGCTTGAATTCCCCATTTGGCGATCGCTTGCGGTGCGTGTTCTCGTGATGAGCCGCAGCCAAAGTTACGGTTGACGATTAACACTTTTGCGCCTTGATATTGAGGTTTATCAAAGGGATGTTCGCCTTTTAAAGATGTGCGATCGTCAATAAAGGCATTTTCTCCCAAACCGTCGAAGGTAATAGCTTTTAAAAAGCGGGCGGGAATAATGCGGTCTGTATCAATGTCATTGCCAACTAAGGGTACAGCACGCCCAGATACTTGTTTAACTTCACTTACCATGATTTTTTCTAATTTAAACGCAGAGTAACGCTAAGTTCAACGCGGAGGTGCGCTGAGTTTTTAGACCAATTTTCTTTATCTATAGCAAGTCGCGCACGTCAGAAACTTCGCCTGTAATTGCCGCAGTTGCCACCATCGCCGGACTCATGAGTAATGTACGACCGGAGGCTGAACCTTGCCGTCCTTTAAAGTTGCGGTTGGAGGAAGAAGCGCTGATTTGTCTACCTTGGAGTTTGTCGGGGTTCATGGCTAAACACATGGAACATCCTGGTTCACGCCATTCAAAACCTGCTGCTTCAAAGATTTTGTCTAATCCTTCGGCTTCGGCTGCTTGCTTCACCCGTTCGGAACCGGGGACAACAAAAGCTTTGATTCCTTCGGCAACGCGGCGACCTTGGGCAATTTTCGCTGCTTCCCGCAAATCGCTGAGTCTACCGTTAGTGCAGCTACCAATAAAGCAGACATCGATTTTTGTGCCTTTGATGGGTTGGCCGGGCAACAAATCCATGTAGCGATAAGCTTCTTCGGCAATGAAGCGGTCTTCTTCGGGAAGTTCTTCGGGTTTAGGGATGAATTGATTTACGCCGATACCTTGACCAGGTGTAATCCCCCAGGTAACTGTGGGTGGAATCTCTGCTGCGTTGAAGACAATTACATTATCATATTCTGCATCCGCATCGCTCTTGATAGAGTTCCACCAAGCCACGGCTTGATCCCAATCTGCGCCTTTGGGGGCAAAATCTCGACCTTGGAGATAATCATAGGTGACTTGATCGGGATTGACGTAACCACATCTTGCACCACCTTCGATCGCCATATTACAGACTGTCATGCGTTCTTCCATGTTCATCTGCTCAAAGGTTGTACCTGCAAATTCGTAGGCGTACCCAACACCACCTTTGACTCCGAGGGTGCGGATGACATGTAAAATTACATCTTTGGCGTAGACACCGGGTTTGAGATTACCGTTAACTTCAATTTTGCAGACTTTCAGTTTAGAAAGGGCGAGAGTTTGGGAGGCGAGAACGTCTCGAACTTGGCTTGTACCAATCCCAAAGGCGATCGCCCCAAATGCACCATGACTGGATGTGTGGCTATCACCACAAGCGATCGTCATTCCTGGTTGGGTTAACCCTAATTCTGGAGCGATGACGTGGACTATACCTTGATTGCCGGAACCAATATTATAAAAAGTTAAGTTATTTTCTTGACAGTTTTGTTCCAGCGCTTGAATCATTGCTTCTGCCACACTATCGGCAAAGGGACGTGCCTGATTCTCTGTAGGTACGATGTGATCTACTGTAGCCACAGTGCGCTGAGGAAATAGTACTTTTAGACCTCTTTCTCGTAACATCGCAAAGGCTTGGGGGCTGGTGACTTCATGAATTAGATGCAGGCCGATAAATAGCTGTGTCAGCCCTGAAGGGAGTGTACCAACAGTGTGTAAGTCCCAAACTTTATCAAACAGGGTGCCTTTGCTCATAGGTCAATCGTTATGTAACGAGTCAGAGTTTTTATCGTATCAAAAAAGCGCCAGACAATTTTGGATTTTGCGAAAAGTTGTAAGGAGGGTTTCCCTCCGTAGCAAACTTTTCAAGACGGATTTTGGATTGACCTTATACCAATTCACTAAAATTGTGCAACAGATGCGAATTACAAAAGTCGGCGTTGCTGAATTTAGGGATGAAATAATGAACCGCAAAGTACGCATTCGCGCAGCGTCTCGTAGAGAAGAAGAGGTTTTGAGAGATAAATATAAGAAAATCATTCCGCATTTATGCAACACCCAAAAGTCTTGTAAATTTAAGCCTCATTAAATTACGTTGGCGTAGCGTCTCGCAGAGAGCATCATTGCGTTAGCGCAACGGAAGCATCGTTGCGAATTGCGAATTAGTATTACATTGAAGTCTGGTTACTCACAAATGGCTGACAAGAGTTTGATTTGATCTGAAGAAATTGATTCAAGATTCGTTTGAGGGAATTTTGCTTCACCATTTGCATAGCAATAGTTATATCTAACCATTCTCGCTGTCTTTGACCTGCTTCGGGATATTCTTCACTTAGGATTTCAACTAACAGTAAATACATCTGAACCCGGTAGATTTTGCCGCGTTTGCGATATCTGTAACTACCTATTTGATTTACATCTACCTGTCCAATTATACCTGCTTCTTCCCATGCTTCTTTGGCAGCAGAAGCAGGTGGACTCATGCCTTTGGTAATTCCGCCTTTGGGAATTACCCAGTTATTGCGATCGCCTCTGGCGCTGCGCTCCGCGCAATCGCGGGTTGTAATCAACAAGATTTCGATGTTGCCGTTCCGCATCCTATAAGGAATTACACCAGACTGCTTGAAGATTTTGCTGATTTTCTGATTCATGAACTTTCTGAATGAGTGTCATCATCAAACAAAGCAAGAGGTGATTTGAGTAAGTCTCAATTTTATACAGCTACTAGGCATCTACTATAAGGCAGACTTAATGAATTGGGAACAGAGGTCTTTTTACTCAGCACGCTGCTCATCGCCCCGCTACCGCTAACAGCACTCAGCACTTTTATCATGCTGGCTTATGATCTAGGCGAATTGCTGCCTCTAGGGCTGCTTTTTCTTTAGCACGGCGGGCATAAGGCTGTAATTGGGAGCGATCGCAACCTGTGAGCATACTCAACTCTTCCAAGCTCATCCCCCGCATTAACATTTCTACACACCATGTTTGTTGTGCTTGAGCAATTTCTGGTGGTTTTCCTTGGGGTGTAAGCAGTCCTTGAGTCCAAATTTCCCAACGTTGCAGCAGTTCTGACTCAGAAATAGAATTACCTGCATGGTCAATAAACATGGCAGGATAATTATCTTTACGACTTTTCAGCCATTTAATTAAAGGATTATTTGTATAGGAACCGTAGTGTTTGCCCAAAATCCATTGATTTACAGGCACTTGGCGGGGTAATTCTGGGGTGGTGATTTGCAGAATTAGTCCTTGGGGATCAGAAACTTGGTGCATTTGCTGCAAGCCAATTATTTCTCTAACAGATAATCCAGCACCCAATAACACGTATGCTAAAGCATAGTCTTGTACTCCAGATTTTCTAGCGTTTTGCAGAATTTTATGGACTAAAATTGCTGGCAAATCTGCTACTTCTTTGGTAACAATGGCTTCTTTTGCCGATCGAGGAGCGGAGGACATAGCTCCATGTAAAAACAACTCGACTAAATTCTCTAAAAAGTCATCTCGATCTTCCCATAGTTCATGAAATTCACTGGTGAATTCAATTACTGCATATCCCAAGATCATGCCATTGAGTAAACTGGCTAATTTTTCTGCCGGAAGATACGTATTTATGTCTCCCTGCTGGATGACAGTAGCTAAATACTGAGCTAAGTAGCGGTTTGCTTCTGTTAATCCCCGTCCCAAAGCCCGACGATTTTCTGCTGGAAATTGGTCAGCTTCGCCCACTACAGATCGCACAAACTCCGGAATTCTTTCTAATGAATGTAAGCTGTCACTTGCATAATCTTTCAGCGCTTGATAAACATTGCCAGGAGGAGTAGCCCGTCTGACTAAGGATTCTCCCAAATCCTTAAAGGCTGCTGACTCTTCTAATACTGCTAATAGTAGTCCATGTTTATTCCCAAAATGGCGAAATAACGTTACTTCATTAACTTCAGCTTTTTCGGCAATTTGACGGGTAGTAGTACTACTGACTCCATGAGTACTAAATAATTCTAGCGCTGCTTGAATCAAACGTTGACGGGCTGAAATAGATTGAGATGCCATAAGAAATAATGCAAGTGGCACTTGCACAAAATACCAATAGTTGTTACGATGCCTAATGTAAGTGATACTTGCTTAAGTCCACTGTAACGAACTAGTTTACAGAATGGAGAAATTTCTTGTGGAAGTTTACCCAAATCCAAGCAAATTACTTCATGATCCATCAACGGAAATGTTTATGACTGCAAAATATCTGGCGGTTGCCTCTGAGACAGAAAATTCACCTCGCCTCAGATGGGTGAATGTAGCATTTTTTGCTACTATTCATACCTTAGCTCTGTCGGCTCCTTGGTTTTTTTCTTGGTCAGCGCTAGGATTGCTGGTGTTTCTCCATTGGTTGTTTGGGAGTATCGGCATCTGCCTAGGATATCATCGACTGTTAAGCCATCGGAGTTTCCAAGTACCCAAGTGGTTAGAATATGCGATCGCCATTATCGGAGCGTTAGCTCTCCAAGGTGGCCCGATTTTTTGGATTGGTGGACACCGCCAGCATCACGCCCATACAGAAGATATCAACTTAGATCCCTACTCTGCCCAGCGTGGATTTTGGTGGAGTCATATGCTGTGGATTCTATACCCCCGTCCTGAATTCTTTGATTATGAAACTTATAAAAAATACGCTCCTGATCTAGAAAGACAGCCTTTCTATCGCTGGTTAGATCGCTACTTCTTATTATTGCAAATTCCCTTGGGGTTGTTGCTGTATGCTTTGGGCGGCTGGCCTTTTGTAGTGTATGGGATGTTTGTGCGATCAGTCTTGCTGTGGCACTCTACTTGGTTTGTAAATTCTGCGTCGCACCTGTGGGGTTATCGCACCTTTGATGCTAATGATGGAGCGCGTAACTTGTGGTGGGTATCAGTCCTGACTCATGGAGAAGGATGGCACAACAACCATCATACTTTTCCCCACGTAGCAAAATCTGGATTTCAATGGTGGGAAATTGATACAACTTGGTGGAGTATTCAGGCTTTGAAAACTTTGGGTTTAGCGAAAAAAGTGGTGTTACCGCCCCCGCAAGTTGCACGTCAAAGATGAACAATCCCTTCATGGTTTAGCAACCAACGCTTGCGCTCTAACCCTCCTGCATATCCTGTGAGTGCAGCGTTGGCACCAATTACCCGATGACAAGGAAGGACAAGTGCTACTGGATTAACTGAATTGGCCATGCCGACAGCACGATAAGCAGTCGGCTTACCAATTCTTACAGCTAAATTAGCATAAGAAAGAGTAGTTCCCCAAGGAATTGTTCGGAGTGCAAGCCATACTTGCTGCTGAAAAACAGTACCAGCAGTGCTGACGGGAATATCGTTTAAGCTAGTGCGATCGCCATCAAAATAAGCTTGAATTTTACTACTAAAACCTTGTGGATTTTTTGCATATTGAAAATCACAATTAACATAACGCTTTTGGAGCAGCTTCACCATTCGTTGCTCGTAATCAGCAAAATCAATAGCGCAGAGTTTTTCTCCATCAGAGACAATTGAAATTGCACCGATTTCTGAATTAATTTTGTCAACTAGTAATTTCATCGTGTAACTGTGATTTTAAAAATATGAATATAGGGGATACTGTTAAAATTAATTTTAATTGTTACCTTACCATCTACAGTCACTACAGCTTAGTACTTGATGAGCTTCATGCAATAAGGGACTTCCAGAGAATAAGATATACAAGCCATAAAAATGATAATCATTCTGAAGGGGGAAAGAGCAGTTGCCGTCGGCAACTGCTCTTTCCTCCCAAATATATGCAAGATAAATGTCTGCACTCAAC
>NZ_JADEXZ010000059.1 GCF_015206815.1 Fortiea sp. LEGE XX443
GAACGGGGCAGGGGGAACGGTACAAACCTTGATGCCACTTCACTCAAGTCGGGAAACCCGCCCACGTGAGTGGCTCCCCCTTGTGGGCAAAAGCCCCCTTGCTCCTTTTCTCCCTTGGTTGTTCGCGTAGCGTCCCGTAGGGAAGCCCCACCCCTTGTGGGTGGTTTTTCTCCCCTGCTAAGAGCTCCCTGCTCCCCTGCTTTTTTCACTAATGATTGCTGCTACTAGGGAGCGAGGGCATTACCACGAATTAAACTACCAATGGTTTTGGCAGTAATTTTTAGTTGGGTAATGGGGTTCGCGGGGACAACTGTTTTATACAGATAGCTATCGAATGTCAGCTTTTGTACATCCAAGTCTCCACACATTTCTACAAAGGCTTCACGGGTAGCATCAGAACGATAGAACACACTCTGCAAAATGTCTAACACTTTGTAGGTGAGTCCATATTTCCGATCCCAACGCTTGATGTAAACTTTGAGGTCATCTTCTGTAGGAATGCGGCTACCGTTATTGGAGGTTTCCACGATTGCTTCAGCGCACATCCGCCCAGATTTGGCTGCAAAGTAAATGCCTTCACCAGAGGATTTGGTAACGTAGCCAGCAGCATCTCCAACTAAGGCGATGCGACCAACGACGCGACGAGGACGGGGATGTTCAGGAATGGGGTGCGCTTCTACTTTAATGATTTGACCGCCTTCCAGCTTCTTGGCAGCACGGGCGCGGATACCAGCTTGTAACTGTTTGATACTGGCTTTATTGACGTGCATTGTGCCAGTACCGACGGCTACATGGTCGTATTTGGGGAATACCCAAGCGTAAAAGTCGGTAGAAACATCATCGCCAACGTACATTTCAGCGAGGTTGTTGTAATACGCCATTTTGTCTTGGGGTAAGCGAATCCGCTCTTGAAAAGCGATCGCATAATTATAATCCCCAGCATCCATTTCTTTGGCAATGCGAGAATTTGCCCCATCCGCCCCAATGATTAAATCTACTTTCAGGGTTTTACCAACACCCTGGACTGTACCATCGGAATGGTCGATGTAATGGATTGTATAAGGGTCGGTATTATTTGTGGGTATATCGACTTTATGAACGGTGGCGTTAATTAAATTTGCACCTAATTTGGCCGCGCGATTCCGCAGAAAGCTATCTAAGACTTCGCGGCGGCACATTCCTATATATTCTTCTTCATTTACCAGATTAATATCAACCTCACGGTTGGAAGGTGAAATCATTTTCATCTTCCGCACCCGGCGATCGATAATCTCTGGTGGTAGGTCAAATTCACCCACCATACATAGGGGGATAGCTCCCCCACAGGGCTTGGCGTTATCTAGCTTCCGCTCAAACAGGTAGGTTTCAATCCCGGATGCAGCCAGTGTTTCAGCGGCAGATGAACCAGCAGGGCCTGACCCCACAACAGCAACCCGTAGTGCCAAAGGTCTTCTCCCAATCTTAACATTTACCGAAAGCATCGTACCACGGTCTTTTGGCTGATTTTCCTCTCTCCCCCTCAGTTTTGACAGAAATGCAATATTCCTTAATATGTCGATACAAATCTGGGGAGTGGGAAACGGTGACTAGGGTGAGATTTAAAGAAAGTTAGCCCAAAAGCAATTGAGTAAACCATATTGTTTATGGTATACATATAGCACGGTAAGCCTAGCAATATGCCGTAGTTTAAATAATAGAGGTGTAGCGGCGGTGGGTATAGTAGTTGAGAACGTATCCAAAGACTTCGGAAGTTTCAAAGCAGTTGATCAGGTTGATCTAGAAGTTAAGAGTGGTTCGCTAGTGGCCTTACTTGGGCCATCGGGATCTGGCAAATCTACGTTACTACGGCTAATTGCTGGGTTGGAAATGCCAGATAGCGGCAGAATCATCATCACAGGGAAAGATTCTACCCATCAAAGTGTGCAAGAGCGAAATATTGGGTTTGTATTTCAGCACTATGCTTTGTTTAAGCATATGACTGTGCGGCAGAATATCGCTTTTGGCTTAGAAATTCGCAAAGCCCCAGCCAAGAAAGTTAAAGGCCGGGTAGAACAGTTACTGGAGCTAGTGCAGTTATCTGGATTAGGCGATCGCTATCCTTCACAACTGTCTGGCGGTCAACGGCAACGGGTAGCTCTAGCCAGGGCGTTAGCTGTGGAACCCGAAGTATTATTGTTAGACGAACCTTTTGGCGCACTAGATGCAAAAGTGCGTAAAGATTTACGGGCATGGTTACGCCGCCTCCATGATGAAGTTCATGTTACCACTGTTTTTGTCACCCACGACCAAGAAGAAGCAATGGAAGTTTCTGATGAAGTTGTAGTGATGAATAAAGGGCGAGTGGAACAGGTAGGAACACCAGCAGAAATTTATGACAATCCTGCCTCAGCATTTGTCATGAGCTTTATCGGCCCGGTGAATGTCCTACCTAGCAGTGCGAGAATTTTCCAAAGCAGTGGGTTCGATTCGCCACACCCAGAAGTATTTTTACGTCCCCAAGATGTGATTATTGAAAAGCAAGCCAATGGTGCGACTGCATCTGCAAAAGTCAGTCGATTAATCCATCTAGGTTGGGAAATTCAGGTGGAATTGACTTTAGATGACGGACAAGTAGTGACAGCGCATCTGACGCGCGATCGCTTCAACGAACTAGAGTTAGAACCACAACAACGGGTTTACGTAAAACCCAAGGACGCGAAGTCTTTTCCGGTGTATTACTCAATCTAGAGTTAAGAATTGGGGTATCAGGAAGTATGTAGCCGCCACTAGGGCGGCTTGCCATAAAGTATTAGATTTTATCTTTATATTTTTTTATAACTATATACGTATATACGTATATAGTTATTTTTTCTTAAAAATTAGGCAGAAATTTTCAAGTTGTGTACATCTAAGTACTAATTACCTCTACCGAATGGTAGAATTTTATATCGAAAAATAACTGATAGCAACTTAAATGAAACACTTAATTAAAAAGTTACATGAATGTACTAACATCATAAAACTAAAATCCTGATTTACTGTGGAAAATACCAATATGAACTTGATATTTCACAGTTATTAGGCTGTCAATACTTTGACATCAGCCTATGATACAAAAAGTTAAGTTGTAACTATTAAAACTTTTTGTTTACTAAAATTACATACACTAAGTAGCATCGGTAAGGTTTTTTAAGTTACAAATAGCCAAAAAGAGCAAAATACTGATTAAAGAAGAATTCAGTAGTCAAAATCAGGACGCTCCCAGACTTGCTATCGCTGCACTGTCTGCCACTGGCACAGAATTAATTCAATTCTGTTAGTGTTTGCGGAGCGCAGTCTATTCTGGTAAATCACGTATATATACTGATATTAATCATTACCGCTATTTTGCTTCATGAAATCTTATTAATTGCTACAGATAAACCCAGTAAAAACCGATAAAACTTCAAAGAAAGAAAAGTTATTTTCGCTCTATGATTTAAAGTCTCAACTTAAATCTATTAAAAAACTCCTTTATTTCTATTTCCACCCCAAGCAAAGATAAAAGGTAAAAAGATGAAGGTAATTGCATGTTTGTTTAAGTCATTTGCTCTGCAATTGTTAGCGTTTGCTGCAATATCTGGTGTGGCAATATCTAATAACAAGTCGCTACGCGCCCAAGCACAAGAGACTCCTACTGCTCCCCAAGCAACAACAACCCAGAGGATTTGCTCTTTAGATCCTGTCGAAGATTTATTACCACCACCACAAACAAAAACTAGTAATTCCTTATTTTCATACCTTTCCCAGGAGGGGTTTACCCAAAGCAAAGATGGTTCTTGGGTTTGCTATGTGAATGACCCCAAAAAAGAAGGGCGTTACTATACTTTGTTTAAAGTTCAAGAGCAAAATGGAAAGCTAATTGGCAGTTCTTTTTTAGACGGTGGTAGTTTGATTGAGGGTCAAGACAACCGCACTCTAGACTTTTTCATGAAGCTTGTAGAACGTCATCTAGATGGGAATCAAGAAAATCGCCAAAGTATAAGCAGATATTTAGAATCCTTTATATCTCTAGTAAAGGAAGGAAAAATCAAAGCTTCCCGTCGTGGGTTTCTCTTCGACCAACCCAACCGAGCTTTAGTTTTATACCACACCCTCAATGCAGGAGAACTCAAAGGTACAGCAATTACCCTCAATATTCAAATACCTGATAACGTAAATTCCACCTCCAAAAAGAGTGTAAAACCCAAGCAAAAATAATCTCCATTGTTTGTTTAATTGCGTGTGAGTAGTGTTTTTTATTTATCAGGAGATGTGTGTTGTTGAAACCAACTGTCAAAAGCATTGGGGTTTTGTTAACGTCTTTGGCAGTATTACTATCTGTTAGCCAATCTGCTAACGCACAGCTAAATGTAGGACAGCGCAAAGTGCAGCGAGGACTGGAGCAAGAATATCTCCAGTATCAGCTTGGACAGCGTAATCTAAGTGATGCACTAGTCATTCCTGGATGTATTGTGGGTAGTGGTACTGGCTGTAATAAAACTGGAACAGTCCTGCAACAATTACTAGCAATTAATGGTGGCCCTAGTTACTACGACTTAGCGATTCGAGCAGCTGGAGGAGCGCAAAACTACCAGAATTTCACTCCTTTTTACGGCAACAGTGACAAAGTTCTAGAAATACCTTTTGCCTCGTTCTGGAGAAGGCAATCTCCATCAATTCTGGATGGTTATCAATACGTTCTGGGACAGTCTGTAAGTCGCAGTCCTGTTCCTGGGTTGGGAGCAGTTACTAAAAACTTTGCTTGGGTTCCAGTATCCAGAGGTGATAACTCCGTAAGTCCTCGGCAAGGGTTGTTAGATTTTAAATATTCTTTTGGACATGAACTCTTAGTTGAAGTTTCCAAAATTCCCAACTTAGACCAGCAGATACGCGCTTTGGATTTGCCGCCTGATATGGCGCAGTTTTATATGAATAACCTCTCGCGGGGTTTAAATGCGCTGAAAACAGGAAACAACGAAGAACTACAAGAGAGTATCTTAAGAATAGTTTCCTTTCCATATTCATCGGCTGCGACAACCACTGGTAACTACGGGCGTGTACCTCTTGGCACACCAAAAGAGTTAGACAATATAGAAGGTACACCAATAGATGGAGAAGAACTGAATCCAGACATAGGTTTTGCCGATGGAGAAGCATTCTTGCTAGAGCCGGATACGGCCATTGCTTTAGACGTTGGCACCATAGCTGGAGGTGGTTTTAATCTCGCCTATCTGAGTCCCCTGCTTTTTTTACTATTTTTCCTAGGAGGAGATGGAGGTAGTTCTTCATCTTCCGCTGCGACAAGTTCTCCTATTACTCCATTAGTTCCACCTGCTTCAGATGGCGGTAGTTCTTCTGGCGGTGTAGTTGTTGTCCCACCAGGCGGTGATGGGAATACACCTCCAACACAAACAGTGGATGAACCATCAACACTGACAGCCATAATGTTATTTATGCTTGTGCTATGTATGTTTTTGTACAAACAACGAACTGCCAAGACTAAGAGTTATGTGAAATAGCTTGTTGCAAAACTTTTGATGAAATTACTGCCATTTTAATAAAAATCCCTCGGCAAGCTACCGAGGGATGATATTGATTAGTACTTTTCACCTTAAAATATCCCACTTCCATAGAATACCTATATGTTTTAGTATGGTTGTGCCAAAATGCCAAATTTTGAAATTTAGACAATCTCCGAAAAAGTAGAGACGTAGCATTGCTACGTCTCTACAAGCTTTCCGGATAACGCATATTTCATTTTTGGAGATGTCTATTAATGACTGGTCAAAATCATCTATGGCTACCTGCACCAACAAATTTAACTTTATTACCGGATGAAGTTCATGTTTGGCGAATTGACCTGGATGTAGTAGAATCACAGCTACAAACTTTAGTCGCAACTCTATCTAGTGATGAACTTGCTCGTGCTAACCGATTCCGTTTTCAGGAGCATCGTCAACGTTTCATTGCAGGTCGTGGTAGCCTGAGAAATATACTGAGTAGTTACTTAAATATTGAACCGCAGCAAGTAATGTTTGATTATGAACCTCGCGGTAAACCAATGTTAGGAGATACTTTAGCTAACAGTGGTTTATTGTTTAACTTGTCGCATTCTCAGGATTTGGCTTTGTGTGCAGTGAATTACAAGCATAAAATTGGTATTGATCTAGAGTGTATGCGATCGCTCTCTGATTTGGAAGCCCTCGCCCAAAGGTTCTTTTTACCGAGAGAATATGATATGGTGCGATCGCTTCCTCCTGATCAACAACAACAAGTATTTTTCCGTTACTGGACTTGTAAGGAAGCTTATCTCAAAGCCACAGGCGATGGAATATCTCAACTAGAACAAGTTGAAATATCTTTAACACCTACCCAACCAGCTAAATTACTCACATCTGAAGACTGGAGTCTTTTGGAGTTAACACCTGCTGATAATTATTGTGCTGCTGTAGCTGTGGCTGGTTCTGGCTGGAATCTCAAGTGTTGGCAATTCACTGTAAATTCTTAGATGAATTGTTATTTATCTTCCTGCATACTTCTGACAATTTTTGTTACTAGCTGTCTCGGTACAAATCTGACACTTTTTGCTAGTAGTTTATTGATGAAACCTGGAATAACAACTGTTTTGCCTTTCATTAAGGCATCGTAACCAATTTGAGCTACAGTTTCTGCATCCATCATCTTTTTGTTCTTCACCAGATTAGAATCTGCCATTCCTGTTCTTTCATGAAAAGCAGATACTGTTGAACCTGGACAAAGTACCGTGACAGTCACACCTGTACCTTCTAATTCATTAGCGATCGCTTCTGAAAATGATAATACATAAGCTTTGGTAGCAAAGTAAACTGCCATTAAAGGGCCTGGCTGAAAAGCCGCCGCCGAAGACACATTTAAGATTTTACCTTCACCCTGTTTTACCATATCTTTCAGGAATAATTTAGTTAAATGGGTGAGACATACTAAATTAACTTGTAGCATTTCTAGTTCAGTATTCAAGTTTGTTTCGTTGAATAATCCATAAGTACCAAATCCGGCATTATTAACTAGTGCATCAACTTGAATATTTGCTTGTTGTAACTCTCTAAAAATTTCTTCTGGTGCTGTTGACAAGGCTAAATCTTTGACAATATTTTTGACGATAATAGCAAATTCTTGTTGAAATTTTTCTGAAACTTCTGTAAGTTTTATCGCATTTCTATCCACCAATACCAGATTATAATTGTTCCGGGCAAAAATGTAGGCTAATTCATAACCAATTCCACTTGCAGCCCCAGTGATTAGAGCAGTTTTTTTACTCTTTTTTTGGTGTGTTGTGTTCATATTAGAAAATGGTTAATTTAGCTTGATTAATCTGTCATGCAGTTACGACAATCATCAATAACTGACTCTTAAATAACCTTGATAAATAAATACTTAGAAAATGTATGTAAATATGAACTTTGAAGATGCTTAGACAATACTTAAGCTAGAAGTTAAAGCAACACCAAATTATCTTTAAGATATTTAATCCTAAGGTTTTACAAAATTAGTAGCAGTTAACTTTTATGCTTGATAGATAAGTGAGCAATTACTTACAGATAATAACTGAAATTTTACGTCGAACAATTACTATTTTATATTCAACTATCTGATTGATATGTCAGAGATGAACCTTTATTTATAAAATTTGACTATGTAAAGTATATTGTTATAACTAAGGATATTTAAGCCTCTCTCCCCGCAGGAGAGGAGTTGGGGTGAGGTTCATCAAACTCATGTTAATTTATAAAAATACTCATTCGTAAGAAACAATATCCCCGACTTCTTTGAGAAGTCGGGGATATTAACCTCTAGATTCTCTCTCTCACATCAGAATTAATTTTGAGGCTGTTCTTAGGACTACAAAGCGACGCTTAAGAAACCGCTTTCAATTAGGTAAGCTGTGTAGATCATAAACAACTTAGAGTCAATCGGTGGACAGGTAATAGAACTACCTGCTAACGCTTTTACAGTTGCTTCACAGCTAATTGTTGGTCTTTTGGCTTGGAGATATAAATCAGGAATTGTCAGTTGTTCTTCAGACCAGCGTTCTAATAGGAAAGGCCGCAAAGTATACAAAGGGTTTTCTGGAGAAGAAGCATTTTTAATTAACTCTGCTTGCCATTCATCGTAGGGGATGATTTGCACTGGATAACCAAAAGAACTAATCCAATCGACTAAGAATTTCAAAGTTACAGGCTGGGGATGTTGGAGGTGGAAAGCTTTACCTATTGATTCTTTTTGCATTGACAAATAGACAACAGCTTTACTCACATAGTCTACAGGAGACATGTCCAACAAATATTCTACATCGGGGAAACTTCCCATTTGCAGACAACCCTTGACCATTAAGTTAATAAAGTCGTGAGTGTTACCGATACCAGTTTGACTGTCACCGGCGATTAATGGTGGTCTGTGGATTGTAACAGGTAAACCGCGATCGCTCGCAATTTTCACCAACTTCTCTGCTACCCATTTGGTTTGGGAGTAACCGAGAAAAATCCCTTCCCAATGGCTGAAATCATCATCTTCTTTCACCACCTTACCAGCGTAAACAGGTGATTCAAATACAGCCACACTGGAAACATAATGTACAGGCTTGACTTTGATTTGACAAGCCAATCGCAATATTTCTTGAGTCCCTAAAACGTTCGCTGTTTTCAGTGCTGAGTAGGGATAAACGTAATTTAGTAAAGCTGCACTGTGATAAATAGTATCAATGTTTGCAGCAAAGGCTTGGAAAACTTCTGCACCAAGACCTAACAAAGGTTGAGCTAAATCACCAATGACAGGAATAATTCGCGCATCCAAAGCATTTTGACAAATCCCATACTGTTCCAAGTTCTTTTGGAGTTTATTCTTCCCATCGTGGAGACTAGCAGCACGTACTAAGCAGTAGATTTCTGCATCAGTTTGTTCTAATAATTCCCGGATAATGAAGGCTCCTAAAAAGCCTGTACCACCAGTTAAAAAGATTTTCTTGGGTTTATCTAGAGGTGTGTATGTAGCGCCACCAGGATGAATTGTGGGGTCGAGTACGGCTTCGGATTGTAAATTGAGGATAGGAATTTCCGAGGCGTTCCCCTTTGGGGTTGCCGAAGGCATCGCATTAATTGTTTGCTTGACAATTCCTGTATCTTGCACATCTGATTTTTCTTCTAATTCTTCAGCTAAACGCTGCGATAAAGATGCAATATTAGGATAATGCCATAACAGCAACGGTGACGGTTGAAACCCCAGTAATTCCTCTAATTTACTCACTAGAGTCATGGCTTGTGCTGAATCCAAACCATAGTTCTCTAGGTTTTCGTCGATGTCGATTTCATCAGCTTCCACACCCAGTAATTCTGCTAGGTTAGACACCATCCAAACTTGAATATCTGCTGCACTATAAGACATTGTTACCTCTTGGAATTATTGAGAAATTTCTGGAAGATACTGAGTGTAGTAATCTGGTATTTGCAATCCTTGAATTTTTAAATTTTGGATGCGATATAAATACGCCGCACCTTGCATAATATGATCAGCCACATCCACAACTCGACGATTTTGTGGTTCGGCTAAATAAGAACCGCGTACCCAATCATTAAAACCACCCATCGCCGGGCCGCACCAAATTTGATAATCTACTTCTCTACCTTTTTCACCAGCAGTAGACCAGCGCGAAGATAAGCCTAAATACCACCGAAAAATTGCAGCCATTTTCAACTTCGGATTATTAATAGCTTTGCCCAATTTTTCAGGATTTTTCTGAGATAAATAAGCGGCTGTTCCTTCCCAAACTTCAGCCAGAGTTTTCCGAAAAACTTGCTTTTCTAACTTCTCTCTTTCTGCCGCAGGAATATCTTCAATAGAGTCATAAGCGCGGTATAATTCATACAACTTCTGCGCTCGCATTGGGAACATTGTGCCGCGCTTGAGGACTTGTAATTTAACACCCATTTCAAACATATCGGCGGCGGGAGCCATCATGACATCAGCCATTTCTGCTTGCGCTAACAAACGCTTTGTATGTTCACAGGCTCCCGATTCAACACATGCTTGATTTATTGAACCAGTCATTACATAAGCAGCACCCATCATTAACCCAGCTAAAGCTGATTGTGGTGTTGCAATTCCTCCTGCTACACCCACTCTAATCGGTTGAGCATATTGATATTGGGTTTGAATTTCATCTCGTAAAGAAATCAGAGAAGGTAACAAACAAACCAAAGGACGATTATCTGTATGACCACCAGAATCAGCTTCAACAGTAATATCATCAGCCATTGGAACTTTCTTGGCTAATTTTGCTTGCAACTCAGTAATTAAGCCTTGCTCAAGCAATTCTTGAATAATTTTAGCTGGTGCTGGCTGCATAAATTTACTCGCAACTTCGCGGCGAGAAATTTTCGCAATCACTTTATTTTTAATTTCGATTTGATTAGCATTATTTAAACTTAACCCAGCCACCCGATAATAAACAATGTTAGGAGTTAAATCTAAAAATGCTGAAGCTTCGACAATTTTCACCCCATATTTAAGATACAAATCCACAGCTCGACGTTCAATCGCCATATCATTAGGGCTGTGAATTAAATTGAAGGCGTAGGGGTCATGAGGTAAAGCTTGTTGAATTGTTTGAATTGCGGCTTCTAATCTTTCTGGCGTTAACCCACCTGCACCAAAAGAACTCAAGATTTGATCTTTTCCTAAAGCAATGACCATTTCTTCTGAAGCGATACCGCCAGCCATTGCGCCCGTCATATAGGCATATTTCACACCATAAAAAGAAAGAAAATTTGGGTCGCCTAACTGTTGTAAACGTATGGGAGGAATCGATGTAAGTAGTTCTACTTGTGTCGTAGTATTTTCAACAGGAGATAAAAAGCCTTCGTTGGTGACACCAATTTGTCCAGCAATTCTGACGATGTAACAAGGTTTATCTAAAACTAGTAATTTATCTTTAATAGTTTGCTGGTCAAAAGAGATTGTATCTAATGAGCCTTTCCAAATCAGGTTTTGATTATAGGTATAGGTAGAAAATCCTAAACCATTGTCTTGCTTGCTAAATAGTGTATCTATGGTGGTCATCTTCTTTGCGTCTACCCTGCGGGAACGTTTTCAACGAATGCGCCTTTGCGCGAAACTTTAGAAATCTAGAAAAGGTTTAAGAATATAGCAATATATCCTTAAACCATGAGGTAACGTGCAATCAAACTTCTTCGTTCAACAAATCTTGAGCGCAAACTAATTGCAGTTGAATGATTTCGCGCATTTGTTGACTAAAATCTTGTCTGGCTAACAAGAAAGCTGTATGCGCTTTCGTTATCCGTGCATTATTTGCATTCAGCTTTTGACAGTGGGATGTATTTAACTCCAGCATTCTGATGAGGGTATCTAAATCTTTATTGGTAGCAGATACTTGGGGCGCAATAATTAACTCAGAAGATTCTACTTTTTCTGTTGCAGCAAAACCGTGTTCCATGATATTTTTTGCAGGAACTTCGCTACTAATGAGTTTGAATGTATCTTCCAGAGAATTGATAATGTCAAAATCACTAGGTGATGGTATGTTTTGATGCAGATTTACAGTTTGCTCGGCTTTAACTTTTTGCGGTAAATTTTGAAAAAGTTGGCGATTTTCTTCACTTAAAATACTGGCTGTAATTGAGTTACCGCCGATGGTGATTGTGCGTAAGGTAGCTTTATTTTGTTTAGTTGTGGGAGTGAGATTATAAAGTGGTGACAAGTCCATCGGGACGCGATGACTGACCAGTTTTGCTAGAGCTTTGACAATGGAAGTATGGTCATCCATACCCCGACGATTTAGGGATACGGTGATGTGGTCTTTGTCTTCGAGAATTTTATCAATCCAGCGCGAACAAACACCACCAGCACCGGCTTCGATAAAAATTCTCGCGCCGTCATCGTGGAGACGGTTGACTAGTCGGGGGAAGTCTAATTGTTGGCAAAGTCCGGTGGCGATACTGTGAGCGATCGCCCCACTCTCCAGTACAATAGGTTGATATTGCGCTGCAGAATAGAAGGTTACGCCTGATAGATTCTGGGATGGTAAAGTATTTAATTTGACTAACTCATCATACTCCGATCGCATCGTTTCACTATGAATGACATGATCGAAAGGAGCCGCGAAAGAATTACAAGCTAAGGCTGCAATGACTCTTTTACAAGCGGCTGGCTCACCAGCAATTAGCACTTCTTCCGGTGTATTAATTTGTGTCAAATAAACACGTGGTTCATTTTTGATAGCTTCCTGCACTTGTTCAGGACTAGCTATCAAGACGAAGTTACCCCAAAAACTTTTATCTGAAGTATCTGTATTGGGTAAACCCCAAAACTCGCGCACCGCATTTTTCGGGCCAGATAACCTACTTCCAAACAACGCTGAGGAGTTGAAGGAGTTACTACCTTGGAAGAAATCGCTCCACACGCCTTGAGCTACCATCATGCTTGTTTCACCCAAGCTGTAGCCAAATACATACTTAGGCTGGAGTTGAAAGTCATCCCGAATCACTGTGGTAAGCAGTCTGGTGCAGAACATTTCCGCCTCAAACATGGCTAAAGAATCATCTAGCAATTGCTTTTCTAGAGTCTCTAGTTGTCTGAGAGATAGTTTACTCAAACTTCTGGGAAACACAAGTCGTTCTACATCCGCCGCCCGCTGGTGCAGACTTTTCACCATTTGGTCGTGATAAATTCTGGGGAATAAGCGGAAGAGATTCCGACCCATACCCACGTAGGAATTCACCGCCGCTGGATACACATAAGCAATCTCACCGCATTGTCCCAGAGGCTTCGGTGTGAAGTAACTACCTACAGGTGTTTGCCAATCTGTACCTTTTTCAAAAGCAGTTTTGACACCTTTACGGGCTGATTCAATTTCTTTGAGGAGTTCTTTTTTGCTCCGTCCGTTAATTGTTAAGGCGTAAAGAGCTTGGGGGTTGGCTTTATAGGTAGCAAAAGCTTGACTCGCACAATCTGATAAAGAAGAACTAGTTTCAATACTCTTTTGCAAACTATCTAGAGCCGCAAATAGACTGATGTTATCGTTAGCTGTCACGGGGAACAGATGATATGGCATTTGCTCCAAATATCTGCTAATCCGTTCTTCTTGGTTGAGTTCTTCTGAGAGAATTGCATGGGCGTAAGTCCCATCAAAACCCACACCGTTAATTGCAGCTATCCGACGGTTAGAGTCTTTACCCAAAAACCAAGGACGAGATTCTGTAGCTACATAGAAAGGGCTACCTGACCATAGTTGTGGTGTCTTCACACCAGACCAGTTAGGAGTACCAGGAATGTATCTGTAGTAAAGACACAGCGCTGTTTTGATTAGGCTGGCGATTCCTGAAGCTACTTGAGTGTGACCGATATTTGCTTTAACGCTACCAATAGCACAATGCAAACCATTCCCTACTGATGGATAAACTTGCAATAACCCAGCGATTTCGGTTTCGTCTTCTTGAGGAATACCACTGGCGCAAACTTCCACATAATTCACCTCAGCAGGCTGTATACCAGCCATTTGAAAGGCTTCGTTAGCTGAATTGGTCAAGGATTGACCGACACTGATACCATCAATAGTTGCATAAATGCGATCGCCATTTGCTTGCGCCACATCATAACGTTTGAGAACTACTACACCAGCGCCTTCACCCACAGTCCAGCCATTGGCTTTTTGGTCATAACTCAAGGTATTGACACCAGTATTAACCTTGGCTGTTTGATTGCGTAACAACACATTCTCCACACCACCAGCCAAATCGACAGCCCCAACAATGGCTGCGTCAACTTCTCCAGTCATGAGTAACATTTGTGCAACTTCTAATGCTTTGAAGGTAGAAGTCTCTACGGATGTCAAGGTGAAAGCCGGCCCGGTGAAATTCCACAACGAAGAAATTCGACTCGCCATGATATTGGTGATGTAACTTAAATACTCACCAATTTCTCCTTGATTGTGAACGCTATCTTTAACGATGGCTTCTAGTTGAGCAATCTTTTCAGGCGATAAGGTAATTTCCGCCCCATTTAAACCATCTCTAACTTGCCAAGATAAATTCCATCGTTGTTGCAGTTTGTGTGCAGACAACTCTGCTTCAGCGGCAATAATTACCGCCACATTCCCACCTTCTGGGAGTTTTGCATCTTGAATTGCCCGTTCAGCAACCTTCAATATTAATAGTTGTTGGGGGTTGATTTTTTCGATTTCGTTAGGAGGAATTTTATAGGTTAAAGTATCAATTTCAAAGTCTTTGATATACGCCCCGACAGGCGCTTTCCCATCAGCTAATCCATACTCTTGCAATAAATCTTTTTGCTCGTTGATACCATACCATCTTTTTTCAGGTAGAGGAATAAAATGCTGTTTGCCATCGTAAATACTACGTTCAAAAGCATCTAGGCTATTGCATTCGCCAAAGAAGGCATCCATGCCAATAATGGCAATTTTGTTTTTATTATCTTGGGTCATTATTTAGTACCTAAAATGAATTTAATAACGAACCGCATTCTCTACGAGACGCTGTGCGTTGGCGGAAGCCTCTCGTAGAGAAGGGCGCAAAGAGCGCTAAGGAAAGAGGGAATAACGAACCACAGAGGCACTGAGAACACAGAGTTAGAGAGAAGATAGATGGTTTTATAGACTCACGCAAAAAAACTCTAAAACTTCTATTTCTTTGTGTCCTTTGTGTCTTTTGCGGTTTTTTCCAAAATAATGTGGGAGTTAGTTCCACCAAAACCAAAGGCACTTAGGGCTACACGTTTAGTTGAATTATTGTTAGGCCAGGGTGTTGTTGTTTTAACAATGTTTTTGGGAGAAATGACGGTATTTTCTGCACCAATAGGTTCAGCAATATTAATTGTGGGTGGAATCACACCATGATTCATGCTATAAATTGCTTTGGTTAAGCCCACCATTCCCGCACCTACTAACAAATGACCGACATTCGATTTAGCAGAGCCAACTAAAGGTGATGCTTTATATTGTCCGAAAAAGCTTTCTACAGAATTACATTCGGTAGTGTCACCTAAAAGTGTACCTGTAGCGTGACACTCCAGATAATCAATGTCTTTCGGGCTGATTTGAGCTTCTTGATAAGCTCGTTCGTAAGCAAGTATTTGCCCTTTTTCATTGGGACTTAGTAAATGTTTACCTCTACCATCATTAGAAAGTCCAATACCACAAACAGTAGCAAGAATTCTATCACCATCTCTCACAGCATCACTGTGGCGTTTGAGGACTACCATTCCTATACCTTCTGAGGTAATTAAGCCCCGTGATTCTTTGTCTAGAGGGCGACTGATACCGTTTTCTGGATATCCTTGAATCCCAGAAAATAGCATTCGTAAAAATAAAGGATCAGAACAACTAATTGCACCAGCTAACATCAAATTAGCTTTGCCTGTGGAGAGGTAATGAGATGCTAATTTAATGGCATAAAAGGCTGAGGAACAAGCTGCATCTATACAAAAATGTGTTGCTGATAGTGATAGTGATTGAGCAATTAAAGTGGCGGGTAAACCAGAAATCATCGCATTATAGGGCGATGGTTTGTTAGCTGCGGGGAGAGCCGCTAAGTGAAAATCTTGGTCTTGAAGCAGTTCGGCGATCGCACCATCAATTGTGCGGCGATAAATGGGGGATAATAGTTGATTAGATAACTTTGTCGGTAAGGAGAGGGTTCCTAAAATTACGCCGCATTTGGAGAGGACATTTTGATTACCTAAATAACCACTATGTTGTACTGCTTGTTTAGCTGCATACAGTGACCATTTGAAGGTATTATCTAAACTTGCAACTAGGTTTAAGGGGAGATTATATTCACTGGGGTCAAATTGAAAGTTGCGAATAAATCCACCTTTGCGGAAATAAAATTTTTCCGGGTTGCCTTTAGCTGAGTCGTAAAATATTGTGGGATCTATACCTATTTCGGCGACTGTAATATCTGATGTGGAGTCTTTTTGTTCGGTGATGTTTTGCCAGAATTGTTCGGGATTTTGAGCGTCGGGGAAGAGACAAGATATGCCGATGATGGCGATTTTTTCCACTATTTTTTCCTTGTTGGGGTGAGTTTTTGGATTTACGCTTTTCCCCGGAGTGGAAATTTTACGAACCACAGAGACAAGGCAGTGCGTTGGGCGGGTTTCCCGACTTGTTCGCTGAAAGCGTTCCCGTAGGGTAGCAACTGCCGCACAGAGAGCGCAGAGAAGAAGAGGTTTACAGAGTATGATGGGTGGTTATTTATTCATCATTCTCATTGCCCAAATGACTGCTTTGGCTCCAAGAATGCGAGAATATAATTTACCGTTGCGATCGTGTAGGTAGTAGTCGGAGGTAACTCCTGTTGCTGTTTTTGCTTTGATTTCGCAGGAGACGTAGAATGGTTCGTCGCAAGGTATAGCGCGGAATTGTTCGGAGTGGGTTAGTTGTCCTGGTAAGCACATTTCTTGATAGAAATGGTTTAGCCATACCCACAGAGGTTGTGTGCTTAAATCGGTGGTGTATGGGTTATGCCAATTGATAGGAAATTGTCCTTGTTTTTGGGGAGAAATTGATGACCAAAAACATTCGGTGGTGATTTTTTCGGGAGTGATATTGATGACTCTATCTATTTTTTGAAATGCTGGGCCGTGGAATAATGAGGAGCTATCTTTTTGATAGAAATCTGTACCTGTGGTGGTGATGATGTGATCTTCTGTGAGATTTACTGATTCGTATATGGGTGCGTCTGGAGTTTTCCGCACGATTTTGATTTGGGCGCTGAAGTGATAGTGGGTTTTGCCTTGGGGAGTTTTGCTTAAGATTCTGGTTTGTAATTCGACAAATTCTGATTCGCTTTTGGCGATTTCTTGTATTTCTAAAATATGTTCGCTGACGTTGGAATTAGCAAAGGTAATTCCTTTGAGAACTTTGAAGTCTTTACAACTCAAATAACGATAACCTGGATGCAATTCTTCACACGCATTAATCATCCAAGACATGGCGCAGGTGGCTGGTAGTACTGGGGAACCAGCAATCACATGATCGTATAAAAAGGGATTTGCTTCTAGAATAATACGGCGGCGGATGCGGTAACTTTTGAGTTCTACATCTAACGGTGCGGGTGGGCGAATTGTAGGGCTACCGATAACAACTTGGGTAGAGTCGTGGTGGGCGGGATGGAGTTCGTTAACTAACATTTGTGCGCCAATATCTACGGGGATAATATCAATTCCTCGTTCTGCAAAGGCTTTTTTGAGTTCTGGTGTCACCATACCGCTATCCCAACCGCCCCAGTTGATTGCAACTACGTGACAATTGGGATGGTTTTGTTTGAATAGATGGGCTGATTTGTTGAGAATTTCGTTAGCGATCGCATAGTCGGATTGCCCAATGTTGCCGTAAAATCCAGTTACGGAGGAGAATAATACTAGTTGTTCTAGTTGATTGGGGTTAACGCAATTCAGTAGATTTTCTAAGCCTTGGACTTTGGCTGTATAAACTTTTTCAAAGTCTTGGTCGGTTTTCTTTTCGATTAATTTGTCGGCTAAGTTACCTGCACCATGAATAATACCAGTAATTGCTCCGGTACGAGCGATCGCTGTTGCTAATTTCTGTTGTAATTCGGTAATGTCGGTGACATCGGCGCTCACATATTCGACTTTTGCGCCTGTGGCTTGAATTTCTGCCAAGGTGTTTTTAATCTCTCGGCTGGAAGCAATTTTGTTATATATTTTTTGTACGCTCATGGGTGTGGGTTTTTCTCCTTGTTTGAGGAGATGTTCCATGATGCGTTTTTTTAATGCGGGTTCTTCAATGCAGTCTTTGGCGAAGTCTGGCTCGTTTTCGACAATTTCGGAACGTCCGAGGAGGATGAATGTGCAAGGTTGTTGTTGGGCGAGTTTTTTAATACATAAGGATGTGATTCCTTTTGCACCACCACTGACGAGGAATACTGATGAGGGATGAATTTGGGTTGTTGTTGTCATGTTTATTTGAATTTGAGAATTTTATGATTTAAACGAACCACAGAGACACAGAGAACACAGAGGAATGAGAGTTATTCTCCGCGTCTCTGCGTGAGGCTTTACTTAATCACGGAAGCTTTCAAAGTAACTCGCCCTTGGGAACCGTAAGCTACTTCGTTGATATAAAGATTTGAGTCGCACAGTTCGGCAATAATATGTTCAGCTGATTTTTGTGGGTCTATTGCTGGGCTTAGGTCGATTGAGCGAGCGAATACTTTTGGCCATTCCCATCTCAGGGTTTTGGTGAGTCCAAATAAACCAGCGGCGATCGCTCTATAATTGGTGTTATGCTCTAACCCAAAGGCTCCATCTAATCGGGCTATTGTTAGGAAGCTACTGCGGGTGTAGTTTGCGGTTTCGGTGAGGGATTTTTTCAGGTATTTGGCGATGAAGAAGATGTGTTTAACGATGGCTTTGTCTTGTTCTATGCCCTGGGGATGGATGTGAATGAAGCTGCCGATGGTTCCCAAATTTGTGGCGATCGCGGATAATTTATGTTGTAGAAGTTCTTCACTCATATCTGCGAGGGTGATGCGTTCTACTCCCGCGGGTAAGGGTGCTAGTTGAGAAATGAGCGATGGGGGAAAGCTTAATACTACTATTTTCCAGCCGCGATCGCTCAAAGATTCCACTACTTTGGAGGTGGTGAGGGAGCCATCATCTGTGATTAAGCAGATGTGTCCCTCTGGTAAGCTGAATTCTAAGCTGTCTGGTGCTGGTAATATTTTCAGTTGCGCTGGACGACGCGCTACGTTATCTATTACCTGGACTGGTTGGAAGTTCCAGCTAGACTGAGGCTTTTTTTTTTCCCCTGCAACTAGGCGTTGCAGATAATCAACTATTTGTCCAATTGTTCGCAAGTCACCTAAGTCTTCGAGGTTGGGCTTGGGTAAGTTGGGATACGCTTCTTGCAGTCCACCCAAAATCTCAACTCGTTTGATGGAATCAATACCTAAGTCGGCTTCCATGTCCATTTCGAGTTCGAGCATTTCTACGGGGTAGCCTGTTTTATCGCTGGTGATGGCGAGGAGGGTTTGGGCGATGTCTGCGTATTCTGTGGTATCTTCTACAGTTTCTTCGACTGGAGTTTCTGCAATAACTGCTGGTGCAGGTGCAACGGGTGCGGTGATAACTGGTATTTCTGGTGCTGGTAGCACTGCAACTCCTACGGTAGCACCACTCGCAGCATTAGATTGCAGATATTCAATAATTTGCCCGATGGTGCGTTTTTCTGCCAGTTCTTCTAAGTTGGGCTTGGGTAAGTCTGGATACAATTCTTGCAATCCACCCAAGATTTCTACTCGTTTGATGGAGTCAATACCTAAGTCGGCTTCCATGTCCATCTCGAATTCGAGCATTTCTACAGGGTAGCCTGTCTTATCGCTGATAATTGCAATCAGGTTTTTGTCTAAGTCTGACAAATCAACAGCGGGTGTAGAAATGGCAGGTGCGCTAATTGCAGCTACAGGCTGAGAAGTCGGAATTTGAACTACTGGCGCTGGTGCAACAGGTGTTTCAATTATTGGTGCGGGAGTAAAAACAGGTGCTTCAACTACAGGCTGAGGAGTCGGAATTTGAATTACTGACGCGGGTGCAACAGGTGTCTCAACTATTGGTGCGGGAGTGAAAGCAATGGGTGTCCCAACAACTTTAGAACCATTGCCGTTACCATTTTTAATAACAGGCTCAACTACAGATGTAGGTGGTTCAATAATCTTGGTTGTTGGCGGTACAGGTGCTTCGGTGACACCACCAGCAATCAACTGCGAATATTGTTCTTGGATGAGTTGGAAGAAGTTTTTGGCGTATTCCACCTGTTCTAGAAGATACTGCTCATGGATGCGGAGGGTTTCACCTTGTTGGGAGTGAAACTGCATCATGCTACGTTCTACACCTTCCATCACAACTAGCCTGAGTTGCGCTGCTTCTTGGGAAGATTTGGCGTTAGCGAATAACCCATTTTGCTGCTGCATCAGTTGGAAGAATGCTTTAGTGTATTCCATCTGATGGTGGAGGTACTGACCATGAGCTTGGAGATTCTCAGATTGATTCTTTTGGAATTGGGTCAGTAGGTACTCTAAGCTTTCTAGCATTCGCTGGTAGTTTACCAAATTTTCAGGCGTTGGCATATCAGACTCCTGGGCTGGTTGATTAGAAAGGAACGCAGGACTCATTTCTGGTTGTGGTTTGGTTGTGGTATTAGGTGTGAAAATAATTTCTGGTGCTGGTTCAGGGCTGACGATTTCTTGAGGAACCGTCACACGTCCATTACTTGCTGTAACTGGCACAGTTTCGGAGAATTCAGGAGTAGCGTTAGCAGGTAATGAAACTTTATGTCCATTCTGCAATGCTTCTTGGAAGGCGTTTTTGGTTTTGTCTGAGACGTAGTTAATGCCGTTGAGACGCACATTCAAAGCTTTCTTTTTCTCAGCAGGTAGTGCAGGTTGAACTTGATAGGGGTCAAGATTTTTCAACTGCATCCCAATGACGCGCATTTGTACTGCGGCTTCCCGCAAAGAGCGATCGCTATTCTTTTGGGTGCTAGGATTTAAAGCGACGGTAATGTGTGGGCGATCGCCTAAAATATCTTTAACTAAGTTAGTTAGAATTCTTCTTGGCCCAAATTCCACGAAGCAAGAACCACCAGCGGCGTAAATATTTTCAATTTCCTGTTTAAACAGCACCGAACTTGCCAGGTGTGTTTCCAGGATTCTCTGCATTCCTGTGGGGTCTTGAGGATAATGCTTACCAGTAACATTACTGAAAACTGGAATTTTAGAAGTATTGAATTTAACCGACTTAGTGGCGATCGCAAAGGACTTCTGAGCGAAGGCAATTAGCGATGTGTGGAAGGCGGCAGAAACAGGCAATAATACAGCTGCATATCCCTGGCTGTGCAATACCTGATGAACTTTAGCAATTTCGGCAGTTGGCCCTGCCAAGACAATCTGTGTGGGAGAATTAAAGTTAGCGATCGATACCTGCGGAAACTGCTTCAGTATCGGTTCAATTTTGTTGATGTCTTCTTTGACAGCCAACATTGTCCCCGCATCGTGGTCTGGGTCTTCTGGTGCAGCCATCGCTTGACCACGAGATTTCACCAAGAACAGGTAATCTGCTTCACTCAACACACCCGCCGCCCACAATGCTGTCAGTTCCCCAAAGCTGTGACCAGCAACAAAGTCAGATTTAAAGCCAGCTTTTTGCAGAATCGAATACAACCCAGCGCTAAACACCCCAATCGCAGGTTGCGCGTATTCTGTGCGTTGTAGTGCTGCAACTTGGGCGTTTTTCTCAGCTTCTTCAAAGGTTGGACGCGGGAAGACAATTTCTGAGAGTGGCTGCAAGTTATCTTTGATTAACAAGCTATCCATGTAGCCATGTAAGCGCTGCATTTCTGGGAAGTTCATCACTACTTCCCGCCCCATTTCTAGATATTGGGAACCTTGACCAGAGAACAACGCCACAACTTTACCGCCCAACTCCATCCCAGAGGCGCGGTAGTAAATACCTTGGGGATGTTCCCACGATGCGGCTGCACCTTTAAGTTTTAGCCAGTCGATGCTAATTTGCAGCAACTTGCAAGCTTCTGGCAAATTTTCAGCCACAAAACCAACTCTAGCCGCAGTTTGGGGAATTTCTACTGATTGACAATCTTGTACTAACTGTGAATAGTATCTCTCAGCCCCTTCTGATTGCAACTTCCATAAATCTGCTTCACACTTGCTAAGTAGTTGGGCTGGATTAGCTGCAAACAACAGAATTTCTTGGGGTGTGCTGTGCAAGCGGTATGGTTGATTTTGTCCCGCTTCGTATTCTTCTAAAACAACGTGGTAGTTTGTCCCACCAAATCCGAAGGAACTGACACCCGCGCGTCTTGGCTCGTCCCCTTCTGCACGAATCCAAGGTCTTGTTTCGGTATTGAGATAAAATGCCGAGTTGTTAATGTCGAGTTTGGGGTTCGGCTCGGTAATGTTAATGGTTGGCGGTAAAATTTTATGATGGAGTGCCAAAGCTGTTTTAATCAAACTTGCAGCACCCGCAGCTGCTTTGGTGTGTCCGATTTGGGATTTCACGCTACCTAAAGCGATGTGCTGCTTTTTCTGGTCGTGTTCACTAAAGAAGTCTCTTAAAGAAGCAAATTCGGTGGGGTCGCCAGCCATTGTCCCAGTACCGTGGGCTTCCATCAGACCAACGGTGGCGGGAGAAAAGCCAGCATCTTCATAAGCGCGGCGTAAGGCGGTAACTTGTCCTTCTTTGCGAGGAGCATAAATGCTCTTGTAGCGACCATCGCTAGAAGTACCAATACCTTTAATTACGGCATAGATTTTATCGTTGTCCCGTTCTGCATCTTCCAAACGCTTGAGGACAATCATCCCGATACCTTCACCCAACATCATCCCATCAGATTTAGCATCGAAAGGTTTGACGGTTTCACTAGGAGAAACAGCGGGAGTTTTGCTAAAAGAAATGTAAGCCATGATGGTGTTGTCGGTATCCACACCACCAGTCAGCATCATATCAGCGCGATGCTCCACTAGTTCACTGATGGACATTTTCAAAGCACCGAAGGAACTAGCACAAGCTGCATCAACTACACAGTTAATTCCACCAAAGTTCAAGCGGTTGGCGATGCGTCCAGCCACGACGTTAGCCAACATTCCAGGGAAGGCGTTTTCATCCCACTTAATGTAGGCGCTTTTGATTTTGTCAACTATTTTTTTAGTATCTTCGTCAGAAAGACCACTACTTTTGAGAACTTTTTCCCAAATAGGATATTCTAGACGTGCAGCTAGTGGCATTCCTAATTGTTTAGCCATCGCTACACCCAGAACCACCCCGATAGTATCTCTGGAAAACTCACGAGATTCACCATAGCCAGCATCTTCCATTGCTTCTTTCGCAATTACCAAACTTAATAACTGCGAAACATCAGTAACTTCTAAAATGCTGGGAGGAATACCAAATTCCATCGGGTTAAAATCAACCTCTGGGATAAAGCCACCGCGTTTACAGTAAGTTTTATCTTCTGAGGTTCTGGGGTTGGGGTCGTAATAATCTTCCACACTCCAATGGGTGGGAGGTACATCAGTAATACAATCGATTTTATTAATGATATTTTGCCAATATTCCCGCAAATTTCTGGCTTTAGCAAATAGCGAAGCCATGCCCACGATAGCTATAGGGTTTTGTTGCAGTTGTCTGTTAAGTTTGTTAATCGACATTGGTTTGTCTGTCGTCATCTTTTTTTCCTCTATAAACCTAATCAAAGTTTTTTCACAACTGTTGATGTGGGCTTCCAATTCCGCCAAAGCAGTATCAATTGAATAAGCAGACATAGGGTATAGACTGTTCTTGAGTACTGTGGATTGTGAAGCTACAGTAGTTTTTATTACCCATCAAAAATGAGCATGTTTATTGTTAGAAGCAACTAGCTATACCTATGTGCAAGAGCTAAATGCTTTTTTCCTAACAAACACCAACAATACAAAAGATGAAAAATTCCTACTTCATATTTCAGAATTCATACTTCATGCTTCTCTTGATATTGTGGTAGCAAGTCAATAACGTTGTTGAAACTGGTAAAATAATCTTGGAGCGCGTTAGCTGCTTGACCAGTGAATTCAAGCCATTCGTAATGGTAGAAATTTTGAGCAATTGTATCTAACTGGAACAAAGGAAACTTAGGAGTAGCCATGAGGACAGAAACGCTTTTTTCTCCCAAACTCGTCTGATGATCTAGCCTAACAGCAGCAACGTAGCTGGTATTAATGATAACGTTCTGTATCTTAATAAATGCCATAGCCAGTTTCAACGTCCAGGATAATATATTGTACGGAATTTGACCCAGAAAAGTTGACAAATTCGTTACCGAAAGAACATCACCTCGATTTTTAATTCATACAGTGGTTTGACAAAAATACTCAAAATTCACAAGGTGATGGTGATGCGACTTTGTATAGGTTTCTCATCTCCAAAAGCGATAAATCTGTTATTTTTCCGTTGCGTTTTGAAGAGTTGAATTAATAAAAAGAATAGCACACTTCACACAAACTAAATCATTTCTTCAAAGGATTTTAAGAAATTAATCTGACTTTTGGTTGATGGCAATGTTAAACAAAGCATGGCATACAAGTATATTCAACAACTCATATTTTGTGACTACGAAGTTAAGCGATCGCGCTTCCTTTGCTAATGGCATCTTGATTTCGTAAACAGTACAAAGCCCAGTAATTTCAGTACAAATCAATCAAACACATACACGAAAATAGATAAGCATAAATCTTGGTTATTCAGCAGATCATCATAATTGGAAGCAAGTATTTGATGATTTTTTTAAATCAGGCAAAACCTAATTTCGTAAAGCTATTAATCAAGCAAACATTCAATCTTGAGAAAGTGCATTACAAACAATGTCTTAATAACCTTTGAGGAATTGCTAACATTTAGATAATTGAAGTGAGTATCTGCCAAAAAAGTTACAAATTGCAGTTTGAATTTCTTGATGAGCATCTATCTGTGGTTAATAATTAATGCCTAAACACTCAACGCTTTTTGCGCTTGTTTCCCAGTCCATTGCTGCCAACGCAGCATACCGCGACTAACTAATTGTGGGTTTTCATCACCAACAAAACAGATGCGTCCGAGTCTTTCACAAGCGATGAGTATTTCACCATATCCGATAAATGGGGCGATGACAAAATTGTTGGGACTGGTGTAGAGATTAATTAGATAATTGACGATGCCCTCAATGCCTTCGATATTAATAGCTGTTTGTGGTTGAGAAATTTCTTGGTGAGAAAAAATGCCTACATAAACATTGTTTACTAATAACTCGTATTGAAACGGCATTTGATTATTTCTGTAAAATTCATAAACTTGCCCTTCAGAACGGAGAACAGCAACAACCCTGGCTTCATCCACTAAATAATTATGATGCCATGTAGAGGAGACAGTAGCGATGCTCCAGCTGGGAGCCGCGCAGGGCGCGATCGCCAACGCTGCATCCGAAGGTAACAGATTCCGAAACTGTGAAGTGTAAGTATCGCCACAATAAACTAAATGCCGTCCTAGCATCCATTCCTCACCAAGTTTTACATCTGGTGCAAGACTAGCTTTTGGTTGCTCAATCACTTGTTCTACTTGGCGTTGAACTTTTTTAAGCGCCAATTTAGCTTCTTTCTCCGCCATAGCACTTTTAAAAGCTAATATCTGTAACTCTTTTTGCTTTTTCTTAGCCTCTCTAATCAATTGGGCTTGCTGTGCGGCTACTTGTTTGTCTCCTTGCTTTTGGGCTAACTCCAAAGCCTTTTGTGCTGCTTCCGCTGATGTGCGTTCTTCACTCCCAGCCCTGGCTATTTTGAGTAAGACTGTGGGACTGTCAGCCAGTGGTGTACCCTTAATCATCTGTTTTACTTCTGGGTGAATGCTTTTAGCTATTTGCTTCCCATGCTGAAAGGTGCGCTCAGAGTATCCAGTTTCCTTCGCTAACTCCATAGTTCTTTTGGGAGGTGGTGAAATCATTGCACCACCTTTGAAAGTATGCTGATTATCTCCAGCTTTTGCTCGCAACCCCATACGTTCTAAAATCTGGTCTCGCTCTAGCCACAGTTCCGAACGTTCTAAAGGTTCTAGCTCATTACGAATTAAATTTTCGTCAATTTCCGCCAACCGCCCTTGGTCTGCATCTCGATAGTTGACAATATTACATTCAATAGCTTCTAGCCCCAAAAGCTTACAGGCTGTGAGGCGATGCAGCCCCGCAATCAAGTTTAAATTCTGATCTACTGTGACTGGATTTAATAGACCATTAGCCTTAATTGACTCTTTCAATTCATTAACTTTACTGCCGTTGACTGGACGGCGGTTAGAACCTATGTGAATTTGGTTTATGGAAACTTTAGGCATAATTACTATTTTTTTTTAAAATCAGCTAAAACACCTAAGATAGCACGCGAAATCCACCTAAAATATTAAAAACTGATTTTTGACTATTGACTCTTGACAACCATAACCTTTATTTAGTCTGCAAATTGCGTAAGTCTTAAAGTCATTAAAGGTTAACTTAAACATTGCAAACTGATTGACAACATCTAAACTTGTTGCCATAATTGAACGCAGTTTATCCAGTTTTTCCAGCGCTTCATTTTTCGGAGATTGAAAATTTTTAGTTAGCGATATCGTATTTTAAACTACTGGATTTAATGCAAAATTAGGATAAAACTGAAAAAGATTTAGAGTTACGTCTACTGGTTATTTCTCTCCAAAACTAGTAATTAATATTGGTGTTAAGACGTACAAAAATTCCCATAGAACTCACTGGTACAAAAAGGCTGAACTGTCTTTGCCCTAAATCCCTTGGGGCATCCTATGGTAGGCGTTCCCGCAGGGGTAGCATTATTCAGAAATTAGGCTGTTCCCTGGCATAGCACAATTGGAATAAAAAAATATGGCACTAAAAAAATACAGCCAGTTGTTTACAAAACCTCTAAGTCGCTGGCAAATAATTCTAGCAGCTTCCATCACTATAGCTGCTGCTGGACTAGGAACTTTCTCTAGTCTTTCGCCAAAATTGTCTCGTGTTTCAGTTCCAGCACCTCAAACAAATTCTCCTCAGCCTGCGCCTGTGAAAGTTGCAGTCACCGCTTTGGGACGTTTGCAGCCTGAAGGTCAAGTTACCTTTTTGTCTGCGCCTAACTCCATCAACGGTGTGCGAGTCGAAAAACTGCTTGTAAAGGAAGGGGATGAGGTCAAAGCTGGGCAAATATTGGCGTATTTAGACGATTATGCCCGTGCTACAGCCGCTTTACAACAGTCTCTAGATAGACTGCAAGTTTCCAAAGCTAAATTAGCACAGGTCAAAGCTGGTGCTAAATCAGGAGATATCGACGCTCAAAAAGCAACCATTGCGCGTTTAGAATCACAATTAAAAGGAGAAATTGCGGCTCAAGAAGCAACAATCAACCGCATCCAAGCTCAAGTAGAAAACGCACAAACCGAAAACGATCGCTATCAGAAATTATACAAAGATGGTGCGATCGCTGCTACCATCGCCGATAGTAAAGCTTTACAACTCAAAACTACACAACAACAGCTAACAGAAGCCAAAGCAGCCCTTAGTCGTACACAAAACACTCTTAAAGACCAGCTAACAGAAGGTAAAGCTCGGCTCAACAGCATTAGTGAAGTACGCTCTGTAGATGTTGACGCAGCACAGACTGAAATTAAGAGTGCTGTGACTGCAATCAAACAAGCTAAAGCAGACCAAGATTTAACATACATTAAATCTCCTATTAATGGCAAAGTTCTCAAAATTCATGCCAAAACCGGCGAAGTTATCAACACTTCTGGTTTTGCAGAAATCGGTAAGATATCGCAAATGTATGTAGTTGCAGAAGTATATCAAACTGATATTGAAAAAGTACGCGTAGGTCAAAAAGCCAGTATTACCAGCGCTGCATTTACAGGAAAATTGCAGGGAACTGTCAAAGAAATTGGTTGGCAAGTTGACAAACAAAGCATCTTTAGTCTTAACCCCAGATCCGATACAGACCGAAGAATTATTGAGGTCAAAATATCTATCGATAATCCCGCAGATAGTCAAAAAGTTGCTCGTTTGACGAACTTGCAAGTGGATGTATCTATTCAGATATAGTCAATAGTCAAAATAACAAATGACGGATGACAAATAACAAATAACAAGTGAATCCATGAATTTCAAAATTCCTTTAGCATGGCTACAGCTAGTCCAACAAAAGGTTCGTTTTGTAGTAGCTGTAGCTGGGATTGCTTTTATTGTGTTGCTGATGTTTGTCCAACTAGGTTTTCAAGATGCACTATATTCTAGTGCTACCGCCGTGCATCAAAACCTCCGTGGAGATTTATTTTTAGTCAGTTCACAATATAAGTCATTAACTTCCACTCAAAGCTTTTCTCGAACTCGTTTGTATCAAACTTTGGGGTTTGATGGAGTCGAATCTGTTAGCCTCATGTACTTGCAATTTGCCAAGTTAAAAAATCCAGCCACTGGTGAGAAGTACTCAATATATGTGATTGGCTTTGATCCAGGAAGAAGTGTGTTGAATATCCCGGAAATTGAGCAAAACTTGGATAAACTGAAAATTCCTGATGTCATGCTTTTTGATCGGAATTCTCGACCAGAGTTTGGGCCAATTGCTGCAAAATTTGACCAGGGAGATACCGAACAAACAATTGAAATTTTTCCCTTTGATGGGCCAATTGGCTACAACGTCAGAGTCGGTGGATTATTTAGCTTAGGCCCTTCCTTTGGTGTAGATGGTAATTTAATTGTCAGCGACTCAACTTTTCTGCGGATAAATCCCAATACTCGTCCGGCAGAAAAAATAGATATTGGCATAATTACCCTAAAACCGGAAGCTAATCGGGAAAAGATTTTAGAAAATTTACAAGCCAATTTACCTCATGATGTACTAATTTTCACTCGTCAAGGTTTTATAGATTTTGAAAAACAATATTGGGCTGCTCGCACACCAATTGGTTTCATTCTGAACTTAATGTTGACAATGGCTTCTGTAGTAGGTGTGGTTATTGTTTACCAAATTCTCTACAGTAACATTGCTACACAATTTATTGCCTATGCAACATTAAAAGCTATCGGATATCCCAATTCATATCTATTAAATGTGGTGTTTCAGCAAGCTATAATCCTGGCAATATTAGCATATATTCCTGGATTTTTGAGTTCTTTAATTTTGTATGATTTTGCAATGGAAGCTACTAAATTACCCATCATGATGACGGCAAACAATGCCTTAATTGTTTTGATATCCGCAGTTTTGATGTGTATTACTTCTGGCGCACTGGCTATTAACAAATTACGCTCTGCTGACCCCGCAGATATTTTTTAAAAAGTATGAAGTGTGAAGTATTAAGTATGAAGTAATATTCATGTTTAAGCATTCATACTTCTATATGAAATTCAAACTTTAGTAAGACAATAACCTCTGCTTGTATGAATCTACAAAACAAAACCCTGCTAATTACTGGAATTGACGATTTTATTGGCTTGCGTGCAGCCGAGTTAGCCATAGCGCAGGGAATGAAGGTGAGAGGACTACAAAGTTCTAGCGATCGCAACATAGCCCAAAATATAGGTATAGAAGTTATCATCGGTAATATCACAGACCCTAAAATTGCCCAAAAAGCTTGTCAGGGAGTAGACATCGTTCTCCACACAGCGCAACTCACTCAAGAAGCCGGCGCTATCAAGGAATTTCGGGAAATCAATGTCGCTGGGACATTAAACATCGCGAAAGCGGCTAAAAACGCTGGTGTTAAAACTTTTGTCCACCTCTCCAGCGTGATGGTATATGGCTTTGATTATCCTGACGGCGTGACAGAAACAGGAACTCTTTCAAGTGATAATAATCCCTACTGTCAGACCAAAATCGAAGCGGAAACTGAACTTTTACCTCTCAACTCTCCTCCAGACTTCGGCATTATCGTCATTCGTGCAGGTGATGTGTATGGGCCAGGGTGTATCCCTTGGATAGTTAGACCGCTTTTAATGATGCGCCAAAAATTATTTGCTTATGCCAACGATGGTAAAGGAATCATCAATCATCTATATATAGATAATCTGATTGATGCTATCTTTTTAGCAATTAAAAAAGCAGCCTATGGTGAAGTTTTTAATATTACCGACGGTCAAGAAACTTCTTGGAAAGAGTATTTTATGCGCTTGGCTGCAACAGAAGGTTTACAAGCTCCCATGTCCGTGCCAAAAGAAGAAATGAAATTATTTCTCAAAATCCGCAGCCAAGGACAAAAACTATTCCGTAAAAAAGCTGATATCCTACCAGAATCAGTAGATTTTATGACTCGTCCCTACGCTTATTCCATTACCAAAGCCCAAGATTTATTAGACTACAAACCAAAAATTGACCTAGAAGAAGGCTTGCACCGAACACACGCATGGGTGCAAAAAACCGATATCCAGAAACTAGTCAAATAGAAAACTAACACCGCAACAATTATCTCCGCGCCCTCCGTGTCTCTGTGGTTCGTTTATTTTTTACTAACCACAGAGGCATAGAGAAGAGAATCAAGAGAGTTTTTCGATTGCAAACATTACTCCTCAATAACTCATCATGCGTAAAATTGCACGTTGGTCTTACTTTGTGCTTTCTTCTTTAGTCAGCATTTATTGTATTAAACCTGTAACCGCAGAACAAACAGCGACACTAACAATTACAGTTAATAACATTCGTCATCAAAAAGGTGATATTTGTTTTCGGATTTACGCCGGGGAAAAAGGTTTTCCCATGAGTGATAAAAGCGAAATTCAAAGTGGCTGCACTAAAATTACAGGCACTTCTGTTACTAAGAAATTTCCTGGATTAAAACATGGCACTTATGCAGTCGCTATTGTTGATGATCAAAATGGCGATCGCAAACTGAACACAGACTTTTTTGGTATTCCCAAAGAAGGCTTTGGACTATCTAAAAATCCCACTGTTTCTATCACAACAGGTACACCAAAGTTTCGTGATGCCAGCTTTGTAATAAACAAAAATACTGGCATTAATATTGTGATGAAATACTCTCTTGATTCCTAAAAAGAAGACGCAAAGACACAGTGAGACACAGATGCGGAGAACTTATCTAATATATTTCCCGCGTCCTCTCATTTTCCATCTCCCTTCACTCCCTCATTTCCTCATCATGGAAGAGTTGACGATATTCCTGTCTAAGTCTTTGCTGAGTTGGCTGGCTATTCAGGTGTGTCTAGCACTTGTCTTTTTGTTCTACTTGCACCTCAGCCAAAGAAGCTCATTACCAGATGAGCAGTTACCCAAAACAGCGGTAATTCTTTCTCTACGTGGAGCCGATCCGTTTTTGTCTGAATGTTTGCGATCGCTTCTGGCTCAAAATTATCCACAATATAATTTAAAGCTAGTTGTTGATAGTCAAACAGATCCTGCATGGCAAATTGCTCACGATACTGTCAATCAGCTAGGCGCAACTAACGTCGAACTTAATTATTTAAGGGTAATTCGCCACAATTGTAGTTTGAAGTGCAGCGCCCTCTTGCAAGTTGTTAGCGAATTGGATAATTCTTATGAAGTTGTGGCTTTTGTCGATGGTGATACCGTAGTTCATCCTAACTGGTTGCGAGAATTAGTCAGTCCTCTTTCAAATCCCAAGATAGGCGCGACAACAGGTAATCGTTGGTATGTACCAACTGGTAAATATTGGGGTTCTTTGGTGCGCTATGCAGGTAATGTCTCTACAGTTGTGCAGATGTTTTTATTTGGCATTCCTTGGGGTGGTACTTTGGCGGTGAAAACAGAAGTGTTGCGCCACACAGGAATGTTGGAGATGTGGGGAAAAGTTTTGAATGAAGACTTGATGATGCACAAAGTCTTGAAAAAACATGGGATGCAAATCAAATTTGTGCCTTCTTTAATAATGGTCAATCGTGAAGAATGCGATTTATTGGGCTTAATAGATCATCTCAAGCGACTGTTTTTATATTCTCGACTTTATCATCCCCAATGGATAGCTATAGTTGGTGATTTGGTTTCTAGCATTTTGTTTCCCACTACGGCTATTGTGTTGTTGCTAATATCATTGTGGTTTGAACAATGGGAATTAACTAATCAATTATTTCGCTCTTATAGCATCTATACTCTGGGCTTACTCTTGATAATGCTGATGTTGGAATTAGGAATAAGACCAGTAATTGTAGCTCAAGGTTTGCCAATTACAAAGTTATCACCCGGCGCAGTCTTAAAAATGGCGATCGCTATCCCCTTAACACAGTGGGTATATGGTTTAGCAATGCTCTCTTCTTTATTGAGATCAACAGTTAAATGGCGGGGTGCAATCTATCGAGTGCAAGGCCCTTGGAATATCCGATTAATTGAATATCAAGCCTATGATTTTTTGGATCAACCTGTAGATAGCAAAATATCTTTGTAAGGCGAATTAATGGCTCATTTTTGGGATTCAGTTGCATAGAGTTTAGCAAAAATGAATGAGTTGGTAATATTCCTGTCTAGGTGTTTGTTGAGTTGGTTAGCTATTCAAATATGTTTAGTGCTGGCTTTGTTGTGGTATATGTCTTCACCATCGCAAAACCCATTATCAGATGCAGAACTTCCCAAAACAGCAGTGATTCTTTGCCTACGTGGTGCTGATCCGTTTTTACCTGATTGCTTGCGATCGCTACTCTATCAGAATTACCCTCGTTATGATTTGAAGTTGGTTGTTGATAGTATCGAAGACCCTGCATGGCAAATCGCCCACAATACTATCAACGAACTAGGTGCAACAAATGTTGAAATCACTCCACTCAAAATAGTCCGCAATAGTTGTAGTCTCAAATGCAGTTCCCTCATCCAAGCTGTCTCAGAACTAGATGAATCTTACGAAGTGGTGGCTTTAGTGGATGCTGATACAGTTGTGCATCCCAATTGGTTGCGAGAATTAGTTACTCCTCTCAACAACCCTAAAGTAGGTGCAACAACAGGTAATCGTTGGTATGTACCAACTGGTAAGTATTGGGGTACTTTGGTGCGCTACATCTGGAATGTATCTGCATTGGTGCAAATGTTTCTCTATGGCATTCCTTGGGGTGGAACTTTAGCAATCAAAACCTCTGTGTTACGCCAAACTGGACTGCCAGATAAATGGGGTAAAGCCTTTAGCGAAGATACGATGATTCGCAGCATCTTGGATCAACATCAACTCAGAGTGAAATTTGTACCTTCTTTGATTATGTTGAATCGGGAAGAGTGCGACTTACCTAGTTTAAGATACTGGTTCCAACGTCAACTGCTATCTTATCGTCTCTACCATCCTTTATGGGTAGCTGTAGCTGCTGACGCATTTTTCACAATCTTGCTACCTAATTTGCTATTAGTGGTATTTTTGGTAGCTTTGTTGATTGGGGACGGAGATAGTGCGAATTTTGCTTTGAGTTGGTATGTCAGTTATATGTTGGCATTAGTCATGCTGATTCTATTTTTAGAGTTGGCGGTACAGCCAGAAATTCGCGCTCAAGGTCAACATGTGACAAGACTATCAGCAGCTATGATTACCAAAATAGCGATCGCCCTTCCTTTTACTCAATGGGTTTATGGATTAGCAATGTTAGCATCGTTTCAGATGCCCACAGTCCATTGGCGTGGTGTTACCTATCAAGTGAAAGGCCCTTGGAATATCCACCTACTAGAATATCGTCCTTATCAGATGGTAGATCAACCAAGCGATCGCAAAGTTTCGCTTTGAAGAAGAATTCAGAATCAATAAATTGAATCTCCACAGCAATGTGTAAATCTTCAACTTCTCTGACTGATTAAGCTCTCAAAAAAAATTAACAAACTAACTAAAATCATGCAAAAGCAACAGCTACGCATTGCGCTGTTTACAGGATTGTACCCTCCTTTCCTGACTGGAGTTTCCGTTGCAGTCCATCAAAGAGTTCGCTGGTTGCTACAACAAGGACATCAAGTTTTACTTGTCCATCCAGAAATTAATGATCAATACCCCAAAAATGTGAGCGATCGCCCTATGCCTGGGCTAGATGAGTTAAAATCTTTCCCAACCTTCTCTTCCTACACATTTCCCACAGAGCCGTTAATCTTTTATAAGTCTCTCCCCCAACCATTAAACTATCGCCATTGGAGCGATACTAAACTACTTGCACAATTCCAACCCGATGTAATTGTTGTAGAAGAAGCTGCACAAATGCGAGGAGCGTATTCAGCCTTTTTACAAGGTTATGGTCGTCCTGTTGGTGTGCAATATGCTAAACAAACTCGTACTCCCATCATTTCTGTTTTTCATACTGATATTGTTGCCTATATCAAATACTATTTAGGCAATAAATTCTTTAGTATGATTAGTCTGATCATTCCATCGATCATTAAGCAGTTTAGTGCAGCTTATGATGTCAATTTATTCCCTTCTAGGGAACTGATGGCTAAATACAATAACCTGAAATGCCAACGTAGTGAATATGTCCCCTATCAAGGCATTGATAGCGAAAAATTTCATCCTCAAAACATTATTCACAACCCGATTCCTCAAGATAATCGACCAACATTGTTGTTTGTGGGACGCATTACCGCCGAAAAGAATGTCACTCAACTCATTGATGCTTTTCCATTAATTGCGGCTAAAGTTCCTGATGTG
Source organism: Fortiea sp. LEGE XX443 (assembly GCF_015206815.1). Classification (GTDB taxonomy): domain Bacteria; phylum Cyanobacteriota; class Cyanobacteriia; order Cyanobacteriales; family Nostocaceae; genus Nostoc_B. The sequence continues at coordinate 34,210 of NZ_JADEXZ010000059.1, forward strand.
CATTTAGTAATTATTGGTAGCGGCCCTCTAGATCAAGAAATCAGACGACGTGCTGAAAAGTTTCCCAACGGGATTACTGTCTGGGGAGAATCTCACGGAACAGAACTTTTAGGTTGGTTTGCACGCGCAGATATATTTGTCAATCCCTCTGTCACTGAGAACTTCTGCACAACCAATATGGAAGCTCTAGCCTCTGGAACACCTTTAGTAGCAGCCAGCGCTGGCGGGAATCTAGAACAGGTTTTTCCGGGAATTAATGGTTTCTTAAGTGAATCGAACAATCCTGTAGATTTGGCTCACCAAGTAATAGCCATCCTCACAAATCCTGAACTCAAAGCAGAAATGACCAGCCAAGCACGTAGCTCGATTAAGGAATTTGATTGGTCGGCTGGGATGACGAAATTTGAAACCAAACTTTATGAATTAGTGCAAGCATCACAACCACTAGAACCAATAATCATTCGATAGCTTGACCGGAAGTGATTAGCGATCGCTCAAGTTTCGCAGACATTGTAGCGTGCGTTAACGAAGTGCGATCACACCTGTATCTGCTAAGACATCCTGCAATGTCACTGAGCGATCGCTGAAACATCCGACGGAATTTTAGTGTAATTCAAGCAACAGCAAACTCAGTTAACTTACGAGTTTCTGGATCATGGAAAGCTAAAACAATATCCTCTTTTGGTACATTTTCCCTTAATAACTCAGTCGCAATTCCTTCTTCCGTCCAATCTTCCTCGATATAAATTTTCCCATTTTTAATCCGAATATGAACTTGAATATTTCTGATTTTTTTCTTCCCTTCCCAACCCATAAACAGCCAAAAATATTGATCATGTATCTCGTCAAAAACAAGACAGCTTTCTTGATCTAAATTGGCTGAACCAGAAACCCATTCGTGATATTCTGTTAAAATATTTTTAATATGATTACGATATTGTGCTAATTTATCCATTGTAGAATTTCCTCCTTTTCCATCTCAAAAACAATCAAAAGTAATTGATTTATTTTAGTAATATCTTGAATTGATTCCCGTTGAAAAAAGTTTTCGTAAATACTGTCCTTAATTGCTAGATAAATCTGATATTCTGGTTCAGTAAGATTGATTAAGTTTCGATATAAAATATATTGTCCTAAAGCCAGTTCAAAATCTCTCATTGGTGAGGCGCTTAAAAAGCTTTTAATCTCGACAACAATTTTGCGTCCATTTTGTTCAGCAGCAATAGGTTTTTCTGCTGCTAAATCAGCAAATAATTCAGCATCTTTGTATTTAATTTTATAAGGATCAGCTAAAATTCTCCAACCGTCTTTGATTAAAGCATTTTTAACTGCATCGTGGTAAACATCTTTTGCTGGCATTATCCTCCTTGTAATTGACACAATGATTGTAGCCCAAAGGTTTTAACTGCGATCGCACCTGGATCTGCTAAGACATCCTACAATGTCACTGAGCGATCGCTAAATCGATGATTTCTCATCTCGCTCCATAAGTCCTAGTTAATATACAAAAATGCTGATACTTTATGTTCAAGAATCCATTTATGGATTCTGAGTATATTAATTTTAGGTATTTATATGTTTTTGGTAACAGGAGCAACGGGAGGAATTGGTCGCCGTGTTGTGCGACTGCTACGCCAACAGGAACAATCGGTTAGGGCTTTTGTCCGTCTCACTTCGCATTACGGTGAGTTAGAACATCGCGGTGCGGAAATCTTCATCGGTGATTTGCACCAAGAACAAGATATCAAGAAAGCTACTCAAGGTGTTCAGTATATTATCAGCGCCCACGGTTCTGGTAATGATGCTCTATCTCTTGACTACCGCGCCAATATAGAACTGATTGACCAAGCAAAAGCTAATCGAATACAGCATTTTGTCTTTGTTTCTGTATTGGGAGCAGACCGTGGTTATGAAGATGCTCCCGTATTTAAAGCCAAACGCGCAGTAGAACGATATTTGGTAGATAGTGGCTTAAATTACACTATTTTACGCCCGACTGGACTAGCATCGAACTTACTGCCACTGGCAGAACAGTTTCGAGAAACGGGACTATATTTACTGATTGGCGACCCCAAAAACCGTAGCTCAATTGTGAGTACAGACGATTTGGCAAGAATAATAGTAGATTCTGTGACAGTTACAGAAGCGCGTAACCAAATATTATCAGTCGGGGGGCCAGAAATTTTGCAACGGGAAGATATTCCCCAAATATTTGGGCGGATTTTTAACCAACAGCCGATAGTCATTAACCCGCCACTATTTGTAATTGATGGGTTAAGGAATGTTATGGGTTTATTAAATCCGCAAACACAAACAGCTTTGGGGACTTATCGGACATTGCTATCTAATGAATTTTTCTGTAAAAAAGAGGAAATAGCCGACTTAGAGAAGATTTTCAATTTTCAATTAGAAACCTTGGAAAATTTTTTACGGCGCTATTTAGCAGTTTGAAGTATGGCAAAGTGCTGAGTGCTGAGTGGAAAGATTTTCCTCTGCTCCCTGCCCAGCTTATTAGTTCTTGGTCATTAGCATCCGGACACATGACTAATGACTAAGGACAATTGAAAAAGAACAAATAACATTAAAATTTTATGACATCTCCCCTAGCTGCCAATGCTACTCAAGCGCGTCAAACAAAACAGCGATTCGCCAAGCCAGAGGATCAACTGTCTTATGAATTAGGTAAGGCAGTCCAGGAATTACCACCAATTTATACTAGATTATTAGCAGGAACCATTAGTTTAGCTTTATTCGGCACGATCGCCTGGGCAAATTTCTCAGAAATCGATGAAGTGGCGGTCGCTCAAGGGGAATTAATTGCTTCTACTCAAGTCAGACCAGTTACATCCCTGGGTAATGGGATGATTATGGCAGTGAAAGTTAAAGAAGGCGATCGCGTTACCAAAAATCAAGTGCTGGTTCAACGCGATCCTGACTTGCAAAAAACCGACGTGAACCGCCTTGCAGAATCGACTAAGTTGATTAAGGATGACTTAGACCGCTTGGATGTAGAACGCATCGGTGGTAAAAGTACTGGGGAAAAACTTCAAGATGAACTTTTAACTTCCCGTTTGCGCGATTATCAAGCGCGTCAAGCATCCGCAGAAGCAGAAGCAAATCGCCAAAACGCTCTCCTCGACCAAGCAAAAGTGCGATTGGCTCGATTGCGAGAAAATTTAGATACTGCCAAAAATGTATTAGTTAACGCCAAGACTAACTTCGTTAATGCCAAAAACATCCGCGAAAGAGTCAAAGACGGGTTAGCGATCGCTCAAAATAGAGAAGAAAAACTCCGCACGTTGATTACTCCTGGTGCTGTCCCCAGAGTTGATTACTTGGAAGCTCAAGAAAGGTTAAATCGTGCTAATACAGATGTCACCAGATCAGACGATGAAGTGACTAATGCCAGTAATAAAGTCACTGAAGCGCAAGATCGCGTTGCATCCCTAGAAAAAGATATTGCTGCTCAAGCTCAAGAAATTCGCCAAGTTGAACAATCTTTTCAAGCGGCTCGCAATCAAGTACAGCGTTTATCCTCTGAGCGTCAAAGCGAAATATTGACTCAGATGAATAAGCGTAAAGAAGAATTAAATAACGTCTCCGGTCAATTACAGCAGGCGAAAAAGCAACAAGAAGGAGAAAGCATCAAAGCTCCTGTAGCTGGCACAATCTACAGAATTAAAGCAACCAAAGGCCCTGTACAAGCAGGTGAAGAATTACTTTCCATTTTGCCAGATGGGGAAGAGTTACAGTTAGAGGTGAAAGTTCTTAACCGCGATATTGGGTTTATTCGTCCAGGAATGAAGGTAAAGGTGAAAATGGCTACTTTCCCTTTCCAGGAATTCGGCACTATTGATGGTAGCGTACTACAAGTTAGTCCAAATGCAGTAGTCGATAAAGAGTTGGGACTAGTTTTTCCTACTAGAGTTCAGATGCGGAAACATTCCGTAAATGTGCGAGGTAAAGAAGTAGTATTTACTCCGGGTATGGTGGCTACAGGAGAAATCGTCACTCGCAAGAAGTCAATTTTAACTTTCATCATAGAACCCGTAACTCGCAGATTTAGTCAAGCCTTTTCTGTTAGATAGGTAGCTCAACCTCAAAAATGCTGTTAAGTGAAGGGGGATGAGGGAATAGAATCGAGAAAAGTCTCCCAAAACTACCAATTTTGACTTGATTAGGACTAGCCCTTTTAAAGTGACCAAAGAAGATACGTTGTTTCAGTGCTATCATCCTGAGTTCTCCGCTCAGATTTTGATTTTTTTGAAGGTTGAAATAACGAATTTTCGTTCCGAATTTCACCACCTTGAAAGGGCTATTGATTAGGACTTAGGCATTGACAGGAAAAAACTAAGGCGTTGCTGAATTTAGGGATGAAATAATGAACCGCAAAGTACGCAAAGTACGCAAAGAAGAGGTTTTGAGAGATAAATATTAAGAAAATCATCCCCCATTTATGCAACACCGAAAAAACTAAATATGTGTAGCGTTAAAAACTAATCTGGTGTCAGTAATAAATAGGAGTCAGAATTCAGAATACTCTACTCATGTAAACGAAGTGTTCCCGTAGGGTAAGGAGGATAGCTGATGTGATGAACTTCACTAACTGGAAATGCGCTTAAAGACCAAACAAAAAACCGCAGAAATATTTGGAGGGGGTTTGGGGGACGGT
>NZ_JADEXZ010000005.1 GCF_015206815.1 Fortiea sp. LEGE XX443
CTAATTCACATTTGTTACTGGGATTCAATCATTTAATTGCAGCCATGAATCAATTTAAACCCTTTTATGCTTCTGGATGATTTAGCTCCTGAACTACTTGCTTATTCCGGAAAGTGACAGAAGAGGGCTAAACCCCGCATTAGTGCTTTGTGCAAAGCTTGGTTTCTTCCCGAAAATGAGAAATAAAAAAGTAAGGCTTGAGAATATAAAGAGCAAACTGAGCAAAAAATTACCACTAAATTTCATCGTAAACGTCCTGTTCAAGTTGATTTAACTTACACTCTTAGAATTGTTTATTTAAACACTCTTAAACTTAATATTGGTCAGTGAGATCGCTAGTTTTCCTAGATCCCCGACTTCTTAGAGAAGTCGGGGATCTAAAGAAATACTTTTTATACTTAAAACACTCTATCCAAAACGCTTACCCCAAATCACCTAATGCGTATTAGCAATTTCCACAGTATTTAGTACAGCAAGTAACATGACCTTGCTCTTAGATCCCCGACTTCTTGAAGAAGTCGGGGATCTGAACCTCACGAACTTCACTAAATTGTAAAAATTATATGTAGTATTATTTATGTATAAGTACTGAAGTTACAATAACTAATATTAAAGATAGGGACTAAGCATAACTGTAATGGCATTACACCCTTATGTACAGGGCGATCATCTCGCGCAAAAGTTTATCGAAGCAAACAAGCATTGGAACTTAGAAAAGCTATACAAAGATATCGCCAATATTAAGCAACAAGAAAGGCTGAGGCGGTGTAAACAACTGACTGCGACTGAAAAAGCTTGCTTACGAGGGTTGTTATGTAATTATAGTCCTGCTGAGATTGCGATGGAACTTAGTCGTGAACCCAATGGATTGAGGGTTGACTTGTCTAGAGGTTTGTATCGATATATTGAAAGTTTGACTGGTACGTGTATCAAAAGCTGGAGTAATGTAGCCAAAAAGTTAGACGATGCTGGGTATAAACATCAACAAGATGCTAGAAAGTTAAAATTTCCTGCCTCTGCAAGCCAAAATCATGTTGAAAAAGAAGAATCGATTGATAACTCTGTTTTCTGCGATCGCAAAATTCAAGTATCCATACGTAATTCTACCCCCCCCCCCGCAAGTTATTAAATACATTAATTAAATTGATTTTAATTACAAAAGGCTTAGACGTTATGCCAATGAATACTGCTGAATTTCCTGCTGATGGAGAGTGGAATTTTTATGATGCTAATAGTGAAACAGGATATTACGGCGATTTAAATGACTGTTTAGAGCTTTTGAATAACTCCTGGTTGGAGGGTGAGGTTTTAAGCGAGGAAGAGTTAGAAACATTACAAACTTTGATACATAAAGTAAACGCAAGGCTAAGAGAAATTAAGAATCAATGCCTCACTACTGGTAGTGCAGAAACAGAAAATTGGTCAATATCTTTTGAGTGCGAGTAGAAAGAAAAAGATGATTTATTTTCAATCATTACCATCAGATAAAAATATAAAAACATTTTTTAATATCTTTTTGTGAAGAACAAGATCCCCGACTTCTTTGAGAAATCGGGGATCTGAGTTTTTAGTCCATCAATAACTAGAGCATCGGGAACAAAAATGAGGACTGAATTTACAAAATTCATTACCTGTCAAGGTATAAACCGTACAATAAGGGAAACTAGTAATTTCAACTCTGGCTTTTTGTGATGTCGGCGCTGTTGCAGAGGCTTGATGAGACTTGCGTTTAGCTAAAATCGCAAACAGAAGCTTAGGAAATGCTAAACAGGCGATCGCATTAATCAGAGTGAGGAATATCCCATCTGTGAAATTCATAGGTAATCACCCCCGTTGAAAAGTTAGGTGGTCGCTGTTTTTGTCTGCAAACATCAAATTCAGCAGTTATTGGAGCATGTATTGCTTGCAGTTTATATAAATTAACTTTAACATAAATTTTTATCAATACAACCGTAGATTTTGCGAAATAGCTGACACAATCGGCGATGTAGAGATAAAGGAAAAATATTGTAACGTCGTAGCAAAATAAGCTAGAACGAAAAAAATTATTACATTCTAGGTAATGTGTTATGTCAAACACCCAACCTGCGTCTTCCATATTATCTAACATTAGCCAGAGAGAAAAGCTGGCATTACAGGGTTTAGTAGATTACACAAAAGTAAATTTGCTATCCGAGATTTGGCCTTTAGCTGCAAAGCAATTTGGCAGTATTGTGGCGTTGCGGATTCCGCACTCAAAACCCGAAGCTGTGATTACTTTTGCCCAGTTGGCTGATCAAATTCAACAATTTGCGGCTGGCTTACAAGCTTTAGAAGTCCAAGTAGGCGATCGCATTTCCCTCATTGCCGATAACAGTCCTCGGTGGTTGATTGCCGATCAAGGTATCATGACTGCTGGAGCTGTTAACGCAGTGCGTAGTTCCCAAGCGGAAAAAGAGGAACTGCTGTTTATTATTGCCAACAGTGGCAGCACAGTTTTGGTACTTGAAGATTTAAAAACCCTGAGTAAATTAAGGGAGCGCCTGAATGATCTGCCCATTCGATTGGTAATTTTACTTTCTGATGAAACTCCACCAACCGACAACGCACTCAAAATTCTGAACTTTCCCCAGTTGCAGGACATTGGTGCAAACAATACATTGGTGCGGGTTCAGCAAGATCCTAATGCCTTGGCAACTCTAATTTATACATCTGGCACTACAGGTAAACCCAAGGGTGTAATGCTGTCTCACAGCAATTTGATGCACCAAGTTAGAAACCTCAGAGCAATAGTCCAACCACAGCCTGGGGATATTGTTTTAAGTATTCTGCCTACTTGGCACAGTTACGAACGCAGTGGTGAATACTTCTTACTAGCCCAAGGTTGTACGCAAATTTACACAAACTTGCGTTCTGTTAAACGTGATTTGAAAGAATTTAAACCTCATTTCATGATTGGTGTCCCCCGCCTGTGGGAATCGATTTATGAAGGAGTTCAAAAGCAGTTTCGGGAACAACCTGCAAACAAGCAACGCCTAATTAATACTTTTTTGGGCATTAGCGAGAAATATATCAAAGCCCGGAGAATTGTCCAAGGATTGAGTTTAGATCATGTCCATGCCTCAGCCGTGGAGCAATTAGTGGCTAGAATACAGGTATTAGCTTTGTGGCCGCTTCATGCTTTAGCAGACAAACTAGTTTATGCCACAGTCAGAGAAGCCACAGGCGGAAGAATCAAACAAGTAATTAGTGGTGGTGGGGCGCTGCCAAGACACATAGATACATTTTTTGAAATTATTGGTGTAGAAATTTTACAAGGCTACGGTTTAACAGAAACTTCGCCGGTGACTAATGCCCGTCGTCCTTGGCGCAATTTCCGTGGTTCATCCGGGCAACCAATTCCAGGGACAGAAGTAAAAATTGTAGATCCTGAAAATCGCCAGCCTCTACCAAAAGGACAACGAGGTTTGGTGCTGTTGAAAGGGCCGCAAATCATGCAAGGGTATTACCAAAATCCCGAAGCCACAGCCAAAGCCATTGATCCTGAAGGTTGGTTTGATAGCGGTGACTTGGGTTGGGTAACACCACAAAATGACTTGGTGTTGACTGGTAGGGCAAAAGATACAATCGTCTTGACCAATGGGGAAAACATCGAGCCACAGCCAATTGAAGATGCGTGTTTGCGATCGCCTTATATTGACCAAATCATGCTCGTCGGACAAGATCAGCGTAGTCTCGGTGCTTTGATTGTCCCCAATCTCGACGCTTTGGCAAAATGGGCTGAGAGTCAGAACCTAGAATTACATCTACCAGAACAAAACTCAGAATCCAGCACTAATGTTGACCTAGAGAGTAAAATAATCCAGGATTTGTTTCGCCAAGAATTGAATCGGGAAGTGCAGAACCGTCCAGGTTATCGCCCAGATGATCGCATCGGCCCATTCAGACTAATTCTAGAACCGTTTTCTATCGAAAATGGCTTGATGACTCAAACCCTCAAAATCCGGCGACACATTGTTGCAGAAAGCTACCACGAACTGATTAATGGAATGTTTGTCTAAACATTCCAAATGCAAACTTTATAGAGTGAACGTGAAATATGGATGTCTCCAACCCTCAATTACTTTTGAAGCGTGTCGTCAATGTCAAAGTTATTGTTACTCCCCTCTGGAGAGAGGAAGTGCAGCAGCAATTACAAGCCCAGATCAATCAACTTGATCAGCAATTGCAACAACTCGATATGGAAGGACAAAGAGCGATCGCCGCAATTCAAAAGCAAAGTATCCAACCACCTAGTCCCCAAACCCTGCAACAAATTGACAATATCCAACTGCAAGTCAATCAAAAGAAAAGCGAATTCCTAGAGCAAAAAAATCAAATGCTGCAAAACCTCCAGCAAGTACAGTTGCTTGAGTTGGATCAAGAAGTCAATCAATTTCAGATGGAAGGATTTTTCCGTGTCGAACGGGGTGATAACTTAATTAGCAAAATGCAGGTTGAAATCGTGATCCGCGATGGTATTGTCGAAGATATTCGCGGCGATATCTAATAAAGTATGAAGTCTGAAGTTTGAAGTCTGAAAATTTTATACTTCACACTTCAGACTTTTACTTTGGCGACTCCCAGTTTTACACTCTATCTGGGAGCCAGCCCAGACAATTTGCCATATAGGTGGTGAACTCACTAATAGCGATCGCCCAAAGGTATTCATCTCCACACGATATTTAATGACATTAACCGAATCGCGTTTTTGCGGGATGTGTGTGATTGTCACTAGAGCTTGATTGGGTTGCGGATAAGTCACCTCTACCTTGCGTGTTCCTTTTTCTAAACTGATATCTTCAACAGCATTCAGTGCCAAGGTTTCAGGGTCGCTACCTTGGAGAGCCGAGTTGAGATTTTCTAATGGTATAGTTTTATAGTCAACACGCTCTGGATAAACCTCAGTATTTTCAGAATTGTGCATGACTGAAAATTGTGGTTTTTCTTCATTTCCCGGATGTAAATTCGTCATCGAAGATTGATGCTGGGTGAGATAAACGCTAGTAACAGCAGTGGCAAACACACTGAGTATCAAAATCCGCAGAAACTTCCATTTTCCTGACAGCATAAACTCAACAAAAATTTCCAACAGACTAATTGCTAATTTTGAATTTTAAATTGAAATTAAACAATTAATCATCTACCATTCGCTCAGAATAAAATTCTGTGTTTAGATATGGAGTGGAAAAATATAAACATATATAATAATTAGTTTGATTAGGGAAAAACTTGTGCTGGCTATTGTTATAGTAACCCGCTTTGATTTCTGAATCACTCGTAGAGATAGGGAACAGGGAACAGGGAAGAAAGAATAAATGTGTACTGAGTTTTGTTCAAAAATCAAATAGGAATCCTATAATTAACCCTTAACTGTTACAAAGCAAGATACTAAGACCCTCATCTCGTCTTAAAGTTCCTATGAAAATTTATCAACCTCATATTTGGCCACAAACCATAGAGGAAGCTATTACTATTCAAGAAAATTTGAGTCAACGAGTAATTACAGAAAATAGATTTTCAGAACCCATCCGTTATGTTGCTGGGGTAGATATGGGTTTTGAAGATGACGGTAAAATTAGCCGCGCTGCTGTCGCAGTGCTGAGTTTTCCTGATTTGCAAGTGGTAGAAACAACCCTAGCACATCGTTCGACTTCATTTCCTTACATTCCTGGCTTCTTGTCATTTCGAGAAATTCCCGCTGTACTTGATGCCTTAGAAAAAATTCAAACAGCACCAGATATTATCCTCTGTGATGGACAAGGAATCGCTCATCCCCGCAGATTTGGTATAGCCAGCCATCTGGGGGTAATTTTGGATATGCCGACAATTGGTGTGGCTAAATCACTATTAATTGGTAAACATGAGGAATTACCAGAAACTAAAGGTAGTTGGCAACCACTAATACATAAAGGTGAAACTATCGGTGCAGTTTTACGAACTCGCGTCGGAGTTAAACCGTTATATATTTCCAGTGGTCATAAAATTAGCTTGACAACAGCAGTTGATTATGTGTTGCGCTGTACGCCAAAATATCGGCTACCGGAAACTACCCGCGTAGCTGATAAATTAGCTTCTAACAGATAGTCACTGTAATTATACCTTTTCTCTAAAATTAGGCAACACATTCAAACCCCACAACCCATACCAAATCAGAGTTTATTAATTACGAATTACGTTAGCGAGGAACGAGCGTCATTACGAATTACGAATTACGAATTACGAATTGGTATTAGTCTTCAATGCTGTGAAATATCCCGAAAAAACAACGTTGCAGGATTAATGACAAAAAATACACGCTTAAATAGTGTAGAAATGTATAGAATCTTGTAAAGATATAAAATATAGTATTTTTTAGGATGCAAACATTACAAGCTCTTTCTTCAATGCAACTGTCTTTAGCCCCAAATCAATGTCAGTCTTTGAAGATTGTCGCTCTTGGAGACAGCATAGTCTACGGTTTTGGTGATCCTGAACGCGGTGGCTGGGTTGAACAACTGCGGCGATGGTGGATGTTGCCGGATAGTGCTGGTCATGTTTTATATAATTTAGGTGTCAGAGGCGATCGCACACAACAAGTCGCCCAACGATTAGAAGTAGAATTTCGCCATCGCGGTGAACTCCGCAATCGCGTTCCTGATTTGATTATTCTTTCAGTAGGTGTGAATGATTCAGCGCGGTTAAGTCGTCCCAATGGCAAAAACTACACTGATTTTGCTGTTTTTGAATCGGATATCGCTCATTTGCTAGATTTAGCACAACAACTTTGCCCAGTTTTATTTGTGGGTATGGTTCCAATAGATGAAGCAAAGATGCCATTTCTCGATTGTTTTTACTTCAATCATAATGACCAACACCATTACAAAGAAGCCACTCGCCTAGCTTGTAACAAACGCCAAATTCCCTACTTAGATATTTTTGACTTATGGATGGGACGCGGTGATACTTGGTTACGCCAACGTTTAAGTACAGATGGTCTACATCCCAATACACTAGGCTATCAAGCTTTATTAGACGATGTGCTGACATGGGATGCGTTAGCAGCCTATCATTCTCAGCCAGAATACCAACTGCGGTAATTGTGGTGTTATTACCAAGAGCGATCGCCTCACCTTTATGTTACTATCGCTCCATTCGATTTTGTCTTAATTAAGTAATTGAATTAGTTAATTACATAGCAATCTTATCTGAATTTGTGATATGGCAGGTGACAGGGTTAAAAGTCTTTTAGTGCATGAGTTTTATCATTGGCCGATGTCCTAACTGCCTTGGCTACTGCTATAGATAGTATCCAGATCCCCGACTTCTTAAAGAAGTTGGGTATCTTCTTTCTCTCGAATGATTAAAATTATCAAGAGGTAATTTTAAGTTATTTATCTAGTATTAATTACATAGACCATCTGTAAATTTCTAGACAAAAATTTTGGCATAAAATTGCTAAATCGCATTTATTAGCATTTAAATTTATGACAAAGTTCTAACCAATATTTATTAATTAATGACTAAATTTTAAACCGCTAATTTGTCTAATATTCTCTAAATATCTCTTGAATTCACAGCAATTCACTGCCAATTGGTGTGACTGTGCCGTAACAATAATTAACATCGTAATCAAGTATAAATTTACATGGAATATGCTGAACAAGGTTGACAATTTACCTTTCTTTAAAGAATTATCTTAGGGAAACCAGATAGTCATTGAGAGAAAACCATGCACACAGTTATTCTCGTTTTGATCGAGGTGCTGATTGTTATTGGATTGTCCCGGCTTATCGGTCTGGCATTCAAATCAATTAAGCAACCGTTGGTGATTGGTGAGATTGTCGCCGGGATTATGCTAGGCCCATCTTTATTTGGATTGGTTGCGCCTCATTTAGCTGCTAGTTTATTCCCAGCAGAAACTATTCCGTTTCTCAATGTTTTATCTCAGGTGGGATTAATATTTTTCATGTTTTTGATTGGGTTAGAACTCAATCCTAAATATCTGAGTAGTCAGTTAGAAGTAGCAGTCTTAACTTCTCATGTCAGCATATTAGTACCCTTTTCTTTAGGAACTTTGCTGGCATTATTGCTATATCCTCTAGTTTCTCATGCCAATGTCTCGTTTACTGCCTTTGCCTTATTTTTAGGAGCAGCAATGTCCATTACTGCTTTTCCAGTATTGGCGCGGATTATTACCGAAAACAATTTGCAGAGGACACGTTTAGGAACATTAGCATTAACTTGTGCAGCAGTAGATGATGTTACAGCATGGTGTGTTTTAGCAGTAGCGATCGCAGTTGCGCGGACTGGTAACTTCTTTGATGCTATACCCACAATTATTCAGAGTGTAGTCTATATTGGCTTTATACTGACCTTTGGGCGTTGGTTCCTGCAACGATTAGCCATTTACTATCATCGTACCGGGCGTTTAAGCCAACCACTTCTAGCTGTAATTTACATGGCGGTAGTTGCTTCCGCACTAATCACCGAATTCATCGGTATTCACCTCATTTTTGGGGCATTTTTACTCGGTGCAGCAATGCCGAAGAATGCAGATTTAGTTCGGGAATTAGCTGTTAAAACCGAAGATTTTGTCCTGATATTTCTGCTGCCAATATTTTTTGCTTACAGTGGCTTGCAAACACAGATTGGCTTGTTGAATCGTCCTGAGTTGTGGCTGTTGTGTGGATTGGTGTTGCTGGTAGCGATCGCCGGCAAGTATATTGGCACTTATGTAGCGGCTCGTGTCAGTGGGATTAGTAAACGAGAAGCCTCAGCCCTCGGTTGGTTAATGAATACTCGCGGTTTAACCGAGCTAATTATTCTCAACATTGGTTTAGAGTTGGGAGTAATTTCGCCTTTGGTCTTTACCATGTTGGTGATTATGGCATTAGTGACAACATTTATGACCTCACCTTTGCTGGAGTGGACATATCCCAAACGCCTGATCAAATTGGATGTGATAAAACCAGACTTAGACGCAGAAACAAATACAGAACCCAATACAATTATTGAATCTTATGCACATCCGCTCTACCGAATTTTAGTACCAGTGGCTAATCCTAGTACTCAAAAAGGTTTGGTGCAATTGGCAGTTGCTATCGCACTGAACTACAGACAACCCACTGTCGTAAATCCTCTCAGCTTAATTGAACTAGAAGAAGATTATGCTTTTGAAAGTACTCCAGTGGAAGCAGATCGCTTAATTTTACAACGTCGCCAACAACTAGAAGAATTAATTAATACTCTAGAACCACCAATTGTCCGTTCCTCTGTGCATCCCATCATTCGTATATCAAGCAATGTGGCGCGGGAAACAGCCCAAATAGCCCAAATTGAGCAACCTGATTTAATTCTTGTGGGATGGCATCGTCCAGCTTTTAGTAACAATCGCTTAGGTGGGAGAGTTGGTCAAATTCTGAGCATCGCACCAGTGGATGTTGCCGTATTTGTAGACCGAGGCGCAGAGCGTCTAGAAAACTTATTAGTTCCTTACTCGGCAAATATTCATGACGATTTAGCTTTGATTTTAGCTTTGAGGCTGTTGATTAACCGTGACACATGTATGTTGCAGATTTTACAGGTACTTCGAGGAAATCATCATCAAGAAGAATTGAGTTATGAATTGCACAAGATGATGGAGCAACTACCCGATAGTGTACGCGATCGCATTCAAATTAAAACTGTCGAATCCCCAGAGCCTATTCAAGCTGTTGTCGCCGCTTCCAAATCTGTTGACCTCACAATTGCCGGTACTAGCCGCGTTTGGGGAATAGAGCGTCAAACCCTTGGCAGATACACCGATGCACTTGCCATTCAATGCCGTTCCTCACTACTGATTACCCGGCGTTACAGCCAAGTTACCTCTCATCTTGCTTCTGTACTGCCTGAAGTGAGTAACCAAGAATCGACAGTCATAAGCTAAATCCATGAATCATTTTAATATCAAGTCTTTGACCTTCTATGGAGTAGCTATATATTCAGTGCTACTGTTGTTTAAAACTGTCACAACCTATGGAGAAAAGCATCTTCAAGCTCCTCCAACAATTGACGGCCGCTACCATTTCACTCTGGACACAAATTTACCTAACTGTAAAAAATCAGACTCCCTTGTATTGAATATGCAACAATCAGGTATTTATTTGAATGCCTCTTTATTGCCAATGAAGTCCAACGCAGATACTACACAACAGCTTTCGCTTACAGGTATCTTAAAAAATCAACAGGTAAGTTTCTCTGGAAAAATTGCTCCAGAAATCCTTTGTCATCATTCCAACTCCCCGGTTCACCCAAGTAAATCAGTCACAATGCAAATGCAACTGATAGATCAAGGTAAGATGACAGGTCAGCTAACCTTCAATGGTATCCCTCAAACTATGATGTTTACTGCTGCCAAAAAACCCACCCAAGAAAAATCACAAAAGTTAAATAACTATTGAAATATGGGCAAATTATGGAAGATAGGAACTTGGTACTTGGTATAGCAGTAGCCAAGGCAGTTAGGACATCGGCCAATGATAAAACTCATGCACTAAAAGACTTTTAAGCCTGTCATACCAATTCACGAAAATCTTGATACAAATTAATGGTTTTTAATTCTTTCCCCCTGCTCCCTGCCCCCTGCCCCCCTGCGGCCTACTTGTATCAAACTTAAAGTGAAACGGTATCACCTGTCACCTGTTCCCTGTCACCTGCTATAAATGGGCAATTTCAAGCCTAAAATTTGCCTTTAATGGGGTATCACCTTTTACCAATTCCTCAAAACTTCTTGGTGTCTCAATATACAAGGTATCAAAATCATGTACACAAGGACAAAAACTAAGTGTTTTTTTCTATGGAGCCAGCGGCTAGTTGCTATAAGCTTACTGGGATTTTACACAGCAATTACTTTAGATACTGGTAGCAGTAATGCTGCACCGATCGCTAAACTTAATGATTGGCGATTTTATCCAGAAGCATCACAACTAGAATTTACTCTTTCAGCAGGTACAACTCCCCATTACTTTTACCTATCCCAACCTCCACGCCTTGTTATTGATCTACCAGATACTAAGTTGGGTTATGTTGTTACCAGGCAAGATTATCCTGGAGCAATTCAAAGAGTTCGAGTTTCTCAATTGAATGCCAGTATCACTCGAATTGTTCTAGATTTAGCAGCCGGAACTTTGCTCGACCCCCAACAGGTGAAACTACAACCTGTGTCTAGATATAACCCCACGCGCTGGGTATTACGTCCTTTTACTTCTAGCAGCTCTCTTCAACCCAGAAACGTACAACCTGCTGTTAATAGCCAACCACCAAATTCATATAACTACTATCCTCAAACACCCACTAACTTAAATCCCAACCCAAACTATATACAGTTACCGAGTACTCTACCTCCCATTACTACTAACCAACAGCAACCCTATATCACTGTACCGCCCTTAACTCCCAATAATCCTACTCCAATTCAAGGCGCGATTCTTCCTCCACCTAACTTTTCAAATCAACCCGGTAATTTGAATAATTTTCCCATTCCTACAATCCCAAGCATCCCCAACTATCCATCAAATGAACGCCAAATTGAAGTAATTGAGTTTGGTCAACCTCTTCCCAAACCCAGATACTAATACCGTTTCACTTTAAGTTTGATACAAGTAGGTCGCAGGGGGCAGGGAGCAAAGGGAAAGAATTAAAAACCATTAATTTGTATCAAGATTTTCGTGAATTGGTATAAGTTAAGTTACAAGTAAAAAGTCAAAAGAATAAAACTTCTCTTCTGCCTTCAACTTGTCATACTAAAATCTGTCGGTTTCTTGAGGTGATCCAACGGCTCCTGGTTGAGACGTGAAAAAGTTTTGCGCCGCCTCATTTTGATAAATACATCTAATATCAGGTTTGTCGCTATCTAAATTACCTGTAAAACCAAAGGTATTCAGACGATTTTTACATTCTCTAACTTGGTCAGATGTTATCAGTTTTCGCTGTTCTAAAATCGCCCAGTTATTTTGCCGAATTACACAGCCTGGACGCATACTCGGTTGAGCAACATAAACATTAAATGGGTTGAGTGTGACAAACAGCCTAGCGTCCATCACCATTGCACTAGCACCATACTGTACGCAAATTTCAGGGTTTGGCGCTCTTGTATCAATGAATTCCCGCGAAGCCACGTTTGAGGGCGTTAAAGTGGTTGTGGAGCTAAAAGCAATGCCAATACCAATACCTAAAACCAGTACACCTCCCAAAATTGCGATCGTGGTGAGGTTGAACAGAGAAGGTTGGAAAGCCGCAGGCTTAGATGTTGTAGCTGATCTACCAGTAGATTTACGTCTCATTTTTACTTAACACCTTCACGTTTTGGAAAGCAGGGAGCGATCTGAACTGCTCTCCCTATTTAAGTATGCCGATTCTTGAGGATGATTGTCTGCAAAATTTAGAAAAGCTATAACTTTTGCGAGTCCAAATAGTATCGTCTTTATATGAGTAATAAATAATACATGAGTTTAAAAATGAGGATTTTTATTACAGCCATTAATTGAGGTAACAAAAATTGTAAAGTATTATTACAGAAACTTTGATACACAAAAAAGTGACATCTCAAAAAGCATTACTCTGGGGAACAAGGTTTAAAACTACACAATTTCAACTTCTACTTGCCGATAGTCTCACGATTTTCTGGGGGGAGTGGTTGGAATTGCGTGCAAGAATCACGCAAGTTGCTGCCACTGGTTTAATATCTCCACTGATATATATTTTAGCTTTTGGTTTGGGACTGGGTAGTTCAATTAGACCAGGGTCAGGGATTGCCGGGAATTATGATAACTATTTAGAATTTATTCTGCCGGGGATGGTGGCGCTATCGTCGATGACGATTAGCTTTGGCGGTACAACATTTTCGATTTGTGGAGACAGGCTTTTTAGCAAAACTTTTGAAGAAATGTTGCTGGTTCCCATACATCCTCTAGCGTTGCATGTCGGTAAAATGCTGGCGGGAGTAGTGCGGGGATTGATGACATCTGGTTCTGTGATTTTGGTAGCACTGCTGTTTACTGGTAACTGGAATTTTCTTAATCCGTTGTTTCTGCTGTTGTTGGTACTGAATTGTGCTGTATTTGCGGGGTTAGGGGTAATTGTCGGGTTAAGTGTGCGATCGCTGGAATCTGTGGGACTATATAACAACTTCGTGATTGTTCCTATGTCCTTCTTAGGCGCAACCTTTTTTGACCCCAGCACCTTACCAATGGCATTGAAATGTGTAGTTTACTTATTGCCTCTAACTTACGCCAGTACTGGATTAAGAGCGGCTGCTTATTTACCGTTATCCGAGTTTCCTTGGTATAGTGTACCGATTTTATTAGTAATGGCGATCGCTCTATCTTTGTGGGGTGGTTACAAGTTCTCTCAGCAACAAGATTAAACGGAAATAGCATCTTGCCTCATCCCACGCAGATTATGTCATAATAAGCCGACCCTATACCCTAGTCAGTCAGTTATCTATCGTGCAAGATACCGATTCTATCAACGACCTTGCTGCTGCTTTGCAACAGCCAACTGATCTTACCTTTGAACTGCCAGACCCAGAAGATGAACAGATTCCTGAGTCTGATTTTTTACAGCAGTTGGATATAGCTTGGCAGGTTTGCGATCGCTTTGACTTGCAAACAGAAATTTGGCGGGGACGAATTTTAAGAGCAGTGCGCGATAGAGAGAAAAAAGGCGGTGATGGCAGGGGTACAGGCTTTCTCAAATGGCTGAAGGAACGAGAAATCAGTAAAAGTCAAGCTTACTCGTGGATTCAACTGGCCAATAGTGCTGATACTCTTTTAGAGGAGGGAAAACTTGAACCCGCCGCAGTCAATAACTTTAGCAAACGTGCCTTTGTGGAAACAGCTAAATCGTCCCCAGAAGTCCAACAAATGGTGAGTGAAGCCGCTCAAAAAGGCGATCGCATCACGCGGCGGGAAGTTCGTCAACTCACTGATGAATGGATGGCTATGTCCTCAGATTTAATACCTGAAACAGTGAAGGTAAAAGCCGCAGACAATTCTTTACCGCCACGCTACATAGCCCCACTGGTAAAAGAAATGGAAAAACTACCAGAACAACACCAAAAATTTATTCAAAAAGAAATCATTGCTAACCCTGATGTAGATACCATTAAGCAAGTGACTACAGAAGCGCGTCAACTGGCAAAATATCTTAAATCTGCGGCGCAAGTCCAAGTGCTAATTAAGGAAGAAGTAGACATTGAAACAGCCCTAGAAGAAGCTCACAGAGTCGGCTGTTTAAGTGTTGCAGCGGATTTAGTTAATCAAGCCTCGCAAATTGAACAACTGATTGGCAAGTTATACATGACGTGGAAACGCATTGGCAGTTTAGCAGATAGATTGTATGTAGATACTGGTGCAAGTACACCAAACTTGCGATCGCTCCTCAGCTGCATTGAACCCCTCGGTACCGAAGTTATGGAACTACAACTTAGCAGCAATACCGAACACAGCATTCGCTTGCAAATTCAGGAAATGAATTAGGTTGGTCATAAATCTAAGTAGAAAGGTGCAAATAAACCGAACTATGTAACGGAAAGTAAAGTAGCTTGAAAACCTCTTCCCTTCTGCCCTCTGCCTCCTGCCTTGTCATAACGACAATTTTTAACACCGACCTACTTAAGTCATTGTCTTTATGAATACAGGTATAAATGTTTTTATCAATTAATAACTCTAAATGCAAAAACCAAAATTAGTTAATCTTCCCAAAGCTACTCGCTACCAAAATGCAGCGATAGATTATTATATGGGACTTACAGATTCTGTCTATCTTCATTACGGGTATTGGGAATCACTACCTAAAAAGGGTGAAGAATTAACTTTAACTAGCTTGCGTGTGGCGCAAATTGCCTATGCAGCTAAACTTTTGAGTTTTATTCCAGAAGGGATAAAAACTGTGCTTGATGTCGGCTGTGGTATCGGTGGTAACGCAGCATATTTATGCGATCGCGGTTTCATTGTTGAGGGATTAGCCCCTGATGCAATCCAACAAGAGAAGTTTATCAAGAATACCAACGGTCAAGTACCTTTCTATTTAACAAGATTTGAAGATTTTCACACCTCAAACTCTTATGACTTGATTTTATTTAGCGAAAGCAGCCAATACATTGCGGCTGTTGATTTAGCTCAAGGTGCGGCTCGTTTATTGGATAATGGTGGCTATCTGCTGCTTGCAGACATGATGCGTTTTAGTGCCGAATACCGAGAAGGTATTTTTTCTAATTGTCATGTCGCCAGCGAACTCCAAGGGGCGTTGGAAAAAGCAGGATTTCAGTTAATCAAGACTGAAGACATTTCCAGCCACATTGCACCAACCATTGACTTATGTGTTGATAACTTCCAGACCTTTGGACTAACAACGGGCAAATATATTGCTGATGTTTTAGCGATCGCTGTTCCACCATTATACGCACTCCTTCGTTGGGCATTTCAGCGTTGGCTAGAAAAGCCAATTGTTGAAGGGTTAGCAGCACGCGCTATTTTTGATAACCATCTGTGTTATTCCATTCAACTTTGGCAGTTATCTAAAAAAGTTTAATTTAAGATGAATCCAGATATAAACACCCAAAATTGGCAACAAACTATGAGCTAGACTAAACAAAATTTAGTTGATTTAATATGCCACGATTTGTTAAATTAATTATCACTATATTGATATCAGGCGCATTCATACTTTTATCCCAGCGAGTTTGGGGACAAGAATGGCTACCTGTGCGTGGTGGTATCCCTTTTGGCATTAGTGGGATAGCGTTGTTAGAACAGCAAAGCGATTCTTTCGATTTTCTGATTGTCCATGATAACAAACAAAAAAATCAAGTTCGTCTAGCAACCATTAGCATTAAAGGTAAGAATACACCTGAGTATTTCCCGGTAAACTGGCAAAGCAAAATAACATTACCTGTAGATTTAGAAGCTTTAACATCAGTTCCCGGAACCAGCAACTCTGCTTTTATCGCTTTAGCGAGTTCGGGAAAAGCCTATCATCTTCAGTTCGAGCCTACCAATAAAACTATTTCTGTAATCAAGGAATTTAATCTCTCAGAAATTCCACCAGGAAGTAATTTTGAAGCTTTTGCCTTGCAAGATATCGATGGCAAGTTAGTTGCTGTTTGGGCGCATCGAGGAGAAGGAGAACAACCAGCTACTATTTATTGGGGAATGCTCGATTTAACTAAATATCAAATAACTCATATAGGTTCTGCTAATTTTACAGTCCCTTTTCCCTCTGGTAATGTGCGCCATATTTCGGATTTAAAAATAGACTCCGGCGGAATTGTATATGTCACTTCAGCTAATGATGCTGGAGATGATGGCCCTTTCCAATCTGCTATATATGTTGCTGGTTACATGGGATTACGTAGTAATAAAATAATTTGGCGGCAGAGTCCACAACTGGTTTCTCTCTACCGCTCTAATTACCACAAAATTGAAGGTATGGAATTAGTACCCGGTACAGCAGGAGGTTTAATTGTGGGTACTGATGATGAAAATTTCGGTTCCTACATCTATATGGTTGGTGGAAATAATTAACTCTTGTAGAGACGTTGCATTGCAACGTCTCTACTCTTTACACATTAAAGCGGAATAACATCACATCCCCTTCTTGGACAATGTACTCTTTCCCTTCACTTCTGACTAAGCCTTTTTCCTTAGCACCATTCATCGAACCATTGGCTACTAAATCATTGTAAGCAACTGTTTCAGCGCGAATAAATCCCCGTTCAAAGTCAGAGTGAATTACACCTGCTGCTTGGGGTGCAGACATGCCAGCATGAATTGTCCAAGCGCGGGTTTCTTTGGGGCCGCTAGTGAAATATGTCCGCAAACCTAACAAGCTGTAAGTTGCCCGAATCAGAGATTTTAAGCCGCCTTCCTTCACACCTAAAGATTCTAAAAAATCAGCTTTTTCTTCTTCGGATAATTCAACTAATTCTGCTTCTACTTGAGCAGAAACTATGACGACTTGAGCATTTTCACCAGATGCAATTTGCCGGACTTTTTCGACAAATTCATTACCTGTTGCCAATTCATCTTCTGAAACATTGGCAGCGTAGATAATTGGTTTATTGGTGAGTAGTCCTAGTCCTTTAATAATTTCTGCTTCTTCTTCATTCAAGCTGACTTGACGCGCAGATTGACCTTCATTTAAAGCCGCAACTAATTTTTCTAGGACTGTGATTTCAAATTGCGCTTCTTTACTAGTGCGTGCTTGTTTGCGGGTGCGTTCAATTCGTCGCTCAATTTGTCCTAAATCTGCTAAACCGAGTTCTAAATTGATGATTTCAATATCCCGCGCTGGATCAACAGAACCCGCAACGTGGATAATGTCATCATCCTCGAAACAACGCACCACATGAACGATCGCATCAACTTCTCGAATGTGAGATAAAAATTGGTTCCCCAGTCCCTCACCTTGACTCGCACCTTTCACCAAACCGGCAATATCCACAAATTCAACACGGGCTGGGATAATTTGTACAGAACCGGCAATTTGCGACAGCACATTTAACCGCTCATCCGGTACTGAGACAACGCCGACATTCGGTTCAATCGTGCAGAAGGGAAAATTAGCAGCCTCAGCTTTGGCATTGGCTACTAAGGCATTAAATAAAGTAGATTTTCCGACGTTGGGAAGTCCGACAATTCCGGCTCTTAGCATTTTGGAGTTTAGATTTTGGATTTTGAATTAAACTACTAAGATAATTCAAACAGGTTCAGGGATGGTTTGGGGAATTGTGCCGGGAACTGTTTGGGGAATTGGCGCTGGGATTGTCTGAGGAATAGGCGCGGGTACAGTTTCCGGTACGGGTTCGGGAATTGCTGGTTGCGGTGTAGGTTCCGGGTTAGGTACGGGGTTTGGTTGCGGAGTGGGAATTTGGGGATCAGGAATCGTAATAGCTTGAATATTAATCATGGGTAGTCTCAATTAATTATCTGACTTTCCCAAGCTAGATGATTACCTCAGATGCTGACATCTAAAAAAAGTCTGAAGTGTAAAGTCTCAAGTATGAAACTGGGCTTTAAACCTCGTCTACTTTGAGAATCGTAGTTTTTTATCGAGATTATGAGATTGCTTCCTTACGTCGCAATGACACAACAGAATAATCAAAAACTCCAGATCCCAACATAGATGAGGTTTAGATCCCCGACTTTTTTAAGAAGTCGGGGATCTTGTGTCTGCTAAGTAATCAGACAGAATTAATTACACAAATTTTTGACTGTAACCTGTAACCTTTAACCTGTCACCTATCTCCACCCATGAATTTTATTGTGTCCGACTACTTATGTACTCTTCCAAGACTAAAAACGCTTCAAACTTCTGCTGGGTGATATTCTTGTTGTCTTTCCACAAAAGTTTGGACACGGTTGCGGTAGTTGCGGATGGTGTCATCTACCCAATCGCGATCGCTACTGTTGACATATAAATGTACTAATGGTTCGCTGGCATCAGGTAAAACTAATAGCCAATTGTCATCGTAAGGTTGACCAATTTTCACTCCATCGATGAGTTCCAGGTTTTGGACTGGGTGAGTTTCTACCAAGTAACGCATTAATGCACCCTTGGCTGTCCAGGGACAGCGGATGGTGTGTGTGCGATGAATCACACGGGGTAATTCTGCGCGAACAGTAGCGAGCGATCGCTCCTGAATTGTCAGCATTTCAATAATCTTGGCAATGCAAAACATGGAATCAAATCCCGGATGCAGTTGCGGGAAAATAAACCCAGTCTCGCCACTACCGCCTAACACGACATTGGAATTTCTTTGACAAGCTTCCATCAAAGCTGTGGGGTTGGCTTTGGTGCGAATCACTCTCCCATCGTGGCGACGGGCGACTTGTTCCACCGCGCTGGAGGCGTGAACTGGTACAACTACCGTGCCTCTGGGGTTAGATGTTAAAATCATGTCCACCATCAGTGCGGTTAACATTTCCCCCCGAATCGGGAAGCCTGATTCATCTACTAAAATTAGCTGTTCGCCATTAGCTGAGACTTGCACACCAAAATTAGCCTTCAGTGCTTCTACTACATGACCTAGCTGTGTTAACAAGGCTTCGCGATCGCCTGTGGTGACAGCATGTTTATTTAAGCTGGCATTTAGTACCACTGCATCCGCGCCAAATTTATCTAGCATTTGGGGTAAAACTGCACCCGACACCGCATAAACATAGTCAATCACTACTTTGGCTCGACTGTTGCGTAAGGTAGAAACATGCAATAGTTTCTCAAAAGCCGTGCAGTAACGGTCAATAACTTGGCTGGGGTAAGCGACATCACCAACTTCATGAATCAGCGCCCGTCGCATATCCTCTTTAAAGTAAGCCCCTTCAATTTTCTTTTCTTGGGCTTTGGAAATGTTAATCCCCTTAGCATCCATGAATTCAATCAAAATATAGTCGGGGCGATCTGGATGTACTCGCACATGAATACCGCCAGCCACCGACATTGTGGGGATAACTGTACGGGCGATGGGGATAGCTGTAGCATCGAGATTTTGAATATAAACCCCAACGGACATCAAACCTGCAATGAGCGATCGCGTTACCATGCGAGAAATATTCCGCTGATCTCTAGAGACTGTAACTTTAGAACCAGGTTTTAAGGTAGAACCATAAGCAGAACCCAACCGTACAGCAAATTCTGGGGTAACGTCGATATTGGCTAATCCTTGCACACCACGTTGCCCAAATAAATTTCGTTGGGCGGTGTTCCCCCAAATCAGGTTGATGTTTAAAATCGCACCAGACTCAATTTTTTTACTAGGCCAAACACGCACGCCAGTATTAATTTGCGCTTCTTCTCCTACAGTAGATAGCGAACCCACTACAGCAGCTTCTAATACATGGGCGCGGCGATCTACACGACTACCACGAGAAATTACACAGGCGCTCAGATGTGCTTCTTCCCCAATAATTGCGCCATTCCAGACAATCGGACGTTTGAGATTGGCATCAGCACCAACAGTCACGTTATCACCAATCACAGTTCCGGCTTCAATCTGTACTCTAGCCCCAATGCGGCAATTGTCACCGATAATTGCTGGAGTTTCAATACTAGCAGTCTGGTCAACAAAAGTATTTTGACCTACCCAAAAACCAGGCGAAACTTCTTTATAAGCAAAATCTAGTTTTACCTTACGATCTAACGCATCATATTGAGCTTCCCGATAGGCATCTAAATGACCAACATCACACCAATAACCTTGGGCAATGTAACCATACATTGGCTCATTTTTTGCCAAAAGTAAGGGAAACAAATCTTTAGAGAAGTCAGATTCAGTATTAGCTGGTAAATAATCCAAAACTTCTGGTTCAAGAATGTAAATACCAGTGTTAACGGTATCTGAAAAAATTTCGCTTGTAGATGGTTTTTCTAAAAATCGCTTAATTTTGCCGGCTTCATCGGTAATTACTACCCCAAACTCTATGGGATTAGGAACCCTAGTTAAAATCAAAGTGGCTTTTGATTGTTTTTGTTTGTGAAATTCAATCGCTGCTGTTAGGTCAAAATCCGTTATGCTATCACCGCTAATCACTAAAAAAGTTTCATCCAGAAGTTCGGCAATATTTTTCACACAGCCTGCTGTACCAAGTGGCTGATCTTCTTCGACAGCGTAGGTCATTTGTACACCAAAATCACTGCCGTCTTGAAAGTAGTCTCGCAAGACATCAGGTAAATAATGCAATGTGGCAATTACTTCGCTGATGTGATGTCTTTTGAGAAGATTAATAATGTGTTCGGCAATGGGACGATTGAGAATCGGCACCATAGGTTTAGGTAAATCGCAAGTTAACGGACGAAGCCGTGTCCCCGAACCGCCTGCCATCAGTACTGCACGCATAAATCCTCCTAAGTTATTTGCAGCATTAGCTGCTTGCAGACCCTTGAGAGTATTGTCTTTCTTTAGTGTCTTATAGATGTTCTGATTTATGGAACTTCCACAAGAGGCATCTAATAAGTGTTAAGCATATTTACTCAACACACTAGCCTTATTTGTCTAGAAAAAATTAAGAAATGTTTCTAGCAATCAAGTTTACTTATTATGACAGTTTCAAAGGCTTTAAAGGTAATAAGCCAGCCAAAAAAAGCAGGTAGAAATATAGAATAATCTATTTATTTTTGACTTGTATAATTTGGTTTTTATTATAGCTATGTTTTATTGTGGCAATAGATACTTAGTTAACTAGCTATAATATCAGAGCCTACTTTACATTGGAATGACAGAATATATTATTAAGTCTCTCAAGAGTCTGAAGTATAATTTATTTAGTATAAATTAAGAATTGCTGAGATATTTTGACAATTCTTAACTTAAATTGTGTCAGTAGCGAACGGAGTTCATCGCCATGAGCAACTTAATTGTATTTTTTTTGATAGTAGGTTATGTGGGTATTGGTTGGAAGTTTTGGAATGGATTTACGCGGACTAATTTTACGCCATCTTTACCCAATCGCATTGCTTTATCTTTGTTATGGCCAGTATTCATAGTAAATAAATCCTATCGGCGCAACTTTAGAAAAGCGTTGAAAGGTTAGGTGTTATTTTTAAGTTTGAGCGCCTATATCTTAATCCAGTTTAGTTAGTAGTTGGGGTAGGATGAAAAGCCTACCTTTTAACTTTCGTAAATTAGGACTTAGTTTTTGGTAGTGTAGGTGCTTTTAGTTTAATAAAACTTAATTTAATACTTCAACTTCATGAGCAATGCTTGTAGGTTGAGGAATAGGCAAACCATCTTCTAGCATTGCTTCTAGATGAAATTCAATAGCTTCCGCAATCAATATTTTAACCTCATCTAAAGTTTCACCCACAGCTACACAACCGGGTAAATCTGGTACATAAGCACCGTAGCTAGTCTCTCCTTTCTCAATTACTACTGTATAACGCATCAGTTTGCCTCCAATTGAGCCTGTCTCCAGATACTTTTTAAAGTACCAATTGGTACGTCTACACTCGACTTACCAGACACTGTTACTGTACCAGCTTTATCAGGATGTTTAAACTGACGATGGCTACCTTTAGTTCTTGCTAGATACCAACCATCTGCTTCTATAATTTTGATAACTTCGCAGACTTTCATACCACTACTGATCTGTATATTGTAAATTTCCGATACAGATAGAGTGCCTGATTGAGACAGGAAAATCAACGGTTTTTTGTCCGTCTTTTTGACGGTGGTTAATTACAATATTAATAATTTACCTATTTCTTAACCAATAGGTAAATTACCAGGATTGACTGCATGAATGTATTCACTACCAGAGTGGGGTCTGCCTCTTTTATAACTAGCTTCTTCGGGATTGCCCCATCCTAGCTGTAAAATCATTTCTAGAAAATTAGAATTTTCCCACTTCCATAAACTTGCCCATTCGGTTCTTTGAGCAATTCTTTCGACATCAGATGTGGTAATTTGTTGGTATTGCTTACTGTTATTAAAACTCAAATATAAATCCATATCCGCAGTAACTTCATACCAAAAATTCAATATAGAATTTTTTGCGGATTGTAATATTGCCATGTCACTAGTTAGGGCTATTAATTGAGTATCTACTTCTGGATAGCGCAAAATTTTACCTTTAACTGTCATCTCGCGCCAGACAATACCTGAAACGTGATGTTCTCTTTGATAATCGTGAATAGCCGTCTTAAAATCTTGATAGGCAGTAAACTTTTGGAACCCATCAGTTCTGATAAACTGGTCTATTACAGGATTGCCAGAGACTGTTACCTCTAACTTCAGACGCTCCCCCTTCAGACAAGCTTGGCGTTCGGCTGCCAAAATTTGGATTAGCTCTTCGGTAATGTAAACTTTTGACATCAGAACCTACTCTTTTTGTCATTAGTTATTAGTCAATAGTCAATAGTTTTGAACTTTGGGCTATTGATTAATTTCCCCTTTTGTTAAAACTGGTTATTTAAACATTATCCTTTGCATGATGGGTGATGCAGTAGCCGACAGTACTAAAAATTAAGGTAGACCATCTCGGTCTACCCTGGCACTTAAGTAGGTCGGTGTTAAAAATTGTCGTTATGACAAGGCAGGAGGCAGAGGGCAGAAGGCAGAAGGGAAGAGGTTTTCACGCTACTTTACTTTCCGTTACATAGTTCGGTTTATTTGCACCTTTCTACTTATTTCGCTAACTCACTACTAAATTCATTGAATGAGCGCCTTTTTAATTGTACTGATTCAGTACGAGGTAATAAATCAAACACTTCTCTAAATTTATCGTCTATTTCCTCATAAGGTACTTGACCCTTTTTGTTTAAAACTACTTGGCCTGACTGATTAAACACTACAACTTGAGGCACAGCACCAGAGTAGTAGTATCCTGGTTCTGTTGGATCATATTTCTCTTTGGGTGCGATCGTATCGACATCAATTGGTATTATTTCTGCTGCTCGACCGTAGAATTCCTGCACCTGAGAAATTACAATGGCGTATTTTTTGCAATCGCTACTGTCATCAACATAAAAAGCCAAAAATGCGGGTTTATGTTCTTCTAGAGTCTGTGCTAATGTCTGTCTTGGTGGAACCAAGGAACCATTGCCAGAATAAACTACAAACATATTGCCATCGTAAATATCATCATTAATACCAGCAAAAGCGGGCTTGATACTGAACAACAGTACACAAACAAGCAACAACAGGCATTTAGATACCAACCGTCGCCAGTCAGCAATTCGTTTTTGTAAAAAAAGAAACTTTGGGTTATTCATCAAAAGGAACCTTGTAAGCTACGATTTGTCGTAAGTTTGTGCTGAATTTGGCAACCTGGGTTGGATATGTAATTACACCCGCGCACTCTTTTTTAAGATAACGTCTCAAGGATGAAGTATGAAGTATGAAGTGTGAAAAATAAATTTTAGACTTCACACTTCATACTTTCCCTAGTGCTGGCTTTTTGAGTCAAGATTCGCTAAACTCACAAGATTAAATTTACAACTACATTAATTAGCAACCATCAGAAGATTAAGGTAAAGAAGTGGGAAAAAAAATCAACCTGATAGATAGACTGCGACTGGGTTTTGCAGTATCGGCGGCTAAAACTGTAACATTTGCGGTGCGATCGCTGCGTTTGGGTGCTGCTAGTGTATTACCAGGGTCGATTGCTCGTCGCATTGAACCTCGACTCTTGGAATTATTGAGTCAGCAGGTAAAAAATGGCGTGATTCTGATTGCTGGGACGAATGGTAAAACTACCACTTCGCTGCTTTTAAAAACAATTCTGGAAAATAAAGGCTACCGCATCGCTCATAACTCCACAGGTGCAAATCTAGAAAATGGCTTGATGACAGCGCTACTAGAAGACACTAACTTGGTGGGTACGCTGGATGTTGACTACGCCATTTTGGAAGTAGATGAGAATATTGTACCGAAGGTTTTAACACCGCTTCAGCCGCGAATTATTCTCTGTTTAAACTTGTTCCGCGACCAACTCGACAGATACGGGGAAGTAGACACTATTAGTAAGCGCTGGACGAAGGTAATTTCGACTCTCCCACAGGAAACGGTGGTAATTCCGAATGCTGATGACCCGACGTTATCTTACCTCGGCCAGCAGTTACCTCAACGGGTGTTATTCTTTGGGTTGAATGAGCCAGAACAATATCTTGAAGCGATTCAGCACGCTGTTGATTCTATCTATTGTCCCAATTGTGGGCATTCTTTAGATTACCAAGGCGTTTACTTATCCCACCTGGGAGATTTTACTTGTCCGAGTTGTGGTTTTACTAAGAGTAAACCAACTTTAGAAAGCGGCGAATGGGGACAAATCCTTGTTGGTTTGTATAACAAATATAATACTTTAGCTGCTGCCACTGCTGCTATTGAATTGGGCGTTGATGAAACAACAATTAGAGATAGTATTAATAACTTCCAAGCTGCTTTTGGTCGCGCGGAAGATTTAGTAATTAACGGTAAAAAGGTCAGAATTTTATTATCAAAAAACCCTGTTGGAACAAACGAAACCATTCGGGTAGTGAATCAAAGTACAGACAAAACTACATTGATGGTGTTGAACGATCGCACACCCGATGGTACTGATGTATCCTGGATTTGGGATGTGGATACAGAAAAATTAGTCGAACGCGGCGGAACTATTGTCGTGAGTGGTGATCGCGTCTATGATATGGCCTTACGTCTGCGTTATAGCGAAAAGTCTACCGAAAGCCAATTAAATTTAATTGTAGAAGCAGATTTACGTCAAGCGATCGCAACTGCACTCAAAAATACACCAGATAATGAAACTTTGCACATTCTACCTACTTATTCTGCCATGCTAGAAGTGCGTGAAGTGTTGACTGGAAGAAAAATTCTTTAGGAATAGGGAATGGGAAATTGGGAATTGAGAAGCTTTTTTATAATCTTTCTCATCTCCCTCATCTTTCTCACTTCCTAAACTAAATAAATGGTATTCGGGACAATAGGAAAGAAAGCGTATTCATACCAAGCAGTCCAGATAAAACTTCTCAACCACCGTTGACGCTTTTCGGGATTGAATTCATACTCAAATACCCCACGAGATGTATCAATAGAAGATAAATGAGAATTGCAACCACAACCATGCTGATAAGTAAAGCCATATTTAGAGGCTATACTTTGCACCTTCATTTGCATCGCAAAAACCTTACCTGCGTGTAATATCGCATCCCAAGAACGCTTATGTTTGATATCACGCTTATCAAACCTTAAAGCGCGTTCTTCAAATACATGATCGCGGTAAATTGGTGCTAAATGCACATGATAAAAACTAGCAGGTAGTTCATAGCCAAATTCTTGAAAAAGTTCTATTCCTATCCGAGCTACTTTTACTTCATTGGCAAACTTTTCTCCCTTTGATTCTACATATTGAAGCAGTGTAGCAAAATCTGGATAGCTAGTTTTGATAAAGTCATAACCATAAAATTCTAGGGTTTCCCAAGCTAACTTTTCAAATAGCTGGGAGAATGATGATTTGAGATATTCTAGTTCTGGACGTTCGTTAAATAAGTCAACATCACCCTGTTCTAACTTATATTGAAATAACTGTGCCATCTCAACATAGCTTTGTGGATCAGGGATTCCCACATTTGCCAATCCTTTAGCAATATCTTGCCACACAGAAGGTAGTTGAGACAAAGGAACTGCATTTTCAAATGCAATTACTGTCAAATTGGGAGCTTCAATTGCTTGCATATAATCTCCGTTTTAGATATTCACAATTTGTTGCTTAGTTAAACAAAGTTAACTTTTGCGGAATTTGAAAAAACAGTGTAACTGTTTACCCAGTATTTAGTAAATTTACAGTTACCTGTGGAGATTATGACTGTCTGACAATCACAAAACTGTGACCTAAAATACTGAAGCCTGGCGACAATTGCTATATGTCCATCCAAAAATTTTAACTACCAAACCCATTACCGAGGGCGGATTTACGATATGCTGACCCCAGCGTTTCCGGTTTTGGATATGCACCGGATTCTGCAACCATAGGGAGAAAAAAGTTATAAATTATCAGTTATGAGTAAAAAGTTATGAGTTCTCAACAATTAGAATTAACAATTGGGTGGCTGTATCCGACCTTGATGAGTACCTATGGCGATCGCGGTAATGTTATCACTATAGAACGTCGCGCCCAGTGGCGGGAATACAGCGTCAAAGTATTACCTCTAGACCAAAACTCCACCGCTGAAGATATTAAATCTGTAGATGTGATTGTTGGCGGTGGCGCACAAGACCGCCAGCAAGAAATCGTCATGCGTGACTTGCAAGGTGTAAAAGCCGACGCAATGCGCGAGAAAATTGAAAATGGTACACCAGGCGTATTTACCTGTGGTTCACCGCAACTGCTAGGACATTATTACGAACCAGGACTAGGACAGCGGATTGAAGGCTTAGGGATACTCGATTTAGTTTCTGTCCATCCCGGCGAAAATACCAAACGTTGCATCGGTAACTTGGTAATTGAAGTTACAGCCTCACGCCTAGCACAAGATTTAGCAGAAATGACAGGTAGCAAACCTTATCTAGTCGGTTTTGAAAATCACGGTGGACGTACTAAGTTAGGAAAAGTGGAAGCCTTGGGACGTGTGGTGTATGGCTTAGGCAATAATGGCGAAGATGGTACAGAAGGCGCATTTTATCAGAATGCGATCGCAACTTATTCTCATGGCCCTTTGTTACCAAAAAATCCTTTTGTTGCTGACTGGTTAATTCAAACAGCATTGCGATTGAAATATCAACAACCCGTCACACTCAAACCATTAGAAGATGATTTAGCAATGCAAGCACGAGAAGCCATGTTTAAACGCTTGAAAGTTGAAATACCATCTTCTTGATTACAAACATCACGACATTCATAGAAAATTCGTGAGCAATAAGATCCCCGACTTCTTTAAGAAGTCGGGGATCTGAGCCTCTTCAAGTTTACAAATCAAATAGGATTGCTATATTAGCCCTGCTGTAACGTTTTCTCTTTGCTTTCCTTACGTAAATACCGCTATACTTAGCCAGGTGGACAATATAAATTTGATGCTAAATCAAGGCAGAGTCTGGACTTGAGAGATTTTATTTTCTTGTGAATTTTGTCCACCTGCTGATTTTTTTATAAAATTGCAGATTTATCTTATGGCTGACTCCACGCCGCCTTTTAGTATCAATGATGTATTAGAGAATATCAAGAAAACGACAGAAGCGATCGCTGGTTTTGTACAAACGGTAGCGGGATGGGTTCGGGAGAAGAAATGGGTTGAACTGATTTGCTTGATTCTGTCTACTATGATTCTCGCTTGGCTGTCGAGGGCTGCGATCGCTAATTTTTTAGGCGAACAAAATTCTCGATGGTTTCTCTGGATTTGTCTGGTTGCCGGGATAATGTTTATCGCTGCGGTTGTTGTTGCTGTTTTCGTTAAACCATCCCTATCTAATGCTGCACAAAACCCTGTTGAACGTCAGGCGATTAAAGGTTTATTGTCTTTTACCGCAACGGATGCAGAAATTTTTAGTAAGTTGCAGCGCCATCAAGATATTAGGAATTGTTTAAGGATTCTCAATAATGCTAACTTTCGCTTAGGGATTTTGTGGGGTGAATCGGGATGTGGCAAAACCTCGTTTTTACAAGCAGGTTTAATTCCGCAACTGGAAAGCGAACAGGGAATTTATATCCAGTTTACCGATAAAGACCCGTTAATCACAGTGAAAAAGACGTTAAACAAAGAATTAAAATTAAATTTATCTGGTGAAGAAATTGAGCAATTAGACTTGATTGCTGTTCTCAATCAAAGTATTGCCACAGTCCAAAAACCCTTAATTCTCTTTTTTGATCAATTTGAACAGTTTTTTGTTCATTATCAATCAGCAGATGCTCGTCGTCCTCTTATTGATGCCTTAAATAATTGGTATGGCAATGAGGAAATTGCTGTCAAGATTTTAATGAGTTTTCGCTCAGATTTATTTTATCAACAACATGAACTTCAGCAAGTTTTGGGTTATTCTCTTGATTCTAAGAATAGTATTAAGCTAAAAAAGTTTTCTGTAGAACAAGCAACCAAAGTTTTAGAGGAGATTGCCAAAGCAGAAGATATAGAATTTGAGCGCCGCGATATAGAAACCTTTGTCGAACAAGAATTAGTCGATAGAGGAAAGGATAAATCTGATGAGCCGATTTCTCCTGTAGATATTCAAATTCTTTCTTTAGTAATTAGCGATCAAAAAACAACCGAAATCCGCAAATTTGACAAGGATGCTTTAAATAAAATTGGCAGATTTGAAGGCTTATTATATCAATATCTTGAGGGACTATTAACCCTGCGAGAACAATCAACCACATCAGCCCAAAAAGAAGCGGTGATGAAGCTGCTTTTGGAGTTAATTGATTCTAATGGATTGACAAGGGCGGGGGCATTTACTCTAGCTCAATTGCAAGACAAACTCAAGCCGATAGGCGCAAAAGATATCCAAGATGCAGTACGTTGGCTAGAGCAAGAGCGTTTAATTATGCCGTTGCAACAAGAAGATGAAACTGCCTATCAATTAGCACATGAGCGGATGATTCCGGCGGTGCTGAAGCTATCAGGAAAGATTTTGCCCAAGGCAGATAAGGCGAATGAATTACTCAATAAACAGGTAAAAATTTGGATAGATAGTCACCAAAATCCCCGTTATTTATTAGGCTGGCGGGAGTTATGGTTAATTGAACAGCAGAAATCTTATTTGATGTGGGGAGACAGGCAAAAACAAAAAGAAAAGCTCATCCACAAAAGTAAACAGCGAATTTATCGCAATTTTGGGATTATTGGGTTTATTGCCGTTTTAGGAATGGGTATTTGGGGGTGGTTAAACTATACAATTTTGGGGCAACTAACTCAAATTCGCAGGCAGTTAACTAATGCCAGTGAACAAATCAACAATCCTGGCTATCAAGGAGCAGCTATTTCCGCCTTTGCTAAGGATCAAAATTTCGCTCAAGCGTTGAAACTTGCCAACAAGATTACCGAATCCTCTGACAAAGCCTCTGCCTTAAGTGCCATTGCCGAAACCTACAGCAAACTCAACAACCAACAAAAAGCAGCCGAGTTGCTGCAATCTGCCCTCGACTCTGCCAACAAGATTCCCGAATCCAATTTCAAAGCCTCTGCCTTAAGTGCAATTGCCGAAGTCTACAGCAAGTTCAACCAACAAAAAGCTGCTGATTTGCTGAAATCTGCCCTCAACTCTGCCAACAAGATTACTGATTCCTCTTACAAAGCCTATGCCTTAAGAGCCATTACTGAAGCCATTGGCAAACTCAACAACCAACAAAAAGCAGCCGAGTTGCTGCAATCTGCCCTCGACTCTGCCAACCAGATTACCGAATCCTATTCCAAAGTCGATGCCTTAAGTGCCATTGCCGAAGCCTACAGCAAACTCAACAACCAACAAAAAGCAGCCGAGTTGCTGCAATCTGCCCTCGACTCTGCCAACAAAATTACCAAATCCAATTTCAAAGCCTCTGCCTTAAGTGCCATTGCCGCAGCCATTGGCAAACTCAACAACGAACAAAAAGCTGACGAGTTGCTGCAATCTACCCTCGACTCTGCCAACAAAATTACCGATTCCATTTACAAAGCCTCTGCCATAAGCGCCATTGCCAAAGCCTATAGCAAACTCAACAACCAACAAAAAGCAGCCGAGTTGCTGCAATCTGCCCTCGACTCTGCCAACAAAATTACCGATTCCAATTACAAAACCCTTGCCTTAAGACCTATTGCCGCAGCTATTGGCAAACTCAACAACCAACAAAAAGCAGCCGAGTTGCTGCAATCTGCCCTCGACTCTGCCAACAAGATTCCCGAATCCATTTTCAATGCCGATAACTTAAGTGACATTGCCGCAGCCATTGGCAAGCTCAACAACCAACAAAAAGCAGCCGAGTTGCTGCAATCTGTCCTCGACTCTGCCAACAAAATTACCGATTCCTCTAACAAAGCCTCTACCTTAAGAGCCATTGCCGAAGCCTATAGCAAACTCAACAACCAACAAAAAGCCGCCGAGTTACTGCAAACTGCCCTCGACTCTGCCAACAAGATCACCAATTCCACTTTCAAAGCCGATGCCTTAAGTGCCATTGCCGAAGCAGAAGCAAACCTGAAAAACTGGGGACAAGCTCTCAAAGTCGTGGAAGGATGTAAACAATACAAAGATTGTGAGGTAGATTCCTTGGCAAGGGTTTTAACAATTCATGCCGAGCAGCAGCGTCCGCAATTGAAGGAAGAAACTACTGAGGAGTAAAGAAAAAGTTTGATATGTCAGCAAAACACCAATACGGTTGAGTTAACGTGAATTCGATGAGTGCTTCCAGCCCCTCTCCTTGTGGGCTACAGTGTACACACAAGTCTTATCAAGTTGTCTAGTAGCATTTCGATCCCCCCTAGCCCCCCTGCTTAAAAAAGGGGGGAATTCAATTCAAAGTCCCCCTTTTTAAGGGGGATTTAGGGGGATCTTTAAGACGATTTAGCAAAACACAACCCCGACTGTAGAGAAAAATCGGGGTTGTGGTTTCAAGTTATGCGGTTAAAATTTGGCGGATTAAAATACTCATCACTTCATCAGGGTTATCTGTGGATAATAAAGGACTCCAATCACCGACATTTGCATAACCCACTGCTTGCAAGTAATGTATTGTGCTGGTGACAGCTTTAGGAGAACCAATCAATAAATGTTTAATGCGTTCTCTTTTAGGAAATGACTGGGGAACAGACTGTTGATTTTCAGGATTTTCTCTTTCTTGTGCCATGATCATAATCGACTCCTAATTTAGGTGTTGAAAGAAAGGCGATCGCAGACTCTGGCGTGAGGGGCGATCGCCTTTCTCATATCTTTAATATTAAAGTATAAATTTATACAAGTCAATCACTAAAATAAAAATATCTCCAACAAAAATATCCCCAATTTTCAGGAAAAATCGGGAATTTAATGACTAGTTAGTATTTGTATTAATTACTACTTATTAAAAATAAAGAGAATCACCGCATTGAAATTTTGGCTAATGCTCAGGAAGTGATGCAAGCTTTTAAAGATGCAACAGCAAAGAGGGGAAGGGTTGATGATTTGATCGCTGATTTACTTTAAAGATTCAAATAAAATGTGCGGATGAATCTGCAATGAACCTAACCAAAAATCAATGGGCAAAGTCATGTCATTTTTTAGGCTTTATTTGTCTTTCTCCAGGTAGCTTAATTCTGCTGTAAATATTATGCCTTTTCCAATTTTAGGAAAAGGCAGGATAGAAAAAAGCGAATTTTTCAGTGTTTAATTTCCAGATTGAGGATATAAGATCCCAGTTGAACTTTTTCTGCCCACAATTCATATTCCAGCCGCAACCTCTCTGGGAATTGTTTGCCAATAAGTGTCAATGTTTTCGTAAAATTGCGTAAGCGAATCGGATTATGGGGTTGCAATGATTCGGTTGGTAGCCAATAACGGCTAACACCATACACGCCTTGTTCCCAGAAGTGACGGTAACTCACTTGATCATTACCTTGCATAGTCATAATTACCCGATACGGAGAAATTTCCAGCCACAAAACTCTGGGACTGCTGGGAACGGAAGTATTGCTTGTGCGGTGGGGCAAGATTTCCTCTACACTTGGGGAAGTTTCCACTTCGCAGGTAATGAGAGGTGGTGCAGTTAACAGTAAATGAAATCGTTCAGTATCTTTCTGATACAGTGTTCCGGCAGTTTCTACCACTGACCAGAAAGGCAGGTCAGTGGAAATTAGTGATAAGCACACAGGCTTGCGATGATGGGTCAGCATGGGAGCAATAGGGGCTAACAACTATTGAATAACAAGATGAAATTAATACCAGGGAGTTTAGCAGTCCAGAACCAGCAACTAAAATAGTAAAACATGCTTCATCTTAACTGAATATGCTGATTTGGTAAGCTAAATATATAAACACAAAAATAAGTTAAATCTCAATTAAAATATTAAAAACAACATTTTTTTTCATAAATAGGTAACTTTAAATACCGTGAATAAATACTTGTACTTTTATGAATTTTAGATTTTGCAACGAACAATTGAAATCACACACTAGTTACTACAACAGCAGACCAACTGTGTCGGGAAGAAAGTGTGTTGCGTAGCTGCTTGAGTGGAACCTCCCTACCGGTTGCGAGAACGGATTCGCCGAAGGTTAAACTAGTAATACCAATATAACGATAGGATACTAGGGAAGAAGTACTTAGTAGCGGCAAACTAAGTCGCAAAGAAACTTCCAGTATATTTAAAAGCTAGTTTATTCTAATGTCGGCTTCAGTTATAACTCTAGAAACACAAGAAGACTTATCTCATAAGTTAATTATTCAGCCACCAGCTGTTGGTTTATCTCTACAGGGTAGCATTCGAGTCCCAGGAGATAAATCAATTTCTCATCGGGCTTTGATGTTGGGTGCGATCGCCCAAGGTGAAACCGAAATTTCGGGTCTGCTTTTA
The DNA here is from genome assembly GCF_015206815.1 of Fortiea sp. LEGE XX443. Classification (GTDB taxonomy): domain Bacteria; phylum Cyanobacteriota; class Cyanobacteriia; order Cyanobacteriales; family Nostocaceae; genus Nostoc_B. The sequence goes on from NZ_JADEXZ010000005.1 coordinate 32,983, forward strand.
GGAGAAGATCCCCGCAGCACTGCTAGTTGTTTTCAGACTATGGGTGCGGAGATTTCGGAACTGAATACAGAATTGGTACGAGTAAAAGGCATTGGTTTAGGGAACTTGCAAGAACCAGTGGATGTGTTAAATGCTGGTAACTCTGGCACTACACTACGTCTAATGTTGGGGCTTTTGGCTTCTCATTCAGGACGCTTTTTTACTGTGACTGGTGATAGTTCCTTGCGATCGCGTCCCATGTCGCGGGTGGTCAAACCGCTGCAACAAATGGGGGCGGAAATTTGGGGACGCAAGGGTAATTCTCTCGCACCTTTGGCCATTCAAGGACAAGCCCTTAAACCAATTCACTATCAATCTCCCATTGCCTCTGCCCAAGTTAAATCTTGTATATTGCTGGCAGGTTTAATCACCGAAGGTCAAACCACCGTCACCGAACCAGCCCTTTCCCGCGACCACAGCGAACGAATGCTACGGGCATTTGGGGCAGAATTAACTACAGACCCCGAAACCAATAGCGTCACGATTACTGGTTCTGCCCAATTGTACGGGCAGAAAGTCGTAGTTCCCGGCGATATCAGTTCCGCTGCTTTTTGGTTAGTGGCTGGGGCAATTGTACCGGGTTCGGAACTGTTAATTGAGAATGTCGGCGTGAATCCCACCCGTACAGGCATCTTGGAAGCATTAGCACTGATGGGTGCAGATATCCAACTAGAAAATCAGCGCCAAGTCGCCGGGGAACCAGTAGCCGATTTAAGAGTGCGTTCTAGTCGTTTGCAAAGCTGCACCATAGCTGGAGATATCATCCCCAGATTAATTGATGAAATTCCGATTTTGGCAGTAGCGGCGGTATTTGCCAAAGGTACAACGGTAATTAAGGATGCTGAGGAATTACGAGTTAAAGAAAGCGATCGCATTGCGGTGATGGCGCAGCAACTCAATAAAATGGGAGCCAAAGTTACCGAATTACCCGATGGAATGGAGATTGTCGGTGGTACACCCTTGGTAGGTACTGAGGTTGACAGCCATACAGATCATCGCATTGCCATGAGTTTAGCGATCGCATCTCTAGTAGCCAAGGGAATTACCACCATTCACCGCGCCGAAGCAGCTGCCATTTCTTATCCTAATTTCACTGCTACTCTGCAACAAATTTGCAGTAATTGAAGCAGAATCTAGAATTTAGCTAGTAGGGTATGTTGTCGCATAGCGCAACACACCCTAATTTTTATATCTCCAGATATTAATTCTGCGTAATACCATTTCACCAAAAATTTGATACAAATACATGCCATGTAGAGACACGATATATCGCGTCTCTCCAAAATTCATGTACATCGTAATTAACGTGAAATGGTATAACCAAAAATCCTTGTTTTCATCCCTAAATTCAGCAACGCCAAAAAATAAAATTAGATATGCACTGCATACCTAATCCTGGATTCTTGTAATATTTAATTAATGTGGAATAATTAACCGAATCTACCACTAACGTAATTGCGGGTATCTTCTTGTTGGGGATTATTGAAAATCGCTTCAGTCGCATCATACTCAACCAAATAGCCGATCCGACCACCTGTTTCTGTAGGGCGCACGTTGAAAAAAGCTGTCTTGTCAGAAACCCGCGCCGCCTGCTGCATATTGTGAGTAACAATAACGATGGTATATTGCTCTTTCAGTTCATGAATTAGCTCTTCAACCCGCAAGGTAGAGATGGGATCTAAAGCAGCGCAAGGTTCATCCATCAGGATAATTTCTGGTTGAACTGCGATCGCCCGCGCAATACATAATCTTTGTTGCTGTCCACCTGACAAAGACGAACCATTTTGCCGTAGTTTATCTTTGACTTCATCCCACAAAGCTGCTTGGCGCAAACTCCGTTCTACCAATTCATCCAGATTACCTTTGTAGCCATTGATTTTAGCCCCAAAAGTAATATTGTCATAAATTGATTTCGGAAATGGGTTTGGTCTTTGAAACACCATCCCAATTCTGCGACGCACCTCTACAGGGTCGATATCGGAAGCATACAAGTTTTTCCCGTAATAAAAAACCTTGCCTTCTGCTCTAAAGGAATCGATCAAGTCATTGAGACGGTTGTAGCATCGTAGCAGTGTACTTTTACCACAGCCAGAAGGGCCAATAAAGGCTGTCACCTTATTTTTGGGAATGTCCAGCCAAATATTTTGTAATGCTAAAAATTTGCCGTAATAAACGTTCAGGTCTTCTGTACGTAATACGGTGTCGGTGCTATTCACTGTGCTAATGTTAGTAGCCATAAAGGGTCTAATTTAAGTATTTGGGATGGCAATGCAAAGAGTTGCTTGTTGGGGTGTAATTAGAGCTAGTAAAATACGGCGTAAATAAGCAGGCCATTTGAAATGGGTAAAAAGCTGGCAGTATAAGTATTTTTTCTTTTTACTTTTGCCTTTTTACTTTTACCTTTTTATACTAGGCTTTTTGGCGAGTTGCCCACCGGGCAAAGATACTGGTAATTAACACCATTAACACTAATATTAAAGATGCTGCCCAAGCTAATGACTGCCAATTTTGGAATGGAGAAATCGCAAAGTTAAACACCAAAACAGCCAAAGAAGCTGTTGGTTGAAGTAAGCTATTGGGCCAGAAGGTAGAGAATAAAGCAGTAAATAGTAAGGGAGCAGTTTCACCAGAAGCTCTGGCGATCGCTAAGGTTGAACCAGTTACAATGGCTGGTAATGCAGCTGGTAATACAACTTGTGTAACAGTTTGAAAGTTAGTCGCACCTAAACCTACAGATGCTTGTCGTAAATCCTGCGATACTAGCTGTAACGCTTCATCAGTTGTTTTAACAATAATTGGCAACATCAAAATTGCCAAAGCAAATCCTCCACCAAGCGCTGAATACGAACCTAAGTTCAGCTTTACTAATGTCAAAACCACAATTCCATATGCGAACACCCCAGCAATAATCGAAGGCACTCCACTCAAGACATTAGTAGCAAAACGTACCCACCTAGCTATATTACCAGAACTAAATTCAGTTAAGTAAATTGCTGCAATCACACCGAAGGGGATGCTAATTAAAGCTGCAATCCCCACCATCAGCAAAGTTCCGATAATAGCATTACCAAAACCGCCTCCTGGTCTGAGGGGTGCAGGCGGCAATTCAGTGAACACGCTGAGATTAAGACTGCTAAAACCGCGAATTAGAACATAAGAAAGTACTGCCACCAAAGGCACTAGTACCAAAACTCCACAGACAAATGCCACTCCGGTCATAACTGTATTAAACAGTGTCCGAGGAGACATCGCGGCACGAGTTAAATCCCTTTCAGGATAATCATAAGTCATAATTTAACCCACAACTAAGCTACACTCGCTTGACTCGGAAAACAATAAAATCTGCCAAAATATTGACTATCAATGTAAGTACAAACAAAACTAAGGCAGCGTACATTAAAGCTGCAACTTGCAAACCACTAGCTTCTGCAAATTGATTTGCTAATAAAGAAGAAATTGTGTTGGCTGGAGCTAACAGTGAGGGACTAATATTATTGGAGTTACCAATCAACATTGTGACTGCCATTGTCTCTCCCATTGCCCGACCAAGTGCTAACATCACAGCACTAACAATCCCAGAAAAGGCAGATGGAATCAGTACTTGAAAAATCGTTTCCCAACGTGTTGCGCCTAATCCTATAGATGCTTGGCGTAAACTAGATGGTACAGAAATCAAGGCATCTCTAGATATAGCTGTGATAATTGGCAAAGTCATAATTGCCAAAATCATCCCCGCAGGTAACATCCCCGGGCCAGAAGGAGGGGTGCTAAAAAGGGGAAACCAGCCAAAGTATTGATGTAGCCATTTGCCCACGTTGGTTACAATTGGGATTAATACAAAAATTCCCCATACTCCATAGACAACGCTGGGAATAGCAGCGAGAAGTTCTACCAAGAACACCAGCACTAATCTGACTTTAGATGGCAGAAAATTTTCACTCAATAAAACAGCCGTACCAACGCCTATAGGCACAGCAATTAGTAGACCAACTAAAGAACTAACTAGAGTTCCGTAAATCTGAGGTAACACCCCATAATTATCATTAACTGGGTTCCAAGTGCTATTGGCTAAAAAGCTCAAACCAAATTGTTGGATGGCAGGCCAAGCAGCAATGGTAACCTGTACAGCAATCCATAATAAAGTGGCCGCAACTGCCAATGCAAAAACCTTAGTCAGCAAAATGAAGCCCCGATCCAAAGACTGATCGAGATCAGAACGATTTCTGATTGCTGCTGATGGCAAATCTTGAGAATTTGTAGTCATGAATACTGACTTTATAGATTAAATCGAAGAAAAATGTGAGAAAGAACCAGCTTAGTAAAATTATCTCTATAGCGTCTTGAAAAATTGAGACATCGACAAGTCATAGTTAATAGTTAAAATTTTTACTATTAATTAATCAATTTTTGACCGTAGATGCCTCGTGTAAGTAAGTACTAATGTTTTTTAAACGCTACTTGCTGGCGTTGGTGTTGTTACCATCAACCGCAATTTTATAGTCTGGACTGATTTGATCAGCCGCAGCAGCTACTTTTTGAACAACGTTTTGCGGTAGAGGAACATAACCTAATTCTGGAGCTACTTTCTGACCTTCAGTTAAACCGTACTCGATCATAGCTTCTACTGCTTTGGCTTTGGCAGCATCAGGATATTTCTTGTAAACCATAATCCAAGAGTAGGTGACTATAGGATAAGAATCTGCACCTTCTGGATCTGTAATGAAGGCACGGAGATTTTCTGGTAGAGTTACAGCTTCCAATGTTTTGGCTGCTGACTCATCTGTAGGCATAACAAATTTGCCATCTTTGTTTTCTAAAGCCGCAACTTTGAGATTATTTTGTTTGGCATAGCCGTACTCAATGTAACCAACAGAACCTTGAGTTTGTTGAATTTGGGCAGTCACACCTTCATTACCCTTACCACCAACACCCACTGGCCAGTTAACGGTTTTGCCATCACCAACTTTAGTCTTCCACTCAGGACTGATGGCGCTCATGTGTTGTGTAAATACACCTGTAGTACCACTGCCATCAGAACGATAGATAACTGTGATTGGTTGGTTGGGAAGCTTGGCATCTGGGTTAGCAGCCTTAATTTTTGGGTCGTCCCAAGTTTTAATTTTGCCCAACAAGATATCAGTGTAAACAGCCCGTGGTAGCTTCATTTCTGGAACATCGGGCAAGTTGTAAGCCAGGACAATGCTGCCTGCTGTCATGGGTAATAAAAGTACACCCTTATCTTGAGGCACTTTTTGTATTTCATCATCTTTCATGGCAACGTCGCTGGCACCAAAGTCTACAGTGCCTTTGACAAATTGCTCAACTCCAGCACCACTACCCACTGACTGATAGTTAATTTGTAAATTGGGGTATTTTTTGTTTAAGTCTGTGAACCAACTTGCATATAATGGGGCGGGAAAGGAAGCTCCTGCACCAGTTAGTGCAACGTTGCCACCAAGATCCAATTTAACTGGGCTGGAGGCTGTAGCATCTTGAGCTGTGCCAGCAGGTGTTTCTTTTGTAGCAGAACTGTCTGAGCCTTGCTGTCCGCCACAAGCAGCTAGACTAAATGTCAGTAATAACACTGCTGTTGAAGCTGCAAAGCGGTTATTTTTTATTGCGTGTAGACGTGATAGCATTGGTGTTACTTTTCAGTAAATTTCCATGTGAGCGCTTCTAACATAATCCTAAAGAAGAGATGCGTAGGTAAACGGAAGGTTAAGAACGAGAAAAAAAGTGTATTATTTTAACTAAACTTTACAATTTTCACAGTTACCTAATTGATAAAATTTATACTTAACTGTGTTTCAGGTTACAGGGAAGCCCTAGTAGAGCTAATACATTAATACATATCTATGGACAACGCTTTAACAGTAGAAAGTACCGTACTGTTTATATTGCTACTTTTCCAACTACCAGCAGCGGCGATTCTGCTGTCGCGTCTGCTAAAAGGGCCGGGAAGACTGCCTCCAATTCAACCCCAGCAGCCAACACCGGAGCTTTTAGGTAATGTCAGCGTTGTTGTTCCTACGTTAAACGAAGCTCGCCGGATCACTCCTTTATTATCGGGCTTGAGTCAGCAAAGCTACGAAGTGAGAGAAATTATCGTTGTAGATAGTAACTCCCAAGATGGGACTCCTGACTTAGTAAAAGCTGTACAACAGAAAGATCCACGCTTTCGCGTGATGACAGATGATCCCTTACCTTCTAATTGGGTAGGTCGTCCTTGGGCGCTACATAACGGCTTTTTGCACAGTTCAGAAGATAGCGAGTGGTTTTTGGGGATGGATGCTGATACTCAACCACATCCAGGTTTAGTTGCTAGTTTAGTCCAGGCTGCAATAGCACAAGGCTATGATTTGGTGTCACTCTCACCTCAGTTCATTCTTCAGTATCCGGGGGAGTGTTTGTTGCAACCAGCTTTATTGATGACTTTGTTGTATCGCTTCGATCCGGCGGGGATTAGAACTGAGCAACCAGAAAGGGTGATGGCAAATGGGCAATGCTTTTTATGTCGTCGTTCTGTTTTAGCGGCTGTGGGTGGTTATACCAGCGCCAGTAGTTCCTTTTGTGATGATGTCACTTTGGCGCGGTATATTGCGGCTCAAGGATATAGAGTAGGTTTTTTAGACGGGGCAAATGTACTGAAGGTGCGGATGTATGAGGGGGCGCTAGAGACTTGGAAAGAGTGGGGGCGCAGTCTCGATTTGAAAGACGCATCGACATCTGGACAAATTTGGGGAGATTTATGGCTACTTTCAGCAGTGCAAGGTTTACCCCTGCTGATTTTACTTTTTTACTTGATTTTTCCCCAGCCTATTTTACTTCCTCTGCTTTTATTGCTGGGGTTGAATGGATTTTTGTTGCTGATTCGCTTTGGAATGTTACTGGCGATCGCACCTTCATATGATCGCAAAACTGCTAAAGCTGGCTGGTTATTCTGGCTATCTCCTTTAGCTGATCCCATCGCCGTGTTACGCATTTTCTTATCTGCGTTCCGCACTCCACGGGAATGGCGGGGGAGGAAGTATGGTGATGATTCATTCCCAATTCAATAACGCAATCAGAAAATGAGGTAATATTTTTGGCTCTCCAGAAAACTTTTAGGAAAGGAAATAGTATCAAATTGTAGAGTATTCAAAATTCTCTATTTTGTTTTAATCCTTGTCTAAAACAGAGTATTGTGTTACAAATTTATGTAATATAAACAAATACGAGTATTTACGGAAGATATATCTGCCTAATACTGTTTTGCCTAGCTATTAAGTGTGTGGTAATACAGAGCGGAGGAACCAATTTATTGTGGGGCTAATTCTGTGTTTTTCCAGGATGGACACCTTTCAGTCCTAGCCCGTCAGCTAACTTCGTCGGCATAGAAAGGTAGGTTTAGAGAATGAATATTATTTTCATAAATAATGTTCTGCTTCTAGATTCTCAGAATAGTAATTGAATAACTTAGTTTTTAAAACAGCCCAAAGTCCAAATTATTACTTTTGGAATTTGAGTCGAATATTGTATTGGTATCTAAAAGTTACTACGAAATACATAGCAAGCATTTTCGAGTTGACTGAGCAAGCTTAGGCTCAAAACTAAGAATAATTTTGGCATAAACATTCACTTATAAGCTAATACGGTTTAGATCAGCATAATTAACCGCAAATCTACGCTGATAAATCAAGATTTCTAATCAGTTGATTGGGTTTCTTTTAACTAAACCGTATCTGTATTCACTTATAAACCAATCATAAATTTAAGGAGAGTGAATCTAATGAAACTTAGAATGCCAATGCAGGCAAGACAACTTAGACAGTATAGATTTAATTCAATTTTGAGCAAATTCAGAAATTTACTGCGGAGTCCATCTGTAAAAGTTGGTTCTGCTCTTTCTGGAATATCAGTATTATTAATTATTTCGCCATTGCTATTTCAAGGTGAAATTGATTGGTTAAATATTTGGCAAAATATGGGTTTTAATTTACTGGGTGCGGTATGTACTTTTATTGCTTTTGATGTTGTTTTTTATCACTTAAAAGAATTGGATGAACAGCAAGGAGTAGAGTTAGATTATTTTAATAAATCTGAATTTATTTCTATAGTTAAGAACACAAAAATTGGCAAAAGAAACCCTAATAATTCTATCGTTACCATTAGAATATTAGAGACTTGGACAGAATTATTGAGAGATAATGTCTACAAGGAAAAATTTACTCAAGCTATATTGCAATATATTGAAAACAATAGTGCAGAGGTTGAAATTTTGCTACTAAATCCAGAAAATAAAGATTTAGTTGCAGCTCGTTTTGCAGAATTGCAAGGTGTGTCTGAGGAATTTAGCAATATTAATATTGCTGAAAGAATTTATATCAATCTGCGAGAGATACAGGAAATAATTTACAAACTAGCAGCTAATAAAAAAGAAGATAAATTAAAAGTTAAGCTATATAACATTAGCCAACCTTTAGCTATTTACATGTGTACTCCGAATTTATTCGTTACTTTCTTTCGCTCTGGAAAATTGACAACTATGGGTAAACAGTTAAGATTACCTGTAGATTCTCCTGTAGCTACATTTATCAATGAAAGATTTGACGAGATATGGCAAGATACTAGAACTATTTCTTTAGAAAATTGCCTGTACGTTAAAGTTGAGGTGATTCAACGCAACCTAGTTCAAGGTAGTTACGATAAAGTAAAATATATTTTATGTGAACAGGGTTATTACATCCAAAACACTAGATTATTCCAAGATATTGCTAATAAACAAGATATTCAAATCAAAATTAAAGGTAGGTTTTTTAAACCAACGGGTGTTGCTATGGATGATTTACACGAAAATGTGAGACAGCTTTTTCTGAACAAATATCCAAGTTGTGGTGAGTTATTCATCTATCTGAGTTAATAAAATAAATGAATAATTCACCACATATTTATTGGTTATCATGCAATTCATTATGAAAGTTAGCTTTCTTGCTTGATGTCCAATAAAGATTTTATTATAGTGTCAATAATAGCTGATGGAATTTTTTTTATGACTTACAGGAATTAATTAAATATTCAGCCATTTGCACTCCTGTTTTGAGTTGACTTACAATGTTTTCATGAATATTAGGTACTTTGTTAGCAGCCAATAATAATAAACCTGCATTGGCTAACAAAAAGTCTCTTTTTCCTTGAAAGTAGTGTTTTTCTCCTGCAAGAATTTCTCGAAAAATCTTCATTTCTACTTTCGCATCTTCTTCGGCTGCGATTTCTTTGAATTCAGCAATGGTGATGCTATCGTCATCAATTTTGATTATGATATTGTTAGGTATATCTTGCTGTTGATTGACAAAAGTATTAGAAGATTTTCGGTGGGTTAGGACTGTCGTCCATAACGCAACCTACTACTACGCATAGCGTCTCGCAGGGAAAGGAGCCTAAGTGTTGCGAATTGCTATAAGTTGTGCTTAGAAATCTTATTGAGAAATAGGGGGAGATGAGGAAGTAACTGATTATTCCTCCTCATCTTCTTCAGATATTCCGCACTTTCACTCAAGGCAAATTGATATTACAATTGCCGCACTACTGGTTGACCGTCTACTACTTCGCCAACTAAAACTACATCTGCACAGTTGACAAAAATGCCGTTTTCTAAAACGCCAGGAATGTTATTAAGAATTTTTTCTAGGTTTACTGGGTCGTCAATTGAGTCAAATCTGACATCAAGAACAAAGTTACCTTGGTCGGTGATGACTGGCCCGGCTTTTTTTACACCCATACGCAGTTCTGGTTTACCTCCAAGTTGTTTAATGGCATTGGTGACGGGAGTAATTGCCATTGGGATGACTTCTACGGGGACTGCAAACGCAGAACCCAAGCGGTCTACTAATTTACCACTGTCTATGACGACAACAAATTGACTGGCTAAATAATCAACTACCTTTTCGCGGGTATGTGCTGCACCGCCGCCTTTAATCAAATTCTTCTGGGGGTCAACTTCATCTGCCCCATCAATGGCAATATCAATGTGGTCAACAGCGTCTAAGGTGGTGAGAGGAACACCATACTCCTTCGCTAATACTTCTGATTGAAAAGAAGTAGGAATACCGACAATATCTTTTAGTTCACCAGATTTAAGGCGATCGCCTAAATACTGAATTGTATAAGCTGTAGTTGAACCCGTACCTAAACCGACAATTGAACCTGATTTTACTAGTAGGGCGGCGGCTTTACCAACCTCTTGTTTCATCAACTTTACAGGATCTGTTGCGGTCATTCCCAAAACTCCACAAAAACTGAACTATAGTCCATCTTAAAAGGCAGACGACACCATCCCGCCTTTTTGTCGGCTATCTCTTAGAACTTGCTGTAATTTTAGAATTAATGAAGAATGAAGCATAAAATTTCATACTTCATACTTCACACTTCATACTTCATACTTCTATGAGATTGATTTTATACAGTAAACCTGGTTGTCATTTGTGCGAGGGCTTGCAGGAAAAATTAGCACAAATTTTAGAGACGCAAAATTTGACTGTAGAGTTAGAAATCCGTGACATTACAACTCGTGAAGATTGGTGGCTGGCGTATGAATATGAAGTACCAGTGCTGGTTTTAGCCCATATTCAAGGCGCAGAGGTGATTGAGCAACCTTTACCGCGTCCTTCTCCCCGTGCTAATGTCCAGCAAATTCAGCAAATGTTATGTAAGTATTTATCCAATACCAAAAAAAATGATGCAGAATAAGCGCAAGACGAGCGTGTGGCGAGGTTCACAAGATGAAATTGCGGGAATTACTAGCAGCAGTAGATAGTGTGGCACAATTGCCTAATAATTCTGTTTTAGAAAACGCGGAAGTTAAGGGGTTAAAAACTAACTCCCATGCTTGCGGTGCAGGAGATTTATTTATTGGAATGCCAGGAACACGGGTAGATGGTGGAGAATTTTGGCCAAGTGCGATCGCCTCTGGTGCGGTAGCGGCGATCGTTTCTTCCGAAGCAGCCGAAAAAAATCCTCCCACGCCGGAGGCTGTGGTGATTAGCGCCGGTGATATGACTCAAGCTTGCGCGCAAATAGCTGCGACTTTCTACGATTATCCAGGGCAAAAACTCAAATTAGTGGGTGTAACCGGCACAAACGGTAAAACGACCACTACTCACTTAATTGAATTTCTGCTCAATAAAGCTCATCTAGCTACGGCTTTGATGGGGACTTTATACACTCGCTGGCCGGGTTTTGTGCAAACTGCTGTCCACACTACACCGTTTGCAGTGGAACTACAGCAGCAACTTGCAGCAGCAGTAAATGCTGGTTGTGAGTTTGGCGCAATGGAAGTGAGTTCTCACGCTTTAGCCCAAGGTCGAGTTTTGGGTTGTCCGTTTGAGGTGGGAGTATTTACCAATCTCACCCAAGACCATTTGGACTATCACAGCGACATGGAGGACTATTTTGCGGCGAAGGCGTTGTTATTTAGTCCCGATTATCTGAAGGGAAAAGCAATAATTAACGCTGATGACTCCTACGGACAAAGATTAATAGCCGGATTGCCCCCAGAGCAAGTTTGGAGTTACAGTGTCAGCGATGGGCTGCGCCCCGCCATAGGCGATCGCAATACCGATTTGTGGATGAGTGATTTACACTATGAACCAAATGGTGTAAATGGGAGATTACATACACCAAAGGGTGAAGTGGCGTTTCGTTCACCTTTGGTTGGACAATACAATTTAGAAAATGTTTTAGCAGCAGTGGGAGCAGTTCTCCATTTAGGACTAGACTTACAGTTAGTCGCAGCTGCAATTGCTGATTTTCCCGGAGTTCCTGGACGGATGGAACGAGTACAAGTTACTCCCCAACAAGATATCAGCGTCATTGTCGATTATGCTCATACCCCCGATAGCTTAGAAAACTTGCTCAAAGCAGCACGGCCGTTTATTCCTGGTAAAATGATTTGCGTGTTTGGTTGTGGTGGCGATCGCGATCGCACTAAACGTCCGAAAATGGGTAAAATCGCCGCAGATTTAGCAGATGTGGCTGTAGTAACTTCCGATAATCCCCGCACCGAAGACCCAGAAAGAATTCTGCAAGATGTTTTAGCCGGAATTCCCGACACTGTGCAACCGACTGTAATTTGCGATCGGGCGACAGCCATTCGTACCGCTATTTTACAAGCCCAACCCGGTGACGGAGTGTTGTTAGCTGGTAAAGGTCATGAAGACTACCAAATTCTGGGTACAGAAAAAATCCACTTTGATGACCGAGAACATGCGCGGGATGCTTTACAGGAAAGACTAGGAAAGTATGAAGTGTGAAGTGTGAAGTATGAAGTATGAAGTTTTATGCTTCGCGCTGGGTGTGGATTAAAAAATTATGTGATTGCATAAGGTTTTCCGGCTTGTTCAAAACCATAATGTGAGAATCGGCAACTAAATTACAAGGTTTTCACCACCTAATTCACATTAAAAGTTATTTCAGACTTTAGACTTCACACTTCATACTTTCTTTGCCCTTTTATAACTTAATGTATTTTACGTAGTCTTTTTGTAAAAAACATATACATAAAACTAGCAATCAATGACATAATTATTTCTTCCTCCTCTTCCTTGTTGTGCTTGACTCATGAATGATTCTCTGCGTAAGGAGCTATCCGTATATCAGCTGGCCTTGGGAGTGGAAGCACCACCTCAACCATTGCCAAGCAATCCTGCTAGTCTGTTATCGCTAGTGAGGTCGCAAATAGATTTATTGATTGAGCAGCAGATTGCCGCAACTTTTTGGGTTAAATTACCCCCAGGAAAAATTTGGCACACAGAATTAAGGCGTTATCAATCTGCGATCGGTGCATCTGGAGTTATTAATATTTGTCGAATGGGGAAAATTAGCAGTGAGGAAGAAGAAAATACTAGAAGCACCACCCCAACCCAGGAAAACTGGGTGCAATTACCGACAAATTATCAACTACGGCGAGAATACTTTCTCATAGTATCCTCGCCACAATTTTGTAGTTTAATAGTGGCGCGTCGTCCACGTCAAAAAAATCAAAACAGCAACAAAGCCAAAAATAATAAAATTCCGTCATTGCTGGCTGTCATAACAATGGAAGGGAGAGTAATTCAGCAAGTTTTAGATGGTATGAAACAGGTGGCTGCACCTGAATCATCCGCAGTTTTTCCGGCTGAGTTGATTTACCCCAATACAATAGAACCAGCGCTCATGAGTCAACTACTGGTAAAACAACTCCAGCGCCAGAATGTAATTCATCGTCAAATTGCGAACAAACGCATTGCCAAGTTACAAGAGCAAAATCAAAAGTTGCAAAACAAAGAGCAACTCAAAGATGCTTACTTAAGCAGTGTGTGTCAGGAGTTGCGAACACCCCTAACACATATGAAAACAGCACTGTCGCTGTTAAATTCCCCCACCCTAAAACCGCCGCAGCGACAACGTTATTTACAAATGCTAAATACTCAGTGCGATCGCCAGAGTACACTGATCACTGGTCTATTGGATATTGTCAATCTGGAGCATAATTTAGAAGAAACAAGTCTAGAATTAGTGCGCCTGTCGGATATCGTACCCGGAGTAGTTAGCACCTACCAGCCTGTGGCTCAAGAAAAAGGAATTATGCTCGCCTACACTGTACCCACAGAACTCCCATCTGTTTGGTGTGTCACTGGTGGAATTAAGCAGATAGTGATTAATTTGCTACATAACAGCATTAAATTTACCCCCAAAGGTGGGCAAGTCTGGGTCAAAGCGCGTCTTTATGGCGATTATGTGCAGTTAGAATTTCGTGATACAGGTATTGGTATTGCTGAAAGCGAAATTTTTAAAATCTTTGACTGCTTTTATCGTGTACGTTCTGGAGTTACTGAAGAACTGAGTGGTGCTGGATTGGGCTTAACTATTGTCAAGCGGTTATTGTGGCGTTGTAGTGGTTCTATTTCTGTGAGAAGTAAACTAGATGAAGGTTCTACTTTTACAGTCCAGTTAGTAACTGCTCGTAACAAAGCACCATTACAGTGAAGTGGGAGCAACTATGACTGAAGCAAAGTCTACTCATACACTACGTCGGGGAAGAATTTTCCCTGAAATTCAGTGGACGGAAGAACAGAAAGCTCAATGGAAAGCTGAACGAGAAGCATTCAAACAACGCTGCAAATTCATTTTTGCTCAAGTACAACCAGAATTAGTAAGAACACACTACAACTAGTACATGGCAGTTGAGCCAGAAAGTGGAGAATATTTTATTAATGAGGATGTATTACTAGTTACACAACTAGCACATAAAAAATACCCAAATGCTAGGCTGCATGTTTTCCGCATCAATGAAACTGGGGTGTGCGGTAGGATATGATTTCTGGAAACTTTGGTGATGAAGATGAATTATTTTTTGAGATAGAGTTGATAGCTGTTGATGGATTAGAAATACCAGTAGATGCACTTTTTGATACAGGGTTTTCTTGGTGGCTGGCAATTAATAACCAGGATTTAGCAGCACTTGATTGGATATATTTAGAACAGCAAACAATGCTAACAGCCCAAGGAGAAGCGGAATTTGATATCTATTTAGGAAAAGTGCGAATTGATGGAGAAAACTTTGATATTCCTGTTCATGTAGGACAAGGACTGCTAGAAATACTACTTGGTGGCCAGTGGTTAAAAAACCGAAAATTAGTAGTGGATCTGCCATCTAAAGTGTTAACGCTAGGATAAGCTAATCTGCCTTTAAATTGCATAGTCTTGGTGACGCGGAGAAGGAGAGACGCGGGGATGAAATTTGAATGATTATTAGCTTAAGTGTACCTAACTGCTACATATTTGTGAGCGATCGCTCAACAAGATGCTCACAGTGGATACTCATGAGAAACAAATGGAATTTCTACAACTTCACCCTCAACTTCTCCCACTTGCACCTTTAAGCCAATACCACCAGCTTTAGTGCGAATATAACCTAGTCCAAAATAACCGTCACTCGTCTCAGTATAACTAGTGAGCGTACCAATTTTGTCACCTCCAAGGGCGATCGCACTTCCAATGTCCACGGGAGCGCTGAGACGAATACCCCAAAGATTTTGTTTGACACCTTTATAGGTATTCAATCGGGCGATGGTTTCTTGTCCGATATAACAACCTTTATTCAAAGAAATAGTCTGCCATAAACCAACTTCTAAAGGATTATAATCATCAGTCAGTTCTGCATCTGGGATTGGTCTTCCTTGAATAATTCGTAACGCGTCCCAAGCGCGATCGCTCAACTCGACTGCTCCTAATGCTAAGATTTGCTGCCACACTTTCTGTTTTTCGGCAGCTGGCAGAATTAGCGTATATCCCGGAGAAGCTAACCCACTACCCACGGCTACAATCATGCCATCACCAACCAAAAGATGATTGCCATAGGGTTGACCAATAATTGCACCAGCCCCCAACTTTTCTACAATCACATCACTGGCTGTTCCGATGAGGCTGAAGGTAGCAGTTTCATTTGTCACATCTGTTAACTGCACTTTATCAGCAAAAAAGATGTAGCGATCTAGCCATTGCATTAAAATTTCTCGACGATTGGGCGAAACCAACAGCAGTACTGCATCATCAAGAATGTAGGCACTTACTAAGTCAATTGTCCGGGCGGTGGATGTCACCATCACGGTATCACAGCCTTGTCCAGGCTTGAGACTCTGGAAATCGTTAGTACTTTGATTGTGTAAAAAGCGGATGCGGTCTTCGTCAGAAACACGGATGCGTCCCCAAAAAGAGCGATCGCACACAGCAACCCCTTCTCTTACGGCTTGGATAGCTGCTGCGTCTTTAGCGTCAATTGCAGATTTTGGCATGGTAGTGAAGAGTTGCCCTGTTTCAAAAGTTTACGCATTGGAAATCTTAGCAAATCCAAGCTTGCTGCTTCAATGTATCATCAATAGGCGATCGCCTATTTCATCATCCAAAATTAGCCACCTCTACAAGACAATTAATCTTTACAATTCTTTACAAAATCTTGTTCACAACTTACGACTATCATGTTGTCCATATTTTTTACCCTTAGTACTGATTAAGTAATCAAAAAATTTATTGAAAAAAATAGCTAAAGGTTAAAAATGAATTGACAACAACTTTTTTTATCAGTATTCCAGCCGCAATATATTTTGTATTGCCGTCTATATCGTTGTAAAATCAGCATTTTGTCGATATTTACCTGTCCAACATTGTATAAAAATTACAGCTAATATGTTACTTAATTTACTAATTTTATAGACAATTTTGCGGTAGTTTAGGATGCTTGAATTTCTACATAAAAAAGTTTCCGTATTTTTATTTACCAAATTCTGCTGAAATTCACAGAATCTTCAGAAAGAAAAACTTAGAAACCTCTTACTTTAGGAGCTAAAGTTTTGTTAAGATGCAATTACTAGCAATTTTTCAACGGGAATCATTAGTCAGCATGTTGAGAAATAAATAGTACTAGCTACATAGAGTTCAAAGGTGATGCAATGACCACCTATATTTTCTTTGATGATGCCCTTCGGATGTTTACTAACGCCTATTTGCTATCAGCAATACTGCTAATTGCAGCTTCTGGTATAGGATTGGCAATGATAGAAACAATTGAAAAAACAGGAGAACGCTAACTTAGAGCTTGATGGTGTACTACTTGCCAAAAACCACCAAGTACAGGTAGGTGTTCGCCGTAGTCAAATCCTGGGAACACTAAATGTTGAAAGTCTCACAGCGTTGCAGAACTACCTGAAAGTTCAACAACATCAAGGTAACTGTACGCTACTGAGACTCAAATCCAGGAGCAAAGATTATGAATTTATTAGACACAATCCTGGGCAGAGAAAACCAAGCCCCAGAGGTATTAACATCAACAGAAGCTTTTGCTGCTATTGCTTTGGTAGCGATTACTTCGGATGCGGTGCTTTCCGAACAGCAAGTGCGTAGTATCTCCACTGTACTGTCACGGCTCCAACTTTTTAGTAGTTATTCCGAAGATATCATCAACAAGCTGTTAGAAAAAAATCTAAGTATTCTTCGGCACGATGGTTTTAATGCCTTATTTAATGCAGCTAAAGAATCTTTATCGCCAGAGCTACGAGAAGCAGCGTTTGCTGTAGCCGCAGATTTGGTAATGACAGAAACCATAGTTACAGAAGAAGAAAAAAATTTTTTAAATGACTTGTACCGTGCTTTAGATATTCCTTGTGATATCGCCATAAAAATCTTGCAAGTTTTAATGATCAAAAATCAGAGATAGTGAGTTTAAAATATTCCTTGTCATCTAAACTATCATGTAATTTTCACTAATTTTAAGTTACTAAAGATGGATTTGGCTGTTTAACGCTCAATCGCCAAATTGTGATGTTTATGGTAAGGATGATAATTCATCACCATAGTTGTTTTAAAATGCAAAATTTAAAATTATTCACCATCAGTGTGTGGGTACGTAACTGATAAATATACTCCAGCATATCTATCGGTGATTGTGACTTATTGGATCAAATTTGAGTATACTTTTTAAAAGTTAATCATTTTTTTCTGTCATGGCGATCCTATTACTAGAAGAATGTACTGTCGAGAGCGATTTAAGTCAGATAGTGCGTGAACTTGCTCCTGTTGATGTGCATCTCAAACACTATGACCCAGGAACATCGCTTCTTTTCGTCAATCTACTAGAACAGGATGTTTTGACTGCCTTAGAGAAAGACTACATCGTAGAATTGCATAACAGCGTCTTTGAATTTCTTCAACAAGATAATAATTCTCTCTGGTGTGACTTGTTGAATGTGCATCCAGGTGTGCCTAATCTCCAGATGCTGCTTGATACTTATAGTCGTTACCATACTCATACTGCGCCTGAACTCCTCTATGTATTAGCTGGAGAAATGATCTTTGGCTTTGTCAGACCAGATGGTAGCCAAGTACAGCTTTTAGTGCAATCTCAAGACTACATTTCTATCCCCGCAGGAGTTGAGCATTGGTGTAGTCCCACAGCATCTTTAAATTTTAAAGGCGTGCGCTATTTCACCTCAGCAGAAGGTTGGGTTCCCAATTACACAAATACTCAATTGAGCGATTCCCTCAACAAGCCGCACTAACTATTAAGTAGGTCGGTGTTAAAAATTGTCGTTATGACAAGGCAGGAGGCAGAAGGCAGAAGGGAACAGGTTTTCAAGCTACTTTACTTTCCGTTACATAGTTCGGTTTATTTGCACCTTTCTACTTAGTCGCTCAAAAAATAAACATTTCATAAAAACTCTGCGTACCCCTGGGTTTTAATTTTGATTCCTGTCGTGAGTCCAAACCTCTGGTAACACAACAACGTGCAGAAATTCCTCTTCTTTCCGATTTTGTGGCATAAATTTAGTGAATGCAGGCGATATATACCACAGCACCGTCCTTGACAACAGAGTATTAAACCATGACTAAAAGTACCCACAGAGTAGACGATTTAGGTATCAAATTGCCCATTACTCAAGCAGCTCACACAATTGCTCAACAATTTGCCAATCAACAACCTAACCCCACAAAAGCAGAGCAAGTTCGATTGAATACATTAGCTGTGTGGGTGGTAAATGACTATTTGCAAATGATGGAAATTCCCACTAACCTCAACGTTGGGGATAGTTGGAACCCCATAATGCAGTTGTGTACCAACGTAGCCGACCTGGAAATTTCCTCTGTTGGTCGTCTGGAATGTCGCCCAATAAAATTGCCCGAACAGGTATGCTTAATGCCGCCAGAAACTTGGGAAGACCGAGTAGGTTATGTAGTAGTGCAAGTAGATGAATCACTGCAAGAAGCAAACCTATTAGGTTTTATTCGGAGTGTGGACACTGAATTATTACCTTTACATCAACTGCAACCTCTAGAAAAATTAATTGACCGCATCGCACATTTGAAAACTTCTCCAATCCAAACACTGATAAATTTGAGCCAATGGTTTATCGGTCAAGTTGATGCTGGCTGGGAAACGGTGGAATCATTGCGAGATTTGTTAGAATCTAGACCTGCTTATGCTTTTCGTGGTGGTGTAACTACGGAAGAATCATCCAACCAGCCGCAAGCAGCTACCAAACGGGCAAAATTGATTGATTTGGGTATCCAACTAGTTAACCAACCCTTGATGCTAATTGTAGAAATTAGCCCAGAACCAAATGTTCAAACCAGCATTCGTTTACAATTACACCCTACAGGCAATCAAATTTATTTACCTGAAGGATTAAAACTCACGGTTTTAGATGAGTCGGGAGAGGTATTTTTGGAAGCTCAAGCCAGAAGTGCTGATAATTACATCCAGTTGCAATTTCGTGGTGAAATGCAAGAACAATTTAGTGTGGGAATCTCATTAGGTGATATGAGTATTAAAGAACACTTTATTATTTGAGAATTCAGGAGTCAGAAGAATTTTAGATTGTAGATTTTGGATTGAACGATCTCAAGATGTTTTGCCTTTTGACTTTTAACTTCCAGTGCAGTGACGGTCATGGCTAAGTTAGTGGTTTTGAAATTTACAGATGCTAGTTTTAACGAAGGATTTGGTGTTAATCTTCAGATTGGGGAAGAAAGCGATCGCCCGACAACCGAAATCACTGGTAGATTGCCGCCATGTCCAGAAATGCCGCTTTACTACACCCGTTGGCAATCGAGTTATCGCCAGACAGGCAACAGTTATCGTTTGGATGCTGAGAAGATCCAAGTAACCAACGTTTCTATCACCCAAAGTTGTCAAGATTTAGCTCACGTTTTACAGGCACGTTTTAACACTTGGTTACGAGCAGAAGAGTTTCGCCCTTTAAGAGAGAAATGGCTAGAAAAACTCATGCCGACAGACGAAGTGCGGGTAATTTTACAAACAGATAATAGCCAATTGCAGAGATTACCTTGGCATCTGTGGGAATTACTCGATCGCTATCCTAAAACAGAAATAGCGATCGCATCACCAACCTATGATCGCATCCTCCAACCCCGCACCCAAAACCCCAAAGTCAAAATTTTAGCTATTGTCGGCAATAGTCAGGGAATTGATACTCAGGCTGATTTAGCGATTTTGCAACAGTGTCAAAATGCCGATATCACCTTTTTAGTAGAACCACAGCGTCAAGAATTAAGCGATTATCTGTGGGGAAAAAATTGGGATATTTTATTCTTTGCCGGACACAGTTCTAGTCAAGGAGATGATGTCACCGGGCGAATTTATTTAAATAAAACCGATAGCCTCAGCATTAACGAGTTAAAATATGCCCTCAAGCAAGCCATTGAAAAAGGTTTGCATTTGGCGATTTTTAACTCCTGTGATGGTTTGGGACTGGCGCGAGAACTAGCTGATCTCCAAATCCCTCAAATGGTAATTATGCGCGAACCTGTCCCCGACCAGGTAGCCCAAGAATTTTTGAAGTATTTTTTAACTAGCTTTGCTGGGGGAAAACCCTTATACCAAGCAGTACGCCAAGCGCGAGAACGATTACAAGGCTTAGAAGATAGATTTCCCTGTGCTACGTGGCTACCTGTAATTTGTCAAAATCCAGCCCAGATACCGCTGACTTGGCAAGAACTCACACCCACTGTCATGCCAGAAGTTCAGATTTTACCCCAATCTCTCAAATTGCGATGGAAATTAGGTTTATTCTCTAGTGTGGTGATGACAGGTATAATTTTGGGGTTGCGGTTTTTTGGAGGACTCCAAAGTGCAGAACTCCAAGCATTTGATTTTATGATGCGATCGCGTCCTGAAGAAAGCCCCGATTCACGGCTGTTAATTATCACAATTGACGATGATGATTTAGCAACACAACGCCGTAACGGTGAGATTTTGAAGGGAACTTCGCTTTCTGACAAATCATTAAATGCCCTACTAATAAAATTAGAGCAGCACAGACCGCGAGCGATCGGTTTAGATATTTATCGTGATTTTCCAGCTGAACAGCCAGATTTGATTTTGCGATTGCAAAAAACAGCCAATTTGATTGGTGTATGTAAAGGTAGCGATTCGACAGTTATGACCAAAGGCATTGAACCACCGCCAGAAATACCCAAAAAACGGCAAGGATTCAGTGATTTTATCCGTGATACTGATGGAGTTGTACGTCGCCATCTGATGTTTTTCACCCCAGAGACAGCATCTTTATGTACAGCTGACTATGCCTTTAGTACACAATTAGCATTCCGCTATCTTTTACCTTTGGGAATTGAACCAAAATTCACCCCACAAGGAAATTTACAGTTGGGTAATACCGTTTTTCCGCGTCTATCGTCTCGTAGTGGAGGTTATCAAGGCATCGATGCTAATGGCGGACAAACCTTACTCAACTATCGCGCGGCCAAGAAAATTGCTGAAACAGTCACACTCACCCAGATTTTATCTAGTCCGATGAACTCTGATGTCATCAAAGATAGAATCATCTTGATTGGTGTAAAAGCTAGGGGTGATTTTCCTGACTACTGGGCTACTCCCTATGGCAGCAGATTAGATGTACAAACGCCAGGAGTGCTAGTACAAGCACAGATGATCAGCCAAATTCTCAGTGCAGTCTTGAATAAACGACCATTGCTGACAGTTTGGTCATATTGGTTTGAATTTATCTGGATTTGGAGTTGGTCTGTGGTAGGAGGATTACTGGCTTGGCGGTGGCGGTGGCTACCGATGTTAGCATTAGCGGTAGGTATTATCTCTGGCGTACTGTATTTACTGTGTCTTAGTCTATTAATCTGGGGTATATGGGTTCCTTTTGTCCCGTCAGCTTTATTGTTGGTAGGAACAGCAGGTGCGATTTCAATGCAAAATTGCAAATCAGATTTTTGGCAAAAGTTTAAAAAATAAATAATTAACCGCCGATAAGAGAAGTCTAAGCAGATAAAATCAACTTTCTCAGCCACACACAAACTGGAGTTTACAACTAATGAAACTACTTTTAGGATTAGCTTTGGGCTACGCAGGTTTTTTAGCTAGTCAAACCTTGGCATTAGCAACACCAGTGCCAACACCTAATCATAATATGGCGACTTTATCCCAAAAAGTGTATTTTAATCCGCCGCCACCGCCAAAAGATCCTGCTCCTGGGGGTCGGGTGTTGGGTGGAGCCAAACGCGGCTCTTGTCCACAAGTCAAACAGGATTTGACTGCTTTAGTACCATTTACTCAAGAACCGCCATCAGTGACTAATGTTTGGGGATTGACTACAGCATCACACCCAACATTTTGGTTTTATGTGCCGTATTCCCAAAATGTGAATCTTCCAGCTATGTTTGTGCTGCAAGATCAGGAATCAAACCTAATTTATCAAAAAGCGATAGCGACTCCAACTAATCCAGGAATCATCAGCGTTTCTCTATCTGCTGATGCTCCCGCGTTAGCTGTTAATCAACAGTACCGTTGGTTTTTGACTTTTTCTTGCGACAAACAAGAACAATCGCCGCCTGTTTATGTCGAAGGAGTAGTCAAACGAGTTAACCTGAGTCAAGAAATTACCCAGCAACTACAAACAGCAACACCCTCACAACAGTTTGCTATTTATGCCCAAAATGGTATCTGGCACGAAGCACTCACAACACTGGCAAAAATGCGGCAGAAAAAGCCTCTAGATACAGCCCTTCAGACACAATGGCAAGATTTACTAGTCAGCATCCGCCTAGGTGATGTAGCAACAGAACCGATCTTGTCAGACAAACATTAACCGAACCGTATTGAAATAACTCCCAGCTTTTACGCAGGATGCAAGATTGCTAAACGAAAATTATGTCTATTTTCCACTGTCAAGTAACGTTCTTGCCAAGGTTGCCACTGTTGCCATAATTGGTAGCGATTTTCTGCTAATAAATTAGCAAATGTAGGCAGATGAGTATTAAATTCTGACTTAAAAATATCCATCAGCCACTCTCCCATAACTACACTGTCTTGAATGCTACCCAAAATATCTTGTATACTTTTTACTTCTGCAATATAAGTTGCGTAAGATTCAGTATATAAGTCGGCAAATAATTCCATTTGATAGCGTACACGTTTGGACTGTTTGCGTAAATCATGAATAGTATCACCTTTGTTAGTCAAATGTTGTTCTATCTTTTCTGGTTTCCAATCAGTGCGAATCTTTACTTCAGAATCAGTAAATTGGGTTCCTACTAGCCATCCTGGATGTAGGAAAAAAATACTGACTTCAGGTAACAATAAATCAGGTAGTACTTGCTGAATTGGCAGAGAAGCTAAAGGTTGATAGCTGGGTTTTTCTAACCAATCTTCTAATGTTTGCTTAAGAGATTTGTATGGTTCATTTTTGAGTGTCTTCAATACATCAGATAATGCAACTTCCCGCTGTTTTGCTAAAGCATTAAAGGCTTTATGTAAAGATTCCTGTTCTTTGTTGGGTAATTTTGACTGGTAAAGCGTTTCTAAACTTTCTTTTAGTACATCCAAGTCTCGCAGGCTACCAAGACTACGGGCAATTTTACCAATATTTTTATCGCTGGCTGGCTTTGGCAAATTTAGCGCTAAATCAAACCTGCTAACTGCGGTGCGGAGACGGCGCATACCCACACGCATCTGGTGTAGTGCTTCGGGATCTTCATCTTTTCTAACAGTTTTTGCGTATTTTAAAGTTTTGTTAAAATGCTTTTGAATCGCTTGGTAGGCGTATTCCCCTAAAGTTTTTATTGTGGGTTTTGTAGCTAATTTCATAATTAATTGCAACTAGATACTTAGTTGGGTTATTGCATAATAGCATTAGATTTATCTTGTATATTTATTTGCTAAGTTTTGAGTAAAATTTTTGTAACACTTTTCAATCTTTCCTTATAAACGAGAATCCTAGCTTTTCTAAAAACTGCAATCTAAAAATTTTAATTTTCTTACCTGGGCTATAATAGTAAAATATGTATTAAATTTAACATCTTCCTAAATTCAGGGAATCAATAAAAAATGTCAAATTCGCATTTACTCCAGCAAATTATCTTATCTTTTACTGATAGTTTTCGAGAACACAGAACAGATATTTCAGCCATAACCCTAATCCAAGGAAAGCATTTATGGCTGGGTTCAGATGAAACTACAATATTGGAACGACTAACTTTTATTGAGCAAAATAAATTTGCAGAACACCAACAGTTTCGAGTAGCAGAATTTCTTAATTTACCTGCATCAGAAGACGAAGAAATTGATATTGAAGGACTGGCTTATGCAGATTATTACTTATGGCTAGTTGGTTCTCATAGCTACAAACGTAAGAAACCAAAACCTGATAATACTGATCAAAAAAATATTTCTCGGCTGGCAAAAATTGAATCAGAATCGAATCGTTACATTTTAGGAAGAATCCCCTTTGTAAATGGAAGTTTATTCTCGTCTTGTGAACATCCTCAAGACTCAAATTTGCAGTTAACATCTGCCCAATTACAGATGACACAGCAAGGTAATTTACTTATGGCAGCTTTAGCAAATGATCCTCATTTGGGCTCATTTATTAAAGCTGCAATTCCAGGAAAAGATAATGGTTTTGATATTGAAGGTTTAGCTATTTACCAAAACCGGATTTTTTTGGGTTTGCGTGGCCCCGTATTGCGAGGTTGGGCTATGGTTCTGGAAATTGAGCTACAAAATTCTAGCCCAGGACTAATGAAACTCATGCAGATTAGTGAAGAAAACAAAGAATACAAAAAACATTTTGTTTGGTTAAATGGGTTAGGAATTCGTGACTTGTGTGTAGATGGGGAAGATTTATTGATTTTAGCTGGGCCAACAATGGATTTAGATGGGCCAGTGCAAGTTCATCGTTGGCAAAATGGTGTCAACGCGTCAGAAAATATGCTCAATTATCCACAGGTTGTGCAAGAAATTCCTTATGGAAATCGGGATGATCATGCCGAGGGTATGACTTTATTTCAAGATATATCTGGAGTGCCTTCACTGTTAGTAGTTTACGATTCTCCAGCCCAGACTAGGTTAGTTGACGATCGCATTGTCATAGCAGATGTATTCCAATTAGGTTAAAGATTGGTAGAAATAGCTTGTACAGGACAAGTCGGAATACACTGTTCACACACAATGCAGCGCGATCGCGTGAATGTCAGCTTGTATGTTTCTGGATGCAGACTCAGTGCTTCTGTAGGACATACCCCAGTACACAAGCCACAATCAACACAGACATCTTCATCAATGGCAATTTCTCCCAAACTAGAAGAAACACCAATATGGCGCGATCGCATCCACTCAATTGCTGCATCCAACTGATCAATGTCTCCCGATAGTTCTACTACCAGTTTGCCAATTTGATTGGGGGCGACTTGGGCGCGGATAATGTTGGCAGCTACATTAAAATCTTTTGCCAATACATAGGTTACTGGCATTTGAATGGCGCGTTTGGGAAAGGTGAGGGTAACTCGTTTTTTCACAGGTTTAGCAGAGAGTTATCTAGGGTTGAGCGAGCAGAGGCGGACACCGATAAAGAAAGCGATAGACTAATAATGGCAATAGTTAATCAGTATGAATAAATTTGCTATGACTACAGAAGCACCCGTTAATTCTCCCGCCAAGCCGGAATCTACATTTGGGGCGCGTTTGAGAAACTTCTTAATTGTAATAGTAGCGATCGCCCTCAGTGTTGCCCTCGTCTTGGGGTTGCGAACTGAGGGTAGTTCTATTTCTGTCGCAGAGTTAGGTAAAACCTCTACACCTCTAGATGTTGCTTTGAGTAACGGTAAACCATCCATAGTTGAGTTTTACGCTGACTGGTGTACTGTCTGCCAAAAAATGGCACCGGATATGGCCAAAATAGAACAGCAGTATGCAGAAAAAGCAAATTTTGTCATGCTGAACGTAGATAACAACAAATGGTTGCCAGAAATGCTGAAATATCGCGTAGATGGCATTCCCCATTTTGTATTTTTAACTAAAGATGGAAAAGCCATAGCCCAGGCGATAGGTGATATACCCCGCACTGTCATGGCCAGTAATGTGGATGCCTTAGTTACTGATTCGCCTTTACCCTATGCCCAAGCTAGTGGTAAAACTTCTAAAGTTTCCACCCCAGTTGCACCAACAGCTCAAGATGATCCCCGCAGTCATGGTAGCCAGGTAGTAAAATAGCATTGTTAATTAAAACCTTAGCAAATAACATTGGCTCAAATATTTAAATATTAAATGACAGGATGAATCCTATAAACGGATTGTCCTGTTTTTTGATAAAAACGACTATTGGCAACATAAATTAACCCAGTCTTGAAAACTGGGTGAAGAGATTATCCTCTAAAAGTAGGAGGAAATTCAGAATTATTTATTTTTCTTGATTACTTTAGAAACTGTATTTTACGAACCTAGGTTTTAGCGTATCAACCACCTGCAACAGCAGGTACAATACTCACTTCATCACCATCTTTTAAAAGAGTAGCTGTTCCCTCTAAAAAGCGGATGTCTTCGCTATTAACATACAAATTTAAAAAGCGTCGTGGCTGTCCTTGTTCATCACACAGGCGAGATTTGATCCCTGGACAGTTTGTTTCTAAAGAATCGAACAACTCGGAAATATTACTACCATTGCACTCTATGGTAGCTTGATTGTTTGTGAATTTTTGGAGAGCAGTAGGAACTAAAACAGTTACAGCCATATTTGAAGTATGAAGTGTGAATTATGAAGTATGAAATGTGAAGTGTGAAATAGAAATTTCATCTTAGCCTGCGGCAAACCCCTCCGGGTTTAAATCCTTCAGACTTCAGACTTTAAACTTTATACGAGAACTTGTTGCCATTCCAAGCGGTCAAGTGTGCGGGAACGCTCTAGCGCACGTTCAAAACTATCGAGTTTGGCATCAATTGTCAACGGTTCGCCAATATAGCCTTGGACTGCTTCTTGAGTTTTCAAACCATTGCCAGTGATGTAAACCACAGTAGTTTCATCTGGATCAATTTTGCCAGCTTCTACCAATTTTTTCAGCACGGCGACGGTTGTACCGCCAGCTGTTTCGGTGAAGATACCTTCGGTTTCTGCCAGCAGCTTGATGCCTTCAATAATTTCTGCATCAGTTACTGATTCAATATTACCGCCTGTTTTCTTGGCGATTTCGATCGCATATACACCATCGGCTGGATTACCAATTGCGAGAGATTTTGCAATTGTATTTGGTTTCACGGGCTTGATGAAGTCTTGGTCTTCTCTAAATGCTTGGGCGATGGGGGAACAACCTTCAGCTTGTGCGCCGCTAAAACGAACTTTTTTACCTTCTACCAAACCAACTTCGACAAATTCATTAAAGCCTTTATATATTTTGGTGAATAGCGAACCAGAAGCCAGGGGTGCAACTATATGATCGGGTAGTTCCCAGCCTAGTTGTTCAGCAACTTCAAAGCCCAAAGTCTTGGAACCTTCAGAGTAGTAGGGACGCAGATTGATGTTAACAAAACCCCAACCATGTGTATTTGCAACTTCGGAACACAGGCGGTTTACCTGATCATAGTTACCTTTGACAGCCATCAGGGTTGGGCTATAAATCAAGCTGCCCAAAATTTTCCCTGCTTCTAAATCGGAAGGGATGAACACGCAGCAGTCTAAACCTGCATGGGCTGCGATCGCGGCTGTAGAATTTGCTAAATTACCAGTACTAGCACAGGAAACTGTGGTAAAACCTAACTCTCGTGCGCGAGACAGTGCAACAGACACCACCCGATCTTTGAAGCTGAGGGTGGGCATGTTGACGGCATCATTTTTAATATAAAGCTTGTTGAGACCCAGGCGACGGGCAAGGCGGTGGGAACGCACCAAGGGAGTCATACCAGTTCCCACATCAATAACGTTGTCAGTTAAAACGGGCAGAAAGGGACGGTAGCGCCAAATGGAATTTGGCCCGGCTTGAATTTTTTCACGGGTGACAGTCTGACGTAGGGCATTGTAGTTATATTTGACTTCCAACGGCCCAAAGCAAAACTCACAAACATGACTAGCTTTGAGTTCATATTCTGCGCCACATTCCTTACACTTCAATGCTTCTAAGGTTGCTGTGGTTGCGTGGGGGTGTGTGGAGGTTGCCTGAGTCATAGCGATCGCTTTCCCTGTTTGTCCGTCAACTGTCGCTCGATAGTATCACAAGCAAAAATACCAGTCAAACATACCCGACTTTTTTTATCGGGTATGTTCCCAGCCAGTAAAACCCTGCTCCCATTAACACCAGAATCGGTATTACGGAATCTCATATTAATTAAGTATAAAAAATATAAAATTAATTAGTAATGCCATCAGTAATAAGACGTGGTTTTTTCTAGTATAAATTTTTGAAGTACCAGTATTTAGACGGTTTTGGAATCAAATATATCTGATTTAACGTTGTTATTGTTACGAGAACACTATGTAACAACTAGTCAGTTAAATATCAGTAAATCAAACTGAAATTAGCTAAAACTAGGGTTATAGCAAATTTATACGCTTATATACACTCAAGTGCAGTATTCCGAAGTAATTTTAGTTGCTTTGGAATCATTTCGTCTCACAAAACAACAACAAAGTCAGTCAAACATCTAAATTTGGCTAATTATGATTCACCTTAACCAGGCTGCACCATACCAAGCAATTCTACTAACTAAATGAAACTTCCTTACAGAATTCACAAAACTATAAATCCTAAGCTTTATATTACTTTATTAGCAACGACATTACTAGCTAATAGCTTTGTCCAACCGACTATAGCTCAAACCACACCAACATTAGCCGGTGCGGCGATCGACAACCAAGCAACAGCCACGTACGAAGATCCCAACAATCCCAACGTACCAATCAATAGTACTTCTAACACCGTAAGAGTCACTATTGCAGAAGTAGCCGGTATCTCCATTGTTGCAGGTACGCCTGTAGATAACAACGGTGGAACTGTTCTCGTCAATGATCTCATCTACTTTCCGTTTACTATCACCAACATCGGTAACGATCCCACTCGCTTCCGACTTCCCAGCCAAGCAGGTATCACAGGGCCAGGTACACAAGGCACACTACAATATAGTACCGACAACGGGACAACATGGACCGATATTCCGCCTGTTGGATTCACTACATCTTCCATACCTGTGAATGGGACGATACAAGTCAGAGTCCCTGTAACTGTCAACTCCGGCGCAACATCTGGACAACAAATTCAAGTTACTTTAGGAGAAACTAACCCAGCTTTAACCGCGAGCAACTCTCCACGCACCGGATCGATTAATGATGCTAGAGACGTTTACACTGTAGATAACCCAGATGGTACACCCGGCGGAGAAGTTACAGGTTCACCCGCTAACGGTGTAGTCGAAGGTAGTACCTCAGCTTCTATAACTGTTTCTGCAAAGAATTATTCTCTAGCTACCATACTCAAAACTCGTAGTATTTATAGCAATAACAATACACCAGCAGATATCACCGACGATACCATCACTTATAACCTGGGTTTGCGAGTTGAGTCTAGTGATCCTACAGGACAAAGCATCACTCCTGCACCTTTAGCTGGTTCCGTTGTACCAGGTCTTTCTGGCACAAATATTCTAATTTCCGATGCCATTCCATCTGGGACACAACTAGCAGTAGCACCAACACCCCCCACTGGTTGGACTGTAGTTTACTCCACCACTGCTGTCACCACATCTGCAAATGCAGCCTCTTGGACAAGTACAGCACCAGGAGATTTATCTACAGTCACGCGAATTGGTTTTGTTAAAACTACTGTAGATGGTAATTCCAGTACATATATACCAACTAATACAACTGTTACTGGCTTCTCTATTCAAGTAAGAGTTAGAACAGGACAGACTGCACCTTTAACCATTGCCAACGTCGCGCAAGTATTTGGTAAAACACCAGACACCAATACTCCTGTACTTGACGAGTCTGGCGATCAAAATCCTAGCAACTTTGATGGGCCTCCAGGTAACATGACACCCCCAGCCAATACAGATACTAATGGGGATGGTGTGCCAGACCAGTTACCACCTACTGTACCTGATGGTTATATTAATGACGCGAATGATTTGACAACAACCGGAACTGATACTAATGGCAATAATACTGGCGATACTAGCAACCCAGGTGCAAACTTAGGTGGTGAAGCCAACGTATTTACAATCAGCGTGAACTCCCTCCTCAACGGGCCAAATAATTTTCCTGGCGCAGTTGGCCCGACAAATAACAATGATGATTTTACTAATAAATCTTCCAATGTTCCAGCTGGTCAGGTTCCAGGTACAACATTTGATCCAAACGTAGTTAGTTTTCCTAACACCGTTAGCAACACAGGTAATCAAACAGAAAATATTTCTTTATTGCCTACACCACCAGCAACCGCAGGTGACTTGCCTAACGGTACAGTTGTGACGATATCTGCTAACAACGGTACTACAACTGCTACTTATACCTACAATAACGGGGTCTTTACCTTTACAAATGGCACTGGTTTTGTGGGAGGCAACCCAGTTAGCGCCGCAAACCCAATACGCATTGATAACGTAGCTTCCAATGGTACAGCTAACTATACTGTGAATATTGATCTGCCTAATGGTACTCCACCTTCAACCGATCCTAATATTCAACGCGGCTTCCCTGTACCAATCACAGCTTTTATTGACACCAATTTTAATGGTTTAGCTGATGACCTAGTGACAAACATCACTATTAATCGCGTCTATACTGGCTTCTTGCAACTGATCAAACAGTCGCGGGTTTTACAAGGAGATGGGCCAGCTGTTCAAGGTGCTGACGGGACTTTGAGTACAACACCAAAAACACCTGCACCGGGCAATATTATTGAGTACGTGATTCAGTACCGAAATATTTCTGAACCACAACCAGCTAATGGTTCAAACAATGTGATTTTAAACGCTGGCAATGTAGTTATTACTGAAGATGGCACTGTGCTTCCCAATAATTGGGCAAGAGATAACGATAACAACAGTGTAATTGATACCAGTCACGTGGTTGATTCAGCACAAGGAACTGGAACAATTAATTTTTTCAGTGGTAATCCTGCTACTACTGCTGCTACTAACCAAACTAGCGGGACTACGGCGGCAACTGATGTTACTAGATATGTAAATAATGTTGGCACAGTGGCACCAAATATATCAGGAACATTTATCTTTCAACGCAAAGTTAATAGCGTTGACGTGCAAACACAAGTTAACTAATAGAAATTTACTCCAGGAGATGAAGATGAAACAGATTTTTATGGCTGGAATAGCCACAAGTTTATTACTAACAACAACCTCATTTATTACTAATGTACCAGGAGTTGCCCAAAATCTCGAAAAACAACAGGCTTTAAAGTTACTTTTATCAGCAGAAAAGCAAGTTTTAACTAAGGATCAACAAGGTAAGCAAAAAGTGACTTGGCAAACTTTAAAAGGACAAGCAACTGTTCAACCAAAAGATATATTACGCTATACCTTGACTGGGGAAAATAGAAGCGATCGCCCAATTAAAAATCTTACTCTCAATCAACCCATTCCCCAAGGCATGGTTTATATTTTGCAATCTGCCAATTTTACCAGCAATGCCAAAATTACCTACAGCATTGATGGCGCACGTAGTTTTGTTGAAAATCCCACAATTAAAGTTACCCTTGCTAACGGCAAGGTAGAAACAAAACCTGCACCAGCCAGCGCTTATACACACATTCGCTTTTCTACCCCAGTCTTGCCAGCAAAAACCACTCTAAAAGCGACTTATCAAACTCAAGTGCGTTGATTTAGGAGGCAGGAGCCAGGAGGCAGGTAGTCACTGAGTTTCGACTTCGCTCAACTGCCGCGTAGTTGAAGTGAAGCAGGTGAAATAGAATTATTGGTTATCCATGCAACACCTTTACTTACATTCATTTGCAGTTAATTATTTCTTTATTTTAAATGTTGAATAACTTTAGATTTTTAGCAAATTTTTAAAAGGTTGATTTGAAACAAAAAATAACATTTTATTACAAATGAAATTAGTAAATATTTCTCGGAAAACAAAGCAGAGAATTTCTAGTAGTAGCTGGTATCAAAAATTAGCTACTACTGTTGTCTTAGGAAGTTTATTAACAACAAATTTACCGATTAAAGTAACAGCACAAACAACTGTTAATATTAATAATCAAGCAAGTTATACGTATCAAGACCCTGGCAGTAATTTTACATATCAAGGTGTTTCTAGCCAATTGCAACTAGTTTTTGGTTCGACAAGCAATAATTTAGGACGAATACTAAGTTGTGCGGGTACAATCATATCTGATTATACAGGTTTTTCTGTTGGTTTATATGAACCAAATTTAAACGATCCAACAGGTACTGAGTTGGGTAATTTGGTCAGTTTAACTCGCACAGAATTACCAAATATTCCTAATAATAAAATTCCCCAAGGTCAAACACCAAATATTGAAAATGCTAATCCTTATTTTCTGAGCAATAATCCCGCAGGTGTTTATAACTTGCTTTTAGATGCTAGTAGAGGACAAACGGCTTCAGGTAAAACTTACATTTTAGTAGCCAACCCTCCGCCACAGTCTCGATATCCACAAAGACGCATCAAAATTCAAATTATTGACAACACTAACCAAAATAATAACAGCGTTAAGTATATAGCTTCTTCTTTAGATGGGCAACCTTTGAATAGTACAGGTGCAACTAGAGTAGAGGATATATTGTCTGTGGTTACAAATCCAGAAACACCACAACTAAATTTATTAGCTTTGGCATTTACAACCAATATGTGTCAAGCACAGCAGTTGCAGATTATTAAAACAGGCGATCGCGCGACTGCGGAACCAGGCGATACAGCTATTTACCGCATCTCGGTGAGAAATTTGGCTGATATTGGGTTAAATAACGTAGTTGTCACCGATAACTTACCTCTAGGCTTTCATTTCATCCCGAAATCTGTGCGTGGCGAGATGGATAGTCAAACAGTCACCATCACATCTGAACGCAACGGTAATACAGTCACCTTCCGCACAGATGCAATCATCCCACCAACAAAAGTCCTAAATATTGCCTACGCTGCACAACTTACACCTGATGCACTGCGCGGAACTGGCCGTAATAGCGCGATCGCTAATGGACTCAGAACTGATAACCGCCTAAGTACGAAAGATGGCCCTGCAACTCACCAATTGTTGATTCGTCCAGGGATTGTTGCTGATTGTGGCACGATTATCGGTCGCGTGTTTGAAGATAAAAACTTTGACGGCGAACAACAATCTGGTGAACCGGGAATAGCGAATGCAGTGATTTTTCTAGAAGACGGGAACCGCATCACTACAGATCCCAATGGTTTGTTTTCTGTCGCCAACGTTTTGCCAGGAAGCCATACAGGTGTACTCGACCTCACTAGTGTCCCCGGCTATACCTTAGCTCCCAATCGCAAATTCCGCGAACGCAATAGTCAATCTCGCTGGGTACGTCTAGAACCTGGCGGCTTAGTCAGAATGAACTTTGCTGTCACCCCCAGCAGGAGTAAATAAAGCAATGAAACCTAAATTGCATGGTGCAACTACCTTTAATCTCAAGCTGATGGGTGCTGTGACAGGTGCGATCGCCTTTGTTGTCTATCCAGCTATAGTTAAGGCGGAAGTTACTATTTCAGAACAAGAAGACGCATGGACACAGGGATTGGAAGACAGTGTTCAACCACAACAAGTTAATTCTTTTCCTGATATTAATAGTTCGGAATCGCAAATAACATCCGTTGCAGTCGAGGAAAAATTAACAGCCATCCCACCATTTCAACCAGCAACTGATATTCAGTTACCTAAAGGTTTACGCAAAATTGCCGCAGCCATCGAGAATCAAAACACAACCATCAAAATTCTGACTCCCACCACTGATAGCGTTGTTGATTTACCTGCGGCTACGGTAAGTGTGCAGTTTCCTAGTAATACTCAAGTAGAATTGCGAGTAAATGGGGTGTTGGTAGACTCATCCTTAGTAGGACGTACAGAAACTGATGCGGATACTAACTTGGCAACGCAGACATGGTACGGTGTCTCATTGAAAGATGGCGAAAACATCATCTCTGCACAAGAAGTTGGTAAACCAGAATCATCTGTAATAGTAAGGGTAATGGTGCGGGGTGCGGCAAAAAAACTCACAATTGAAACAGTAGAATCTCGCATTCCAGCCGATGGACGTTCAACAGCCACAATTCGCGGTCAACTGTTGGATGAAAATAACAATCTTTCTAACCGAGATGCTGTTGTTACCATCATACCGAGTGCGGGAGAATTGCTAGGGAAGGACTTTAAACCTGATGAACCAGGATTTCAGGTAGAGGTAAAAGGTGGAGAATTTACCGCGACTTTGCGATCGCAATTAAAAGCGCAAACTGTCAGAATTCGATCTGTCGCTAACGATTTAGAAGCCTTTACTCAACTGCAATTTGAAACAGCACTGCGTCCAAGTTTGTTGACTGGGGTGATAGATGTTCGCCTGGGTGCTAGAGGTACAGATTATTATGGTAAGTTCCGAGACTTTATCCGTCCTGACAAAGATAATCGAACTCAATTCGATTTTCACTCAGCAGTATTTACCACAGGTGCAGTTGGTGAGTGGTTGTTTACAGGTGCATATAATAGTTCGCGCACACTCAATGAAGATTGCAACTGTGATAATCGCCTATTTAGAACTGACCAATTTAGTGAAAGAAATTATCCCGTTTATGGTGATAGCTCAAGAGTAGATGTTGTCGCACCTTCCATTGATAGTGTATTTTTGCGTTTTGAGCGTTCTTCTAGAATTCCTGGTGTTGCGCCTGACTATTTTATGTGGGGTGACTACAACACAGAAGAATTTGCGCGAACCTCCCAGCAGTATACTTCGATTACTCGTCAACTGCACGGCTTTAAAACTAATTACAACTTAGGCAATTTCCAATTCACAGGCTTCTATGGCAATAATTTAGAAGGCTTTCAACGAGATACCATTGCGCCTGATGGTACGAGTGGTTTTTACTTCCTCTCCCGACGACTACTGCTTCCAGGAAGTGAAAATGTCTTTATTGAACTAGAGGAACTCAATCGTCCTGGTACAGTACTAGAGCGCAAGCAGCTAAATCGCGGCCCAGACTACGAAATCGACTATGATCGCGGTACATTAATATTCCGTGAACCAATTCTGCGTACAGATATAGATAGCACTGGACAAGTATTAGTCCGAAGGATTGTTGTTAGCTATCAATACGACAGTGAAAGCTCTGACAGTAATATCTATGCAGGTCGGTTGCAATATAATCTGTCCCGTACCTTGAATCAGGAAAGTTGGCTAGGCGCAACCTTTATCCAAGAAAATCAAGGAGTGCGTGACTTTCAACTCTATGGTGCAGATGCGATGATTTCTTGGGGACGTAATGGCAAGTTAATCGCTGAATACGCCCATTCCAGCAACGATTCGGAACTGATAGGTAAAGTTAGTGGTGCAGCTTACCGCTTGGAAGCAGAAGGAAAAATTACCAATGCTGTCCAAGGACGCGCTTATTATCGGTTTGCAGATACAGGCTTTGCCAATAATGCCACCGTTAGCTTTGTTCCAGGACAAACCCGCTATGGAGGACAACTAACAGGTAGACTTTCAAAAACTACCAATCTCCGCCTACAATACGACCACGAAGATAATTTTGGCATTGCACCCCAACCCCTAGATACCTTTGAAGAACTATTTGCACCACGTTCTGAGGCGACACCAGGAAGTCAAGTTGATAACTCCTTAACAACGATTTCGGCGGGGATTCAACAAGGCTTAGGTAAGGCTACGGTTGACCTTGATTGGATTCATCGCCATCGGGAAGACAGAATCCCGATTAATGCTTTAACCAGTGATTCTAATCAATTGCGATCGCGCCTGGCTTTTCCCCTGGCCAAAAATCTGACTTTTGCCGCCCAAAACGAACTAACTTTATCCTCTAGTGCAGATACTGTATACCCAGACCGTACCATCTTAGGTTTGAATTGGGCAGCAATACCTGGCGTAAATGTTAGTCTGGCTCAACAGTTTTATAGTAGTGGTCAATTTAGTGGGAATTCCATCACCAGTTTAAGCATCAACGGCGAACACAAACTCGGCACAGACACCACTTTAACAGGTCGTTACTCAATTTTGGGAGGTGCTAACCAGCTTACCACCCAAGGAGCGATCGGTCTAAATAACCGTTGGGCGATCGCCCCAGGATTACGTCTGAATCTGGCTTACGAACACGTATTTGGCAACTTCTTTAACCGCAATGCCACAGGACAACAATTTGCCCAACCCTTTACAGTTGGTCAAGCCGCCTCATCTATAGGTTTTGAGAGTGGCGATAGCTACAGTGTTGGTTTGGAATACAGTGATAACCCCCAGTTTCAAGCCAGCGCCCGTTACGAACATCGCACTTCTGGTAGTGGTTCTAACACCGTAATTTCCGCAGCAGCAACGGGTAAAATCTCGCCAGCATTGACCGCCTTAGCACGCTATCAACAAGCAAACTCTGCCAATCAAAGGCTAACAGGTCTTGGTGATACAGTGAATCTGAGAGTGGGTTTAGCTTACCGCGACCCCAGCAACGATAAATTTAATGCTTTGCTGCGTTATGAATATCGAGAGAATCCATCTGTAATTCCTGACACCATCCTTTTAGGTAGTGGTACAGGCTCTCAAGACCATACCTTTGCCTTAGAAAGCATCTATGCACCTAACTGGCAATGGGAATTTTATGGTAAGTATGCCCTACGTAACAGTACATCCTACTTAGCAAGTGATTTGGTAGGGACGAGTACAGTTAACTTAGCGCAACTTAGAGCCACCTATCGCCTGGGATACAGCATGGATTTAGTCGGTGAGGCGCGTTGGATAGGTCAATCTAACTATAGTGAAACTGGCTTTGTTGTAGAAACTGGTTATTACCTGTCTCCTAACCTGCGCTTGGCTGCTGGATATGCCTTTGGCAGAGTTGATGACCGAGATTTTTCGGGTGTACGTTCCGCAGGTGGCCCTTATTTAGGGTTAACTTTGAAACTCAATGAATTATTTGACGGCTTTGGACAGCAAAAAATTCCACCACCACGATAGAGACGCGAAATTTCGCGTTTCTATCGTGCCAAATTATATAAAAAACCTATGAACAGTAAGATAAAAAATATATTACCCAACAGCAACCCACGACAGTTAATTACTAGCCTTGCTTTTTGTTTGTGCGTCTTGGGACAAGGAATACAGCCAAGTTTTGCTGAAGGTAGTAGAAGTTTGTATCCTAGCGGTGCTACTGGTAATCGAGCTAACCTAGAGTGGCGCACTGACTTATGGGGTGGCTTGATTCTTCGGCGAACCATACTGAAAGTGTATGCCGAAAAAGATGAATACATTCTCCTAGGCTCTAGTGCGGTCAGAGTCAATAACGGCGATATTCGAGTTTTTCAACCAGGTAGAGTCACAGGTAGTGTTGGTAGTGAAACTATTCCAGCAACACCGGATTTTCAATGTTCTACTCAAACAGGACGCGGTGTTATCTCCTCTCGCACCCAGGAATTAGCAGGCCCTCAATCTATTTCTGGTTCAGGTAACACTACTGGATATATCCCCTGCTATTATCAGGCTCCGTCCACTGGCATTTATGATATTGTTTTTTATGGGCCTGTTGGAGATAACACATCAAATAATGCTCCTACGGGTCAGATTAGCTTGAGCAATGCCAATAACTTTAACGCTAATCAGGGAAGTACTGTTGCAGCTTGGGATGTAACTATACGCAGCAGTGACCAAAACTCCACAACAGACCTAAACGGCAGATTATTCAGTTACTATCTTGCCTTATTTACCGGCGCTAACGGCCGACCTCTCTACTTTCCTATCTATCCAGTCACCACAGATGGCTATCGTTATAGAGTTGATTTAAGGGGTACAGATCCAGATGGATTTCTTATTTATGGTAATCAAGTAGGATTTTATGATAGTGATGGGATAACGCCGCTCTATCACAACATTCTTGCACAAGAGAGTGTGCTGACAACCAGAGATGGTAGTACTAGCTTATCTCGTCCTCAATTTGCGACATTTTTCAATCCCCCAAACACTGACGCATTTTCCTATATCGATCGCTACAGAGCCAATGGTACGTTTGATGGCACTGGTATTCCTCTGATTCCAAGTCCTCCCACCGTCAGTAATTTAAACTTTACAGGCACAGTTGGCGGAAGTACCACTTCTTTAGGTACAGGTGGTACTTTTACTTTTAACAGCAACATAACAGGTAACTACGAAATTGTTATCAGTCGGGATGGCGTAAATTTTGACCCCACTAACAGCCAAAACCGTGTGCTAAGAGGCGTGATGAATACAGCAGGTGGACAGTCAGTAACTTGGAACGGAAAAGATAACAGTCGTAATAATTTCCCTGTCGGTACTAACTATCCAGTCCGAGTTAAAGTTCATGCAGGTGAATACCATTTTCCCTTGCTGGATGCGGAGAATAATTTTTTTGGTGGGCCTACCATTACACTGCTAAATGCGAGTAATCCTTTGGGAAATACAACAGCGTTTTATGACGATCGCGGATACACTACCATTGGTGGTACAAATGTTGGTACTCCAGGTCAAGTACTTTGCGGTACTAATCCACCAAACCCAGCCTTCAGTAACCCGATTTCTGGGTTTAACAGTACAAGTAATGATCGCAAATTTGGTGTGTCCGGTAATAGTGGTAATGCCGGAGTAAGATGTACTGGTTCTTTTGGGGATACTAAAGGATTAGATTTATGGACTTATTTTCCTAGCAATATTGAGCAAACCCCATTAAATATCGTTGCTAATACAAGACTGTTGTTAGTCAAACGCATTACTCGGATTAACAACCAAGATTTAACTGATATTGTAGATGGCCGTAGTGATGTGCCAATCGGAGATCCTAATTATGTCCCATCGCCGCGTGACCTTGATGATGATGATTCTAAATGGCCTACTGGTTACTTGCGAGGACAAATAAATGCTGGTGCTGTGAAACCAGGAGATGAATTGGAATACACGATTTATTTTCTCTCTAATGGTGGCAGTAGTGCCACTAATGTCAGATTTTGTGATTTGGTTCCACCCAATACCACGTTTATGCCAACGGCTTTTAATGGTCTATCTCCTAATGATGGTGGTTCCGCAGGTGCAGATCAAGGTATTGCGCTGGCTGTTGGTTCTACTACACCGACTGTCTATTTCAGTAATGCAGCAGATGGCGATCGCGGCAGTTTCTACCCAGCTAATGATCCAGCCACGCCTACAAATTGCGGTAGTAATAGCAATGGATCTGTAGTTGTAAATATCACAAAAGATAGTGTGTTGCCCAATTTATCTGGGGCGACTGGACGAGGAACACCAGCTAATTCTTATGGTTTTGTTCGCTTCCGTGCCAAGGTTAAGTAGTGAAGGAGCGATCGCCATATCTGCACATGTTATTGTGGGATTATTTGCAAAGCACTCAGCATTTAGAGGATGTTCGCCAAACTACTTAGTCTTTCATAAACCGAAATCAAGCGATCGCCTTCTAGTGCAACAGTATCCTCTGGATAGTGACGAATTGCTCCTAGCAACGTAATTTCACCATCTTCCTGAATAGATTTATTCACAGCTGTTCGCAGCGCTCGTGCATCGAGTCTTCCCGTTGGCGGATAAACTACCTCACCAACTTGAGAAATTATAATTGGCCCCGTCCAGCCAGACAACAGCCTATCTAGATAAGCAGGTTCAGCTTTTATACCTGCGATTAGTGCTTTACGAGCTACATCAGGGTCTTGCTTAGATTCTTGCAAATAAGCTTCCAGTGTCGGGGTAGTTTTACCTGTTTTGACAAACTCATTCAATTCTGCAACAGAAACAGGCCCTTGAAAGCTACCATACTTTAAAATCACCTGCTCGGCAGCGTTAGCACTAGCATTGAAAAGCAAAACACTAGCACTTACTCCCAAAGCTACTGTCTGATTCAGTAATTTGGTAAATTTCCACCTGGTTAATTGATTCAAACGTTGAAAAAGCTGCATCTTATCAAACTTCCTAGTGTGTGGAGCGTACACAGGCATAAAATGCCCAAGCGTTATGATGACGACAACATATTTACTAGGTTATCTAAATAGATTTGGTTTGTGTGATGTCCTGAGCTATCACCATTGATAGAAATTAAAATCCAGAAAGTAGTAGGGTGAGCATAATCATGCCCACCCTACTTTGGTCTAAGTTGAGTAAGAAGAGAAAATGGGGAAGGGAAGTAGAGGGGAAAAGAATTTCTTCCCTGCTGCAATCTCGACGTGCAAATTAACGTGAGTTCGACGGAGATCAAAAACCCCTCTCCATAGCTTGCTTCTCTTACGAGACGCTACCGCGAACCCGCAGGGTACCTCTCCCCTGCAAGGAGGAGCCACTGCGTTGCGCGGGTTTCCCGCGTTGTAGCAAGTGGCGTTAGAGGCTTTAAAACTCTGATTTTTCCGTTGGAAACTAGTAATATTTCTGCCCCTCTCCGCGTCGGAGAGGGGTTGGGGAGAGGTTCATCGAATTCACGTCAAATTAGGTATTCAACAGCTTACGAATGAGGCTCTCCTAGCAACACAATCGAGCATTTCAATTCTTTCAATATTTGGGTCGTTACTTGACTAACAGCCAGACCACCTGCTGTACGATAACGAACAGAACGCAACACAGCTAAATCAAAACCCGCAGCTTCCTGAATGATAATTCTAGCAATATCATCACCTCTAACTGTCTGGATATTTGCCTTCACCTGTAACTGACTTTTAGATGCGACATCAGACAATTGAGAAGCAAATTTTTCAACTAAAGCTGGGGGAGTTTTGCGATCGCTCACATGCAATAGTACTACTTCTGCCTGATTAACATCCGCTAAAATTTGAGCAAACCTGACAGCACCTATAGTTTGTCGTGTCAAGTCACCAACAGGCACAAGAATTCGTTGGATAGTTGTCGGACTAATTAAAAGACGTGTAACAGCTACTGGACAGTGTGAAGACCAAAACACACTATCGATAACACTACCAAACAAACGAGCGCGGAAGCCCGTAGTCTGAGGCCAACCCATCACCACTAAATTAGCATTGCGTTCCCGACTAGCACGGCTAATTCCCAAAGCTGCATCATCATCAATCCGAATTGCCGGCGAAACTTCTACATCAAATTCTTGACTAATTTCTCTAGCCAATTTCAATCTTTTCTGACTTTGATCAAGCGCCGTGACTAATTGCGGATCATCCATCTGAATCAAAGCTTTTGTAATCGCTAATGGCACAATCATCCCCGATTCATGACGCGCTAACAGTGCCGCCATTTCTATCAAATAACGTTGGGTTTGAGGATTATAAATTGGTACTATTACGGTGAATGGCTGTTTTTGCTCTACTATCTCATCCTCATAACTTTCCCACCAAGTTGAGAGACTATCTGTTTCAAAATCAGCTTCGCTAACTTGTAAAGCACTAGCAAACCTGGACGTAATCACTGGGCCTAAAATTGCAGTCACCAGCATGAGAACAATCACGCTGTTTAAAACACCTTCACTAATCAACCTTTCACCAGCCGGGTTAACAGTTTGATAAGCCACCAATGCAGCAGCCAGTGTAGCGGCTACTTGAGGTAAAGACAAAGACCACATTGTTAGCATTTCTGCTGTGTTGTAGCGGTAAAATAATTTGGCTAAAAATGCTGCAATAAATTTGCTGCCAATCAAAGCCACTACAATTACTACAGTCAGCCAAACAGAACTGAGAGTTTTCAGAAATGCTGGAATATCAATTAACAATCCCATGTCTACAAAGAAACATGGGATAAATAAAACACTGCCAAT
The DNA here is from genome assembly GCF_015206815.1 of Fortiea sp. LEGE XX443. Taxonomy (GTDB): domain Bacteria; phylum Cyanobacteriota; class Cyanobacteriia; order Cyanobacteriales; family Nostocaceae; genus Nostoc_B. The sequence continues at coordinate 74,757 of NZ_JADEXZ010000005.1, forward strand.
AAACTCAACTTTTTCTTTAACTGGGCTGCGTCCTAAAACATCATTAACTGCTAAACCTGCTAAAAATGCACCAACAATTTTCTCAACTCCAATAACTTGCGCTCCCACAGAAGCCAAAAATAATGCTAATAAAATAAACAAAAACTGATTGCTTTGTTCATCTCCAGAACGCCGAAAAAATTCCTTACCTGCCCAATCAAAGCCAAACAAAACAACAAGGGAATAAATTGCTAATCCGCCCAATAGCGTAGCTAAACTCAGGGCTGTAAATTCCCCGCCGTGAATGCCTACACAAATTGCTAATACTAACAAAGCACCTGTATCAGTAAAAATTGTAGCTCCAATTGTTACTGTCACAGCTTCATTTGTGACTACTCCCAAACGACTAACAATTGGATAAGCCAAAAGAGTATGAGAGGCTAATAAAGAACCTATTAGAAAAGAAGCATTCCAACCAAAATTAAACAAATGCCCGACAAGAATCCCAGCTATCAACGGAACTATAAAAGTCAGAGTTCCAAATCCAATTGAGCGATTTTTAGTTCTCCGGAATTGCTCTAAATCAATTTCCAAACCTGCTACAAACATCAAATAAATTTTACCAATATCCGACAGCAGATTGATTGTGTCTGATTCCGAGTTTAGTAACTTTAATCCATTTTCTCCCAAAATAACACCTGCTACTAGCAAACCCACTAATCCAGGCAACCGCAATTTCTCAAATATTGGCGGTACGGTAAAAATTACTGTCAGGAGAATGGTAAACGCAATAATTGGGCTTTCTGCTAAAGATTGGAGTGCCATTGGTAAATAAAGTATTTCTAGGGAAGATTGTATATGCTAAATTTGTGCAGCTGAAAAAATTAAATTTTTAACATTATAAGCCTTCACAGTTTTATCTTGAGAATAAAATTTTTTACATCTATACAGAGATAGAGTGACATAATTTCATAACTGGGCATAAAATCATTTTTATGACATATAAATGCGAAAAACAGGGGAAAAGGTAACTTCTTTGACTCTCCCCCTGCAACTTCGACCTAATTTCTGCACTAAGTCTAATATTTACTGCCAAACATAGAGCAAGATAAACAAAACAATCCAGATAACATCGACGAAGTGCCAAAACAATGAAGTAGCATTAACTCCAAAGTGTCCTGAGTCGTAATTGCCACGAATGAAAGAGCGGACAAAAATAATAAACTGCAACAGGATGCCTGTAAAAACGTGTAAACCGTGAAAACCAGTCAACAGATAGAACATCCCGCCAAAAGTTCCAGAGGTGAAACTAAAAGTCAAATTACTCCATTCAATCGCCTGTCCTACTAAGAAATAGCTCCCCATAGCCATTGTTGCCAGGAGAAACAGCCGAAATCCCCACAAATTGTGTCGTTGCAGAGCGCGTTCTGCCAAATAAATCACAAAGCTACTGGCAACCAGCACAACAGTATTAATGCTAGGGTCTTTAACTTCTAATCCTTCAACACCAGGCGGTAGCCAATTAGGAGTCGTGAGCTTGTAGACAATATAGCCAGCAAAAAAGCTCAAGAAAATAACGCTTTCCGACAGTAAGAAGACAATAAAGCCAAACATTTTATTGCCTTCTTCATCATGTCCATGCTCGCCGTGATGAGGAAGATTTTGCAAATCATCAGAAACAATATAGCTATCCATTGGTAAATTGTGTAATCTAACTCAAAAAATACTTTGCGTAACTCCGCGCTTACCTCAGCGTCCGTCTGCGGTTTTTAACGCAGACGGACGAAGATGTAGTCATTGATGCTGACTGTGAGTTTCTGCTACTAACGGTTCTGATTTGCCGTAACCGTAAGGTTCAGAAATAACAGTGGGAATTTCCTCAAAATTCTCTACAGGTGGTGGCGACGAAACCAACCACTCTAAACCAATTGCCCGCCAAGGATTATCAGGTGCTTTTTCACCTTGCATCCAAGAAATTACCATGTTGAAGATGAAAGGTAAGGTAGACATACCTAACAAAAATGCACCAAGACTGGCAATAACATTCCAAAATTCATACTCTGGTGCATAGGAAGAAACTCGGCGCAACATCCCTTGTAAACCCAGTGGGTGCATGGGCAAGAAATTGAGGTTAGTACCGATAAATGACAACCAAAAATGCAGCTTACCCCAACCTTCGTAGTACATCCGCCCAGTCATTTTGGGGAACCAGTGGTAAATGGCAGCATACAAGCCCATCGTCACTGTACCAAAGAGAACGTAGTGGAAGTGACCAACTACAAAGTAGGTATTGTTAACGTGAACATCCACAGGTACAGAAGAAAGCATAATACCTGTGATGCCAGCAAAAACAAACATGATTAATCCACCCAAGGCAAATAACATGGGTGTATTCAACCGTAACTTACCGCCCCATATTGTCGCTACCCAAGCAAACACTTTAATACCCGTCGGTACAGACACAAACATTGTTGTCAACATGAAAATCAACCGCATCCAACCAGGAGTACCGCTGACATACATGTGGTGTACCCAAACAATGGCACTGACTACCGCGATTAACATGGATGAAATCGCAACTACTTTATAGCCAAATAAAGGTTTGCGAGAATAGACAGGGAAGATTTCGGAAAAGATGCCGAAAACTGGCAAAATAATTACATAAACAGCAGGGTGGGAATAAAACCAGAAGTAATGCTGAAACATGACTGGGTTTCCGCCGTTACTGGGGTTAAAAAAGCCAGTACCAACGGTGAGGTCAAGTAGCAACATGACTGCACCAGCTGTCAATGCAGGTAATCCAAATAATTGAATGATTTGAGCGCTGAATACTGCCCAGACAAACAAAGGCATCCGAAAGAAGCCCATGCCAGGAGCGCGCATTTTGACGATGGTGGTAACAAAGTTGACTCCCCCCATAATTGAGGAGACACCAGAAATTGCCACTGCTAACAACCACAGAACTTGACCGTTAATCAAGTTACCTGTGGGATTTTGAAGACTGACTGGAGGATATGCCCACCAACCTGCTTGGGCGGGGCCTCCGGGGACAAAGAAACTGCCCATCAACAAAATCCCGACTACGGGAACCATCCAAAAGGCGACGGCGTTGAGGCGGGGAAAGGCCATGTCTCGCGCCCCAATCATTAAGGGTACGAGATAGTTAGCAAAACCGACTAGTGAAGGAAATGTCCACAAGAACAGCATGACAGTGCCGTGCATGGTGAACATGCCGTTATATACGGTGCGGTCAACTAAGTCGGCTTCGGGGGTGATGAGTTCTCCTCGCAGTATCATTGCAAAGATACCGCCGATAAGGAAGAAGAAGAAGGAGGTTACAAGGTATTGGATACCAATTACTTTGTGGTCGGTGCTGAAGCTGAAGTATTTTTTCCAGCCTCCGGGAGATTCGGGGTGAACTGGGAGGCTGAGACTATCAATGGGGATGTTAGTCATTGGTTTTTTGGAGAAAGGGGGGTGTAATACCAATTCGTAATTCGTAATTCGTAATTCGTAATTCGTAATTCAGAAGTTCAAGTTGTCTACTTTTGACGAATTGGTGTGAGGTGAGAAAAAGAGCAATTTCTCAACTGGAGTAGTTGACTAGGGGTGGGGCGGCTGGTACTACTGTTTTCCAGCCATTTTTGACGGGTTCGCTGGCTGTTTGGGCGTATTCAGATGCTGCTTGGTTATTGGCGGGTGAGGGTTTGTGTGTGGCTATTTTTGCTAACCATTTGTGGTATTCTTCGGGAGATTCAACTACTACGTTGGCTTGCATGGTGGCAAAGTATGTGCCGCTATATTGGGAGTCGGTGAGGCGATATTGTCCCTGGCGGATGGGGGTGAATTCAAAGTCGATGGTGTGGTTGGGAATGATGTCTTGTTTGAGGCGGAATGCTGGAATGTAGAAACCGTGCAGTACGTCTTCTGATTGCAGTGCTAAACGGATGCGCCGATCGCTTGGTAAATGCAATTCAGTACTGGTAATATCTTTCTCAGGATAATGGAATACCCACGCCCATTGTTTGGCGATAACATCAATCTTTTCTACAGGTTCGCTGATGGCTGCATCTTGTGGCGCTGCATAAGCTGATTCCATACCTATTGGATTATGCAGATGCACTAGCTGGCTTGGCCCTTGAATTCCCATTTGTTCGTAAACTTGGGAGCTATAGCCAGCAATCCACAACACTAACATAATGGGGATGGCTGTCCAGACAACTTCTAAAGCCACATTACCTTCGATGTGGGGGCCGTCGCTGAGGTCGTCTTCTTCGGCGCGATGGAAAATTATGGAGTACATTAAGGTGCTGGTGACACCTAGGAAGATAAACGCACCTAATGTCACCAAAAAGCTAATCAAGTCATCAATGAGATGAGATTCGGCTGCTGCTTGAGGAGGTAGCCAAGAATAGGCTTGTTTACCTATCCAAATACTGGCAATACTAACAGCGATCGCACCAGTAATCAAGGTCAATACATTTAAAATCTTTGGGAGTTTCATGGTTGTTGGTCATTGGTCATTAATAAATGACAAGGAACAAAGGATTAAAACTAATTACTTGAGCATTGTGTTTAGGTCTTCGCCTAATTGCAGCAATCTATCTGCTGTGTTATGAACACCAAATTCCGCAGCTAATTGCGCTCCTAATGTGCCGTGGAGGAACATTAAAAACATGATTGTTACTCCTGCTAATAAATAGCTCCAATGCACTTCTATTTCCGAATCTTGGCTCCAAGCAAAGCGCTGCCATCCTCTCCACATGGTCATGCCAACAAATAGACCTAGTAAGACGACACCGCCAATGCCATGCCAAAGCATGGTTTCCATTGCTTGCAACCCCCATGCACTTTTGACTCCTGTGGGTGGGGTTGCTAACAGCATTTCGTAAAAACCTGCTGCTACTGTGAAAAAGGTGATGACGGTTGAAGCAAACATGTTGTACCAACCCACATCAAAAAAGTTGGCACGTTCAACACTAATCGCCAAAAATTTAAACACCCATTTTTGAATGGGAAACAAAACACCAACAATATCAAAGGTAATGCCGATGATAAATAAACCGATGGTGAGATGTACTAAATTGGGGTGAATAGGCAGAGTGTAAGGTAGTCCGTTAGCACCCAGTTCTACGTTTAATTGATTAATTAGTTCTGAGTTCATGGCAACATCCCTTGCTTTACTGCTTCAACAACTGGTACTGTGTGCAATCCATATACCCAAACTAATTGATCTCCGAAATATACTTGCACGCCAACTAATGCAACTAAAATAAATCCGGCTGCTAGATAATGAATTGGTAATTTGTGGGGGTTGTGAGAACGAATTACATAACGCCACGCTGTAATTGCAGCAATGATGCCAGAAAGCGACCAACCAATAAGTGTATGGATATTTAATACTGATTTAGCTACGTCATAAGGTTGAGCTAAACCTGCTTCAAATTGTCCAAAAATAATTGCTACAAAAATGGCGATTGTAGCAATAAACAAATTCCACCAACTCACCTCAAATAGACGCGATTTGCCAGTAAAATAACCTACTAAATCGCAGAAAAATGCAAACAATACCATTGCAATTACGAAATGAACAACGATAGGGTGCATCGTATCTGGATAAGGTAGATTATGGTCGTTCAATGATGTAAAAAAATCAAACATAGTTTTCTCCTAGGCATGTTTACTGCACCTCAGCCAAAGTTTGATTAACAAACAAGCATCACCATTACTACAAGCATTTATACCTGACAAGATTATGTTCAAATTGCGTAGCAAAATCTAGTGAATCAGGTATTAGCTATTTTTTAGCTAAATTGATTGAAGTTACTATTTATCGTCAATGATTGAGTTCAATTCATTTGTTCATGCTGATACTTTATAACAACGATTTTGAATTTACCTCACAAAATCGCAATTATTGGATTGATTGTTAGTCATCTATCTATTAGCTTAAGGATTTTTTTAGTACTTGTCAAAAAAATTAATATGAATTTTGAAGATTAGTTCTGCTAACAGAAAAAATATGATAATGATGTAGCTTATCTTGCTTTTGTTTTGATGTATTACATATAAAAAAATATCTGTATATGCAATGTTGAACAATTATAAAATATGTATTTGTAATTAAGCTTACAAAAAAGATATAAAGATAATTTAAATATTAACAGAATGCAAATCAATGCTATGTTAAAATGAGCAAAGAATTCAAATTGTTTAGTCAGTTTTTGATTTTAATTTGCATTGACAACTATTCTCAAAATAAACAGATGCAAAGTAGAGACGTTACATGTAATATCTCTACTTTTATTTTTAGATATAGAAATCCGGTGTTGCATAAATGCGGGATGATTTTCTTATATTTCTCTCTCAAAACCTCTTCTTCTCTACGAGACGCTGCGCGAATGCGTACTTTGCGGTTCATTATTTCATCCCTAAATTCAGCAACGCCAGAAATCCGATCTAACTTTTTCCAAGACGCTTGCTGTCTGATTTCTTCAATCCCAGAACCGTATTACTCTCTAATTCACTGTCGTCTTTGTACTCTTGCCATTCATTGTTGAGTTCTCTACATTTAGCGCCATCATCGTTGTAGTCGGTGCAGCCGTTAATGCACGCTTATTTCGTTGGCGCGGCTTTCCACCCGCTTGCACATATTGCAAACTGTTTTTGCCATAGCGCGTCCTTACACTCATCAACATCTTTTCTGAATAGCCGCTCAAATCTTGCTCTAGTAATTGAATCTGCCCTATCGCTTCATCTAAACTAGAAAGCATGGTGTTGTAGCTTGATAGTTTTGTTTGTAAGGTTTGAATCCGCCTTTCATACTCCGTCAAACTCAAGTCATCACTAAATTCTAGCGTTTCACTAATCGATCGCATCCCTGCAATTCGTCGCGCTGCTTTATCTAATACTGTAGAACCACGTTTCAATCTTGCCATATATACCACCTTTTCTACTGAATATCCTGTAGGAATTAATACAAGCTTGTATTTTTACTCTAGCCATCTGCTATCCCTCTTGTCCTGAGCAAAAACAAGCAAAAATAAAGTATTGTCTACAGTAAAATCTAATATTTATTCAATAATTTTACTTAAAAATATTATAATTTAAAGTATAAAATTTCTGTTCCTTGCTGTTGAGTTCTTAAATATCGTATTGAAGTACCCGAATATCATATTGAAGTACCCGAATATCGTATTGAAGTACCCGAATATCATATTGGAGTTCCCGAATATCATATTGGAGTTCCCAAATATCGTATTGAAGTACCCGAATATCGTATTGAAGTTCCCAAATATCGTATTGAAGTACCCGAATATCGTATTGGAGTACCTAAATATCGTATTGAAGTTCCCAAATAGACGATGACAAATCACTGATGCAGAAATGTGATCGCTTTCTGTGTACTTTTTACCACTACCCAGGAGATTATTAAAATACCAGAGTTAGTAGTGGGTTGTCATATATAGCGGAGCGTCAGGGACTTCGTTTGTATAGCCGAGCCAGTGTGTTGAGCGGCTCTGCCAACTTAAAGCAACTGGCATGTGATTTTTAATGGCCAAGGCTAAGTGCAAGAAGTTAGTTTAATTTACTGTAAACAGTTGTCGGAATGCCATTAACAGTGTCATAAAGATAAGGTAAAGGATTTATCCTGGGTATCCTTTACTTGAAAGATGCTTTCTCAGCTTTCAGGATAAATAACCATACCTCATGACTGAACTTACACTGCGCCTACAACAGGGAGATACGGAAACAACGGTAACAGTGAATCAAGACGAATTCACTATTGGTCGTTTACCAGAATGTGACTTGTACTTACCCTTTGGTGGAGTTTCCCGCAAACATGCACGGTTGCTAAAAAAGCCTAATGGTGCATGGGCTATTGAGGATTTAGGTAGTAAAAATGGTACGCAAGTCAATCAAAATTTTGTGACTGCTGCCAAAGAGTTACAGAACGGTGATATTGTTTGGCTGGGAAATATTAGCCTATTAGTGTTGTTGGCAAATCCAGCGATGCAGTTGATGACTCAACATGCAGCAGTTTCAGGAGATGGTGAACAAAGAACGATTTTACGTAACGTTGAACAATTACAACAGCAGTGGATAGCAGCTGATAGTCACGATGATGATATTGATAATAAAAACAAAAGTATTGCCCGCCTCAAAGACTTAGTAGATATAGCCAAAAATCTGTGTGCAGCAGCATCCATAGAAGAAATTTTCTCTCAAGTACAACAAGTAGTTTTTCGTTATCTCGACAGTATTGACCGCTTGGCTTTATTAATTGATGTGAATGGGTGCAGTCATTTAGAGTTAGTCAATGCTGGTACGAGAAATGCTTCTCAACAAAAATATTTAGCCGCTGATGGTAGTTGGATTAGTCGGAGTATCTGTCAAAGAGTCTTTGAGGAAAAAGTTGCTATTCAAACTGCTGATACTCATAAAGATGAACGATTTTCTGGCGAACACAGTATTTTAGTTAAAGGCATTCGCAGTGCAATGGCTGTGCCTTTATGGGATGAAAATAAAGTAGTTGGTGTTCTTTATGCTGATGCTCATCTTTCTTCTTATCATTGGGCAAAAAATGGTGAAGAAGAACTCAGCTTTTTTTCGGCTTTAGCAAACTTGGTAGCTTCGAGTGTGCAACGTTGGCTGTTGGTAGAGAAACTAAAAACCGAAGAAGTAATACGTCACCGCCTAGAACGTTATCATTCCCCCGCAGTTGTGCAGCAGTTAATCTCTGTGGGTGGATTACCCGATGGACGTTTACCTACAACGGAAAGCGAGATTAGTATTTTGTTTGCAGACTTGGTAGGGTTTACGGCTCTTTCAGAGAGATTAACACCAACAGCGATCGCGCAACTACTAAATAATTTATTTGAAGAGATGCTGCAAGAAGTATTTGGCTACGGCGGCACTTTAGATAAATATATTGGCGATTGTATTATGGCATTTTTTGGCGCTCCCGAACCGCTTTTAGATCACGCAGACCGCGCCACCGCCGCAGCCAGAGGAATGCTCACTCGTCTGCAACGCCTGAACGCCAACGGTTTTTGGGAAGAACCTCTACAATTACGCATTGCAATTAATAGTGGTAAGGCTGTCGTCGGTGATGTTGGCAGTTCGCAACGGGTGGACTACACAGCATTAGGCGCTACGATTAATTTAGCTGCACGTATGGAAGCAGTTTGTCCCCCTGGTGAATGTGTAATTAGTGAAGCCACCTATCAAATGCTGTCGCAACCCTTAGATTTTCAGGAAATGGGAGATTATCGTTTTAAAGGTATTGATAGGTTAGTCAAGGTTTATCAAACAAAAATGAGTTAGAGTTATTATCTGAAGTTTAGACTAAATTCTTTTTTTAAGGTTAAAACCCTTGTGTAGCAAGCATTTTAAGCTTTGGAATCAAAACCAACCTATAAATAATCAAAGCCTTTCTGGATAAGGGTTTTGTGGTTTTATAAATAAAATTAGTCTAAACTCCAATATTATCCTTAACCATAAAAAAATTGGCTTTAACCAAGAGTTTTAGCGTTAACTAAACTGTATTGCAAGATACCCGACTTCTTTAAGAAGTCGGGTATCTGAGTTACTCAATTTTTACAGATTAAATATTAAATTTTACTTTAAATACTGGTTATTACAATATTCTAAAGTTGATTTAACAGCAAAAACTTCTACTTCTACTGGTTTTTCGGAAGTTGCATTGATGAGAAACTCACTAGCACCAACATGAGGCTTTTGAGGATTTCCCCAATCGTAGGTATAACCTAAACCTGTCCAAGGATAATATTCTTTTTTGTCATTTTCATAAGAGTTTTTATAGATATCATACAGAATAAAACTACTTTTAGGCACAGGTACAGGTAGAACTTTGCAATTAGAATCATTAATTTCTGGGTCAATACATGGTCTAGTTAAATCTTCTGCTTTTACCCACATTTCTACAAAGTGTGTTTTATTAGAATTTCGATTTAAAATTAAACCTAAATATTGCTGCAACCTCAGCGCCAGCATAATATTTCCAGGTATATTAATACCAGTACCTTTGCAATTTTGGCAAAATTCTTGAACTTGGGGAAATACAGTTAACCAAGTTTGATTATCTATCTTTTTTTTGCCTACTGGCCAATCTTGGCTAGGATTTTTGACATACTTCCAACTCACCATCAAAAATTCTGTTTTACCGTTTATTTCCCTTGTTTTAATTTTTGAATTAAGATTTGATAGCGCCCAAAGATTATTTACAGCCTTATCTGCACTTGGTTTTTTAGCATTTTCAATAGATGCGTCTAACTGTTTTTTCAGAATTTTGTAACTTTCCGGTTTATTTTGCTCTAAATATTCATTGACATTGAAGTTTGTTTGAGACTACGCCAATACTTGTTTTTGCAAGTTTGGCAAATCTTGAAAGGGAATTGCTGTAGCAGATAAACCCAACGCAGTCAAATTTAAAAATATGTGTTGATTAATTTTTTGCATCACCAATTTCCTGCTAATTGATAGCAATAATTTTTGTCAAAATCAAGTTTGAGTCCGATTTTATAGCCCTATTTGCTAAACACGCCACTAAATTTAAATTTTGTAACTTTATTGAGGCGTTGCATAATTGCGGCATGATTTTGGAATTTGCATGAACAATCATCACCGTGTCAATTTCAATCATCTTATTATTCAGCAACCCCTAAATAGTTGGGTTGAGCAGCATCTGAGGTCTGAGCAACAATAATCTATGTTCCGCAAAGATTATATCCTTTCATTAAGGAAAGGTTCCAAACTGCGTAAATTATTGCACAATAAAACTACGGGTTTTTCTTAAAAGTCCCCTTACTCGCAAATTAAAAAATAGTCTTTGGTGTGGTTTGGGTAGTGTTAAGACACAACTAGACTTACTTAACTATATGAACATTGTGAGGTGAAAATATGGATGCTAACAGACTCCTGGATCTATATGCAGCAGGAGAACGGGAATTTATTGGTGCAAATCTGCATCAAGTCAATCTTTGCGGTGCTAATTTGATGGGTGCAAACTTTGCTGAAGCTGACTTAAGTGGAGCCGATTTAAGTCAAGCTAACTTGAGTGGATGTAACCTCAGCCGAGCTAATCTAACTGATGCAGACATAAGTGGCGCTAAACTGAGTGGTGCAAATTTGAGTGAAGTAAACTTAATAGGCGCAGATTTGATTAGGGCTAACTTAGAAGAAACCAATATGAGTCGCGCAGATTTGCGAAGTGCTAATTTATTACTAGCAAACCTGCTGAGTGCTAATCTCAGTGAAGCGGAAATGAGTGGTGCAGACTTCAGCGGTGCTAATCTCAAGAAAGCAAATTTGATTGCAAGTAACATTAATGAAGCAGAAATTAGTGGCGCTGATTTCACAAAAGCGATCGTTACTGAATATGAGATGACTGGCAAAGTGCTGCACATAGGCTTATCTCATAAATGGGTGACTTGGGCTGGTTGTTACTGATGAGTACAGGATGCAATAGGGACACAACAGCAATTGTGTCCCTAAAAATTGAATTTTTGTCTACAACAGCTAAAATTAGGCGATCGCTCAGAAAATTTTAATAAACTAAAGGTCTAGCACCACTCATCTGACGTAAGGAATTGATGCAAGCTGGACAGTCACAACCAAATAAGGTAACTGCCATATCACTTTCTTGATCACTGAACTCTAGCATTGGCACATCCTCTTGAGAAAACTCTACCTCAGCTTGTTCGGTGGGGATTTGCGCTAGTACAGAAGCTCTAGCACACACTAAACCAACTTTATGCTTATTTCGGATACAAGATAAACGGTCTTCTGTGCTTTTTGCCTCTGGTTCAATTGCTTGTGCTTGATTCACCATAACTGTCATAGACAGAACAGAACTAATCAATACAGGGGTAGAAAGTAAGCTTAGTATAATTTTGTTCATCGGTTTCCTTAAAAAACAGTCCTGACGGCTCAAAATACTTCGATTAAATCTTACATCTATCATGAATGTCCATCAGGAGTTTATGTTTCCCAAATAAATATGTTCTCAAACAATAATATTTTGCCACTATTACGCTTTGTTTGGGAGTGATTGTTTGTTCATCAGCCATTTATTCTACGTATATATACAGAAAACATGATGACTATTTTCTTATGGCTGATTCCTGCATAACTGTTTTCCTTAAATAAAAAATTTCAAAGCTGACTCCCTAGTTATTTTAATCAAAACAAAATAAAAAGTCCGCAGGTGCGGACTTTAGTTAGGCTTTCTGTCACTGTTATTGGCTACAATCATGTATCATGATGCTTTTATTTTTCCTGATTTTCTAATATTAATCAAGGCTAATAAATTACGTCTTTAGACATAAAAACATGAGTTTTATCTTTTATTTTTAATAAATTACAACTCAGAAAAAAATATTTAAATAATTTTATTGGCATTAAGACTTTATAAATAAAAAGCATAATATATTAGTGCATTTCGAGAAAATATTAGTAACACCTTAAGAGTTATTGTCAATATTTTTAGGACGTAAATCACATATTTAAGTCTATATCAAAGTAACAGGTCATGGCTTTTTAAATTATAAATAAAGTAAAGGTGGTCAGGTTACAAGCCCTAGGAGTTCCCAGTCCTAGGGTTTTACTTTGTTTTTTATTAATCTCAAATCATGTATGAACAATTTTATATAATATTGATTCCTTAGTTGAAAAATTAGTTTTTTTCAACTATTCTTCAGATGGATTAAATTTATAAATAATCAATTTAAATTATGAAATATAAAACAAAGAGCGTTAAGAATTCTGGGTGCAGCTACCTTAATGAGCAACCAAAAAACAACACACAGAGTAAATATAAATATAATTTTTACTCTGTGTTTATTTGTTGTTATGGAAGCAGAAATTTATTCTCTAACATCTGTGGCAAATTTAGTCCTAGACTACAATAGGTGAATTGTAGCTAAAAATACTAGATATTAAATTTCAGCGCCAGCTTTAGGTTCGGCACCCATTGGAGAAACATAATCACGAAAAAGATTCATTTGCTGTTCAAAAGATAATTCTTTGATTTTGTTCAGCAGTGTTTCAGCTTGTGATGTAAGGTGATAATCAGCAGGTGCAGGAATAATTACATTGCTGTCCATACCTTGAGATAAGCGATACCAAAATAGTAGCTTGGTAGTATCGCTCAAAGAACCATATTCGCGTCCAATTTGAGTGTCTGCTTTATTAATCAAGTCGCGCTGAATTTGTAGTTGTTGTTCTTGACTCAATCCTTTGACTTGATTAAATAAACCTTCAGCAATCTCTGGAGAAACTGTACTTGCACCAGGAGCCGCAGGAGTAACAGAGCCACCCATTTCTTGATAGATGAACCAGAACAAAGCTAGTTGTTGATCTACATCTAATTTTTGCCATGATTGGACACATTCACGAATGGTGGGATCACTAGTTTGAGTGTAGGTCATAACGAATTTATTGGTGGTTAATAATCGCCACTGGCCACTTTATCAAACACACATTTAGTGTTTAACCCCACTGAGGACAGAAGTAGCTCAAGTATTCTCTGGTTGATAAATATACCAATAGATATAACTTAAATTGGAAAGAACCCTGATTTTTCTAAAAAATCAGAGTTGTTCCAGATGGTCAAATTTTATAACCAGTTACCTACTAAAACGTAAGGAGACCAATAGTAAGGATGCTGGTATTGAGGATCTTTTAAAAGGGCGATTTGAGCGCGTTTCAAGGCTTCTGATTTACCAACTTGACTATTGGCAAACTGTTTATAAAACTCGCCCATGAGAATTGCAGTAGCTTCATCGTCTACATTCCATAATGTTGCTAGTGTACTGCGCGCTCCGGAACGGAGTGCAAATCCGGCAATCCCCAAGCCAGCGCGTTTATCTCCACTAGCGGTTTGACAAGCACTTAAAACTAGTAGCTCGATCGCAGTTCGTTGGCTTGTCTGTCTGGTTTGTAATAAAGAACTCAACTCGTTAACGTTGACGCGATCGCTTGCTAAGGTCAAGTCTGTCTCATCAGAATCTTTCCACGTCAAAATGAATGTGTCTTCGGCTTTGGAACCAAACTGACCGTGGGTTGCTAGGTGAACCACTGGCGCAGCAAATGATTTCACTGTTTGTTCTAAGGCTGTTTTGGTGAATTGACGGTCTACTAATACCCGTGTTGGTACTTCTGCTTTAATTTTGTCGATTTCGTCTTGAACTCTGGGTAGTCCCTCGAAAGTTCCTAGTGCTGCTGTAATTCCAGCCACAATGGTGCGTGGTTTTTCTTTCGCCAAAGAACGGGTAGGTAAAAGGTGTAATCCTGGCGTGAGTGCAATGTTATAGCCTTTCTCAATTAGATATTGCTTGCCATCATACAATGCTGCCATCGGCACACTCCGCAGCGACCCATCTAAGACAAAAACTAAGTTTTTAACTTTGTATTCTTGCAACTGGGGTTCGATATCTTTCAGCAGCAAGTTATAAATTTTTTGAGAAACCTGCAAGTATTCACGAGTTGAGCGTGTCACCAGTTTTGCCCGTAGTTCTCTGACAGTCTCATCTACTTGCTGTTCAGAAATCTTAACTGGTTGGAGGCGTAATAACAAGTTCTTTTGGTCGTTGTTTGACTTGTTAGGTAGGGAGACGATCACCTCCAAGCGATCGCGCAGGATAATGGGATAAATCACTGCGGCTGTGCGATCAATTTCGTCAATCTGCACAGGTTTAGCATCTAAACAAGCTTTGCGGAAGAAGTTGTCTAACTCGGCTAACTGGAGTGACTCAATCACATCCCTAGCAGTTTTGAGTTTGTCTTGATTGGGTGAATTTTGCAGCAGCAAACTCACAAGTTCTCGATAGACAGGTTCAACTCCCTCTTGAAAAGAAAACTGCACCTCGCGATTGATAGCCACTAAATCATTACGTAATAACTTGAGGATATTCACGGCTTTGGTGTAAGAGGCGATCGCACCTGGTTCGTTGCGTTGCAAATTACCGTCCGCCTTGAGAATTCGTCCTAATTGCCAATGCCAACGATAGGCAATATCAGCTGCATTGATACCTTCAGCCATTTTTAGCGCTTGCTGAGTTAGCTGCTGTGCTTCTGACCACTGCTGGGTTTGCTCGTACAAGTTACCTAATGTCCCTAACGCATAAGCTTCCGCACGGGTATCTTTGAGGGTTTTGGCTTGGTTAACGGCGGTAGCGACAATTTGGGCGATCGCTTTCCATTCCAAATTAGTTCTAGCTGATTGAGCAGTTTCCAAGTTTTTTACATCAGTTGAGCGATCATCTGCTAATATTTCGTTTTTGGGACAATTAGCATTGATTGCTATCTTGGAAGTCTCAGTCAACTGTTTAAAACAAGTCAGACTTTGAGCAAAGTTAATCCGCGCATAAATGGTTTTGCGGCTGGTTGGTGCAACATTCAATTCTTGCTGAATTTCCGGCCACAAGCTTTGTACTTGGTTCCATTTTTTCTGATCCATGAACAGGCGCATCTGATTGAGTTGTGCCTGTACTCTAGTTAAGGGTGATTTGGCAACAGCCGCTTTTGCGTAATAATCTAAAGCCTCAGCAATTCTCTGGCTTTGCTCTTGAGGATTTTCGCCTAAACTCAATGCTTGGGCCGTGTTCCCTAAACTCAAATGAATTTCGGGAACCAATTGAGGATACACTTGCTCTGCTATGGACAAACTCTGCTCTAATACCTGTTGAGAGCCAAGTTGGTCTATTTGTTTCACCTTGGTATCTTCTTGATTTAAATCACCCACTACCCGCAAAGTATTACCCAAATTCAGCAATCCTGTGGCTTTGAGAGGAGAAAGTGGTTGTTTTTGTAGTAATTGATTTACCTGAATTAAGGTGATTTTGGCGCGGCGATATAGTCCCAAGGCTTGCAATGCCTGAGTTTGATTTAGTTGGCTGCCAATCTTCCCGGCATCATCACCCATTTTGCTATAGATAGCTGTTGCTCGCTCCCAACTGGTTAATGCTTCTTGGGAGTGTCCTGATGCCAGTTGCACTTGTCCTTGAGTGTTGAGGGCTTGGGCAAGTATGGATAAATACTCTTGAGAATCTTTTTGAGCAATGATGTGTAATAATGCCAAACTGTCTGCGATCGCCTTAGCGGCTTGGGGTAATTGCCCAATTTGCTGATCAGCCAATGCCAGATAATTTAATGCTAGGGCTTGATTGAGATGATCTCGTTGAGTTTGAAAGCCTCCAGCCGCTTGTTGGAAAAGCTTTGCCGCTTCCGCAAACTTTTCTGATTGGTAAAGTTGAATACCCTGTTCTAAAAGTTGTAGCGGATTTGCCGATCGCAGAGTATCCGCTACAGGTGCAGTCATATTTTGGATAGCAACTTGGTAAGAGTTGGGTATTAGGGCAACTGGGTTAGTAATTTGAGATAGTGTCGCTAAAAAAATAAATGCAGACATAGGATGAGCAGCTCCCACTGGCAAAGGCTGGTGATTTAATTCGTAATTCGTATATTATTCATACTTCATACTTTTTAAAACGGTTGATTATAAACTACAGAAAAATACAGACCATTTTCTTGCAGGGTGTTATTGCGAGAATTGGCATCAATTAAGGGAATACCCCAATCAAAGCGGGCGTTGATGCGATCGCTTTGCCACAGTAATCCCAACCCGACAGCGGCGAGGCTACTGGGGTCGGGGTCGGCGCGATTGGAATTGTTGTAAGTAGTACCAAAATCAACAAATGGTGTCAGTTGTAATACACCTCCTAATTGAGGGGCGCGAAGAATGGGGTAGCGTAACTCAGCAGACGCAAAAAAAGCATTATCTGTCAATAGCAAATCTTGGCGATAGCCCCGCACGGTTTGTTGACCTCCTAAACCAAACTGTTCTAATGGTACTAATGCCCTGTCTGCTAATTGAGCATCCGTACGTAGTAAGAGTAATGTATCAGGAGCTAAAAGGCGTACCCACTGTGCTTGTCCGCGCCAAGAGAAAAATCTGCTATCTGGTGGTGCGCCGCTGTTGGTAGCATCAAAGGCATCTAAGCCAAAACTAAATTGCGATCGCGCGGCAAATACCTCTCGGCTATTGCGTTGTGTCCAATCTTGAAAAAACCGCAGCACTGACAGGCGCGTTTGTCCATCGACAGATCCTGGCGAAGGAAAGGGAATGCGTTCACCAGCCAAGGTTTCTAAATAACCAATGTCACTGTTGCGTCGATTGGCTGTAATCCCCAAGGCAAATTCTGTGGTTGGGGTTTGGATTAGCGGTTGGCGAAATGTCACAGCAAAGTCTTGGGATCTACCTTCAATATCTAAAATATCGAAGGGTTCTTCAACTACATTACTAGAGGTATAGTTATATTGAAACTGCACTGTCCCATTGTAGGCATTGACTGGTAATGTGTAGCTGACATCAACATCATTGCTGCCATCGGTGTTGCTATAAGAAATGGAAAGTCCGTCACCTAAACCTAACAAGTTGGCTTGGGTGAGTTGAATTTGTCGTTGAAAACTGCCAATACTAGGAACTCGATTATTGTTTAAACCGACTTGGGCATTGAATGTTTTGGCTTCTGATACCTTGATATCTATCACACTACTTCCAGGGCGGGAACCCGCAGCCAACTCCGCTGAGATATTTTGAATTAAGGGGTTAAGTTGAAGTAGTTGCAGTGCTTGGAGTAATTTATTAACGTTGAGGGGTTTACCTGTAGCTACGGCGATGCGACTACGCACATAGTGTGGATTGAGCCGTTTTAGTCCTCTAACTTCGATACTTTCAACGCTACCTTCAATTACCTGAATTCTAACAACACTACCTCTAGCTTTGAAAGTTTGATCAGATGGAATAAATGCCCCAGAGGAAATGTAACCTTTATCTGTATAGAACTTTGTCACGGCATCACTTACTCGCAGCAGTTCTGCAAAGGTGATGGGTTTACCAGTAAATTCTTTGGTAACTGCTGCTAATTCTTCGCGGCTAAATACAGTACTACCGACTACCTCAAAGCGGTCTACTTGAATAGTGTCTAGTACACCACTGGGGACTGTTTCCGGCGTAGGAGTAGTTTCTGGCGGAGTTCGGAATAAATCTTCTGGAGGTGGTAGGGTGGGAGTCTCTGGTTGAGCAGGTTGGGGTAGCTGCGGCCGGGGCAATATATCTGGCGATGGTAGATTGGGCGTGGTTTGAGCCTGTGTGACTGGATTAGTGTTCCCAGTCTGCGCTATGGCAGAACTTGGATATAAATTGCCGAGAAACCAGGATGTGAGGATCAGGAGACTGAGCGATCGCCTACGATATTTCAGACTCAAACAATATTCAGCGGGCATGGCAGGTAGATGTAAACCAGGATGTGTTATTTGTTGTGGGAGCATGAGCAATCAGTGTGACTTCGCCTTTGTTAAATATCCAGCCAGTAGCAGGAATCTTGGATGGCACATCAACCGCTTTTGGTAATTTTGCTGTAAACGTTCTGGATTGATGCCGTTGTGCTGTAGTATTTAGTATCCGTGTATCTGACCAAACTACTTCACCACTGAAAGGCTCATTAGGACTGGCAGGTAGCCCTCCACGTCCGGTGACGGTAAATTGACTACCTTGAGAACTATCAAAAGCAGTACAACCTTGATCAACAATTTGGGAAGGGTCGATGACATTAGTCGATAAAGCTATAACACCGCGACTGGGGTCAACATCAGGGGTATTGATATTGACCACACCATTAATGCCAAACTCAGAACTCGCAGTGATATCACTTTCAGGTGTATCAAACGGTCGGCTCTGAAGGCCAAACAAGTTTTGTGCTGTAATATCAATTCTGCCGCCACTGCCTGTAAAAGCGTTAGCAGTAATGTCGCTATTTTCTGAGGGGATAGCGACAATAAAGCCATTAGGGATTTTGATTGAGATATTACCGCCATCACCACCAGATGCGTTTGTACCAGCAGTAGTAGAAATTGTACTACCACGACGTAAAAGTAATAAGTCAGCAATGTTCAATGTGATATTACCGCCGTTACCTGATAAAGTCTGTGCGACAAGCCTGCCACCATCCAGTTGTACCAAACCAGAGGTAATATCTAGGTTGCCCGCAGGTGCTGTTGCTCCAACACTGCTAACTGAGATTTGTGACCCATTCTGCACACGTAAAAGATCAGCAGCCTTGATAATTACATTTCCCCCCTCGCCAGTTCCCAAAGTAGCTGCGGATACTTCCGCTCCATCCAAGACGCGCAATATAGGAGTTGTAACCCTCACCTCTCCTGCGTCTCCTGTGCTTTGAGTTTGAGTAAAGAAGCCACTGGGAAATCTATTATCTGATGAGCGTCCAATCAGTTCCACTAATTTGGTAGCATTTACAGTTAAGCTGCCACCGTTACCGCTACCTAAAGTACCGGCTGAAACTTGTGCGCCATCAAAAACCTGGAATGTGGCGGTAGTAATTGTTAAGTCGCCTGCGTTTCCTGTAGCTTGGCTTTCGGCTTGATTAAACAAACCACTGGCAAATTCACCATTAACAGAACGTCCAATTAATGTGACGGATGTCGTCGCATCCACAGTCAAATTTCCTCCATTACCTGCGCCCAATGTCCCGACTGAGACTTGTGCGCCATCAAAAATCTGGAGTATGGGGGTAGTAATCGTTAAATTGCCTGCGTTTCCTGTAGCTTGGCTTTCAGCTTGAGCAAACAAGCCACTAGCAAATCTGCCATTTTGTGAGCGACCTATGAGTTGGGTTGATTCGGCTGCATTCACAGTCAAGTTGCCAGCATTACCTGCGCCCAATGTACCTGCTGAGACTTGTGCGCCATCCAATACTCGCAGTACAGAAGTAGTAATTGTTAAATCTCCTCCGTCTCCTGAACCTTGAGTTTGTGCAAACAAACCACTGGCAACTACACCATCTTGTGAGCGACTTATGAGTTGGGTTGATTCGGTAGCATTCACAGTCAAATTGCCAGCGTTGCCTGCACCCAATGTACTTACTATGACTTGTGCGCCATCCAATACTCGCAGTACAGGAGTAGTAATTGTTAAATTTCCAGCATCACCGGTGGCTTGGCTTTCAGTTTGAGCTAATAAACGGCTATCTCTACCCACCAATTCCACAGATTGGGAAGCAATCACATTCAAATCGCCGCCATCACCAAATCCCAAAGTACCGACTGAAATTTGTCCCCTATTTTGGATGAGTAACTCACCAGTATTAATTGTTAGATTACCCCCATTGCTTGCACCTACTTCTCGGCTTTCTGTTTGGGTAAACAAGCGGCTACCGCTACCAGTTACTTGCAGCAATTGGGAGGTGTTGATATTTAGATCCCCGCCTTTGCGAAAACCTGTTGTCGAAGATACAACTTCTGACCCATCTTGGATGAGCAATCTAGGGGTGGTAATCGTCAAATTTCCAGATGTGGCTGTACCTTCATTGAGAGTAAACAAACGATTACCAGCACCAATCAACTGCACTGATTCTGAAGCATTGACTGTCAAGCCTTCACCACTGCCATTGCCAAAAATCCCTACTTGAATCAGTGAATTATCAAGCAGCGTTAAGTTAGCGCCCTGTACTTGGATACTGCCACTCAAATTGCCGATTGTAGTGACCGTAGCTTGTTGTTCTAAATTGATATCTTGAAAGCTTTCTACACTGTTATAGCCAAGAGCGTAGCCTGTGGGTATTGATGTCAACCTCACCATGCTATTACCCGCAACACTTCCTAGTTCAATCCTTCCGTTAGGTGCGCTGAGAATCCCTCCGGCTAAGGTTACATCACCACCTACTAGTGCCAAGGTTTTTTCTGGTTGCACCTGTAGTCCAATTAGCTGACCTAGACTGTTAGATGTTCTTGATTGATTCTCTATACTTCCGGAATTGGGGTTCAATTGCAAGCCAATGGGAACGCTGACAGTTAATAAGGGTGCAGCATCAGGATTAGTGGCGCTAAACTGCACACCGTCTTGGAATATGACACTATTTGCTGTGCTGGCAATAAATGAACCGCCAATACTCAATCTGGCATTCGGGCCAAATACAATTCCTTGGGGATTGATGAGAAAGAGGTTTGCTGTGCCGTTGGCGCGAATTGTGCCTTGAATGTCAGATGGTATGGAACCTGTCACCCTACTAATGATGTTCTGCACTGTTGTAGCATTGTTGAAAAAAGCTTCACCACCTGTGGGTACAGAAAATTCATTAAAGCTATGAAATAGATTTGTGCCTTGTGTTGCTCCGCCGTCGATTTGGAAATTGGGGTTGTTGTTGATTACTTGTGTTCGTTGACCGAGTGGTAGGCGAGTATCACCTGTGATTTGTTGAGCTAAAGCCAGGGGCGTACATGCACAAGCGATCGCCCCAAATCCAGTTAAACTACTTGCCAGCTTTAACCACATATGCACCCATACCTCAAAAATTGACCTATTTCAGTATCTACTTTTAGGAAGATTTAAGTGCTTTCACTAAAAATACACACCCAAAAATTACTACAGTGAATTTATTAGCTGATTTTAACAGTATATTTGCCTAAGTAATATTTCTTTTTGATTATTTTCTTGCAACTCTCTAAGTATGTAGTGGGTTTTGAACACCAATCATCTTACCGCCTGCTTCTTATACCAATTCGTAATTCGTAATGACGCTCGCGGACTCGCTAACGCTGCGCTAACGTAATTCGTAATTAAGAAACTCTGATTTGGTCTGGGTTGTGGGGTTTGAATGTGTTGCCTAATTTTAGAGAATTGGTATTACGTGATTGAAAGGCAAAAAGATATCAATTTAGATAAAATATTGCTATGATAGTAGATGGTGAGTCCGGCGACATAGCCAAGTGGTAAGGCAGAGGTCTGCAAAACCTCCATCCCCCGGTTCAAATCCGGGTGTCGCCTTTCAGGATGTACATTAACTAATTATTTGTCAATAAATAGAAGTCAGAATTCAGAAGACTCCACAGATCGCCCACAACTTCAAAATCCTCCATAAACAACCCAAAAATCCTAGTCGTACAATAAACTAATAAAGTACGTAACAGACATTTACGTGCATTTTTTACATTTTTGAGGAATTTATGACCGCAACTTCTCCCCGATTAAAGCACGAGGTTAAAGACCTCGCCCTCGCTCCCTTGGGAAGACAGCGCATTGAATGGGCTGGACGGGAAATGCCAGTTTTACGGCAAATCCGCGATCGCTTTGCTCAAGAAAAACCTTTTGCTGGGCTTCGCCTTGTGGCTTGCGCCCACATCACAACTGAAACAGCACATCTAGCCATTGCGCTCAAAGCTGGTGGTGCAGATGCAGTTTTGATTGCTAGTAACCCCTTATCGACACAAGATGACGTAGCTGCTAGTCTCGTTGTCGATCATGAAATTCCCGTCTTTGCAATCAAAGGCGAAGATAACGAAACATATAGCCGCCACGTCCAAATTGCTTTAGATCACCGTCCTAACATCATTATTGATGATGGTAGTGATGTGGTTGCTACCTTAGTTCAGCAACGCCAACATCAAATTGCTGATTTAATTGGCACTACAGAAGAAACCACAACCGGAATTGTGCGGCTACGTGCCATGTTTAAAGATGGCGTTCTCACCTTCCCAGCGGTGAACGTCAATGACGCAGACACCAAACACTTCTTTGATAATCGCTACGGTACAGGACAATCAACCCTGGATGGCATTATCCGCGCTACAAATATTCTGCTGGCTGGTAAAACCATTGTTGTCGCTGGTTATGGCTGGTGCGGTAAAGGTACAGCATTACGCGCTCGTGGTTTAGGTGCTAACATTATTGTCACCGAAATCGACCCCATCAAAGCCATTGAAGCGGTTATGGATGGCTTCCGCGTTCTCCCGATGGCTGAAGCCGCATCCCAAGGTGATTTGTTTATTACCGTGACTGGTAACAAGCACGTCATTCGCGGTGAGCATTTTGATGTGATGAAAGATGGTGCGATCGTTTGTAACTCTGGTCACTTTGATATCGAACTTGACCTGAAATACTTAGCTAGTCAAGCTCAAGAAATTAAGCAAGTACGCCCCTTTACAGAACAATATCAACTGAAGAGTGGTAAGTCAGTAATTGTTTTGGGTGAAGGACGCTTAGTAAACCTCGCCGCTGCGGAAGGACATCCCAGCGCAGTGATGGATATGAGCTTTGCGAATCAAGCGCTGGCTTGCGAATACCTGGTGAAGAACCAAGGTAAATTGGAACCTGGTTTGCACTCAATTCCTACTGAGGTAGATCAAGAAATTGCTCGGTTGAAATTGGAAGCTATCGGCATTCATATCGATACCCTAACAGCAGATCAAGTTGAGTACATCAACTCTTGGACTACTGGAACTTAACCTCAGTATGAGAGTTTAAGCGATAGGATATATTGACGGGATAGGTTTGCCTATCCCGTTTTGGTAAATATAAATAGACTTATTGGATAAATTATTGATTTGCCTCACGCATTCGTCGTTAGGCGTTCTCGCAGAGTAAGCGTAAAACACAGTATAAATATGACTGAAAGCATTAATAATAATACATCTTTAACCCAGCAATGGTTAGCGGAGATTCAGGCACTCAAGCGTCAACTAGCAGAACAAAGAATTGATTTAGAAGCAGCTTGGGAAAGTGCCGAAAAATGGCGTAAATTTTATAACACAGAAGCAGAACAACGCCGTACAGATACGCATTTATTTCAACAAACGATCGCATCCCTGAAAGCAGATATTCACAAACTCAAAGGTATAGAAGCTGCAACACTCGCTGACGGTAAAGCCACAGCCGCCATCCAAGCCGAAATTACCCAAATCCAAGCTGTAGAAGAATTGCAGACAAAACTGATTGCAGCCATCAAAGAACGCGATCGCTTATTGCAAGCATTGAAAACCGAACAAGAAAGCCACGTCCAAACACGCAAGAGCCTCACCACTGCTTTAGGTGATGCTATCGATAGCTTGGCACGCGAACGCAGCGCCGCAGAGCAAGAAAAGTGAAAAAGTGCTGAGTAAGTATTTCTCTTATTACTCCTCTCTGCGTGAGATGATCAAGCGATCGCCCTCATCACAAACACTACCTCACCCTATATATTAGTGCGATTGGCTGCGCCCGCCGCAGGCATCGCATAATTCTAAATAGAAAAATCATATAACCCACGAAAGATTTAGATGTCTGTTGTATTTTCTAACATCAGGAAAATACTCTCATTTTCAAGTGCAGTAATGGAAGCGTATGACGTGGTGATTATTGGTGCTGGTCACAATGGCTTGGTATGTGCTGGATACTTACTGAAAGCTGGTTATAGCGTCTTGTTGCTGGAAGGTCGATCGCTTCCTGGTGGTGGTTGCACAACTGAAGAACTCATGCCAAATGAAGCACCTGGGTTTAAATTCAATCCCTGTGCCATGAATCACTTATTTATTTTCTTAGGGCCAGTCATCCAGGAATTAGAACTTTATAAGTACGGTTTAGAATATCTTGTTTGCGACCCAGTGGCGTTTTGTCCTCATCCTGATGGCAAATATTTTTTAGCTCATAAATCTGTAGAAGCTACTTGTTCAGAAATTGCCCGTTACAGTCAACATGATGCCGAAAATAAAATACCGATGAAAAATCATGGTAAATAAAGACACTATACTGTGTTTTAAGCCAACAGTGTCTAGCTCGACGGATTTCTTCTACTGAAGAACTTTCTCGTGAGTTGGCTGCTTGGTAACAAGAACGTAACTCCACCACCAGTAAGGTGATTTAGCACTTTACTACTGATACTGATGATGCTCCTGTCAAACTTAAACATCTTTATCCGATTTTTGAGTCCCAAGAAACAGGTGATTCTAATGCAACAAATTAGTCTAGACACGCCATTACGATTGTTCCTCATCCTTGATTGCAGAATCTTTCTGAGTCAAAGGAAAACATAGCAACTTCAGCAGGTTGTGATACGCTATCTGCGATAGGAGTGTAGAGGTACAGACAATGACTAAGCTAAGGGTGGGATTGCTGTTTGGTGGACGTTCTGGTGAGCATGAAGTTTCGATTAATTCGGCAAGGGCGATCGCTAAAGCCTTAAGTGCAGAGCAAAATGCTAGTAAGTACGAAATTCTGCCTTTCTACATTCAAAAAGATGGATGTTGGTTAGCTGGGGATGCAGCTCAAAAGGTACTAAGCTCTGGTAAACCTTTATTAGAATCCCAAAACCCCACAACTTCAGAACAAAATCAACTAAGCAACACCCAAACCCAAGCCTTAGTCCGTTGGCAATCTCCTTCCCAAGTTGCAGAAGTGGATGTTTGGTTTCCCATTCTCCACGGCCCCAACGGGGAAGACGGGACAATTCAAGGTTTACTCACGTTGATGCAAGTCCCCTTTGTGGGTTCTGGGGTGTTAGGTTCGGCAATGGGGATGGATAAAATAGCCATGAAAATGGCATTTGAGCAAGCAGGATTACCCCAAGTAAAATATAAGGCGTTAACCAGAGCGCAAGTTTGGTCAAATCCTTGTGTATTTCCCAAACTGTGCGATGAAATAGAAGCAACATTGGGCTATCCCTGTTTTGTTAAACCTGCTAACTTGGGTTCATCGGTAGGTATTGCCAAAGTGCGATCGCGCTCAGAATTAGAAGCTGCACTTGACCAAGCCGCCAATTACGATCGCCGAATCATTGTTGAAGCAGGAGTGGTCGCCAGAGAGGTAGAATGTGCAGTGTTAGGCAACGATCAACCCCAAGCCTCTGTGATTGGTGAAATTACCTTTGACAGCGATTTTTATGACTACGAAACTAAATATACAGCAGGTAAAGCAGATTTACTAATTCCGGCTCTGCTTCCAGATAATATCAGCCGTCAAATTCAAGATAGAGCGTTGCAAGCCTTTGCGGCGGTTGATGCGGCGGGATTGGCTAGGGTAGATTTCTTTTACGTAGAAGCCACCGGGGAAATATTAATTAACGAAATCAATACCTTACCTGGTTTTACAGCTACCAGTATGTATCCCCAACTTTGGTCTCATAGCGGTGTATCTTTCCCTGAATTAGGGGATAAATTGATCCAACTGGCTTTAGAAAGACATTCTGTAAAAAGTGCTGAGTAGAAGCGCGGCGGTCTTCATTCACAAAGTCCTCCTTAAAAAGGAGGATTTAGGAGGATCTAAAATTTTGAACACCTCAGACATAAACTTTAGTCAACAGTCAAAAACACTTACACTATTGACTAAAGACTGTTGACTTTTTTGAATTTTTTATGGCTATTTGGTTAAGTTTGTGCGGAGCGAGTTTAGTTGTAGCTTACTTGCTGGGTTCCTTTCCCACAGGCTACATTGCTGTCAAGCAGTTAAAAGGTATTGATATTCGGGAAGTGGGTTCAGGCTCAACCGGAGCCACCAATGTATTGAGAACTTTGGGTAAAGGTGCGGGAGCTTTTGTTTTAGGCATTGATTGCTTAAAAGGAGTGTTAGCGATCGCTCTAGTTTATGCTTTATTTAACTTTGCTTCTAACCAAGATTTCATTCCCCCAACTGTAAATTTACAACTATGGCAACCCTGGATGGTTACTTTGGCTGGGTTAGCCGCCATTTTGGGACACAGTAAATCAATTTTTCTCGGCTTTACAGGTGGTAAATCTGTGGCTACCAGTCTAGGCATATTATTGGCGATGAGTTGGCAAGTTGGTTTGGCAACCTTGGGAGTATTTGCCTTTGTTGTGGCTATTTCTAGAATTGTATCGTTGAGTTCGATGACTGGGGCGATCGCTGTTTCTATTTTTATGGTAGTTTTCTATCAACCATTGCCCTATATTTTGTTTGGCATTCTTGGTGGATTGTATGTGATTATGCGTCACCGCAGTAATATAGAGCGATTGTTGACGGGTACTGAACCAAAAATTGGGCAGATTTTAACAACAGAACCAGAACAAACTGCATAATTAGCTCAATTCCATGTATAGCAGTAGCCAAGGCAGTTAGGACATCGGCCAATGATAAAACTCATGCACTAAAAGACTTTTAACCCTGTCACCTGTCACCGTTCGGCTGACGCTCACGGCGGAAGCCTGTTCCCTGTCACCTGCTATATGTATAAAGTCCTTCCCAAACAAACCGCATCCATGTACACCCGCGATGGTGTACGTCTAGATGCAGATATCTATCGCCCTGATGCAACAGAAAACCTTCCTGTATTATTAATGCGGCAACCTTATGGTAGAGCGATCGCCTCTACTGTTGTTTATGCTCATCCGAGTTGGTATGCTGGTCACGGTTATATTGTAGTTGTTCAAGATGTCCGCGGACGCGGCACTTCAGCGGGAGAATTTAAGTTATTTGCTCATGAAATCGCTGATGGTGAAGATACCATCTATTGGGCAGCACATTTACCTGGTAGTAATGGCAAAGTTGGGATGTATGGTTTTTCCTATCAGGGAATGACACAACTATACGCCGCAGCCGCTAAACCCAGCGCCTTAAAAACAATTTGCCCAGCCATGATCGCTTATGATTTATATACCGATTGGGCTTATGAAGGCGGTGCATTCTGTTTACAAACTAATCTCGCTTGGGCGATTCAATTAGCCACAGAAACTGCACGTCTGCGCGGTGATCAAACAGCCTATCAAGCTTTGTTTGCTGCTTTTCGCAATTTACCTGTAAATAATCCCGAAGTTCTGCAACAACTCGCCCCTGAGTCGTTTTATCATGAGTGGGTAGCACATCCTCAACCAAACACTTATTGGGAAGAACTTTCACCAAAGTACCACTTACAAGCTGTTGATTTACCCATGTTCCATATTGGGGGATGGTTTGATACTTACCTGCGTGGTACGCTGCATTTATACAAAGATATGGCAGCCCGAAGTACTAAACCACAACATCTATTAGTCGCGCCTTGGATACATTTGCCTTGGAGTCGAAAAGTCGGTGAAGTTGACTTTGGGGCTAAGGCTGGCAGTCCTGTAGATAGAATGCAAATCCGTTGGTTCGATCAATTTCTTAAAGAGGCTGATACTGGCTTGTTGCAAGAATCATCTATTTGCCTGTTTGAAATGGGAAGTAATATATGGCGCACTTTCCCTAGCTTAAACATAGCAAACCAGAAATCCTATTTTTTGTCAACTACCGGATTAGCCAGCATCCGCGAAGATTCAGGAACTTTAATCCAAAATAGTTCGACTGAGCGTAGCCGAAGTCCAAAATCCAAAATTCAAAACTCTTTTGACGCGTTAGTTCACGACCCTTGGCGACCAGCACCATCGTTGGGCGGTCATGCAGCAATACCTGCGGGTGTATTTGAGCGATCGCATATTGATGGACGTTCAGATGTTTTAACTTACACCAGTCAACCACTAATAGAAGACCTACATTTACTAGGAGATGTAGTAGTAGAAATAGATTGCACTGCCGATCAACCTAGTTATGATGTATGTGCCGTTTTGTCAGAGTTGCATCCTGATGGACGGGTATTTAATTTCACCCAAGGTTATGTGCATTGTCAACGAGAAACGCCAATCCCAATCAAAATTCAATTGCAAACGACTTGTGTACGCATTGCCAAAGGTAACGCCTTACGCTTGAGTTTGAGTGCAGCGTGTTTTCCCGCCTATGCAATGAATTCTGGTAATGGTGCAGTTATGAATAGCACTCAATTACTAAATGCACAAATTATCACCTTAACAGTCAGTTGTAGCGGCGATGGGAGTTCTCAAATTTTGTTACCAGTCATTTCATTACCTTAATTTAATTTTCTCATGCAAATTAAAACTAAAATCTTTCAAACTACCCCAAAAGAATTACAGACCCCCACCAAATTGAAAATTTGGTGGCTCTTGTTTAGGAGGGATCGGAATCCCCTTCTAAACAAAACCTTCTGCCCTCTGCCTTCTGCCTTCTGCCTTCTTCAACCTTAGCTATTCTTGTTACTTCCATAATTTTTTCAAACTGGAAGTTATGAGCTAAATCTGTTAAATACTGTTGACAAATAGTATTTGCTACAGGAATTCTTGCCATTAATTGTAAAATTAGATCATCACTGCATTGGGCAGCGGCATTATATACTTGTGCTAACCATTCATCCGTCATTTGAGCTAACCAAGGTAATAAATATTCATGTGTAACAATAGGTTTTAAATTTGGCTGGATTACATTTGAAACTTGCTGATTTTCTGCTTGATAAATATATTTAACATCCAGATATTGACGGAGTTTTTCTAAGATTTCCTCCTCTCGAAAAGGTTTGTTAATCAAAGCATCACAACCTGCTGATAGGATAGCTTCTCGTTGTTCCTCAAAAGCATGGGCAGTTAAAGCAATAATAATAGGATAAACATTGGGCAAAGCTGCTGCCTCATTTTTGGCTTTAATCACCTTTGTAGCCTCATAACCATCCATAACAGGCATACACATATCCATAAAAATTAGATGGGGTTGCCATACCTGCCACAAAGCTACGGCTTCTTCGCCATTTGCCGCTTCCCTTACCACAAAACCCATGAATTGAAGCAATTTCACCACTACTAAACGACTTTCTAAAACATCATCCACAACCAAAATGCGGTACTCGGTTTGTCCTGGTGCTAAACCAATAATTTGGCGTTGAGTTTGCCTAGTTGAAACTTGACTGCTGGAGGCTATATCAACGTCAATTTGAAAGGTAAAAATACTGCCCATACCCTCCCAACTATTGACAGTAATATCTCCTCCCATTAGTTGCACATATTTGCGACTAATCGCTAAACCTAATCCTGTTCCCTGTTGAGATTTTCTACCGATTTCTGTTTGTCCAAAGGCTTCAAACAACAATCCAATTTCTGCGGGAGAAATACCAACACCGGTGTCTTGGATCTCGAAGATTAGGGAATGGGGAAATTTTAGGGAACCGAGGAGAAGAATATTTTCCTCTTGCTCTCCTGCTGGTTCTCCTAGTTTGACTCGCAATGTGACACTGCCTGTTTGAGTAAATTTAATTGCATTTCCTAAGAGGTTGATTAAGACTTGCCGCAGTTTGTTATCATCTGTTTGAACATATTGCGGTAGCTGTGGTGCATATTCAAATCTCAGTTGTAAACCTTTAGATTCAGCACGCAGGCGCAACATTTCTTCAAGATTTTCTAACAGTGCAATTAAGTCAAAACTATTAATATTTAATGTGGTTCTGCCTGCTTCGATTTTGGACATTTCTAAGATGTCGTTGATTAAGTTGAGTAGATGTTCCCCGGCACGATTGATAATTGCTAGGTTTTGTTGATGTTCTCTCGAAAGTCCGTTGTCATAGCTCATAATTTGGGTAAAGCCTAGAATCGCGTTGAGTGGCGTTCGCAATTCGTGGCTCATGTTGGCTAAAAATTCGCTTTTGGCTCGGTTGGCAGCATCAGCGGCAATCACCGCTTCTTGTAATGCTTGTGACTGCCTTTGAGTTTGTGCGAGTAGTTCTGCTTGTTGTAAAGCAACTCCCAGATGATTGCCAATTTGCACAACGATGTTAATTTCTCCCGTTTTCCATTGCCGGGGACTGGAATTTTGATAACTTGCTAATAATCCCCACAGTTGACTACCGTGAAAAATTGGGACAACAATATAGGCTTTTGCTTGAAAGCGTTCTAACAAGTTTACGTAACAAGAATCAAACTCGGCTTTGTAGATATCTGGAACACAACGGAAACTAGCATCTTGGTTATAAAAACCACCTTGGGTTGCTTGGAGATAAGTATCCTGAACTGAATATGTTACATTCTCTAAGAGAGTCTCCAGACATCGATCATCTTCCATAGCATTGTTGATCACAATGGGATCATTTCTTTGTTCGATAATTAGAGAATTCCAACCTTCTCCCATTGACTCTGAGACAAATTCACCACTCCAATCGGGATTGAAACGATAGACAACCACACGATCGCAATTGAGTAGTTGTCGCAATTCTGCGGTTGTGGCGGCAAAGATTGTGTCTAAATCTAGTGTCTGACGCATTCTTTGAATTACCTGCGCGATCGCTTTTTCTCGTTCAGCACTTTCATGTAAGGCCGCTTCTGCTAGTTTGCTATCGGTAATGTCTGTAATTGTACCTACGTGTCCGGTTATTTCTCCGTTTTCGTCTATTTCTGGCAAAGCCTGACAAATTACCCAAACACTTTTACCATCAGGACGCAGAAAGCGATGCTCACACTTATATAGAGACTTAGCTGCTGCTGCCTCACTCCATGTAGTATAGACGCGATCACGATCGTCTGGATGTAGGGCTTTTGCCCAGCCTGTCCCCATAGCTTCTGGTTGTCTTAAGCCAGTAATATCACACCAACGCTGATTGAGATAAATACAATTACCTAATTTATCGGTATGGTAGATACCTACAGGGGAAGTCTCGGCTAATGTTTGATAGCGCAACCGACTTTCTTGCAAAGCTAGTTCTGCAAGTTTGCGTTGCGTAGCTTGCCGATAGGCATCGCTAATTTCTACCACAACTGTACCTATACCAGAAAGGCAGTTGTCCTCCCCAGGAATCGGAAAATAGGAAGTGAGGAAGTAACAAAGTGTTTCTGGTTGTCTGGGTGTGGGTGTAGAGACTTCTACATTGAGAATCGCTTGACCAGTTAATAGTACTTGTTCGTAAAATGGCGCTACTAAAGGTGCAATTTCGGGTATGGCTTCATACATTGTCTTACCAATATGCTCTTGTTGAGATAAACCGTTAATATCTGCTAAAACTTGATTAATCTGCACATACCGCAATTGCTTATCTAATATATTCATCCCCACAGGCGCACTGCTAAAAAAGGCATTGAGCCTAGCCTCGCGTAGCGCCAGTTCTCGTTCTAATGTTTTGCGTTCTGTAATATCTTTATGAGTTCCTGTCATCCGCAAAGGTTGACCCCAATCATCGCGTTCGACAATCTGACCACGAGACTGAATCCACTTCCATTCACCATCAGCACAGCGCATCCGACATTCAACTTCATAAACAGCACTCACACCTTGGAAATGGTCGTTTAAAGCTGAAGTGACTACGGGTAAGTCTTCTGGATGGATAATCTTTTCAATGGCTTGGTGATTATCTGCAATATCGTTTTCTGCGTACCCCAGCATTTTTTTCCACCGCCAGTCACGATACACCTTGCCAGTGCTGAGATCCCAATCCCACAAGCCCAAATCGCTGGCTTCTAGGGCTAGTTGTAAACGTTCTTGACTGTATCTGTGGGCGGCTTCTATCACTTTGCGCTGAATCAAACCACCTAACTGGGTAGCTACAGCCCCGACTAAAATCAGCAACCGTTTATCTATTGATGCTGAACTGCGTTTAAAAAATACTAAAATCGCTAATACTTCGCCATCAGCTAAAATTGGCACACCAAAACCAGCTTTTAATCCCACTTTTGCAGCTTGTGGCGATCGCCAAAATAATGGTTGCGTAACAACAGAAACATTTTCAATCCATTCGGGTTGCCTAGTTTGCCAGATACGCCCCGCTAGTCCCTCACCAGAGGCAAATTTGATAGTTTGGCTTTCGTGGCAAAATTTCTCTAAACTATTTTCCTCTCCATGCCAAACTAAGCTATGCTCCAAAACTGTGCCATCATCACTAGGCAACCATGCTTCGCCAAAATCCCAGTTTATAGAGTGACAAATTAAACGCAGCACTACTTTTAAAGCACTCTTAACATCAACTGCACGGGTAATAGCTTGAGATGTTAACAGTAATAACCTACTTTCATTTTCTGCCTGCTTGCGTTCAGTAATATCTTTAGCTGTGCCTAAAACATATTTTTTTCCATCAATTTCCATCATTTCTGCACTTAACAGCATTGTTTTGATTTCTCTATTAGAGGTACGGAAATCAACTTCATGGTTGCGTAGGGATTTTGTTTGTTGCAGGATTTGGGCAAGCAAAACATATTCTTCAGGATTAGACCAAATCTGCAATTCTTGATCAGTGTGACCAATCACTTGAGTGCGAGAATAACCAAACAGCCTACAGAAACTGTCATTAACTTCAATGTAGCGAATTTCAGGAAAGGTACACAAGGCAATAGGGTCAGGAGAAGCTTTAAAGGCGGATGCTAACTTTGCCTCTGAAGCACGACGAGCAGTTTCGGCTCGTTGGCGTTCCCGTGCTTCTAGTGCCAAAGAGATTAAACTTACCAGGGAACGGGCAAAGTTTTGATCTTCTAATGTCCAGTTACAAACTACTCCCACCGCCTCCAAACACAAAACTCCTACTGTCTTTCCCTCCAATCTAATTGGTGTATCTAAGGTAGAAGTAATGTTCAAGGCTGAGTAAGGTTTATAAAATTCTTGGGTTCGAGGATCGGCGTGAGCATCTTCAACGGCAATCACTTCATCTTCCTGCAAAGCTTGAAAATAAATAGGATAGTCTGCTACAGCTAAAGTATGTCCTTCACTGTGTTGATGATGACTTTGCTCGAATAAGTCAAGGCAACAGATATGAGTTGAAGTTTGATCATATAGCCAAATGCTGGCTCGTTCGATTGGAATATTTTTGGTAGCTGCTTCGGTAATTTTTCTAAATACTTCCTGCAAATTGCCTTGATACAATACTTGATTTTTTGCTAATTCTGTTAATACTAAGCTATGATTGCGGAGCTTGTTATTAATTACTTTTAAGGCTTGTTCTGTAGATTTATCTTGTGTTTGGATTAATGCCCACTCTTTTTGTTGAGCTAATTGATGTAAACAAATTGTGCCATTGGTTTGGTATTCTCTTTGTTTGATCTTAACTTGATTTTGAACTCGGACTAAAATTTCTTGTGAGCATAATGGTTTAGTAATATAGTCAACAGCACCTAACTCAAAAAAATTCTCTTTATCCTTCAAAGTTTCTATGGGACTGAGAAAAATTATGGGAATATCTTGAGTTTGTTTATTTCTTTTAAGATGTTGACAAACTGCATAGCCATCCATTTCTGGCATGAAAATGTCAAGCAAAATCAAATCAGGTGGTGTTTCTATTACTGCATTAATCGCTAGTTGCCCAGAAGTAAATGTTTGTATCTGATAATTTTGACCTTCAAGAATTTTAGTTAAATAAATTAAATCAACAGGGTGATCATCAACTAATAGAATCTTGAGCGGTTGATTATACATATTTATATAAAATTTTCTAATTTATTAAAAACTTTCAGTGTTAAAAGTGAAAATAAAATATCTCTAAAATCAGAGAATTGTTAATAAATATAACGCACGTATAAATTTTTAGCCATGTACCTAAAATCATCAAAAAGTATTTGCCTGGATTAATAGGGAAAAATACTATTAACATAGATTTGATTGGTGTTAAAGACTAAGGAATAAAAATTTGCATACTTTGTTTTGTGCAGAACTCTCTTAACAAGACAGTCCTCCACAAGTTCCTCATATTGTAATGTTAAATTTTTGTTTAGATTGGTTTAAAGAAATGTTTCGCTTTGTATTTTTTTAGTAAACACCAAAATTAGATACCGTTTCGTCAAATCAATTGCAGCACGTCGAGCCAGCTGTAGCGATAATTGATTGAATGAAGATTCCGAAAAGAATACCGAAAGCCTTGGACAATGCAAACAAAGGAGGAAACAGATGGAAACTCAACCAACTCAACCATCACAAACACTCCCAGAAATTCCCCTTGGCTATCTCAACATTATGGGCTACGTGGACGAGTCAGAAGTAAACGGCCCTGGTTGTCGTGCTGTTGTCTGGGTACAAGGTTGTCTGCGTGAGTGTTCTGGTTGCTTTAATCCTGAGTCTTGGCCATTTGAGATTAACCAACTAATTTCTGTAGATACCCTCGCCGCACAAATTCTCAGCAAACCACAAAACACAGGCGTAAGTTTCTCCGGCGGTGAACCCTTTTGGCAAGCACCTGCATTAGCCGCTTTAGCACGTCAACTCAAAGCCGCTGGTTTAAATGTTATGTCTTTTACAGGTTTTACCCTCAAGCAACTCCAGTCTGATTCTGCACCTCCAGGTTCTCAAGAATTATTAGAGCAGTTAGATATCTTAATTGATGGGCCATTTGTAGAATCTCTGGCAATTAACTCTCCCAATTCTCCAGTTTCTTCCAGTAATCAACGGGTGAATGTCTTTACCCCAGCTTTAGTAAACCAAATTACTTGGGCTAGTGACCAAATAGAAATCCATATCCTCAAGGATGGTAGTCGCATTGTCACCGGCTATCGTGGTCGGTTGGAGTTGACTTGAAAAGAACGGCGAGAATTAATATCGTGTCTAGATCATTGGTAATTCTTAATTTTTAATTAAGTAGAAGAACCAGATAAAGATAACCATTCAAGAAAAATTACCAGGCTAAAACCCTCTTTCTTCCTACTTTATCTCGACAAAAAATATTTACGCTGCCCTACTTTTAGCCTTTACAGGCAGTACATAATACTGAAATGATGATGGATCATTTTCAGTACTTTGATATGCGACAATTATTTCAGTATCTACGTACATCGGTAATCCTCTGCCTACTTTGTTTAGTGTTAGGCTGGTCACTACCTGCACAAGCGGCTACTCAAGTTGATTCTAAACTGGAACAGCAAGTCTTACAGATTCTCCGCGACAATCCAAAAGCCATTATCAATGCTGTACAAGGATATCAGCTGAAACAGCAAGAAACATTACAGCAAGCACAACAGGCTTTTTTACAAGATTTAAAGACTGATCCTCAAGGTGTGATTGGAGATTCACCTACAACTGGCGCAACTAAATCAAAAACTGTGCTGGTAGAATTCTCTGATTTTCAATGTCCTTACTGTGCTGAGGTACATAAAACACTGAAGTCTGTGGTAGAAAAGCACAAGGATAATTTGACATTGGTTTATAAAAATTTACCCTTGACTTTATCCCATACAGAAGCATTACCAGCTGCACAAGCGGCTTGGGCTGCTAAACAGCAAGGTAAGTTTTGGGAATATCATGATGCTTTGTTTACAAATCAAAAGCAACTAGGTGAAACTTTGTACTTGGATCTTGCCAAAAAACTCAATCTAGATTTACCGAAGTTTGAGAGCGATCGCAAGCTTGCTAAAACGGCGATTGAGAAAGATGTCCAACTTGCTGACAAATTAGGCATTACTGGCACACCTTTCTTAGTGATCAATACTGAAAATTACACTGGTGCGGTACAAGCATCAGAAATCGAAGGTAGATTGGCTAACGCCAGTTAAACTGATCAATTAAATTAGGCTTGTGGTTAGCACTAAAGTGCTAACCACAAACCAGCAAAACTCTTATCTTTAATCTTCCAATGATTGGGCTGGTACTTCCACCGCAGTAACATCAATTGTGCCTTCTGGTGCAAAGCGCTGGAAGTGTCCTTGTTGGACTGATAGCCGTTCTCCACAGTTAGGACACTGTAATTGACTATTGTTTAAACCTGTAAATTCATATTCACAGACAGGACATTTGTCACTTACGATGTTACGTTGTAGCCACCAGCGAAACCCAAGAAATGCAACTACAGGTGCTAGTGACAGCAGTAGGAAAAGAATAAATAAAGATTTCACTAACCAACCCAAGCCCAATGTTCCTAGCAACCAGATAACTGCTAATAAAGTGAGCAAAGGGCGGAGATTTACCAGATTCAATTGAGAATTGTTAAAGCTCATTTTTAAAATACTTTCTTGCTCTCTTTCTAGGATAGCGAGTTTATTGGAAGTCAACTGAAGTATGAAGTGTGTTCGCCCCTGGCGTTCCCGCAGGGTAGTGTGAAGTGTGAAATTAAGTTATTGGAGTTTAGATTGTTAACTTTTGATTAAAGACAACAGCTGCTGTCGGAAGGCTGTTATCCCGAAATGAGCGATCGCTTGTTCTCGCAACCACTTTCCATCACAACGTTGGTCGTTCCCGTGGAGAATTTCAATACAAGCTGTGGCGACTGCATCAGCATCGCGGTGTGGCACTCGCCAGCCTAATTTACCATCTTGTAAGGGGTCAGCGGAGCCGTCAGCATCACCAGATAATACAGGTACGCCACAAGCCATTGCTTCTAGATAAACAATTCCAAAGCCTTCTTGAGAAGGCATGATGTAAGCATCAGCAAGGCGGTAGTGTGAGATTAAATCTTCTGTAGGGACAAAGCCAGCAAAGACAACGCGATCGCTCATACCCAAATCTTTCGCCAACTGTGCCAATCGTGGTTGGTCATCACCACGACCAATTACTAAATATTTTACTTCTGGAAACACCTGGGCAATCTTTGGTAATGCTCGAATCGTCACATCTACACCTTTGTAAATATCTCCTGACCACAGACGCGCCACTGTCATTAAGACTTTGGCATTTGTTAAGCCATACTTTTCCACTAATTCTGGACGTTTTGTCCCTGGTGTAAATTTGTCTCCATCAATTGCACAAGGAAGCATTTTAACTTTGCTGGGGTCAATACCATTAGCAGCACAAGCGCGATCGCGGCTGTAGCGGCTGATTGTCCAAATTTCACTGGCTGCGGCTAGTGCGCGGCGTTCTTGATTTCTTAACGGTTCCCAAACTTCTTTACCGTAGGTGAGGACTGTGTAGGGAATACCTAGAGGCTGACAAAGGGTTTGGATTAATACTGCTAGTTTAATATGACCACAAAACACATGTTTTGGGCGTTGTTGCCAGAGGAATTTTAGCAAAGCCCCTGCCATATTAATTCTCCCTATTTGAGGAGACTGATTTTTAAAATAATGAAATTTTAAACTATCCGACTCAAAAGGATTTGAGCAGTCAGGACTATCTCGCAGTACAAATACTTCTGTCTTGTCGCTTGTATTCAATTCTAAATAAGCCTGAAAAATATCTTTTACATAAGATTGAATACCACCTTCGCAAGCAAAAATCTCGATAAAAGCGAAGACATGGTTAGTTTTTATGTTAATTTTGTGACTGGTTTTAGGGTTTTGTCCCACTACATCACTCAGCATTTATGTTTTTATTTAGATAAATTTCATTCTCTTACAGCTTGAGTTATCCCAATGCTGCTGCCAAATTTTAGCAAAGGAGTAACTACAATCGTATGCTGACTTTACTTAAGTGAGTATTTTTTTTTATACAAACTTTTTTAGTTAACCAGTGGGAATTTATTGGCTGGCGTATTTGACAATTATCAGGCAATTTCTATCATCCATGCTACGTTCGTAGACAACCCGATCAGTTAAACGCCTCAGTAGGAACCATCCATAGCCGCCTACTTGCAGAGTACCTGGTTCTGGCTCGGCGATCGCATCAGGATTAAAAGGTTTGCCATGATCCCAAATTCTGATTTCCAGTCGGTCAACCCACAGAGTAACTTCAATCTCTATAGTTGTTTCCGGTGGTAAAGCCCGATGAGCGTGACGAACTGCGTTGGTAAAGCCCTCTGCTAATGCTAAATTGAGTCGATAAAGTTGGGTATCTGACCAACCAAATTGAAATACATATTGCAGACAAAATTGCTCAAACCATTGTTGCACTCTATTTAAGAGCGTAAGGTCGCTCTTTACCGTCAGATGGTCTCGCTCCACCATGCTCAGCATTGACCTTGACTTAAATATTCAATAAAAAATGTTTTTACTTGTTGACTTTTTAGCAGAATTCTAGGAGGAAAAATTTACTCCATAACTCTGTAAGACTAGTAAGACAGTAAGATTGTGAGACAGTCCAAAACTAAACATCCAAGATGCTACCCACCTGGATTACTAAAATTGACGCTTGTTGAGTGTTTCACCAGCATATTTTCACGGAGTATGAGTGGCGTTAACCACCACTCACATCCTTGTACATGCTACTGAAACTTACAAGCGTCAAAGCACTTTTTGGTAACTAATCTAATTTAGAACAGTCCCAAGGTCAAGGATTTGTCTAAGGGTAAAGCAGCACCAATACCCAACCACAGAGTTACGAGAGTTCCAAACAGAAATACTGTAGTCGCAACTGGACGACGGAAGGGGTTTTGGAACTTATTAACGTTCTCAATAAAGGGAACAAGAATTAGTCCCAAAGGTACAGAAGCCATTGCTAACACTCCTAAAAGTTTATTAGGAAGCGATCGCAAAATTTGGAATACAGGGTACAAGTACCACTCTGGCAAAATTTCCAATGGTGTAGCAAAGGGATCTGCTGGTTCACCTGTCATTGCTGGATCTAGTACAGCTAGAGCCACAAGACAAGCGAAAGATCCCATGATTACAACTGGGAAAATGTAAAGTAGGTCATTAGGCCAAGCGGGTTCACCGTAATAGTTGTGACCCATACCCTTGGCGAGTTTGGCTCTTAAATTAGGATCGCTCAGATCGGGTTTTTTCTGTGTTGCCATTTTTCAGTGCGCTCTCCTGCTGAATTTCAGTTAAAGCATTGATATCAGCCATTTGCTATGAGGCTACCCTGGTCTTACATCTGTTAAAAAACCTTAGACAAGGGAGTTTTTAGCTTTTAGCTTCCTATAAAAGTGTCTGCGATTGTCTCGCTTATGTGCCATACCTGATTTTTCATCAGTTTAAGACAAACAACTTTATCTGGAAATAGCTGTTGCCTTTTGACATTTTGGCTGAACAATTTCGATTACAAAGGGCCGGAAATACCTTGCTTGCGGATCATCAAGAAGTGGAACAGCATGAAGACTGCAATTAACCAAGGTAAAACAAAGGTGTGGGCGCTGTAGTAGCGAGTTAGGGTTCCTTGACCAACACTGGAACCACCACGCAGCAAGTCAGAAATCAGTGTTCCAACCACGGGAATTGCTTCTGGTACGCCACTAACGATTTTCACAGCCCAGTAGCCAACCTGATCCCAAGGTAAAGAGTAGCCTGTAACTCCAAAAGAAACGGTGATTACAGCCAAAATTACGCCACTAACCCAAGTTAGTTCGCGGGGCTTTTTAAAACCACCAGTCAGGTAAACCCGGAAGACGTGCAGAATCATCATTAACACCATCATGCTGGCAGACCAGCGGTGAATGGAGCGAATTAGCCAACCGAAGTTTACTTCGTTCATGATGTACTGCACCGAAGAGTAAGCTTCAGCAACTGTTGGCTTGTAGTAGAACGTCATGGCAAATCCAGTGGCGAACTGGATGAGAAAGCAAGTTAAGGTAATTCCACCTAAACAGTAAAAAATATTGACGTGAGGAGGGACGTACTTGCTTGTTACGTCTTCAGCGAGCGCTTGAATTTCCAAGCGTTCCTCAAACCAGTCGTAAACGTTGGCCATACAATCTCAAGTTCCTAAAAATCGGTTGCGGTTGATAAATCTCCCAATTGGCAATTTTGGGATTTTCACAAAAAGGTTATTTTTTGCTTTTTTGCTGTCAGAGTGAGTAGAGTTTTAAGCAACTTAACACTCTGTAAATATGAAATATATGGCGCTCTCTTTGCAACCAAACACTTAAAATGTCAGTTCCAAAGTAGATCTTATCGTTTGCCGAGTGCATTGCTCTCATTAGTTGCCCTAACAATTTGATGAGAGCAATGCACTACTTCTATAAAAAAAGTAACATAGTCGAGAGATAGATTTCATCAATAACAAGAGAACTGGGCAGTTCTATACAATTTGGGTTCAGGTGGGATTGAAAATGGGGTTCATGCAAAAGCACGTTTTTCGGGTAGGATTTTCATTATTTTTGGCGTTTTGTTTGGCGATGGGGGGATTTATCCCCCAAGCAACAGCTTTGACAAATGAGCAAAAGCTAGTTTCAGAAGTTTGGCGCATTGTCAATCGCTCTTATCTAGATGAGACATTTAATCATCAAAACTGGGCAGATGTAAGACAAAAAGCACTACAAAAGCCGCTGACTAGCCAAGAAGGTGCTTACACAGCGATTCAGTCCATGCTCAAGAGCTTGGATGATCCTTTTACCCGCTTTTTAGATCCAGAACAGTACCGCAGTTTGCAGGTCAATACTTCTGGAGAGTTGACTGGGGTTGGTTTGCAAATTGCGCTTAATCCTCATACAGGTCAACTAGAAGTAGTCTCGCCAATTGCAGGTTCACCAGCAGATAAAGCAGGTATGAGACCGCGCGATCGCATTCTCAAAATTGAAGGATTTTCTACAGAGAATTTGACCCTTGATGAAGCAGCGGCCAGAATGCGTGGCCCCATTGGCAGTTTAGTAACCCTGTTAATTGAACGCGATGGAGAGGAACAGCAAGAAGTTAGGATTGTGCGCGATCGCATTGAACTCAACCCCGTTGTTGCCGAATTGCGTACTTCTTCTCAAGGTACATCCATTGGCTACCTTCGTCTCACTCAATTTAATGCGAATGCTGCTATGGAGTTGGCACACGCTATTAATAGTCTAGAAAAAAAAGGCGCTGCTGCCTATATTTTAGATTTACGCAACAATCCTGGTGGACTTTTACAGGCTGGAATTGAAATTGCTCGGCTGTGGTTAGATTCTGGTACTATTGTCTACACAGTCAATCGCCAAGGTGTTCAGGGCAGTTTTGAAGCCTTTGGCCCGTCACTGACAAAAGATCCGTTAGTCATTTTGGTCAATCAAGGAACTGCTAGTGCTAGTGAAATTCTTGCTGGCGCATTGCAAGATAATGGCCGGGCTAAGTTGGTAGGCGAAACTACTTTTGGTAAAGGCTTAATTCAATCTTTATTTGAATTGTCTGATGGTTCAGGTTTAGCAGTCACTATTGCTAAATATGAAACTCCGCAGCATCGAGATATTAACAAATTAGGAATTAAACCAGATCAGGTGGTTACTCAACAGCCAATTAACCGCGAACAGATTGCTACAGAAGCAGATTTGCAATATCAAGCCGCCATAGAAGTACTAGCAAAAAATGCTGTAGTTGTAGGGAGTAGGGAATAGGGAATAGGGAATGGGGAATAGGGAAGTCTAGTAGGTTGGGTTCCGTTCCTCCACCCAACCTTCATTTCTCTACACTCACAAAAGCGGTTTTACTTGCAACAAAACTTGCAGATCCAACGAAGCAAGCTGTTGATATGCTTGGTCTATCACACGTTTACCTCTGAGAAACCCCGTATTTGCACCCGGACAAATATACTCAAGGGTTTCTGGTGTAAAGCGATCGAGTAAAGATTGAATATTTTTAATTTGTCTAGGCCAGTGAAAGGTTTTGGCTGTGCGTAATGGGACTGGTTCACCATGCTGATTCGGAACTAAATGGCGACCAGAAAATAGAATCCCGCCTAAGCTATTGTAGTAAAGGCAAGATGAGCCAGGAGAATGGCCTGGTGTCCAAATTACTTGTGCTGTAGAAGTAAGAGTAATTTCTTGGGTAAAGTTAGTAACGGTTAAGCCTGGTAATAAATAAGCTTCTTGTTCTTGAATTAAAACCTCACAACCTAAAGCTTGCTGGAGTTCTGCTGTTTTGCCAATAGCACCACGGTGAGTGATAAATAACCACCGTACACCTCCATGCGATCGCAAAAAATCTAGATTTATTTGATCAGAAGCTGGGCAATCGATGAGGATATTGCCTTCATTTCTTACAATGAAGTAAGAAGTTCCTCCCAATGTATCCCGATTTGGTGGAAAAGCAAAAATACTATCTAGTACAGGACGTGGTGGCTTAACTGTATGACTGGGTTGTTGAGGTAAGGAACTCATGAGCAAAAACTGAACGAAAATGAGGAGTGATAAAAATTTAGTAACAGAGTTGCAGTGCTTAAGAATTAACCCTTAAGAATTAACAATTGCTGTTAACCATGAGCAAAAATTGGGGTTTTAGAGTCTGCTTTGTGGTGAGGGCTGTAGTCCCGACACTACTGGTGGGACATTTTTCCAAATTACTAAAGAACACATGACTTTTTGGTTTCTCCTCCTATTGGGACTAGCTACTTATCTAATGGTGCAACGTAGTGCAGCTAACATTACACGCACACCTGTCTGGTTGTTGTGGCTAGTGTTAATGACACCAGCATTGCTATTGACTGGATGGACACTGAGGTATGGAATAAAACAACCTCCGCCACCGTCGCTGATTATCTGGTCGTCTATTGTTTGCGTTTTGTTATACTGGCTGTTATTTCAATGGGGGCGGACAGCGCCAACAGATAAGCAAACTGAACCCCAAACTCCAACATTACAATCCGCCAATCATCCTACCGCGGAACCACTACCAGTGCGTCCCATTGATCCCACAGAAGAAAGCCAGCTGCGAAATTGTTTTCCCTGGTCTGTATACTACATCCAAAATCTTGAGTATCGACCCCAAGCTATAATCTGTCGGGGTCAGTTAAGAACTGCACCGCTTCAAGCTTACCAACGAATTAAGGCTAATATCGAATCACAATTTGGCGATCGCTTTTTAGTGATTTTTCAAGAAGGACTGAATGGCAAACCTTTCTTTGTCTTAGTGCCTAATGCACAGGCGGCCTCAACGGTCAATAAAAACAAAACAGAAAAGTTAACCAGACCAGGGTTAGCACTTTTACTACTCATTACGACTCTTTTAACCACCACCTTCGTGGGAGCCAGAATTGCTGGTGTTGATCCGACGACATTGACATCTGATCCAAATATTTTCTGGAAAGGACTACCCTATTCATTGGGGTTAATAACTATTTTGGGCATTCATGAACTTGGTCACTATTTGAGCGCTAAGTTCTATAAAATCCGCTCAACTCTACCATATTTTATCCCCATGCCTTTTTTCTTGGGGACTTTTGGCGCATTCATTCAAATACGTAGTCCAATTCCCAATCGAAAAGCTTTATTTGATGTCAGTATTGCAGGGCCAATTGCTGGATTTGTCGCCACATTACCCTTACTGATTTGGGGTTTGGCTCATTCTGATGTAGTGCCCATGACTGAGAAAACAGGAATTTTAAATCCAGATGCGCTCAATCCTAAATATTCAATTTTATTAGCGCTACTCTCAAAGTTAGTTCTAGGTAGTCAGTTAACAGACAAATCTGCTATTGACCTGCATCCATTAGCCATAGCAGGTTTTCTCGGATTAATTGTCACAGCCTTGAATTTGATGCCTGTGGGACAACTTGATGGTGGTCATATTGTCCATGCAATGTTTGGACAACGAACGGCAATATTTATTGG
Organism: Fortiea sp. LEGE XX443; assembly: GCF_015206815.1. Lineage (GTDB taxonomy): Bacteria > Cyanobacteriota > Cyanobacteriia > Cyanobacteriales > Nostocaceae > Nostoc_B. The sequence continues at coordinate 118,664 of NZ_JADEXZ010000005.1, forward strand.
TCAAATTGCTCGCTTGTTATTGCTGTTACTTTCTTTGGTGCAGCCAGAATTTTTGGTGTGGGCGATTATTTTATTATTTATGCCTTTAATTGATGAACCTGCCTTGAACGATGTCACAGAATTAGATAACGGACGTGACATTTTAGGATTAATGGCTATGGCTTTATTAATCATCATTATCTTGCCGCTACCCCAGGCGATCGCTAACTTACTCCAAATTTAAAAGTTTAGGAGGGAGTGGTGAAGAGAAAATTCTACGGTAAGTTAATCCCCTCTCCTCCCTGCTCCCTTGCTCCCTTACCTCTTTTATGAGGCTGAATTACTAACTTCAGTGGCTTTTGTCGCCGCAGCGCTAACACCCATACGAATTTCCGAAGTAAAGGAAGCCATACTAAAGCCGCCAAAACGTTTGAGAATACTAACGCGCATTCTTAAATTGGGACTAGCAAACCACAGGCGTTCTTCCGACCACATGGTTTCATATTCTGTGGTTAAGGTTAATGCGTCATCGCTACCCATCTTATAACGTCCGGCGACAGGGGCTTTTTCCGCATAACCCATTTCTCGCAGTAATCTACCTTCACCAAGGTTATCAACATTGGGTACAGTAACTAACACAGTTGAACCTGTGTGCTTTTCTTCATCCCATTCCATTGTGCCGTTCCAGGTAACTCTCGCACCACAGGAGGCTTCTCTAGGGTTGACTTCGTACTGTTGGCATAGTTTGATAACTTCTGGATGATCTGCTGCCAACATCTCAATTACCAGGTCTGACTTGCCATCTTCAGACTGTTTAAATGCTAAATGGTGGCTAGTACGATGGGAAAACCATTTACCAGCGCTTAATTCAAAAAACTCTTCAATATTCATGATTAAAATTACCCTGCATCAAAATACTAAAAGTCCCTCTTATTATTAAAAGGTAGCAGGAGAAGTAAATATTATGCTTGCTTGCTTGCCTTTTTCTTCAATTCTCTGGAGGCAGATTTTTGCTGCTTCAGCAACGTTAGAGTGGCTGTCTTTCTCTAAGTATTTTAAAGCCGAGATACTCTTGGGAGTGGGAAGATTTCCGAGCGCTTCTACCAGCCGTTGCCTTACTAACCAATCATCTGATTGAGCAAATCTCAAGATACTATCAACTGCTTCTAAGTCTCCAATTTCTCCCAGTGCAGAAATCGCCGCTTCTTGCAAGACCGTTTCTTTACTATCCAATGCCTGCATGAGGACATCATGGGCGCGTGGGTCTTTGAGATTACCTAAAGCCACAGCAGCACTAAAGCGTACTAACCAATCAGTATCTTCATAAAATGCCCTAGCTAGTGCCTCAAATGCTCTGGTATCACCTAAATATCCTAATGCGCCAGCAGCATCAGCACGAATGCCATAGTCGGGGTCAGTTTGCAAAATTCTGATCAAAATTGCATAACATTCGGCGGTTTGCTTGATTCCCAAGGCAAAGATTGCCATAGAGCGCAGTTGCAGAGAATCGTCATCTAATACCTTTTTAATTAAAGGTACTGCATCTTCAGCTGGGACATCACGCAGACTGGCAAGGGCGACCATGCGATCGCGTAAATTTGCACTTTCTAACTGAGCAGAAATTTCCTGTAAGGGTAGAGCAGGCATTGATTATTAAAGCGCTTTCTTTACTTTTCTTTACTTTACCTGATTCCTTGATTAGAGTGCTGCCAAACTTGGAGGCTAGTTTGGCGTAATTTCCGAATTCTCTAATACTCCTAGGACACCAATTCAGTAATGCTGAAAGAACCTCTCCCCCTTCTCGCTCCGACGCGGCTGCTGCATTTACTTTTTCTCTATCTGACTTCCTCCGTAATAGAAATATCTTATTATACTTATTTTTTATTTGCTCTTTACAATACACCGTAATAAAAAATACAATAAACAGAGTAATTATGTAGCAATTATGAAATATATAAACTTAGCATTATTTACACTAATCATTTTAGTTAGTATTTGTTCTGCTCAATTTTTTCAACCTAGCTTGTCTCTAGCAAAATCTACTTCAGTCTTGGATGGAAAAGTCGGTTTAGATTTACTAGCAAAAGCAAATTATCTTTCAACGCTTGAACAACAAGTGATCAGTGAGATGAATAAAGTCCGACAAAATCCCAAAGCGTACATTCCCATCTTAGAAACTTATAGAAAACGCTTTCAGGGTAAAAATGTGAGACTGTCGCAAAATTCTTACCTGATCACTCAAGAAGGAATAAAAGCTGTTAATGAGGCGCTCGCGTTTCTCAAATCAGCACGTCCTGTCGGAGTATTAAGTATATCTAGAGGTATGTCTTTAGCTGCAAAAGCTCATGTGAAAGACCAAGGCAACAAAGGAGCAACTGGTCATTATGGTAGTGATGGTAGCAATCCTTTCAATCGCATCAATCGCTATGGTAAATGGCAAATTACTGCGGCTGAAAACATTAGCTATGGCCCGAATACTGCCCAAGATATCGTGATGCAATTAATTATCGATGATGGAGTACCATCACGCGGTCATCGAACAAATATATTTAACTCTGCATTTAAAGTTAGTGGCGTTGCTTATGGAACTCACAAAATTTACAAAACTATGTGCGTGATTAATTACGCTGGAGGCTTTCAAGAGAAAACAGCCGAGATTAGCAAATCTCCATCAATAATATAAGTAGCAATTATTAGATCAAAATTAAGAAAGAGATTAGTTTTGCATAAAACTAATTTAACAATCAAATATTCATTCAATTTTAAGTACAAGTTTCTCTTGATTAGCTTCATGAGAGAAAATCTTGATTTGCTGAAGATCATATATACTTCACAAATAAAAATCAGCATTTTTACTATGTAAAATAATATACGTTAGATTTTATTCTAGATATTTAAGGAAGTATTAAACTAAAAGCAAGTAGCTAAAAGTGGGATTTTTCAACCGTAGATCCAAGATATGAGATTTTGAGGAAGAGCAATGCCAGGAAGTGAGTGGGAAAAAATACGCCACCTGTTGGTTGTCCAAGACTTACAAGGGCAGAGAACTATGCCGCTTCAAGAAACCACTTATTCCATTGGTCGAGATTCGAGAAATGCGATCGTCCTGCGTTCTCGTTCGGTATCTAGGCAACATGCAATCTTACTAAGAGTAACTCTTCCAGAAACTGACCAATACGGCTTTCGGATTATTGATGGCAACTTCAAGGGGAAACCAAGTACTAATGGCTTATATGTCAATGGTACGAAATGCTTCTCGCATAATCTCCAGCATGGAGATGTAGTTGCCTTTGGTAATGGTCAAGTTCAGGCTAAATACTATGCTATTTCGCATATTTCCGAAAAAGCATTTTCGGAAACTTGTGAAATTGAAAACTTATCTGATTTGCTGTTAGATCAAGCTAATCCTACCAATCCTTTTCAAACCCTGATTGTCGATCCTAATTTTGAAGCGGCCAGTGAAACTGCTCTAGCACGCCTAGCATCCTTCCCGGAACTCATTCCCAATCCAATTATCGAGATGGATTTAGAGGGAATAATTACATATCTCAATCCAGCCGCAGCTGTGAAATTTCCCCAGATTCGAGAAATTGGCCAACAGCATCCTGTGCTGGCGGGATTGCTAAATGCGGTGGAGGATCGCAAAATAAATTCTTTTTGGCGAGAGATCAAAGTTGATCAAGAAATTTTTGAACAATGTATTCACTACTTACCTGAGAGTGATTTAATTAGAACTTTTATAGTTAGGGATATTACAGAGCAAAAGCAAGCAGAAGCTGAATTACGCCAACGCGATCGCCTATTACAAGCAGTCGCAGAAGCAGCCAACTATTTACTAGTAGAAATGAATTACGAAACTGGCATTGATAAAGCACTGGCTGTACTAGGTGAAGCGGCTCAAGCTGATCGTGCCTATCTATTTAAAAACCATCCCCATTTAGATACAGGAGAAATCGCTGTAAGCTTGCAATTTGAATGGACACAAATTAACTTTACATCCTCTCAACACCACTGGCAAAATCAGCTATATCAATCTTCTGAACTGGTGCGTTGGTATGGAACTCTCTCTTGCGGACAATCGATTAGCGGCAGTATCAGAGAATTTCCCATAGTTGAACAAAAACTACTGGCAAGAGATGGTATTCAATCTCTGCTTTTAGTACCCTTGCGGCTAGATGATAAGTTTTGGGGTTGTCTTGGTTTAGCAGATTGTTCCCAAGAACGTCTGTGGTCAAGGCATGAAGAATCAACTTTGTTAACGATGGCGGCCAGTATTAGCGGTGCTTGGCAGCGTCAACAAGTGCAGGAAACAATTCGCCATCAAGCACTTCACGATATGTTGACTGGATTACCCAACCGTTTGCTCTTTAATGAAATACTTGCCAAAACTCTACCCAACGCAACGCGCAATAGTGAAAGTTTAGCAGTCATGTTTCTCGATTTGGATCGCTTCAAAGTTATTAATGATACTTTAGGACATACGCTGGGAGACAAACTGCTACAAAATGTGGCACAAAGACTGAAACAATCCCTCAGAGAAGGAGATACAGTTGCGCGTTGGGGTGGAGATGAATTTACGATCTTGCTACCACACGTCAATTATCTAGACGAGGTAGCTCAAGTCGCCCAAAGAATCCTTCAATCTTTGGAAAATATCTTTTGTTTTGATGGACACGAACTTTACGTGAGTGCTAGTCTGGGCATTGCTTTGTTTGATGAACATAGCCATGATGCTGAAACCCTAATTCAACATGCAGATGCTGCTCTATATCATGCTAAAGATGAGGGCAGAAATAATTATCAGTTTTACACTACTACCCTCAGTGCCAAAACCCCTGAACTGCTGAATTTAGAAAAAAGCTTACGCTACGCCTTAGAAAGGGAAGAATTAACAGTATATTATCAGCCTCGTGTAAATATAGTGACGGGAACAATCACTGGTATGGAGGCTCTGGTACGTTGGCAACACCCAGAGATGGGATTAGTAGCGCCTGGTGTTTTTATTCCCATTGCTGAAGAAAGTGGATTAATTATTGCTATCGGTGAATGGGTATTACGAGCAGCCTGTAAGCAAAACCAAGCTTGGCAAAAGGCCGGATTGCCTCCTTTAACAGTCGCTGTTAATCTTTCTCCTAAACAGTTTCGCCAATCTACGCTAGTAGAAGATGTAGCCAAAATTCTGGCAGAGACAGGATTAGAGTCACGTTTCTTAGAGTTGGAAATTACCGAATCGACGGCGATCGCCGATTTAGACTTTACCAGAAATGTTTTACATAATTTAGAACAAATGGGCGTTCACCTTTCTATAGATGACTTTGGTACAGGCCATTCTTCCCTTTCTCGCCTGCAACTGCTACCTCTGCACAACCTTAAAATTGATAAGTCTTTTATTCAAGAGTTAACTACAGATGTGCGAGTGGCTCATATTGTGAAGGCGATCGTTACTTTGGGACGTAACTTAGGGTTGAGACTTACTGCCGAAGGTGTAGAAAAGCAAGAAGAACTAGATTTCTTAAAATCTATTCACTGTGAGGATGTCCAAGGTTTTCTGTTTTACAAACCGCTTTCGGCTGAGAAAGCCACAGAAATTCTCCAAAGTAAACATTCTTCTTGCTTAGAGACTATTGAATGAAATATGAAAATCTGGATTGTACAATTCTCTTACTAACATTTATTGGGTGAAGCCTCATCTGTGGCAAATTTTACCCACAAGCGGCAATGTAATTAGGAGAATAAAGAGCATCATGACCCTTGAGCAACCCTCACAAGGTGCAACTTCTGAAGAATGTGCTGCCAAAGTAATGGAGACAGTTCCATTAGTGATGCGGTTTATCAGGAAGGAGATGCGTATACATAACGCTGGTTTTTTGTCTATTCCGCAGTTGCGATCGCTGGCATTTATTAACCGTAATCCTGGTGCTTCACTGTCTGATTTGGCAGAGCATCTTGGTGTCACTGCTGCTACAGCGTCAGTAACTACAGAACGACTAGTACAACGCAACTTAGTGCAACGCGAACACCATCCAAAAGAACGAAGGCGAGTAGTTCTCAATCTGACTGATGAAGGAAAGTACCATCTTCAACAATCCCTAAACCATACTCGCGCTCAGATTGCTGACGTTCTCAACAGTCTGTCAGCCGAGGAATTCTCCCACGTTGAACAAGGGTTAGCTCTGTTAAAAAGTGTCTTCGATCAAACGGAAATTAACTCCCAAGAGTAGTGATACCGTTTCACTTTAAGTTTGATACAAGTAGGTCGCAGGGGGGCAGGGAGCAGGGAGCAGGGGGAAAGAATTAAAAACCATTAATTTGTATCAAGATTTTCGTGAATTGGTATGAGCTATTTCCACCAGCAACCCCACGCGCAATACAGATAAGGTTAATAGTTAACCGAATCGTATTAGATTACTCCCGATGCAAGCGACTCCATATTCCCACTGGGGTTAACAACGATGTAGCTGTGTTAACGACACAACAATATCATCAATAGCTTGCCGTAAAGTGCTGACTGATTGTTCAGACTGATTCACAATAATGCTAAAAGCTAAAGGCTCATACTGTGGCGAATCTATATATCCTGAGAGGGAAATAGCACCTGTTAAAGTACCAGTTTTGGCTTGGACGATTCCCTGAGCAGATGTGTTGCGAAAGCGATTTTTTAAAGTGCCGCTCACTCCAGCCACGGGTAAAGAAGCACGAAAAACTTTTGTTTCCGGTGATGCTGCCATTAGCTGTAAAACTTGTACCAAAGCTTCTGGACTAATTAAATTCTTCCGTGATAATCCTGAACCATCGACCAAACTATAACTGGTTGGGTTAACTCCTAATTGGGTTAAAGTGTCTCGCATCACTTTTAACCCCACATCAGCAGTAGTTTGATTTTTTGCTAATTGTTGTTTGTTTGCTAAAGCCCTTAATAAAGCCTCAGCGAACAAATTATTACTGTTTAAATTTGTCTCCATTAACAACTCAGACAAAGGTGGAGATTCAACTGCCGCAACTTCTTGTTCATTTTTACCACCACTAGCGCTAGATGTTTGTTGGACAGAAATTCCTTCTGTTACCAAACTCTGACGAAAGTGACGTAAGAAATTTTGAATAGGATCAAACACTGCGATCGCGGTAATATCTGGTTGTGAATTTACAGCGAGTTGCCCTTGCAAGTGCAATACAGCCCCTTTTAAGTCACGACTCACTTCTACTAACCCTGGTTCATCTTTTTGAGTTGTTACAGAATTGTTTTCTACTCGCCACTGATATGCTTCTGTGGGATCAGCCCACTTAAGTTGCAGTGGTTTTCCGATGGTTTGAGGCAATACTGTTAATACAGCAGCATTTTCATTCAAAATTAGGCTATTGACTGGTGCGCCATAGTAAGCTTGTACATCTTCCCATTGCCAACTCGGAGGAACAATATCTCCTTGAAAATAACTATCATCAGCAATTAACTGATTAACTTGAGTAATACCTTGTTGGCGTAACTCCTTTGCTAGTAGTGTCAATTGAGCATTTTTTAAGCTGGGATCTCCTCTACCAACAATACGCAAAATACCATCACCATCTTGATAAACAGAGGTACGAATCCGAAAATTTGCCCCCAATTGCTTGAGTGCCGCAGCTGTCGTCAACAATTTAACATTAGAAGCAGGAGTAAAGTATTTCTGAGCATCATAGCTGTAAAGAGTTTGGTCAGAAACCAAGTTTTTAACTAAAATTCCCCAGCGTGTGCGACTAAACAAGGGACGATTGATTGCTGCATCTATAGAGGCTCCCAGTTGAGCAGGGCAAAGTGATTTTGTAGTAGTTGCAGGAGGAACTTGGGTTTGTGCTTGAACCACTTTTTGGTTGACACTAATGTGAGTCCCAAGGAGCAACAGCATTAAACTCAAAGAGATTTTTTTAGAAAACATACTCAAATTTAAATAAAATCATCAAGGGTTTCATGGGAGTGGGCTTGACTACCAGATGCCATACAGGTATCATCCACCAGTGGTTGCAGTTGCGTCAAAGACAACAACACTGGATACAATGCTCAGTATCGCCAAAGTTGTAGCGCGATCGCTAATCACCAAGGAAACAGTAAACAATCCTCTTTCAGCAAACCTAGCTCTTAGCTTCACTAAAACGAGAAATGCTAGATAACGCACCTTCAATTTATGATAGGGATCAGGACATTATTGAGGAGTTGAAGGCAATGAAGATTCTACCCATTAGTAGCATGATGTTGAGTCTAATAGCTGCAATTGGTGGATCACCATTAGTGTTAGCCGTTCCCACAAAAGTTGCTGTGCAGGGGAATGCACCGATTGTTGAAAAACAACCACAAAAACTGGCACAATTTCAAGACGACAATAATTCAGAGCGATCGCAACTAGTACAACAATCAAATGCTTTATATAATCAAGGAGATTTAACAGGTGCAGAAACCAGCTTACGTAAATTAATTAAAAAGTATCCTGAAGATGCTTTTGGACATTTTCAACTAGGAAATGTACTTCTACGCCAAAAGCAACCCGAAGCTGCAATTAAATCTTACCAAGAAGCGATTCGCCTCAAGCCTAAATATGCTTTAGCTTACAATGGGATGGGTATCGTTCACGCTACTCAAGACCGATGGGATGAAGCTATTGGTGAATATCGCAAGGCTTTAGAAATCAACCCCAGTTATGGGGAAGCGATGACTAATTTAGGACAGGCATTGTGGCAAGTTAATAAACGAGATGAAGCAGTCGCTTCTCTAGAAAAAGCTTTAAATATTTTCAAAACTCAAAGTAGAAATGAAAAAGTCTACCAAATCGAACAAATGTTAAAGCAGATCAAAACTGCCAATGATCCCGGTGTTTCATAACACTTAGATTATTAACTGACAAGTTTTGATTTATCTAATTATCTTTTTTTACACCAAGAAGCTTAGACCTTCTTGGTGCTTTACCATAAAAATTACAATTAAACAAAAACAATTATTGTTTGTCATGGATGCGATCGCCTGATTTTGTGAAAAACTCAAATCAGCGACTGCGGCTATCCCTCAAGATAAGTTAGATATTGCCTTATTCAAGAGTTGGGAAAAGAATTCACACTCAGTAGGGGCAATACCATTCATAGCCTCTTCACTCAATTTTGCTGCCAGTGGTGGTAAAATTTTCTCTAATTCTTTACCTGCATCCGTCAACCAGATACGCCAAATGCGGCGATCGTGAATATCCCTTTCTCGACGCACTAAGCCGCGTTCTTCCATCCGATCTAGCACACCGGTTAAAGTCCCGCCCACCTGTTGCAACTTCTCGCCAATACTGGATGTTGGTAAACCATCTTCTTGCCATAAACAACACAACACCAGCCAATGAAATGGTGTCAGTCCAAACGGTTCTAGTTTGTCAGTAAACTTGCGTGTAAGCAGCTGTGAAAGCAATTTGATTCTATAACCTAAATTGTAAGGGGCTAAAACTTGCTGCCACGACTCCAAGCTTGGAGAATCATCAGATTGAACAACCATTATCAAAATTGCTTAGTGTGCGTAATATTTAGCATAACTAGATTTATCAATCTTGGCAATAGCGCTATAGCGTTTAAAAATAAGATTTGTAGAATAGGTGCGATCGCAAAGCAAAACATAACACATCGGCAAGAGGAATTATCTTGTCTGTTTTTTTTGTTGATTTATAAATAAATATTTAATTTTTGATGCTTATCCCATAAAGCGTTTGTGGTAGTGATGCTGAATTTCTACCAAAAGATAAGTAAACATTAGTCACCAAAAAAACTTAGCATTATTTAATAAGTTCTTACCAACAATAATTTTATGAGTTATTACATTGCGCCGCGATTTTTGGATAAACTTGCTGTTCACATCACCAAAAACTTTTTAAATATTCCTGGGATCAGAGTACCCTTGATTTTAGGCATTCACGGGCGTAAAGGTGAGGGAAAAACCTTTCAGTGTGAGTTAGCTTTTGAAAAAATGGGTATCGAAGTGACACTCATCTCCGGCGGCGAATTAGAAAGTCCAGATGCGGGAGATCCAGCACGGTTGATTCGGCTACGCTATCGGGAAACAGCAGAACAGATCAAAGTGCGCGGTAAAATGTGCGTCCTGATGATTAACGACTTAGATGCAGGTGCAGGACGCTTTGATGAAGGCACTCAATATACTGTAAACACACAGTTGGTAAATGCCACATTGATGAATATTGCCGATAATCCCACAGATGTACAATTACCGGGAAGTTATGACTCAAACCCGATACGCCGTGTACCAATTATCGTTACAGGTAATGATTTCTCCACGTTGTATGCACCGTTAATTCGGGATGGACGGATGGAAAAATTTTATTGGGAACCTAACCGTGATGACAAAGTGGGAATTGTCGGCGGGATTTTTGCAGAAGACGGACTCTCACAACGAGAAGTTGAACAGTTAGTTGATACCTTTCCCAATCAATCAATTGACTTTTTTAGCGCTTTGCGATCGCGCATTTACGACGAACAAATCCGCGACTTTATCCACAAAGTCGGTTTTGAACGTATATCTTTACGCGTGGTGAATAGCACAGAAGCACCACCAGAATTTAAAAAGCCAGATTTCAGCCTGTCTCATTTAATTGAGTCTGGTAAATTTGTGATGGCTGAACAACAACGAGTAGAAAATTCTCACTTGGTAGATGAGTACAATCGTCTAAATCGAGGTAGAGGTTATGAAACTGCACCACTCACGGCTGAAACACCAACCACTCAGCCATCAACTAATGGATCTCGTCAACAGAAATCATCAAACACTCATGTAACTCTAGAGACGCAAGAACAAATTCGGCAAATCTTGTCTCAAGGTCATAAAATTACCTTTGAACATGTAGATGAACGCCGTTTCCGCACAGGTGCTTGGCAAAGTTGTGGTACAATTCACATCGATGCTGAGTCTGATGCTATCTCAACTTTAGAATCCCATCTAGCTGAATATAGCGGTGAATATGTGCGCTTGGTAGGGATTGATCCGAAAGTTAAGCGGCGGGTTGTTGAAACAATTATTCAACGCCCGAATAGCAAAAATTAGTCATTAATATATTGGTTGTATCAGGCGATGTCTGACGACACCGCCTTTTATTTTTTTAGAGCATTAGATTTAACTATTTGCTAACTCAGATAACTTTTTAAGTACTGCTTGAGCATGACCTTTGGTTTTCACATTTGGCCAAGTGTATGCAATAATTTTATCAGTTGAAATCAGAAAAGTTGAGCGAGCAATACCCATGTATTCTTTACCCATAAACTTTTTTAATCGCCAAGCACCATAGGTTTCTGCTAGTTCATGTTCTGAATCACTCAACAAAGTAATTGACAAGTTATGTTTATCGATAAATTTGCAATGAGACTTACCTGAATCTGGACTTACACCTAAAACTTTGGCTCCCAGTTGGCTAAATTCTTGAGTTAATTCGGTAAAATCTTTGGCTTCTGTGGTGCAACCTGGGGTGTCATCTTTAGGATAAAAATAAAGCACAACCCATTGACCGCTAAAATCGTCTAGGCTAACTAAATTGTCATTTTGGTCAGGTGTAGAAAAATCAGGTGCAGGTTGTCCAACTTGGGGAATATTGCTCATGATATGACAAAAAAATAGCGATCGCCTCAAAATTTTACCTGGAATTGGCGATCGCTCTCTCAGAATTTGCTGTCAATAGTTAGTAAAGAATTAGCACCACAACTAGAAGCTACATTAAACTTAACCATGCAAACAGTGCAAATGTCACTCGCAACTAATATGGCATCTGGTGATATCGCTGCTGGAGTTAAAGAAAAAGAAGTTAAGAAAGGTTTTGGTAACTTAGTAATCAGTCAAACAGCCGCTTACGGCTGTAGACTTCTGTTTAAGGAGTTAAAGAAATCCGTACTATAAACGTACTATTACTCCCTTGTTGGGGAGTTTTAAAAACAATGCTTTTCTCTCTAAAGTGAAAGTAAATAGTTTTGGCGATCGCTCTCACCAGCAGTTGCCCAATCATGATTATTATAAGTAAATATACTGTTCTAGAACTTAAAATTTTAGGAGTTAATTTATGCGAATTGCTAAAGATGTCACAGAATTGATCGGTAGAACTCCCTTAGTTCAACTGAATAAAATTCCCCAAGCCGAAGGAGCAGTTGCCAGGATAGTTGCTAAGTTAGAGGGAATGAACCCAGCGGCTTCTGTCAAAGACCGGATTGGATTGAGTATGGTACTCTCATCTGAGGCGGAAGGTTTAATCGCACCAGGTAAAACCATTTTAGTTGAGCCAACTTCTGGTAATACAGGTATTGCTTTAGCAATGGTAGCAGCAGCCCGTGGTTACAGTCTAATTTTGACCATGCCAGAAACCATGAGTCAAGAAAGACGGTCGATGCTACGCGCCTATGGTGCAAAACTAGAGTTGACACCAGGGACGGAAGGAATGCGCGGTGCTATTCGCAAAGCAGAGGAGATTGTAGCCAGCACACCCAACGCATATATGCTACAACAGTTCCGCAACCCAGCCAACCCCAAAATTCACCGCGAAACCACTGCCGAAGAAATTTGGGAAGATACGGATGGGGAAGTAGATATTGTAATTGCTGGGGTAGGTACTGGCGGGACGATTACGGGAATCGCCGAAGTCTTGAAACAACGTAAACCCAGTGTCCAAGCGATCGCAGTTGAACCCAGCAATAGTCCTGTTCTCTCTGGTGGTGAAGCCGGTTCGCATAAAATTCAAGGTATTGGAGCGGGATTTGTCCCCGATGTTCTCCGCCTAGAACTGGTTGATGAAGTCATCAGAGTCAGCGATGATCAAGCAATGATCTACGGACGGCGTTTAGCTAAAGAAGAAGGCTTATTGTCTGGTATTTCTTCGGGTGCAGCTTTATGTGCGGCGCTACAAGTAGCAAAACGACCAGAAAACGCTGGTCGTTTGATTGTGATGATTCAGCCTTCCTTCGGCGAACGTTACCTCAGCACAGCGATGTTTCAAGATTTGAGCATCAGCTAGGTTACCTAAACAAAAAATTCATCCCACACTTCAGAGCCGCAGAAGCATGGGATGAATTTTTCGGCGTTGCTGAATTTAGGGATGAAATAATGAACCGTATTCTCTACAAGAGGCTTCCGCCAACGCGCAGCGTCTCCCAGAGAAGAATAGGTTTGTGAGGGATAAATAACGTGATGTGCAACTTATTTTGAAAACCCCTCTCCAAACCTCTCCCCGAAACGGAGAGAGGCTTTGAGTCTTGCTCCCCTTCCCTACCAGGGAAGGGGTTGGGGGTTAGGTTTGAGAGACAGTTACACACCGTGTTAAATACAAGAAAATCACCCCGCATTTATGCAACGCCGATTTTTTAGACATCTTCTAAAATCCGCGTTGGAAATATCGCTAACTCGGTTTCAGGGTCAAAAAAGTGCATTTTTTCAGGATTCAGTGATAACCATAATTGCTCACCAACACTTAGCTGTCTGTCTGTTGGAACTCTGACTTGTAAGTAAGGCGCACTAGAGGGTACTGGAGAATCAGGTTCAGCAAGTCTGACGCTGAGAAAAGCATCGTTACCCAGGTTTTCTACTAAGTCTACTTTGACTGGTAGATTTTTAGTAGCAGGTAAACTGAGGCTTAGGTGTTCTGGACGAATGCCTAAAATTAAAGTTTGTTTATCATATTTTTGCAAAGCTTTTCCCCAAGCTTCTGGGAGGGTAAGACGAAACAGGGGATGAGTCATTAACAGCGGCGCATGAAACTCTACAGGAATAAAATTCATTGGTGGTGAACCAATGAATTCGGCTACAAAGCGGTTAGCAGGACGGTTGTACAGTTCTAACGGGGAAGCAAGCTGTTGAATTTGACCTTGATTCATAATGGCGATGCGATCGCCCATTGTCATTGCTTCTGTTTGGTCGTGGGTAACATAAATCGTCGTTGTTCCCAATTGTCGTTGCAATTTCACAATTTGGGCGCGAGTTTCAGCCCGTAATTTGGCATCTAAGTTAGATAATGGCTCATCCATTAAAAATACTTGGGGATTACGAGCGATCGCTCTTCCTAATGCTACCCGTTGTCTTTGTCCTCCAGATAGCTGTTTGGGTAAGCGATTCAGCAGCGGTTCAATTTGTAGTAATTGCGCCACAGACCGCACTTGCTCCTCTATTAATTTTTCTTTTTGAGAAACGTAACGCAGCCCTTTGGGTAATTTCCTCGTGACTCCCACCAAAAGATTTTCTAACCAATTAGGAATTTTTTCTCCCCTGCTCCCCGGCTCCCAGGCTCCCCCGATCTCCCGACGGCGTAACCCAAAAGCAATGTTGTCATACACCGTCATGTGGGGATAGAGAGCGTAATTCTGAAACACCATTGCAATGTCTCGTTCTTTGGGTGGTAGATCATTGACCAAGCGATCGCCTACTAAGATATTGCCACCAGTCAGCAATTCCAACCCAGCAATTAGCCGTAACAAAGTGCTTTTACCACAGCCAGAAGGCCCCACCAGCACCATAAATTCACCATCGGCGATCGTCAGGTTAATCCGCCGCAAAACATTAATGTTGTCTGCACGCTCTTGTGATACGCTACTTTCCCCTTTCCGTGAGGGGAAACTTTTATAAACGTTTTCTAAAATTACTTGCGCCACGAGTATTAGTTATTCTCAATAGTCAACAGTCTATAGTCAAAATTGGAAAAGGACAGTTTAGCGCCCATAATACATCTTCCCTGTGACTACAAAAAGTTAAAAAAATTGCTGCCACCCGAAAAAGCAAACTACCTTTGATTTTAGGGCTATCAAGAGGTATTGTGATGACTACTCATCTACCGACGAATCCTATTCAAGACTCAAGTGTTAACCCTGCCCATGACATTGTAGACGTACAAACCACCGATTGTTGCATTGTGGGTGGTGGCCCGGCCGGGGCTGTTTTAGCTTTGTTATTGGCACGTCAAGGTATACCTGTCATGCTGCTAGAAGCGCACAAAGACTTTGACCGCGACTTTCGAGGAGACACAATTCACCCATCAGTCATGCAAATTATGGAGGAATTGGGTTTAAGCGATCGCTTGCTGCAATTACCTCATGCTAAAATGCGCCAAATTAATGTGAAAACTCCAGAAGATACCTTCACTTTGGCAGATTTCAGTCACCTGAAAACGGACTATCCTTACATCACAATGCTGCCTCAGGTAAAATTTCTGGAGTTCATCACCCAAGAGGCGCAAAAATATCCCAATTTTCAGTTAGTCATGGGTGCGAATGTCCAAGAATTGATTGAGGAAGATGGCGTAATTAAAGGTGTGCGTTATCGGGGCGGTGGTGGATGGCACGAAATTCGAGCTATTTTGACAATTGGTGCAGATGGTCGCCACTCGCGCTTAAGGCAAATGGGAGGGTTTGAATCTATTGAAACCTCGCCACCAATGGATATTCTCTGGTTTCGCTTACCCCGCCATCCAGAGGAGACTGGGGGAGGAATGGGGCGTTTTGCTCCCGGTCATATCGTGGCTATGCTTGACCGTGGTGATGAGTGGCAAATTGCCTATGTTATCCCTAAGGGAGGCTATCAACAACTGCGTGCATCTGGTTTGGAGGAGTTAAAAAAATCTGTCGTTGAAATTGTACCAGAATTAAGCGATCGCGTCCATAATTTACAAGATTGGTCACAAATCGCCTTTCTTTCTGTAGAATCTAGCCGCGTCAAACGTTGGTATCATTCGGGACTTTTACTCATTGGCGATGCTGCTCATATCATGTCTCCAGTTGGGGGAGTGGGCATTAATTACGCGATTCAAGATGCAGTCGTAGCAGCTAATGTCCTCAGCAAACCTCTGCAAAACAAACACGTAGAACTCAGTGACTTGGCAAAAGTGCAACGTCAACGAGAGTTACCCACGCGCATCATCCAAGCATTTCAGACATTTATTCAAAAGCGAGTATTTGCCCCAGTGCTGACTTCTAATCGCACTTTTCAACCCCCGGCGTGGTTACGCTGGCCAATTTTGCGCGACTTACCAGCCAGATTGATTGCTTTAGGTGTGTTTCCCGTTCACGTTAAAACTTAACTGCTGCAAGACTTAGAGACTTCCATATTAAAACCTGTTGGCTATGTTTTAGTGGCGGTTCACTTAAGAAAAAATCGAAACTTCAACCCTAATCATAGATCAACCCTTTTGTAGGGGGATTGGGGGATTCTCCCCCAATTCTTGGTTTTTCCGACACAATCAACTATAAATCTGTCAACTGAACTGTATTGGGCTATGTTTTAGTGGCGGTTGAAGCGATCGCTACTTAACTTTGTGCCTAATCCACCATCATAAGCTGTACATAACTTATTAGTTTTACAGTGGGAACTGCATATAAAAAACCGTAGTTCTTATTTCTCTCAAATTTTCAATTTTTAAGTATTTATAACTATTGCATATTTCTTAAATCAGAATTATTCTGACTTACGTAAGCAAAATTTTGCTACTAAAGAGGTAAATATGGCTGTTATCGAAAGAGTTCCCGACGTTGTATTTAAAACCCGTGTTCATGACGCATCTGTACAGGGGCCAAACCCTTACCGTTGGCAAGACCGCACCACTCAAGATATTTTTGGTGGCAAACGTGTTGTAGTTTTCTCTTTACCAGGGGCTTTCACTCCTACCTGTTCTACCTCGCACTTGCCACGCTATGAAGAACTATATGATCAATTCAAAGCTTTAGGCATTGACGAAGTAATCTGTGTATCTGTAAATGATGCCTTTGTCATGTTCCAGTGGGGTAAGCAACAAGGCGCAAACCATGTATTTTTGCTTCCTGATGGCAATGGCGAGTTTACCCGCAAAATGGGTATGTTAGTAGATAAGTCTAACCTGGGCTTTGGGATGCGCTCTTGGCGCTACTCGATGGTAGTTAATGACGGCAAAATCGAAAAGATTTTCATTGAGCCAGGTTACTTAGATAACTGTCCTACAGATCCTTTTGAAGTCTCAGATGCAGATACAATGCTGGCTTACCTCCAAGAAGCTAAGAAGCCTGTGACTGCCTAAATACAATAATTCGTAATTGATAATTCGTAATTCGTAGCTAATTTACGAATTACGAATTACGCATTAGTAATTTTTCATGGGAGAGACATGAAGCACGATTTTGACTTATTCGTGATTGGTGCAGGTTCTGGAGGCATTGCCACTGCTAGACGCGCCGCAGAATATGGTGCCAAAGTGGGAATTGCCGAGTTTGACAAACTAGGTGGAACCTGTGTCAATCGTGGCTGTGTTCCCAAAAAGTTGATGGTATATGCTTCTCATTTCCCCGACTCATTTGTAGAATCTCAAGGATATGGCTGGAGTCCAGTCGAGAGTACTTTAGATTGGGAAAAAATGATTACGGCGGTGAACAATGAAGTGAATCGCCTCAATGGAATTTACCAAAAAATGTTGGATAATTCCAAAGTTGAGTTATTGCAGGGATATGGTAAATTTGTCGATGCACATACTGTTATGGTTGGTGATAGACAAGTAACCGCAGACAAAATACTAATTGCAGTTGGTGGAAAACCTGTTAGACCAAACATTTTGGGAATTGAACATGCCATCACCTCCGATGATATTTTCCACTTAAAAGAACAACCCAAACGCATCGTAATTTTAGGCGCAGGTTACATCGGTTGCGAATTTGCCTGTATTTTAAAAGGGTTGGGTTGTGAAGTTACTCAGGTAGTTCGTGGGGACAAAATTTTGCGTGGCTTCGATGAAGACATCCGTGCAGAAATTCAGCAAGCAATGGTTAACCACGGCATCCGCATCATCAACAATATTGAATCAATTGCTATTGAAAAAACTGATGAAGGTGTGAAAGTCACAGTTAAAAGTAGTGGTGATACTGAAGAAACAGTAGTTGCTGATGCTGTGAGTTTAGCAGCTGTGGGTCGCAAACCCAATACCCAAAACCTTGGTTTAGAAAATACCAAAGTTCAGCATCAGGATGGGGCAATTATTGTGGATGAGTACAGTCGTACCCATGAAGAAAATATCTATGCACTAGGAGATTGTACAGATAAAATTAATTTGACACCAGTAGCTATTAATGAAGGTAGGGCATTGGCAGATACGGTATTTGGTAACAAGTCCCGCATCATGAGTTATGAAAATGTGCCTACAGCCATCTTCACCACACCAGAAGCTGCAACAGTTGGTTTAACTGAAGCCGAAGCAAGAGAAAAATATGGTGATGCGGTAAAAATTTATCGATCGCGCTTCCGCCCAATGTATTACACTCTAGCGGGTAAAGATGAAAAAACTTTGATTAAACTGATAGTTGATGGTAATACTGATAAAGTTGTAGGGGCGCATATGGTTGGTAATAGTGCCGCCGAGATTATTCAAGGAGTAGCGATCGCTGTTAAGATGGGTGCTACAAAAGCCGATTTTGATGCCACAGTCGGAATTCACCCGACTTCAGCCGAAGAATTCGTCACGATGCGCTAAATACAAATCTATAGGGTTGAGCAACTTTTAAGCAGTTGCCCAACCCAGTTTGATTTTTGGATTAAGTCGGCAGTCAAATATATTGTGTTAAATCAAGAAATTATCGCCACTGAAACACGGTGGAAAAAAGAATCTGTTATTCAAAATGCGACTTCGGTAAAACTAATAGTTGAAGTAGTTTCAAGTAATTGGCAGGACGATTACTACGATAAACTTCGTGACTATGTTCGCGCAGCGTCTCAAAGAGAAGGTATGGGCATTCCAGAGTATTGGATTATAGATTATGCTGCACTGGGCGATCGCAAATTTATCGGCAATCCCAAACAACCTACTATTTTTGTGTGCGAGTTAATTGACGAAGAATATCAGATGACTCCGTTTAGAGGAATAGACTGTATCGTATCGCCGACTTTCCCGGAGTTTAACTTGACCGCGCAGCAGATTTTTGACTCGGTATCGTTAGATTAGACATTCAATGTATAATTTCTGAGTATTTCGTGTATTTATCCCGCTTTTGTCACTTTCCGGGAGGGCAATTGCTAGAAGTCTTATGAGGCAATCAATACAAGCTATCCTATTAGAAAAAAATGGGTCTTGTATTTGTGATTAGAAAATAATCGTGCGATTGCCTACGGCACTGGCGAAGCCAATCGTTTGCTATGCAAAAGCTCTAGAATTCAGCAATAGCAAATGTTTTCGGAGAGTGACAGAACAGGGTTATTTTGCGTCGTTGCCCAGCCAACAGGCAAAGCTTCCCTAGTGTAAACAGTTAACGCGACTTCATAGCCAGTAATGGCAATTTCCATATTACTGGCTTTGTCACCTAAAGGGAATTGCTGAATTAAATGGCTCAAGATAGCAATAACTGCTGCTAAATATTCCGCCTGCGAATCAGTTTGAGATAGGCTTGCTGACGCTGTTCGTTCATAATCAGTTATCAGTTATCAGGAAGTAGAATCTCGGAAACTCAACATGAGAATGATTCAACGCCAACGCCCGCGATTCCTGAAAAGAATTAATGCAAAACGATACATTGCCAATGCAAGGCGATACATTGTGAATGCAAAGCAATACATTGCCAATGCAAGGCGATACATTATTAATGTAGCCAATTACATTTTAGGTGTAGCGATCGCAATTAACAATCGCAACTGTAACAAAGCGATCGCTGCGGCTGGCTATACCTACGCATTTACTATTTTGGCGATCGCTACCAGTTTCAGGTAAAAAGAGGATGCGAGCTTATTTTATAAGCTCATTGAAAATTTTTGATACTATATAAAAAAGTGGCAAAAATTAAAAATGATTGGCACGCATATTTACATCAGTCAAGAAATTCAAGAATCTCTAATTGAAGCAGCAGCTTTACAGCAAATTTCCGTCGAAGAACTAGTTTCTTCTATTTTGAGAGAAACTATTACCGAAAAGTTTGCTAAAATCCCTCCTTCTTCTGAACATCAAGCTAAATTTGCTGTTAATCCTCTTCAAGAAATGCAACCTTATGCTTATTTAGCAGACCCAAATGAACCGGCTATTTCTCCTGATGATTGGGAAATAAATCAGAATTTTGAGATGAATAATTTGTGATTATTCTTGATACTCACATTTGGGTTTGGTGGAATCACAATGATTCTAGATTGACAGATAAGCACAAAGAATCCATAAATGGCGAAAGACCTCATGGTTTAGGTGTTTGCTCGATAAGCTTATTAGAAATTAGCAGAATTGTGAATCAAAATAAGTTAATTCTTCCTTGTCCCCTTCAAGAGTGGTTTAATATTGCTTTGGCACAACAGGGAGTAGTTCTTTTGTCAATTACTCCCCAAATCGCTATTGATTGCTACTCACTTCCAGGAGATTTTCATAAAGATCCAGCTGATAGAATTATTGTTTCAACAGCAAGAATATATGATGTTCCTTTGGTAAGCGTAGATGAAAAAATCTTAGCTTATTCTTATGTAAAGAAAATTATCCCGTGAAAAAATTGGTAATTGGCAAAAGATGTTAGACAACACGCTGATTTTGCGATCGCCTTCCTCACTGCAAACACCACTCCTACAAAATAGTGCGATCGCCGATCTTGTAACTTATAATCAAAATAATCAGCAATATCAATCCTGCTAAATTCCAAAAGGAGTAATTATGAGTACCGAAACAGCCCTATGGAAAATTATAGAAAATTTGCCTCATACCCTGAAAATTGAACTTTTACATTATGCCGAATATTTAAGCACTAAATCTTCAACACTTCCACAAATCGAAGATGTAACTGTTTTAGAATCCGATACAGAAGAAACAGCAAATTGGCAATCTTTCTCTTTAAAAAACTTAAATCAATGTTATGTAGAAGATGAACCAGAATATGCCATAGAATCAATTAAAGAATATAACCCTAATTATGAAAGAAAGTAACATCATACTAACTCCTATTCCTCAAGCAAATGGAGAAATAAAAAATCGCCCTACGCTGATTTTGAGAGAAATGCCAAAATATCAAGACTTTTTGGTATGTGGAATTAGTACACAATTAAAACAATATATCCCTAATTTTGATGAAATCATTTCACCTAATGATGATGATTTCCAATCCAGTGGTTTAGTTAGTCAATCTGTTATTAGATTAAGTTTTTTAGCTGTCATTGCTCGTAACAATATAATTGGATCAATTGGCATAATTTCGACAGAAAGACATAACAAACTATTACATAATCTGAGTAAATATCTAGTTCAATAATATTGAACTTTACAATCAAAATAATAAGCCATTTTATGATTTCAGCATTCGCAGTTACTATTTTGGCGATCGCTGTTGCTGATTACATTTATTCTCAAACAACAAATCGATATAAAACATGAGTAAAAACATAGCTATTAATTAGGATGCCATGCTTCTCGGTTAATGGCGTAGTACACCACATCGACGTTATAAAAACGGGCATTTTTTTCATATTTCATGCCAACTTTTTGAATTACACGTACTGAAGCGATATTTTTGGGATGAGCGATCGCTACTATGCGATTTAGTCTGACTTGTTCAAACCCATACTTTATAGTAGCGGTGGCGGCTTCTGTGCCAACTCCCATCCTCCAATAAGATTTGTCAAACACGTAACCAAGTTCAACTTCTGGGGTATTGTCCAAAAAACCTAATCCACAACGGCCAATCATTCTACCGCTATCTTTGTGAATTACTGCCCACATCCCGAAATTATATTGTTGCCAATGCTGAATATGTTTGTGTAAGCTGGCTTGTGTCTGTTCCTGGTTTCTTGGCGAGAGATATTTCATTACCTCTGCATCAGTATAGAGACGAAACAGATCATCAAAGTCCTCTGTGATGAAGTGTCTCAATCGCAGTCTTGGGGTTTCTATTTCCGGCATGTCATTAGACACAGGTGTGAATGCTACATTAAATAAGCGTGTTTTCCCAGTGCAAAATTAATATAATGCTCCTATTATGAGCATCTACCAATCCCTGAAAAAATTTTACAGAAGAGACAGTTGGCGTAGCAACGACTGGCGGTTATTTTTGCGTTTACTTCCCTATGCCCGTCGTTATGTCAAATTGCTGATTGTGGCAATGTTATTGCTTGTACCAATCGCTCTCGCTAATGCCATACAACCATTACTGATTGGACAGGCTATCTCTTTAATCCGCAACGAACCAGGCACTTATGAGCTTCTCAGAAATCGCCCTTTGTGGCAAGGGCTAAATATCCTGGTGGGATTATTACTAGTAGCGATTGTTACCCGAATGCTATTTACTAGTGTTCAGGGTTATCTGCTACAGAAATTAGGACAAAATATTACAGCCGCAATTCGCCAAGACTTATTTAAGCATGTCACATCTTTAGCAGTTCGCTTTTTTGACCGCACACCTGTAGGTAAATTAATTACCAGACTCACCAGCGATGTGGAAATTCTGGGGGATGTATTTTCTACTGGGGCAATTGGCATAATCTCAGATATATTTTCTATGGTGGTGATTATCGGGATTATGTTTTCCATTCAGTGGCAACTTGCTTGTTTGCTGCTGTTAATATTGCTACCGATTACTTTGTTAATTATTTATTTCCAACAACAGTACCGCAAAGCTAATTACAAAGCGCGGGAAGAATTATCGTTGTTAAATTCCCAACTCCAAGAAAATATTGTTGGGATTAATGTAGTGCAGTTGTTTAGACGAGAAAAAATTAATGCAGAGTTATTTCGCATCGTCAACAACCGCTACATAGACCAAATGGATCAAACCATATTTTATGATTCTGCGGTGTCAGCCACTTTAGAATGGATTGGCCTAGTAGCGATCGCTGGTGTATTGTGGATGGGTGGTTGGTTGCTCTTGGGTCAAGACTTGACATTTTGGATATTGTCTGCATTTATCTTGTATGCTCAACGATTATTTGACCCATTGCGAGATTTTGCCGAAAAATTTACCGTTATTCAAGCTGGGTTTACCGCCATTGAACGGATTACCGATATTTTAGATGAACCAATAGAAATCCGAGATCGCAACAATCAACGCTTCTCAGTTTTTGATCATAGCTTCGGCTACATAGACGAAATCATTGCTGAGATGGAATCACAAAGTTTCAACTCCACACCAGAATTGGGCGAAATTTGCTTTGAACACGTCTGGTTTGCTTACAAAGACGATGATTTTGTCATTAAAGATTTGGACTTTGTGATTCGTCCTGGTGAAAAAGTAGCATTAGTCGGCCCTACAGGCGCAGGTAAAAGTTCCATTATTCGGCTGTTGTGTCGCCTCTATGAACCCACCCAAGGGCGAATTTTAATTGATGGCGTTGATATTCGAGAAGTCCCACAGGCAGATTTGCGCCGCTACATGGCTGTCATTTTACAGGAAGGTTTTTTGTTTGCTGGCGATGTTAAAAGTAATATCACCCTAGGAGACAGGTACACCTTTGAGGAAATAGAGTTAGCAGCAGAAAATACAAATATTGCTCAGTTTATTGCAGAATTGCCCCAAGGCTACAATACTCAATTGCGAGAACGTGGCACAAATATTTCTAGCGGTCAAAAACAACTTTTAGCTTTTGCTCGCGCTGCTATTCGTAACCCACAAATTCTTGTATTAGATGAAGCTACTGCTAGTTTAGATGTAAATACAGAAGCTTTAGTTCAGCAGGCACTAAATCAACTATTGACAAGACGTACTGCCATTATTATTGCTCACCGACTATCCACAATTCGCAACGTAGATCGCATATTTGTTCTCAAGCGAGGAGAATTAATCGAACAAGGTAGCCATGAAGAACTATTGCAACAAGGTGGTATGTATGCAACCTTACATAACTTACAAATGTTAGGAACTTAAGTTTCTTGATTATTAGAAAAAATTAGGAAAAATTGATAATCCGGCGGAACCACCTGATAATAGGTGGCTCAATTTTAACTTGAAAAGCTAGAAATTGAGTCCGCTGTAGGGAATTAAAATTATTATCGCTAATAAGAATTAATGAGCGCTGTCCATTAGGTAACCAAGGGCCAAGTGTTAACCCTTCAATATTATCTAGAGCTACGTCTAGGTTACGTAAATCTAACAAAAGTTTTTTCGTAACTGGTCGAATATTTTTAGAATTTGTCAAAAGGCTGTCGATATTTTGAAGATCATCAGCATCTGCTAAAGAAACTTGAAATAGAAAAATAGCAAATCCTAAACCAGTAAAAGACCTTTCTACACTTAGCAGGTGTCCTTGATTATCTAAGGCTAATAAATCTGGTAATCCACTAGCAAATTTTCCAGTTATATCGAATAATGGCTCAACTGGTTCAGTTTGGTACAAAAATTCTGCTCCTG
Source organism: Fortiea sp. LEGE XX443 (assembly GCF_015206815.1). Lineage (GTDB taxonomy): Bacteria > Cyanobacteriota > Cyanobacteriia > Cyanobacteriales > Nostocaceae > Nostoc_B. The sequence goes on from NZ_JADEXZ010000005.1 coordinate 142,919, forward strand.
GTTGTTGGGAGAGCAGATTATATTGCAAAATTCGGCAAGGAGTACCGACATTAGGTTTAGCAACTGACCCATCTTGGATAAGGGAATTTTCAGTTGCTGTAAATAAATGCTGGTGATTGGGTGTAATTGTGAGGCTCTCAAAGGCCAAATTGTTGCGGACACCAATTTTACCACTTTTGTTTGGCAAGAATTTTTTAGGTATGGGTAGTGTTGTAATTGTCCTACCAGAAGATAAAGTAAACTCTTGAATAAAAGGATTAATCAATCTGTCAACATCACCTTCCGAAGAAATGAAGACAGTATCTTTATTAGTTAAAGCAATACCTTCGGTATCAGTTGCTCTAGGAGGAAAGTTTTGACCATCTTTATTTAATAGCATGGTCACACCAACAGGTACAACACCATCATTTTTTAAAAAACCCTTACTCAAGTTAATTTTTAAAGTATAAAATCGGGCAGGAGCTTTTTGTCCTCTGTCATCGGAAATCGCATAATAAAAGTTTGTTTTAGCATCGTAGGTGATGCCTGATAATCCGCCAATTTCAGTTTTTTGAAAAGATAATCCTTTGGGTAATGTTGCTTCTCCGATGAAGTCGATGCTGCTGATTTCTATAGCATTGCTGGAAAAATTGATAATTAAAATTATGCTAATTAAAATAACGATTCCTAAATAAAAAATTTTGGGAAATTTCCTAAGTTTTCTGACTATATTCATTATGAAAAAAATTGATCAGCAATTCCTTGGCACTCCGAGTAGCATAGCAGTCATCTTCGTTGTAGCGTTGGATGATTTCTCAGAAAGTGCGATCGCACTAACCGCTAACAGGTAAGCTTTCGTTCGTGTCACCCTAGAATTTTTCGGATACTTGGAAGCGCAATCCATCCCTGTAGATTCATCTACATGATTTTAAAGCTCCCTTAACCCCTTGATGACTATCACTTTTAGGCAAGAGTTAAAGGGTTAATGGGAGCAATATTATAGTCAATTACACATGATAATTGACCAATGACTAGACAACCGCCATCGGGCGGATACCAGCAGAGTGACGGTCAATCACTTGGTCAATTAAGCCGTATTCTCTAGCTTCCTCTGGCGACATGAAGAAGTCGCGTTCGGTGTCTTCTGCAATGCGCTCAAGTGGCTGGCCAGTGTGTTCAGCGAGAAATTCGTTGAGCCGCCGCTTGTGATACAAAATTTCTCGCGCCTGAATTTCAATGTCAGTTGCTTGTCCTTGAGCGCCGCCTAGAGGTTGGTGAATCATAATCCGAGAATGGGGTAGACTCATCCGCTTACCTTTAGCACCAGCGCTGAGGAGGAAAGCGCCCATACTTGCTGCTAATCCGGTACAAATGGTACAGACATCTGGACGAATGTGCTTCATAGTGTCAAAAATACCCATACCAGCAGTTACCGAACCGCCGGGGGAATTGATGTACATATAGATGTCTTTTTCCGGGTCTTCTGCATCTAAGAAGAGCATTTGGGCAACTATTAAGTTAGCTAAGTTGCTGTCAACCTGTTGACCCAAAAAGATAATCCGCTCACGCAATAGTCGTGAGTAGATATCAAAGGCGCGTTCGCCGCGACCCGATTGCTCAATAACGATAGGAATCATGGAGCGTGTTTGTAGCTAATTTACATCTATTTTATCGATGACAGCCGCTGATGGCTGTCGTCATCCGCCAGACAGCTAATTTTCTCTTCTATCTGGCAGATGTAAATCATAACTCAGGCACTTTTTATAGGGGGAAGCGTCTAGAGATATGTCTCCACTTCCAGAGGGAGGATCAGTTAGGAAACATCGCCGCGATCGCTCGCTCCGACAATGGAACTGTCACACCACCTTAATTAACATGGTTAAAAGCCTGTTAAAACAAGAACTATAAACGTGTATTTTGTCAACGTTTATCTACTAATTCTCAAGCACCTGTCCAGAAAATCCCGTCAAATTCGGAAATTTATGAGTACGGGGTGTATTTAGAAAAACGGATTTTACTTGCAATGCTATCACCTGAGGGAGACCTGCCATGCTCGAAAAACTTGTGCAAGCCGCCATCATTACTTTCTTGCTTCATCTGATAGCAGGAATTAATCCTCATACCAAAATTCAGGCAAACCTTAAATCACCCACACCAGAAACACCAACAACAATCATGAGTTTTCTGTGGCGCTCTTTTCCCTAGCCAAATTGTGTGCAACCTTTGAGATAAGTCTTTAGTAGAGTTTTATTGATTTATTTATGTGAGTATCTCGACTAACACTCTAAGAAGGTAGACTGGGCAAAGAAGGCACTTTTCCGCAGATGAAAATATCATGACTAATCGCCTTGCTGAAGCTAAAAGTCTTTACCTTCGTAAACACGCTGAAAATCCCATTGATTGGTGGCCTTGGTGTGATGAAGCTCTTGCGACTGCAAGGGCGCAAAATAAACCCATATTTCTCTCTATTGGTTACTCCAGTTGTCACTGGTGTACGGTGATGGAAGGTGAGGCTTTTTCTGATGCGGCGATCGCTGATTACATGAATACCAATTTTCTACCAATCAAGGTAGATAGGGAAGAAAGACCAGACATCGACAGCATCTATATGCAGGCTTTGCAGATGATGAGTGGTCAAGGTGGTTGGCCTTTAAATGTCTTTCTCTCTCCAGAAGATTTGGTTCCTTTTTACGCTGGGACTTACTTTCCTATAGACCAACGTTATGGTCGTCCCGGTTTTTTACAAGTACTACAAGCTCTGCGTCGCTATTATGACACTGAAAAAGAAGACTTGCGCCAACGCAAAGCAGTAATTTTAGATTCCCTCCTCACCTCTGCGGTATTGCAAAATGGTGATCCCAATGAAGTCCAAGAAAATGAATTACTTCGCAAAGGTTGGGAAACTAGCACGGGGATCATTACTTCCAATCAGTACGGTAATAGCTTCCCGATGATTCCCTACGCAGAATTAGCACTGCGGGGAACTCGGTTTAATTTGCTATCTCGGTATGATAGCAAACAAATTTGTACTCAGCGGGGACTAGATTTAGCACTGGGTGGGATTTATGACCATGTAGGTGGCGGATTTCATCGCTACACTGTTGATCCCACTTGGACAGTGCCTCACTTTGAAAAAATGCTTTATGATAATGGGCAAATTTTAGAGTATCTAGCTAATTTATGGAGCGCTGGGATTCAAGAACCTGCATTTGCTAGGGCTGTGGCGGGGACTGTACAATGGCTACAGCGTGAAATGACTGCCTCGGAAGGTTACTTTTATGCGGCTCAAGATGCTGATAGCTTCACTAGCGCTGATGCAGCAGAGCCAGAAGAAGGAGCCTTTTACGTTTGGAGTTACAGCGAACTGCAAAATCTATTAACCCCAGAAGAACTAACAGAATTACAACAAGAGTTTACAGTTACTCCTGGCGGGAATTTTGAAGGGCAGAATGTACTGCAAAGGCGGAATGCAGGACAATTGAGTTCAAAACTAGAAACTGCATTAGTTAAACTGTTTACGGCTCGCTATGGTGATACACCAGAATCATTAAAGACATTCCCTCCAGCGCGTCATAATCAAGAAGCGAAAACTTACAACTGGCCTGGCCGCATTCCCTCGGTGACAGATACAAAAATGATAGCGGCTTGGAATAGCTTGATGATTTCTGGGTTAGCTAGAGCAGGTGGAGTATTCCAAGAACCGTTGTATTTAGAGTTAGCAGCACAAGCAGCTAACTTTATTTTGGAACATCAGTTTGTGGATGGACGTTTCCACAGACTCAATTATCAAGGTGAAGCAACGGTGTTAGCGCAGTCCGAAGATTACGCCTTTTTTATTAAAGCACTGTTAGATTTACAAGCTTGCTGCCCAGAGCAGAAACAGTGGTTGGAAAAAGCGATCGCTATCCAAGAAGAATTCGACGAATTTCTCTGGAGTGTAGAATTAGGAGGGTACTTCAACACATCTAGCGATGCTAGTGGGGATTTAATTGTCCGCGAACGCAGCTATGCAGATAATGCTACACCGTCAGCTAATGGAGTGGCGATCGCAAATCTGGTGCGTCTAGCCTTGCTCACCGATAATCTGCATTATCTTGATTTAGCCGAGCAAGGGTTAAAGGCTTTTAGAAGTGTCATGAGTAGCGCTCCCCAAGCTTGTCCTAGCTTGTTCACAGCTTTGGATTGGTATCGTAACTCTACCTTGATCCGCAGTACCACTGAGCAAATTAAATCACTTATTCCTCAATATTTACCTGTGGCGGCCTTTGCAGTGGTATCTAACTTACCAGAAGGAAGCATCGCCTTAGTTTGTCAAGGTTTGAAGTGTCTTGCACCTGCAACAAGTTTTGAGCAAATGTTACAGCAAGTGCAGCAAAGTCAAACTAGAGCATGAGGGGATGAATGAGATTGGTATAGCAGGTGACAGGTGACAGGTAACAGGTGACACTTCGGCATGGTTCGACTGCGCTCACCAGCCGCTCAGTGACCGCAGGTGACAGGGTTAAAAGTCTTTTAGTGCATGAGTTTTATCATTGGCCGATGTCCTAACTGCCTTGGCTACTGCTATATAAAGACGCGCTGGAAAAGTTATGTTGAGTCCAGACATTTGGATAATTTATTTTCTTGATTTCTCTGAAGACTAAGTAGGTCGGTGTTAAAAATTGTCGTTATGACAAGGCAGGAGGCAGAGGGCAGAAGGGAAGAGGTTTTCAAGCTACTTTACTTTCCGTTACATAGTTCGGTTTATTTGCACCTTTCTACTTAACTTGAACCAGAAAAAATATAAGTTGGGCGAACTCAAAGAAACTTCGCTTGTTTAGTACCGAATTTTTCTATTCGCCCAATACTTTTTAGACATTTTCTCAAAGATGAAAGAAGTTATTTAATGATTCCTAAAACAGGTACAGTTTCAGGCTCGGTAATTTGGGGAGAAAATAATCTCTTGGCAAATATTTGGGGTTTTGCTTGGGCAAATTGAATATATGATTGGCGTACCTGATTGTTGACAGCAACAGTTTTCACATCATACATTTGCGTTGCTAACTTGGGATACACACCAAAGCTAATAATCAACACTAAAAAACAAGCAGCAATAAATACTTCCCGCGGTCTAGCATCACTATAAACTGCTTCGTTAGGTAAGAGACAGTCTGTACCAAAGCAAACTGTTCCCTCATCTTCCTGATTTTCTAAAGCAGCATTGTTAATATCACAGTTGAGTTCTGCACCAGTACCGTAAAATACCTGTCTCAACATCGATAGTAGATAGATGGGTGTGAGAATAACTCCGACGGCAGCTAAGAATACCATCACGGTGCAGAATGTCGCACTGTAGATGTCGCTGGTGGTGACACCAACAAACACCTGAAGTTCGCTGACAAAGCCACTCATCCCAGGAAGTGCCAGAGATGCCATTGCGCCAGCGGTAAATAGGGCAAACACTTTGGGCATTACTTGGCCAATACCGCCCATGTTATCCATGGCCATTGTATGAGTGCGATCGTAGGTAACACCAGCTAAGAAAAACAATACTGCTGCAATCAAACCATGAGAGAGCATTTGCAGCATTGCACCACTTACTCCTACGTCAGTGAAGGAGGCAATTCCTAACAGCACAAAACCCATGTGGGAAATGGATGAATAGGCAAGGCGACGCTTCATGTTGGTCTGAGCGAAGGAGTTCAACGCACCATAAATAATATTGATTACGCCTAGAGTTGCCAGCGCGGGGGCAAAGTAAACATGAGCATCAGATAGCATTTCTAAATTGAGGCGAATTAGCCCATATCCGCCCATTTTGAGCAGCACACCTGCCAAAATCATGGATACAGGCGCAGATGCTTCACCGTGGGCATCAGGCAACCATGTATGGAAAGGAAAGATAGCTAACTTGACACCAAAGGCAATTAGCAATCCTGCATATAGCCACAGTTCTAAAGCTAGGGGGTAGTTTTTAGCACCAAGTTCGACTATATCAAAGGTTGTATTATCGCCATAGAGAGCCATTGCCAGCCCTGCTACGAGAATAAAAATTGAAGCTGCTGCGGTGTAAAGCAAAAATTTTGTAGCGGCGTAGCGGCGTTTTTGACCGCCCCAAATGGAGACAAGTAAATATACAGGAACTAATTCTAGTTCCCACATAATGAAGAACAACATTAAGTCTTGGGCGACAAACACACCGATTTGGGCAGAGTACAGCACCAACATCAAGAAATAAAACAGGCGTGGCTTTAAATTGACTTGCCATGCAGCAAAAATCGAAAGCGTTGTCACCAGCCCAGCCAATAGCACGAGTGGCGCGGAGATTCCATCGACTGAAACTGCCCAACTCACACCTAACTGAGGTAGCCAAACATATTTCTCCACGAGTTGAAAAGTCGTACTGCTGGCATCGTAATGCTTCCAAAAGGTATAGCACATCAAAATAAAGTCCGCGATCGCCACACCTAAGGCATACCATCGCACGAGCTTACCCTCTTTATCAGGAAGCACGGGAATGAGCATGGAAGCAACGAGTGGGAGTAGAATAATCGCGGTTAGCCAAGGAAATCCATCCGCTATCATGGCAGTAAGCAAAAATACTTATAGTTGAATGCAACTATTATATGCAATTTCGTTATATTTTCTTCATAAATCTTTACCGCGGATAGGTATAGACAAAAGTCGAAGGAGGTAAGAGGCAATAGACATCTCCGACAAAGAATGTAGAGACTTAGCAATGCTACGTCTCTACAAGGGTTTCGGGTAACACAAAATTAATTTCTGGAGATGTCTAATAGGCAGGAGGTAATAGTCTTGAAAGTCCTTTATTGTCAGGATTTTCTGCTTAGTTTGTCTCCTTATCTACCTAACCGTTGCGATAGAATTCTCTCCGCAGCACTTAGTACTTTGCTATGATTGCGGAGACTGATATCTCTATATCTGGAAACGCTATTGGGTAAATTGTGCCGTCTATAAATGTAGATTTTACAGCATACTCTCCATCTTGGGGTTCACGAAACACCACAAGCTGCCTTTGCTTTAAGTTAACCACCCAGTATTCAGGGATGTTAACTTCAGCATAAATTTTGCTTTTTATTTCTAAGTCCTTTTCTAAGCTGGAATTTGCGTATTCAATTAACCAAAAAATATTTTCTGGATAAGGATGATGGGTTAAGTATTCACGCCCCAATCGTTGGACAATAGCAATATCAGGTTCAGGTTCGGAATTATTAGGTAAGGTAATTGGTTTGTCTAGACGAATCATTGCCAGACCACCGATTAATTTAATTAAATATTCTCCTGCTTCACTACTAAAATATGCGTGGGGTTCTCCCTCTGGTGACATTTCGATAATTTCCCCTTTTAGTAGTTCTACCCATCGGTTTTCTAAAATACCCGCCTCAATCATGCGATGATATTCGTCTATCGACCATTTAGCTGTAGTTAGAGTCATAGCGATCGCTTTTCTTAGCTTTGCTGGCTTTACATTGTAGTCTAACAATTTCCTGTAAATGTTTAAATATTTTTGCGTAGGTACTTATGTTATGTACTTACAGCGTCAATTCCATAAAAATCCAGTTTGCCCGATATTCTGGGGGAACTTCAAGTTTTTCAAAATATGGTTCAATATCTTGAAAACCGAGTGAATGATAGAGTGCTTGTGCGTCCTTGGTAAAAGGAGCCGTATCTAGGCGTAGCTTTGAGTAACCAATATTAGCAGCTTCATAGATAATATTTTCTAATAAAGCCCGACCTATCCCTTTTGTCCGAAACTTTGGTCTGACATACATTCTTTTAACCTCGCCAACACCCTCCTCAATTTTACGCAAACAAGCGCAACCAACTATTTTGCCTTTATATTTTCCTAAAAGTAAGCGTCCTTCTGGTGGCATAAACTCGTGGAGTTGAGCCATACATTCCTCTAAGGAACGATTAACATCAAAACTAATGTTATATTCACTGCTCCACATCAAGTGTATCCAGTTAAAATATTCTGATAATAATTCACTTACATGATGTTTATACTTATCAGTTTCAACTTGAATAATTTTTAGCAAAGTATATCTCTCCTTGAAAGTTGCCAAAAAGAACGTGAGCCTATCTATCCTCCCATCCTTGCGAGAGAATATCTTTTGAGTCGTCTACAAGCAACATATTGAATGAAAACTTACGATTGGATTGTTGTTGGTGGCGGGATTACAGGTGCTACACTCGCCTACGAATTAATCAAAATAGGCTTGAGTGTACTTTTATTAGAACAACATGTCACACCAGAGAATGCAACTCGATATAGTTATGGTGGACTAGCTTATTGGTCAGGTACAACACCACTAACTCGTCAATTATGCCAGGAAGCGATCGCTCGTTACCAAATTCTGTCTCAAGAGTTAGATGCTGATATTCAGTTGCGAGAATTAGATTTATTGCTGACGATTTCCGCCGATAGTAACCCAGAAGCCGCATCTGCTGTCTATGCAAATTGTGCAGTACGTCCGCAATTAGTCAGTGTACAGGAAGCCTGTGAGTTAGAACCACTTTTGAATCGGGAGGCGATCGCAGGTGCTTTAACTGTCAAACATGGCCATATTCATCCAGACAAAACAGCACAAGCTTACATTCAAGCTTTCTTACGTGCTGGGGGTGAAATGCAAATTAGTCAAGTTTTACAAGTCCTCAAAGGTGGTGTGCAAACTAACACCGGAAACTATTACAGCGCTAACGTTGTAGTTTGTACTGGTGGACTCAGCCGACAATTACTCAAATCAGCAGGTATTTCCATCAAAGTGTATTTTACCCACACAGAAATGATTGAAATTCCACCTGTGAATTTGCGTTTACATACTTTGATAATGCCAGCTAATCTGCAAAGATTTCAATTAGAAACAGCATCTACTCAAGTTGATGAATTATGGGATGAATTAGGAAATGAATTAGTCTCGCCAATCTTAGATGTAGGTGCAGTCCAGTTTTTAGATGGTAGCTTGCGCTTGGGTCAAATTAGTCGTGTCCTCACAAATCCTTATGCAAAGGTAAACTCAAAAGAAAGTGAGAAATGGCTGCGAACTAGTATCGCACAAGTGTTACCAGCTTTGGGTAACTTACCAGGAACTTGGCATCATTGTTTAGTGGCGTTTAGTAAAAATCGTCTACCTGTAATTGCTGCTGTCCCAGAATTTGCAGGTGTTTATATTTTTTCTGGATTTAGCAATCCTCTTGTTTTTGTTCCGCCTTTAGCACAACGTTTTGCTAAGTTTGTAACTGGTAAGGAAGATGAAGTTATTATGGGACTTACGGAAGTTTAATGAGGTTTTGTTTAACGCAAAGGTGCGCGGAGGTGAGCGCAGAGTTACACGGAGATTTTTTAATTAAGTATTTAAGCAAATCTTTATAGAGAATGTTTAAATGCTGTTGATTTGATTTTTGTTTAATCTAACTTCTTGAATTTCTAGATTCGTTATGTCTGTAGCAATGATTTCGGCTGCTTCTTCTAAAAGTTGCTTTTGTTCTTGTTGAATTGCTTCTAAACGACAAGAAATTTCTGCTAATCTTTGCTGTTTATCTTGATAAAGAGTTTTATTATTAGATGTGTTATCTATTTGATGATAATTGGTAACTTGATTAAAAGTAAAACTACCAACTCTAGCTAAGGTAAGAAAGATAACTTTTATCAAAGCTGACAATAATTTTAATGGTGCTTGCAATATGGAAAAACTGGCTGTTGTAAATAAGCGAATAATAGCGTTGATAATACTGCCAAGAATAACCAAACTAAAGAGCAGAATGACTAAACTAATAACAGGGTGATTTGCTGACCAATTGAGTACATGAAGCAGACGCAATATTGCTGGATGTTGTGTTAGCCAATCATTCATTGAGGAGGCGATCGCGGTTTCAATTGCTCCTGATGTTGTATTCTTAAATTGATCAGCCGTTTGCAGCCCTTGACCGATAGAAGATTTAGCTTGTTCAAGGGTTGTTGTTGCTGTTTTTTGCCAAGACTCTCCAACTTGTTGAGCAGAGTTAAAGTTTTGATTGACAAAATTCTGAACATTTTGCCAACTTTGAGTAACTTCTTCAGGCAAACTGATATTTATTTGAGGTGTCATATAAAATTTCACCGAGGCTGAAATCGAACCCGCAACCCATCTTTGGGACGATTTGTGGGAATCCGTACTGTAGCCAAACTTTGGTTAGGTAAGATTTCCCAATCATAGCTGCGTAAAAGATGGGCAGCAACAATCTTCATTTCCATTTTGGCAAATGCTACACCAATACACACACGCGGCCCCCCACCAAAACCAATTAAACTAAAAGGATACTTTTTGTGTTCTTGGCGCTGAGGACTGAAACGGTCAGGGTCAAAACGTTCTGGTTCAGGGTAAATTTCTGGCAGGTTTTGGGTAGTTAAAATTGAATAATATAATTGCCAACCGGCCGGGACGTAGAAACCTTCATATTCAAACTCTTTGATTACACCGCGAAATCCCCCTGCAACTGGTGGATGTAGTCTTTCAACCTCCGATAAAATTTGTTCTAGATAGGGCATTTGCCCCAATTGTTCTATGGTTATGGAAGCGTCTTGAGCGAGTTGCAACTGTTCTTCCCTGGCGCGTTGTAAAACTTCTGGATGACGCGCTAATTCTGTAACTAACCACGTCAACATTGCAGTTGTGGTTTCATGTCCAGCAAAGAGTAACAGCAATGCTTGAGCAATAATTTCTTTTTCACTTAAGCTGTTACCATCTTCATCTCTAGCTTGGATTAATAAACTCAAAGCATCTTTGGTGGGATTTTGCTGGCGTTCTTTCACAACCTGAGCAATATGTTCTAAAATTTGATTGCGAGCAGCGATCGCTTTGCTAAAGGTAGTAAAAGGTAAAGGCAAAGTATTCAGAGCAAAAAAACCGTTGGTGAGGTTGGTAAATAACCCACTCAGACGTATAGCTTCCTCGCCAGAACTTGTACCTAGCAACAATTGACTAGCAATATCAAATGTGAGTTTTTTAAACTCATCAAACCAAGTAAACTCTTGTTTGGTTTCCCATCGTTTGAGATAGTTCCGTGTAATTTCGTCCATTGTGGTGACATAGTTTGCCAGTGCTGGCCCGTGTAATGCTGGCATCATCAAGCGGCGATTTCTGCGATGTTCTTCACCATCTTGCACAAACAATGATTCACCCAACAGTACTTTAAAATTTTCTGGCCAACCCTCCCGCCAAGAAAAATCTTCCATGTGGCTGGAAAGGACAAACTCAACCGCTTTTGGCCCTATCATTGCGACTGTTGGTCTACCTAACATATGGGTTTTAAAAATAGACCCGTAACGCTGATAGCGCTTTTCGACAAAGTTTAAGTCTGCAAGAAAAGAGAGAGTTTCGCCTAAGATAGGTAAACCAAAGTTTCCGGGTGGTAGTTGCATTTTGTTATCAGATTAGCGATCGCACGTTTCAATTTTAATTAACTCTAAGTCTTTTAGGGAAATGCGATCGCACAGATCAAATAGAAAAAGGGTGATGTGTTCACCAGGAATAATTAAGCGATCGCTATTCAGTAATTAAAAAAAATTTATCAGGCAGTGACGACAATGGCGCTAAACTCTTATGACGAAGAAGCCCTGAAAGTCAAATTGATAGTCCCTGATGAAGTTAGCCGATATCCTCAAAGACTCAAATTACAAGCTGTCGCAGTTTACGATCGCCGAAATTGAGCAGTTAGAGCAGACGATTACCCTCAAAGCAACCAAAAACGGTGATGTTCCTTATACGGTGTGTTTGGTGCGCCAAAAAGCGATTAAGCTAACACCAGAGGAGGCAATTCGGCAATTATATTTACAGGTTTTGCGCGATCGCTTGCACTATCCCCTCAGTCGCATTCAGGTTGAGTATGGGGTGAACTTTGGGCGAGAGGTGAAACGGGCAGACATCGTAGTTATGGATAAAGACCGTCCTAACACGGTCTACATACTCGTAGAGCTAAAAAAGCCAAAGCTCAAGGATGGGAAAGACCAGCTGCGCTCTTACTGCAATGCTACAGGTGCGCCGATCGCTGTCTGGACAAATGGCGATCAAATTTCTTACTATCAGCGCAAAGACCCCAATTATTTTGAAGACATTCCGGGGCTACCCAATGCAAATCAAACCCTAGCAGATATTCTCCAGATCAAGTTCACCCTGGAAGACCTGATTGCTAATGACAAGTTAGTGAAGGAGAATAAGGGACTTCCAGAGAATAAAATATACAACTTATGAAAATGATAATCATTCCGGTGGCGGGAAGGGAAAGGTTGCTAACGGCAACCTTTCCCTTCCCTTTTTGTAGTAAATTCAATGATGATTCGATTTTGGATGTGCATAGGTGTCAATGGAATTAACAGATTCACTAAAGCATTTGTTGAAGGAAACTGCACAGCAATTAAAAGG
>NZ_JADEXZ010000060.1 GCF_015206815.1 Fortiea sp. LEGE XX443
GGGCAGGAGGCAGGGGGCAGAAGGAATAGAATCTTCTACTCAGCACTCAGCACTCAGCACTCCCCTAGCTGAATTTATTCAACTACTGCGGCGTGGTACGATTACCGCCAATCCTTACCCGTTGCGTTCCATTGGCATATCTAAAAAAGCCGTCACCTTAGCCACCATTTTCCAATATCGTTCGAGTCGGCGATCGCATCGTTGGCATTTTTGGTTAGATGCTGGTTCACCATTGTGGGCAAAAGGTGGTGCAGCTACTTTATTTGGTGCGCCGTTATTTTTGCGAGACAGACTAGGAAAACCTTGGACAGCAGAAGACGAAAAAATCACCGAACAAGAAAGACTACGCCGAATTTTACTAGATTTGCTCTCTCGTGTGTCTGAGAAAGTTTATTTATGTCACAGCGATTTAGCCGTCAACGGACAAGAACAACTAGGGCCATTGTTACCTTTAGTACATACTTGTATCTCCGTTGCGTTTGAACCCACTGTAACTTGAATACCCAAACTACGAAACTTTACGGAAGATTTACGTACAAATACTGAATATTTTATAAGAAATTTACATAAAACCTTTTACCTTTTTGAGTAGAATATTAAACTTTGACTGAGTTTCAGTTTTTTGATATTCCCAAACCCTTAGATATCAATCTGCAATTCTGTGACAGAGACGGCAGATAGTAGGCAGGCGTAATGACTCAGTAAAATCACGTTAGTTTAGGAAATAATTTAGGAAATAATACTGATGACCATCTCCAAAGTTTTGAGTAAGCTATCGATGACTGCCTTGAGTGCAGCATTTGTAATTATAGGTACAACTAGTAATGCTCAAGCAGCAGGGCTTTTGCTAAATGGATTTGGTGGTGATGCGGGTTTTGGGGCGTTAGCTCTTCCCAGAAATGATGATGGGTCATCAAATGAACTCAACCTACCATTTCAAATCAACTTTTTCGGCAACACTTTTAATAACTTCTACGTTAACAACAACGGGAACCTCACCTTCAGAGATCCATTAAGTCAATTTACACCCGATCCTTTTCCCATTGCCAACCAACCGATCATCGCACCATACTGGTCGGATGTTGATACTCGATGTTTAACATGCGGTGAAGTTTATGTTGCTTCGCCCAACTTAGATACAGTTGTTGTCACCTGGAACAACGTTGGTTACTTCTCTTCCAATAGCGATAGAACCAACACTTTTCAGACAGTTCTCCGCAATCGTAACGACACAGGTGTAGGAAACTTTGACATTGAATTTCGTTATAACAACTTAGAATGGACTACAGGAGATGCTAGTGGTGGTGTGAACGGTTTGGGTGGAACCCCAGCCCAAGCAGGCTTTGATGCAGGTGATAATCTTAACTTCTTAACCCTCCCTGGTTCCAGAACTGCTGATGTTCTTAACTTGCAAAACACCAGTAATCTTCCTAATCCTGTTCCAGGCCTTTGGTCTTTTGCTGTCCGTAACGGTGAACTACCGGGAGCAACTCCAGCAAATCCTTTACTACCAGTAGTAATAGATGATGCTTTTAACTTCGACTTTAACATTGCTGATCCGACTCAGCCAGTGTTTATCGATCCTCCAGTAGCTATTGGTTACGACTACATTGTTGATTTAGGTCCAAACATTACCTCTGTAATTCTACCAACTGGTATTGGTGATGACCTCTACGATTTGTATAACTTCGATACAATAGCAAATGATTTTGTTGATTCTGGCATAGATATTACAGGTGGTTTTGCCTTTGATTTTGCGCCTGGTGGTGTAGATAGATTCCGTATTTTGGGTATTGAACCCAGTGCTGGACTTGATCCTAATGACATCACTGCATTTGTTACAGGGTTAACTTTTACCAATGCTGGTCAAGTACAACTTCGTCAAATCCCAATCAGTCAAAATACCACACCTACACCAGTACCAGAACCAACTACTATCCTGGGTTCTTTTGTAGCCTTGGGATTTGGCCATAAGTTACATAAAATGCGATCGCAGTCTAAGAATAAAGCTGCATAAATAGGTAACATAGCAATCCTATTTGATTTGTGAAAATTGAGCGGCTCAGATTCCCGACTTCTTTGAGAAGTCGGGAATCTTTTTGTTCTGCCAGAAGCGGGATAGCTATTAGCGAACAGTATCAGTTTTGAGTGAAAATGCGATCGCAGGCTTTTGCTGAATATCCGTAGCGATCGCCAGAATCGTTAAAATATTCACTACAGTAAAGATGTATATCAAACCCTAGAGTTAGACACAATGGTACTATTTGGATTTGGTAAAAAAAAGCTGGCTCTTCCTACCCCTGAAGAAGCTTTGCCGGGACGAGCTAAGGAAATGCCCGTACCTGCTCATCATTATGTAAATAATAATCCCCTGAAACCACCTTTTCCTGAAGGTATGGAGAAGGTTGTGTTTGGTTTGGGTTGTTTTTGGGGTGCAGAACGTAAATTCTGGCAACTTCCCGGAGTTTATACTACTGCTGTAGGTTACGCGGCCGGGATTACACCCAACCCTACCTATGAAGAAGTGTGTACTGGCATGACTGGTCACAATGAAGTTGTGTTAGTTGTATTTGATCCTCAAGTTATTAGTTACGCCCAACTACTGAAAGTTTTTTGGGAAAGCCATAATCCCACCCAAGGTATGCGCCAAGGTAACGACACTGGTACACAATACCGTTCTGGGATTTACGTCTATTCTGCAAGCCAAAAACAGCAAGCCGAAGCATCCCGCGATGCTTATCAGCAAGCGCTAACTAACGCGCGTCATGGCGAGATTACCACAGAAATTTTAGATGCGCCGGAATTCTACTACGCTGAGGTTTATCATCAGCAGTACTTAGCCAAAAATCCTAATGGCTATTGTGGGTTAGGCGGGACAAACGTTGCTTGTCCTGTGGGTGTATTTGAGTCCCAGGTGAACTAAGAAGCAGAGGCGTAAGGGAGCGAGCATTTACCCCTGCTCCCTGCCCCGTTTCCTTTACAATATTGATTTCAGAGCCATAAATGCTTTGAGCCACAAAATCATACTAATGGGTGCGCCAATGAGAATCCCCGCGATCGCCCAACCTCGCTGATGTGCCTTAAAATGTTCGATACTGCGCCATTGTCTACTTCTCCAAGCCCATTCATTGCCTTTTGCACCCATAGCGATCGCCATACACCAACCAATTTGTGGTACAAAACAGAATAAGCCACACCATACCTGATTAGTCCACAACCAAAACCAAGGCATTAAAAAAGCACCCCAATTCCACCCCAAAACTTCCTCTGGTATGGGTTCTGTAGAATTTATTCCACAACCAGAATTATTATTAATTATCTTATTGCTTATAGGTTTGACAGCAAGACCCGATTTTAAAGTATCAAGTGCTTGGCGGGCATTACTAAAGCGTTGCTCTGGCGCAGGTTCAGTCAACTTTTGCAACCATCGCCCAAAACTGGGACTCACATTAACTCTGTCAATAAATTGCAGCCGCAAATCTTGTTGAGGTAAATCACCAGGAGGAATACCAGTTAATAAATGAATTAAAGATGCACCCAACGCATAGAGGTCAGATGCAGGAACAGCCCTACCACCAAATTGTTCCATTGGTGCATAACCATAAGTCCCAACAACAGTAAAAGTCACACCTTCTTTAGCCGCTTTATCTTGAACTGCACCGAAATCGACTAAATAAATCTGATTATCTTCACCCCAAATTAAATTACTCGGCTTGATATCTCGGTGCAACACACCAGGATTCAACTCATGCAGATATATCAGAATCTTTAAAACATCAGTAGCGATTTTCCTAGCTTGTTTTTCTGTGCATCGTTTACCAACTGCTAGTTTTTCTTTTAGCGATTCACCAGGAATATATGCTTGAACTAAGCCAAACCACAGTGTGCGGTCGTCAACACAAAAATAATCAATGTATTGGGGAATGCGGGGATGCTTTAGCTGTTTAAGAACTTGTGCTTCTCTCTCAAACAACTTCAGGTCATCCCACTGTACAGTTCCGCCAAAGGCCAAGAGTTTGACCACAACTAGTAATTCTTCCCCATCAGCAGCTTGTAAATCTTTAGCAAGCCAAGTTTGGCGAATGCCATTATTCCCAAGTTGCCGTTGAATTTGATAACGGTGGTGTAATATCTGTTCTATTTGCAGCATCTGACACCTGATGGCAGTTTACGCTAAGGTGATTCCCCTACTATTCCAGGATAGACATTACACAGAAAATTTGGGGGTAGATGTTTACCAAAAATTAAGTTAATGGGTGTAAAGAGTAAGCGTATCAGGATGTATAGAAAAGCCCTAACTTAAGTTAGGGGCTTTTACTCTTTGGAACTAATGTCCTACACCCGCCCCAAAGGGGGATTTAGGGGGATCTCAATCTAATATTGAATCAAAACTATGACTACAAATCCAGAGCCTCGCGTTGTACAAGAAATATTAAAGAATGTCCGGGCTAAAGGCAATATTACAGTCGGAGATATTAAGCAAATTTATAATCTTGTTATTAACTTAAATCATCTTCCCAAACCGACAGGATTTCCGCAAAACATACCAAGCAGCAACACAGAGAAATTTATCGGACGCGCCCAAGAGTTAGAACGCCTGCATCAACAGTTGCAGCGTAATCATGAAGTAGTAATTGCGGCGGTGGAAGGTATGGGAGGAGTGGGTAAAACAGAATTAGCGATACAGTATTCGCTGCTGCATTTACAATTACAAAATTACTCTGGCGGGATTTGTTGGCTACGAGCCAGAGATAAAGATGTGGCGCTGCAAATATTACAATTTGCGAGAGTAGATTTAGGCTTGCAACCGCCAGATGATTTGGAGTTACCGGAGCGAGTGCGTTGGTGTTGGCGACATTGGCGAGAAGGAAACACCCTCATAGTTTTGGATGATGTGAAGAATTACGGTGAGATAAAAGCTTATCTACCGCCACAACCATCTCAGTTTAAAGTAATCATTACCACACGACTCAAGTTAGATTTAGCTGGTTCTTTGTTTTTGGAAGTTTTACAAGAAAGCGATGCGCTGTTATTGCTCAATCAATTAATTGGGGAAGAAAAGGTAACGCCAGAATTAGCAACAGCAACAGAACTTTGTCAGCGTTTAGGTTATTTGCCTTTAGCGTTGCAATTGGTAGGAAGGTATGTGAAAAAGCGCAAGATAAGTTTAGCGGAGATGTTGCGACGGTTAGAAGAAAAAGGATTAGCTCATCCTTCGTTGATTGTGAAGGAAAATGACCCGACTTGGACACGAGATATTAAACGCGGTGTTGCGGCTGCGTTTGAGTTGAGTTGGCAAGAGTTAAGTGAACCTGCTCAAGAGTTAGGTTGTTTATTTAGTTTATTTGCGTTGGCTCCGATTGCTTGGGATTTGGTAGAAAATGCAGCAAAAAAACAAGATGCGGAAATTTTGAAAAATGCAAAATTTGAATTAGAAAATTTGCACTTAATTCAAGGTGAAGATAGTTATCGGTTACATCAACTGATTCAAGAATTTTTGAGAGATAAGCAAAATAACTTAGCCGTTGCTGATGAGCAAAAATATAATTACTGTGCGGCGCTGGTAAAAGTGGCGCAAGCAATTCCTGACACACCTATATTGCAAGATATTACTGCATTTACTCCTGTGATTCCCCACCTTGCGGAAGTTGCCACTGTTTATCAGACTTGGTTAACTGATAAAGATTTAACTTGGCCGTTTGTGGGCTTGAGTAGATTTTATGGAGGTCAAGGAGCTTACGCCCAAGCTTTACCTTGGCGAGAGCAATGTGTATCAGTGGCAAAAGAACGCTTGGGAGAACAACATCCTGATGTCGCCACCAGTTACAACAATTTGGCAGCACTCTACGAATCCCAAGGCAGGTACAGCGAAGCGGAGCCACTGTACCAGCAAGCTTTGCAACTTTATCAACAACTACTGGGAGAACAACATCCTGATGTCGCTACCAGTTACAATAATTTGGCTTTACTCTACGATTCTCAAGGCAGGTACAGCGAAGCCGAGCCTCTGTACCAAAAGGCTTTGCAACTAAGCCAACAACTGCTGGGAGAACAACATCCATCTGTCGCCATCAGTTACGGTAGTTTGGCTTTACTCTACGATTCTCAAGGCAGGTACAGCGAAGCCGAGCCTCTGTACCAAAAGGCTTTGCAACTAAGCCAACAACTGCTGGGAGAACAACATCCATCTGTCGCCATCAGTTACGGTAGTTTGGCTTTACTCTACGATTCTCAAGGCAGGTACAGCGAAGCCGAGCCTCTGTACCAAAAGGCTTTGCAACTAAGCCAACAACTGCTGGGAGAACAACATCCCCTTGTCGCCACCAGTTACGATAATTTGGCAGGACTCTACAAATCCCAAGGCAGGTACAGCGAAGCCGAGCCTCTGTACCAAAAGGCTTTGCAACTAAAGCAACAACTGCTGGGAGAACAACATCCTGATGTCGCCACCAGTTACAATAATTTGGCTTTACTCTACAATTCTCAAGGCAGGTACAGCGAAGCCGAGCCTCTGTACCAAAAGGCTTTGCAACTGAGAAAACAACTGCTGGGAGAACAACATCCTGATGTCGCCACCAGTTACAATAATTTGGCATTCCTCTACGAATCCCAAGGCAGGTACAGCGAAGCGGAAGCCCTTTACCAGCAGGCTTTGCAAATTGCAGAACGCAGTTTAGGAGTGAATCATCCCAACACAATTACTATTCGTGAAAATTTGGCTATTTGTCTGCGAGAATGGCACAAGTAATTCGTAATTAACAGTTATCAGTTAACAGTTAACAGTTATCAGTTGTCCGTCACTGTTGACTGATTTAATACATCGCCCTGCAATCTTAAAATATAATCTTACTTATGCCTGCTAAAGACCTCTATCACGATGCTGTTAAAAATGCTTTGATTAAAGACGGGTGGATGATCATTGCTGACCCCTACATCATAAAATATGAAGACGCTGAACTGTATGCTGACTTAGCAGCAGAAAAACCAATCGCAGCAGAACGCCAAGGGCAGAAAATTGTTGTAGAAATTAAAAGCTTTGTGGGTAAATCTCAGATGTACGACTTTCACAACGCTTTGGGACAGTACATCGTCTATCGCAACCTCATTCAAGTCAGCGCACCTGAATATAATTTGTATTTAGCAATCGATGATATTGTTTATTTCAACTTTTTCCAGCGTCCATCAATCCAACTCATTGCCAGGCAAAACAATTTGCAATTAATTATTGTAGATATTCAACAGGAGGAAATCGTGCAATGGATACATTAACCGACTATCGCAATATTATCCAAGAAATTATTAAGAAATACTACAACTTAACCAATTCTCAATCTGCTAAGACTACAGACTCTACAATTAGCGATCGCACTTCTCCTAATATAACAGATCGCCTAATTTTAGATGCAGAACGCGATCAATATTTGTGGTTGCGTTGTGGTTGGGATGGGAAAAAACGAGTACAATATATTGTTTTATATCTCCAAATCCAAAACGGTAAAATCTGGGTAGAAGAAGATAACACTGATTTAGGGATTGTTGATGATCTATTAGCAGCAGGTATCCCTAAAACTGATATTATTTTAGGCTTCCAACATCCCAGTAAACGCGCATTTACTGAATTTGCTATTGTGTAAAGCTGTCTTACCCTACAAGAGTCATTCTCAATAAATCAGCAATGCTCTCTATTTTTGCTGATTTACAAGTTTGGCTAAAAGCGCAATGATGCGGAATTGTCCCAATTTCTGCTGTGGCTTATGAGTAAAATGGTGAAAGACCTGTCAGGAAATCGTCATTTGCCGATTTTCACTGCAAAATAATTGTGATGTAAATAGCCGATGAGTTCTCCCCAACCGCCTCACAAGCCACAAACGTTACTTGGTCAACTGACTCAAGCAGTAAATACAATTCAAGCTAGGGTTGATTTTTCCAAGCTGGCGCTCAAGCCAAACGCCAAGGTACCAGAACTTTGGGTACAGGATGCAGGGGCGGATAAGGCGGAGGTCTATCCATTATTGGGCGATCGCTATATCCTAGGACGAAGTTCTAAATCTTCCGATATAGTCGTTCGCAACCCAGTGGTCAGCCAAATTCATCTCTCATTGTCACGAGATTCCACTCAAAGCAAACCTGTTTTCGTGATTAGAGATGAAAACTCGACCAACGGCATTTATCGTGGAAAACGGCGGCTCTCTTCTTTAGAATTGCGAGATGGCGACATTATTACTTTAGGGCCGCCAGAACTGGCTGCATCAGTTAGACTGCAATATGTCGATCCACCAGCATGGTATGTTAAAGCTGCAACCTGGGCAGGTTATGGTGTGGGCGGTGCTACTGCTCTGTTAGCATTGGTGATTGGTGTTGAATCGCTGAAGTTTTCCGTCAGACCTTTACCAACAGCTACTCGCGCCCCAGTCATTGTTTACGCCCGTGATGGCTCAACCCCTCTACGTGAACCACGCACAACTTCCCACGTAGACATGAAGCAGTTGCAAGAGTTTGGCCCTTATTTGGCTAACGCTGTAGTTGCTTCAGAAGATAGTCGTTACTATTGGCACGTTGGTGTAGACCCCTTGGGGATTTTGCGTGCTGTACTGATTAATACTCGGAGTGGAGATTTACAGCAAGGAGCGAGTACTGTTACTCAACAAGTCGCTCGCAGTTTATTCCGCGAATATGTTGGTTCTCAAGACTCCCTTGGGCGAAAATTGCGTGAGGCAATTGTAGCTCTCAAGCTAGAAACTTTTTACAGCAAAGATGAAATTTTGCTGATGTACTTAAATCGCGTATTTTTGGGGGGAGATACTTCAGGTTTTGAAGATGCGGCTAAGTATTACTTTGAGAAGTCAGCCAAAGAATTAACTCTCGCAGAGGCAGCAACATTAGTAGGGATTTTGCCTGCTCCCAATGCTTTCGATTTTTGTGGCGACGGCCCAAATAAACTAGAAGCCGCAGATTATCGCAATCGTGTCATTAAGCGAATGTTGGAAATGGGCAAAATTTCACAAGAAGATGCCAACCGCGGGAGACGTTCTACAGTTCAAATCAGCCCCAAAGTCTGCGAACAGCAAGCCAAAACCATTGCGCCATATTTTTACAGTTATGTTTTTCAAGAACTGGAATCAATATTGGGGGAAGGTGCAGCTAGAGAAGGGAATTACATCATTGAAACCCAGCTAGATCAATCCATTCAAGCCCAAGCTGAAGCATCATTACGAAATTCGGTTAGCACTTCTGGCTCAACCTTTCGTTTTTCCCAAGGGGCGATCGTTACCTTAGACTCTAAAACTGGTAGTATTCTAGCAATGGTAGGCGGTACTGATTATCGCAAAAGCCAGTTCAATCGTGCTTTCCAAGCCAAAAGGCAACCAGGTTCTACCTTTAAAATCTTTGCTTACGCCGCAGCTCTGCAACAGGGATTTTCACCGTACAAATCTTATTCTTGCGCCCCTTTACCTTGGCAAGGCTTTACCTATAAACCCTGCCGTTCTGGTGCAGATGTGAATATGGATATTGCCACTGGTTTAGCCCTTTCTGAAAACCCAGTCGCCCTGAGAGTTGCTCGTGAATTAGGCTTGAATAAAGTTGTCACAATGGCTCAAAATTTAGGGGTAAAGTCACAGCTTGATCCGGTTCCTGGCTTGGTATTAGGTCAAAGCGTAGTCAATGTTTTAGAAATGACAGGGGCTTTTGGTGCTATTGGTAATCAGGGTATGTGGAATCCACCCCATGCTATTAACCGAATTCTAGACAGTGGTGATTGCAAGGATCGCAATGATTTAAAAACCTGCCGTGTTATCTATTCCTTTGACCAAAACCGTGAGGCTAACAAGCGAGTTTTAACCACAGAGGTAGCTAATGAAATGACTACCTTGATGCAAGGAGTGGTCACTAGAGGTACTGGTCGTAGTGCAGCTATTGGCATGGGAGAAGCTGGTAAAACAGGGACTACTGATAAAAACGTTGACCTATGGTTTATTGGTTTTATTCCCCGCCGCCGATTAGTGACTGGTGTCTGGCTAGGAAATGATAATAATTCCCCCACTTCTGGTAGCAGCGCCCAAGCGGCTCAACTGTGGGGGAAGTATATGAGTAGAATTGCTAGGTAAGCGGTAACTATTAGTTGTTTTAGTGACCTAGTAATTTGTCTCGCAGATGTTTGATGCGATCGCGCAATTTTGCTGCTTCTTCAAATTCTAGTTGTTTTGCAGCATCTTTCATCTGTGCTTCTAGCTTGCCTATTAATTGGGGAATTTCCTCTAAAGGTAATTCATCGATATGTTCATCTACAGCTTTTAACTCTGTAGCATTTAACCTGCGAGATACGTCCAAAAACGACAAAATTGCGTTACTGGATTTTTTGACAATTGGCTGTGGTGTAATTCCATGTATTCGGTTATGTGCCATTTGAATACCACGTCTTCTGTCTGTTTCTTCAATGGCTCTAATCATGCTGCCTGTTAAATTATCAGCATATAAAATCGCTTGTCCACGGATGTGACGAGCGGCTCTACCAATAGTTTGAATTAAAGAACGTTCGGCTCGTAAGAAACCTTCTTTATCTGCATCTAAAATTGCAACTAAGGAAACTTCTGGTAAATCTAAGCCTTCCCGCAGCAAGTTCACCCCAACTAATACATCAAATTTTTCATCACGTAAATCTTGGATAATTTCGATACGCTGAATCGAATTAATCTCTGAATGCAAATATCGCACGCGAATGCTATGGTCTTGCAAATATTCAGTCAAATCTTCCGCCATGCGCTTAGTTAATGTCGTAATTAGCGTTCTTTCATGACGGTCAACTCTGTCTTTAATTTCTCCTAGTAAATCATCAATTTGTCCTTCAGTAGGACGCACAGAAATTTCTGGATCAATTACGCCAGTGGGACGAATCACTTGCTCAACTATGTGAGGTTCAGATACTTCTAATTCCCAATCTCCAGGTGTAGCTGAAACAAAAATACACTGGTTGACTTTTTGCCAAAACTCATCTGATTTTAAAGGACGATTATCTGCCGCACTGGGAAGCCGAAATCCATGTTCAATTAAAACTTTTTTCCTAGCTTGGTCGCCGTTGTACATGCCGCGAATTTGCGGTACTGTAACGTGAGATTCATCGATAACTAACAGCCAATCTTTAGGGAAATAATCAATTAAACATTCTGGTGGTTCTCCTGCTTGTCTTCCTGCTAAGTGGCGAGAATAATTTTCTACGCCGTTGCAATAACCAACCTCACGCAACATTTCTAAGTCGTAGCGTGCGCGTTGATCTATCCGTTGTGCTTCTAATAATTTACCGGCTGTTTCTAATTCTAATTTTCGCTGTTTTAATTCAAATGCAATATCTTCACAAGCTACTTCCAACCGTTCTTCTGGGGTGACAAAGTGACGCGCTGGGTAGATATTGACAGCATCTAAACTATTAATAATTTCACCTGTTACAGGGTCAATATAGCGAATCGCGTCAATTTCATCGCCAAAGAATTCGACCCGAATAATTCTATCTTCGTAGGCTGGGCCAATTTCTAAAACATCACCCCGGACACGAAAACGTCCTCGACCCATTTCTATATCGTTGCGGCTGTACTGTACAGATGCTAAATCGCGCAAAATTTCGCGTTGATTCACTTCCATCCCAATTTGTAATGGTATGGCTGCTTTTAAGTATTCGGCGGGAATTCCCAAACCGTAGATACAGCTGATAGAAGCAACGACTATGACATCACGACGTTCAAAAAGCGATCGCGTTGCTGAGTGACGCAACATATCAATTTCGTCATTAATGGAAGCCGTCTTTTCAATATAAGTATCTGTTACCGGAATATACGCTTCTGGTTGATAATAATCGTAGTAGCTGACAAAATACTCAACTGCATTCTTTGGGAAGAACTCACGTAATTCATTACAAAGTTGTGCAGCTAAGGTTTTGTTATGTGCCAAAACTAAGGTTGGTTTACCAATTTTTTCAATTACTGCTGCTACTGTAAAGGTTTTGCCGGTTCCTGTAGCTCCCAGTAAGGTTTGGTAACGATTACCCGATTGGATACTGGAAACAAGTTGTGCGATCGCTTGTGGTTGATCGCCTGTAGGTGTAAAGGGAGCTTGAAGACAAAATTCTGTCATACAGTTCTGCTAGTAATACCCTATCTCATGGTAACGATACCGCAATTTACCTGTTGAGTTTGGGGAAGTAAATGAATATACCGCAATATTACTTTACAAATATTGAGACTTTTAATTTACTTATATGTATGTTTTAAAGATAATTATACTTATACAAGGTTTTTTAAGGGTAAACTTTGATAAATAGGAAAAAATTTCATTCTTCCTTAAATATTGTAAAGTTCAGTTAATAAACTCAGAGGTCTTAGTTTATGAGTATTAGTAGCACTGGCAAAGCAGTCAGTCCTCGTCAACGAAGTGCGAAGCTAAAAGGGGAAACAACGGTGGAAGTTGAAAATAATCAAGGTCAAGCTGTGAATAAAGATAAAATTGCTCAAGATACTGATAAATCTGAGAAGCCTGGAACACTTGCCGTTGCTGGAGTACGTCCTATTGCTGGTAGTGATTTGCAAGTTGCTGAAACAGTCTCGATTGCTGGCTTGCGTCCCATCTCAGCTAGTAATTTAGAAATAGTAGGGACAATCGACGTGATGGGTATTCGTCCCATTGGAGCCAACACTATTCAAGTTTTTGACAGTATTAACCTCTCTGGTATGCGTCCAATTGCTTCAAGTGGATTGGTAATTTCTAGCAGCTATTCTGTAATGGGTAATCGCCCAGTAGCATCAAATATTATTGATGATTCTGAAATTCTTATGGGTTTTATTGACTAGACCAAAAAAATCATCCTCAATATTTTTATAAACCCGATTTCTTTAAGAACCCGGGTTTTTTAATTATATCATTAGAATTTAAATCTTTTATTTCTGATTCAAAATTTTGATTTGAATAATTATAAATTTAACTTCATTTAAAACCTTGAAAAAAGCTGATTAGTTTGTTCTTATTAAGGGAATATCTCTCTTTTTACAGAGACAACTAATATATCCTGTGGTGGAAGGCTAGAGCAAAAATATTAAGTTAACTTGTGAGAGTAAGCACAAGAATTTCAAAGTTAATGAACAGCTTTGAAACTTAATTTATATAAAATTAGGAGACTATCATGAGCATAGAAGATCGCGCAAAAGCTACTGCAAAAAATATTGAAGGTAAAGCTCAAGAAGCAATGGGTAATGTGACTGGAGACCCAGAAGATAAAACTGAAGGTAAAGCCAAACAAGCTGAAAGTGAAGTACGTCAAGGCATTGAAGATGTCAAAGATTCAGTCAAGAGAAAGCTTGACTAGAATTAATTGGGTTTGGGAATCATTAAAGAGATAGAATCTGAATAATTAATATATTCCTACTCCTCTTTCTGATTAAGCGAAGCTGACAGATAGCAAAAATTTGGACTGTAGAGACGGGAAGTATCGCGTCTCTACATTTCTGCTCTACTTAGCTAGAAAAATAATTAATTGTTAACTAGAAGACAAGATATATTCATTTAACTAGCTAAGAATTACAAGTAATTTGTATTAAAAGGTTTCATTTTGGGAGTGAAAATAATGATGCTGCTACAGCAGATTCGTAAAATTGCGATCGCTGGTATCTTAATTATGGTGCTAACCATAACTACCGCTTGTGGTGGTGGTACAGTTACTCAAGCTGACCGCACAACAACCCCATCTGTAATTGGTCGAGATGTAACTTACACCGAATTAGAGAGAGGTAATACTCCTGGGGGTCAAAATTTTGGTAACTGGGTAGTGCAAACATCCAACGGGTTAATTCAAGATGCGTATGTGAGAGATAACAACAAATTAGGTGTTGTAATTTCCCGTGAAGTTCGTCCGAATGAAGTTCGACCTTTAGCAAAATCTTTAGTTCAAGGTTTTCGGAAAAACTTCCCCAATCAAGATTTAACTGTTCTGGTTTACGACCCTGGTAAAAAGTTAATTTTAACGACTCAATACGATGTTCAAACTAATCAAGTGAAGTATAGCTAATTTTGTGTAGCTATATCAGGTTGATGAAATTCAATTTGAAATTAGATAATTGCTCAATTTGACGTGAATAAGGAGCTAAATAAAATGCCAAGCAGTGAAGAATACAGACGGCAAATTATGCAAGACTTAGCTGAGGGTAATGTTGAATCATTAGATGATGCCACAACTGATTCAACTGTTCAATACGATAATTTTGACGATTTTGCTCAACGGACAACCACAGATCAGCGTCGCCAATTATTTGGTCGATCTGTTCATCCAGAACGAATTCCCGCCAGCCAAATGGAGCCAGAATTACAAAAGGCGATCGCTCAGATTAAACCTAATGAACGAGATGATGTCGCTCGCGCTTTTTTCAAACACTTGAAAGGAAGAGGTTTGGATGATCGCCACTTAGAAAAACAGCTAGGTCTTTCTACTCACAACCCCAACCGAATGAGTGCTGATGATGTGAGCAAACTTGCATCTTTTGCTTATCATAACCACCCAGACATTTTCCGCGAAGTACTAGCAGAGCAACCAGGTATTATCAAGTTTCTCAGTAACCCTGTAGTAGCTGCGATCATGGGTATTGCAGCCGCTAAGTGGTTGGGTAGCCGTAGATAAGTTTTATCAAGAGTTAAGACCTGAGGGTGGGATTTACCCACCTTTTTTTATGGTTAAAGATCAATACAGTTCAGATAGAATAATTTTGTAGAGACGTTGCATTGCAAAATCTCCATTTTATAAACTATTTATACTGTCAATCTAAAATTTAAAACAGTTTATATTTTTAACATAATTTTATTTTTTCTAAACTAAACGAACAGACTATTTCTTTAGATATATACCCATCAACTATAATCAAAACTCTCGACAGAGATACAATGAATTTTCTTTTGCTAAATATATAATTATAATCTTAAAAAGAATACCTAGGATTACAACTTATCTAATAAAATATTCATGTAGACTCAAGCTCATGTAATTTAGATAAGTGTTGTAATTTAGATAACTGTAATTGACTATACATTATTTCTTTTAAGACTATTTGGGTAAGTAGTTGGACAAAATTAAACTTATTGGTGGAGATAGAAAACAAAGAACACAACAACAATATGTTTAATAAATTTTATCTATGCACTTGCTAAAAGCTGCGTTTTCAGAATTGTCGTTAAACAAACATCAAATTGGCACAAATACATATAATTAAAGGTAAGTAATATTATGTTTGTTAAAACAGAAATAGAAAAAGCATTAGAAGTCAATAATTATTATTTAAGCCGTAGTGAAGTGCAGCACGAAAAAGTGCAACCTCAAGGCTTAAATCTTCCCAGTTGGACATTGTATTTAAGTCCTATTAGTCTTCTTTTTAGTTGGATGATTTTTTTTCTGTTATTGCGGAAAATTCATAGTTTTATAGAAAATAAGATGGTTTTTAATGTCAAGAACTCACATCAAGTTCCTTGTAAAAACTGTCGCTTTTATTGTAACAATCATTATCTGAAATGTGCAGTGCAGCCTTCTATTGTAATGACTGATGAAGCCAAAAACTGTTCTGAATTTTCTCCAAAAAAAGATAAAGAAAAACAATTTTTTCGGATGAAGGATTAGTTGTGTAGCTGATTTTCCCACTCACAGATGAAAGCTAAGGTAGTTTTGTGAGATTTTGAGTGCGATCGCCAGACTCGCTAACATAATAGTATTACGCCATCGCTTCCAGAAAAATGGCTAATTATGACTAATACAGGTCGGCAGAAATAAGCAGACTATTTGAAATGGCTAAAAAGCTTGCGGTATAAGTAGTATGTCTTTTGACTTTTGCTTTTGCATGGCCTTTTGTAGAGAAGAGTAGTAGTCTGTTACTAGACCTTGCTAGGTATTGACCCTGATACTATTTAGACATACAGAACTTTATACTACAAAAGTGATGTTCATAACAGCATAATTAATCAGTTACTCAAAATAAGGGTACACTGACTCATACTGATAGAGTTTTCTTGCCAAAAGCAGGAAGGGGCTGAATTTTAAAGATTTTATTTGGCAACTCATCTTTTTACTCATAAAATCGAAGACAAGCTAAAGTTCAGTAGAACAAAAGCCTAAGTATCACAGTTCCGTAATAAATCAGGGTTAAAAAGCTATCACGAAAACTCAAATGCTAGAAATGGTAGACAGGATAAACGATATCAGTTGGCAAGCTCACCAGGGTAGCGTTGCGGCGATTATTCAATTATTAAACGAACAGTTAGCCCATTCTGGTGTAAGAACCAGAGCTATTTTTGCTGATGGAGTCTTACAACTCCTTTGTGAAGCATCTAAGATTGAGCAACTAGAGCAATCGACCCTAGTAGAACAAATCCAGAAAATTCTGGATTTGATTGCACCACGTAATATTCATCGGGTCAATATTAATAGTCGAATTGTTCGGGAACAACAGTTACTTTGGTTAAAAGAAATTTGTAGCGATCGCGACAATCAATTACTCTGGTCACAAGAAATTACCTTAGCCCAACCACACGTAGTCAAGCAACTAATTCAAGATTTCACAGGAGCTACAACTCAATTAGCGCAGTCAGCCCGGCTCAAAACTCAATCTTCTCGCACTTCCGTACTAATTAAACGAGATAAATACAAGTATTTACCTAAAACAAGAATCCCAACAGCAGTCAGTCTGGGCTTTTTGTTGTTGTTGGGTTGGGTTGTGTATGCTCAGTTAGGCGATAAGCTGAAAATTTTAGTTCAATTAGAAACCTCTAAACCTGTTACTACAGCCAACGCCAACGAAAGTAAACCAATCCCTAAAAATAATCTTGGCGAGGTAACTGAAGAAACTGATCCGTTTGGTTCTGCTGTGCGAATTGCCAACCAAGCAACTATAAATGGCAAAATAGCCACAACTTCAATTCAATGGTTAGACCTCGCTGCTAAATGGCAACGAGCATCCGATTTAATGGCCGCAGTACCACAAAATCACACTCGCTATCGAGAAGCTCTGATTCGCACTGAACTATATAGAAAATATAGTGAAGCGGCGCAGAAAGAGGCGGAAAAAAGTAAATCTTAATCTTAACGATTATGTTAACTCTATCTGTCTCTTCAATTTCAGGTAACAGCTTAGGAACATTTTGTAACGAAAAAATTAGAGATTATATATGGTTTGGGTTAATTGAATCCAAACCATAATTTATCAAAATTTTAATTAATTTATTTTAAATTTAAGAAAATAAAATTAAACATCATTGCTGTTATAAAAGCTAATAAAATATAGAGATGCGATCGCATCTCTACAACATATAGACAACTAATACCATTTCTTTGTAAAGCTGCGCCAAACTCTCTCTTATTCCTCTCTTTGTGTACTTTGCGTACTTTGCGGTTAGTTTCTTAATTAAACGTGAATTCGATGAACCTCTCCCCAACCCCTCTCCGACGCGGAGAGGGGCAGAAATATTACTAGTTTCCAACGGAAAAATAAGAGTTTTAAAGCTTCTAACGCCACTTGCTACAACGCGGGAAACCCGCGCAACGCAGTGGCTCCTCCTTGCAGGGGAGAGGTACCCTGCGGGTTCACGGTAGAAGCAAGCTATGGAGAGGGGTTTTTGATCTCCGTCGAACTCACGTTAATTAAGCGCAACTTCATACAGAATTGGTATAACTAAATACTCATTTCTAACATCCGTTGCATTGGACGCAAAGCAGCAAGGCGAATATCCTCGGACATAGTAATTTTGGGAGTGCGGTTTTTCATAGCCAAGTACAGTTTTTCTAGCGTATTTAGCCGCATAAAAGGACACTCATTACAGTTGCAGTTGTTGACTGGTGGCGCAGGAATAAAGTGCTTACCTGGAGCGAGTTTTTGCATTTGATGAATGATTCCCGGCTCTGTCGCCACGATAAATTCTTGGGACGGGCTGGTTTGACAATATTTGAGCAAAGCTGCTGTCGAGCCGATATAGCTGGCGTGGCGTAAAACGCTGCTTTCACATTCTGGGTGAGCGATCGCCTCTGCTTGGGGATGTGCTATTTTTAACTGGACAATTTTCTTTTCGGAAAAGGTTTCATGCACAATGCAGCTACCTTGCCACAGTACCAAATCTCGCCCAGTCTGTTCCATCACATAGCGCCCTAAATTCCGGTCTGGGGCAAAAATAATCGGCTGGTCTTTCGGTATCTGCTGCACAATTTTGACAGCATTAGAACTAGTACAGATAATATCGCTCATTGCCTTAATCTCGGCAGAGCAGTTAATATACGAAACTACCAAATGATTGGGATGCGCTACTTTAAAAGCCGCAAATTCCTTTGGTGGACAACTATCTGCTAAAGAACAACCGGCAGCTAAATCAGGTAAAAGTACCAATTTATCAGGATTGAGTATTTTTGCTGTTTCTGCCATGAAGTGTACACCAGCAAAGACAATGACATCTGCATTCGTCTGTGCTGCTGCTTTCGCCAGTTGTAATGAATCACCAATAAAGTCTGCAATATCTTGAATGTCTGGCTCTTGATAGTAATGCGCCAAGATAACCGCGTTGAGTTCTTTTTTAAGCTGGTCAATAGCCGTAAATAAATCTAGTGGTAGTTCACCCGGTTGGGTTTTGTCTGTTGGTGCAAATGCAGTTGTAAACACAGTTAGGGGTTGGTTTGGGTTGCAAATGTTTTGTCCAGTGGATTCAATTATAGTAGTTTTTACCAAAAATAGTGGCAGGTTGAGTTAAAGACTGTACATGATGTGTGACTTATAATTTTGTTACACCAGTCCAGTGTATGAACGATTTAATCCACAGCGGATTATGGCTTCTGTGAGTTGGAGTAGCAAAAGAGAAGGGGAATTTACGTAATTTTTAATCTGCGATTAACTCAATGCTAAACTCGCGTTGAGCAGGAGTAATTTCCCAAATCTGCACGAATAATCCTTTGTGTGAAGCTGGATTACGCAAAAAACTACTAAAAATTAACCTTTGAATGTGTAAATAAGTCTGTTTTAATGTCATTTGAGTTGATATAATTTCCTCTGTCAAAGCAATTAAAACTACGGACTATATGACTATATATATTCATGTTTTTATGGGTTTTTAGCAGAATTTTTGGAAAAAACAAATTTAGAGACTATTAATTTAACTCATTAAATAGCTAGAAATAAACTCGGTACTTTCAGCCAGACTTCACAAAATTTCCCAAGAAATCATGCGTATTCTGATTTATTCCTATAACTATCATCCAGAACCGATTGGAATAGCACCTTTAATGACCGAACTGGCAGAAGGACTAGCAAAACAAGGTCATGAAGTGCGGGTAATTACAGGAATGCCCAACTATCCACAACGGCAAATTTACCAAGACTATCTGGGTAAGTGGTACGTTACAGAAAGAATTAATGGTGTAACTATTCAACGCAGTTACTTGCGGATCAAGTCCAAACCCAATCTGATCGATAGATTACTGCTAGAGTTAAGTTTTATCATAACTAGTCTGCCCCAAGCCATTAGAGGCAAACGACCAGATGTAATTTTGCTAACGATACCACCGTTATTAGTGACATTGCCCGCTGCCTTATTAGGAAAACTATACAATTGCCCAGTGGTTTTGAATGTGCAAGATATTTTGCCAGAAGCAGCAGTGCGCGTCGGGCTAATTACAAATAAATGGATGATCAAATTTTGTGAATTCTTAGAGAAATTTGCTTATCGCAATGCCCAAACCATCAGCGTAATTGCTGATGGTTTTTTAGAAAATTTAGTGAATAAAAGTGTATCTCCGCAAAAAATTGTTTGTATTCCCAACTGGGTAAATGTCAATTTCATTCATCCTTTACCAAAAGAGAATAATCCCTGGAAAATTGCTCATCGGTTAGATGGAAAATTTGTGGTGATGTATTCTGGCAACATTGCCTTGACTCAAGGTTTAGAGACAGTAGTGGCTGCTGCTGCTAATTTGCGTCATATCCCAGAAATTACCTTTGTGATTGCTGGAGAAGCGATCGCTTTAGCTAGATTACAGCAGTATTGTTTATCTTGTGGTGCAGATAATGTTTTACTCTTACCCTTACAGCCGCGAGAACAACTCCCGTCAATGTTAGCTGCTGCTGATGTTGGGTTAATTGTTCAAAAGCGCAATGTTATCTCCTTTAATATGCCTTCTAAAATACCTCTGCTGTTAGCTAGTGGCCGCCCCATCATTGGTTCAGTACCAGCAACAGGTACAGCAGCTAAAGCAATTCGAGAAAGTGGCGGAGGTGTGATTGTCGAGCCAGAGTCCCCAGATACCCTAGCAGATGCAGTCTTAAAGTTGTATCATCATCCACAGCTAAGGAGGAATTTAGGCAAGAAAGGTAGACAGTTTGCAGTCGAGCATTACAGTTGTGAACAAGCGATCGCCTGCTATGAAGAATTATTGATGGATGCGATCGCCAAACGTAGATCAACTATAGATCGTGTTCTAAAATTGAGTTCTCAAGAATCAATTATTGATATTCGGTAAACTAAAAAATTTGGCGATCGCTCTGGGGTAATAGTATGGATGGTAACGCTTGAGTTAGGCTGTGGTTTCCTTAGATTATCCTGGCTTTGGTCAATTTCAGAGGGTTAATTTACAAGCTAAACAGGCAACTAAATCTACATTACCTTGAGGTTTTATGCCGGAATTACCTTTAGAAAATTTATCCACACCAATATATCTCCAGGTTGTGAGTCTGACTCCGGGGCGACTACGGCTCAGAATTTCCCATCAGCACCAAGATCAAGCAGAACTTGAGCTAATTGCTAATTCCCTGAAAGTCTTTTTTCCTCAGGTTGATCAGGTTAAGCTCAATGATCAGACAGGCAGTATTACAATATACTCCACTGCCGAAAGCAGCAGCATTACAGAAATTCTGGAAAAGTTACAGACTAGGGGCATAATCATTATTGACATCCCAGGTGAAAAATCCCAACCTGCAAAGTTAACTCAAACAATATTCAACTTTAATCAGCAAGTCAAACAGATTACAAAAGAGAGCGTAGATTTGCGGGTGATTATACCCTTTATATTAGTTGCGATCGTTTTTAAAAGACTACTTCCACCGTTAGCAAGATGGAAGACAACCACTTTGTATCTCCTTCTTTGGTATGCTTTGGAGAGTCTGGTTAAACTTAGCGACGATGAGAAATCACCAACTGATAAATAGAAGTTTGTCTGATCAAATCTCAGCCAGATTATAGGACTTTGATTTCATAAAAATTTGAGGCTGGATTTTTTAACAATCTGTACCCGAACCTGTGACTATTCTTGGTAGCTTGACGGCGGCTGGCTTTGGTATTGCCATAAAAAAAAATTTGCATCTACACACCAGGGTTAATCTCAATTCGTTCAATTTACCGAAAAAGTCTCGGAAAGTTTTGAGACTTTTTCGGCAATTGTTTTAAAACTCACTGGCTGGGTAATTTTGGGTGTGCAGTTGAATATTTTGCCACTAAACCAGAAATTTCTGGGTTGTATAGTCGCAGATAATTCCAGTAGTTACCAAAAACTTGGCGGACATAATTTTTGGTTTCATCAAAGGGAATGGCTTCCACAAAATCATCAGGATCTTCTTTAGGAAGAGTTTGCAGCCATTTAGACACATTGCCAGGGCCAGCATTATAACTAGCGATCGCCAACAACGAATTACCACCATACTGCTGATGGGTATAATCCAAATACAATGTACCTAGCCTAACGTTGTCGTTGGGATTTGTTAAATCAAGGTTTTTGCTATCTACATTATTTTTCGAGGCTATCCATGTACCTGTACTTGGTAGTACCTGCATCAGTCCTGTAGCATTAGCAACTGATTTAATCGCCGGTTCAAACCTCGATTCTTGGCGAATTAAAGCTGTAACTAAGAGAGGATTGAGTTGAGTTTCGCCAGACCATTTTTTAATTTCTTTGAGATAGGGAAATGGGTAACGGGCTTGCCAATAAGTAATTTGCTTACTTAAGGTTTGATATTGGGCTTGTTCTTCTGGTGTTTCTCTGTCTTCCAATTTAGAAATTAGGTCAATTCCCGACAGGTTTTCTCCCCTAGCTAGGCGCATCAATCCTTCAGTGAATTGTTCTGCAACTGTAGGCTGTTTTTTGTTGAGAAATTCTGTTTCCCATTGCAACCAAGCATCACGATCTTGAGCTAACAAATACAATTCTTTGAAAGTATCTGAACCGGCTGTTGGAACTGGACGTTGGTGCGGAACTACTTCAGGCTGGAGTTGGCGCACATTGTTAAAGTTGCCGACATTTAGCCCTAGGAGGTTAGCCGATCGCCAAGCATAGTAAGAGTGGGGAAATTGGCTAACTACATACTCAAAAGCTGTTTTAGCTTCTTGCTGCTTGCCAAGTTTAATCGCCCATTTACCTACCCAAAACCCGGCTCTGGGAGCCAAAATGCTGTTAGGATTATTTGTCGTAATTGGTTGCGCCCATTCCCAAGCTGTAATCAAGTCATTGGCTTTGGCTTTATCTAGAGCTATTTTCCAACGGTATTCTGCCGCCTCATTCGAGTTACCATACTTGCCTAGAAGCAAATCCCAGGCTTGTTGAGCCGATTTTTGATCGTTAAGACCTTGGAGAATTTTGGCTTTATTTACCAGTGCTGTTGATGCTTGTTCTGGGAATTGAGCAATGACTTGGTTGAGATATGGTAGAGCATCTTTGCGGGTTTTTGCCGTGTCTGCTAGACGTAGTAAAGCAGTTCCGGTTTCTGTTGCATCGGGGAATTGCTGCACTAATTGTTTGTATGAGGCGATCGCTTTTTCTCTGTCTTGGCTTTGTCCGCCTATCTGCAAACCTCGTCCTAGGCGGTAGAGATTTTGGGGTGTTTTTGGTGCTTGACTGTAGGCGATCGCAGCTTTGCGAAATTGAGAATTTTCCCAATAAGCTGTGCCAATTACCTCCCAATCTGCGGGTTTGAGATTTGGCTGTTTCACCAACTGATCCAATATCCCAACTATTCCTGGTTGATTGTAGGCATATTTCGCCAAAATTAGTTGTAACTTCGGCTGATTGGGGTTTTCTTGCAAGCGCTTGCGGATAATTTCCCAGGTTAGGGGATGGGAAGGAAATTGAGCGATTGCTGTATTTTGATTTGCTGGTTGGCCAATTAAATACAGCGCCTTTGCTGTCCCCGCTTCTTTGGGATAAACTTTCAGGACTTTTTGCCGCAGATCGGAAGCCTTGCCTTGTTCACCTAAAATATCCTGTGCTTGGGCTTGTTTTAGTAATATGTAAGGCGCTAACACAGGATAGTCTTGTTCCAAACCTGTTAATAAATCGAGGGCTTGTTGTGCGTCCCTAGTTTCAATTAAATCGCTGGCTAAAAGATAGCGAGCGCGATTACGATCTGCTGAAGCGAATCCTTTAGCGATCGCTTCTAGTTTTGCGGCTCGTTCTACTGGAGATTGAGCTACCAAAGGAAACACAGTAGATTTGATTTTGGCGGCTTCTGATAGCTGTTCTGGCTGATTTTTACCCAGTTTGAGCCATTGACCGAATGTTTTGCCAATCTCAGGTGCTGACACCATTGCCCCAGCTGAAAAGGCAAACACGGCCGCGCCAACAATTAAAGGAATCTGGTTTTTCTGTAGTTGCTTCAGCATTGATACCCGCTGAAAATTTTTAATGAATTTTTGAAACTCTAGCACTGTTAGCTAGAAGTGTTGGCAATTTTTAATTTTTGCGACTTTTTTAATTTTACATAGGAAATTTCCATAATAGATATATTTTATTTATTCAGCCATAACTGATACAGAGTCAGGCTTTTAGAAAATTTAACCTGCTGTTTCTCAGCTAAACCCTACAATTTATGAATGGTTTTTTACAAATTGCGATCGCCTCTGGCGCTCCGCGCAATCGCTGATAATTGCCCTTACTCATTATCTCCTTGGATGGATGATCCCCTATTTTTGTTGTACTCCATACATAATTACACTGTTTACATCTATCACAAGTTTAAAATAGTTATATTTCAGTCCAATAATTAGGAGGAATTTTAGATTGATCAAATAAGCAACAGCAATTCGAGAAAAACATAATATAGTAAATTTTATTTTTTGGAAATTTCTTTAATCATGAAAATTTGGCAAGCCGATTTTTATCGTAGTTTACAGCAAGATAAATTAGGTCAAGTATTGTGGGAGTTGTTGATTTGTGATGCAAATCGCAGCTTTGAATATATAGCAAATTGTCCCCAGTCAGCAGCAAATTCAAGTTGGGTTACTACTCAAATCCAACAAGCAGCAGGTGAAGAATTCCCAGATGTAATTCAAGTGTTTCGTCCGCAGTCGTTGAGTTTAATTGAGACAGCCGGACGCAATTTGGGTATTGCGGTAGAACCTACCCGCCGGACTTTCGCACTAAAACAGTGGTTACAAGACAAGCAATATTCTGTAGTGTTAGAAAAACCTGCACCTATACCCTTACCAGAAAACCTTTGGGGAGAACAATGGCGCTTTGTAAGTTTAGCGGCTGGCAATTTAGCAACAGAATTTAGCGATCGCCCCATCCCCATTTTATCTATGCCAGAATTTCTTCAACCTATAAATCTGGGTTTGTCCTCAACAGTACCCGTTCCTGGTGTAGTAATTTACGGTGGTAGACAATCTATGCGTTTGGCAAGATGGGTAGCAGTAGCACATCCAGTAGCTTTAAATTACATAGCTGGTGCGCCCGATGGTTTAATTTTAGAAGCTGGTTTGGTAGATAGATGGGTATTAGCCACCTTTGAAGATTCTGAAGTAGCCGCCGCCGCTAAACTTTATGAACAGCGTAAACAGCAAAGCCGAGGACTACATTTTTTAATCATCCAACCTGATGATTCCGGGATGACTTACAGCGGCTTTTGGTTATTGCAAACTGAGTAGCACATCTAATTGTAATTGAAGCAAACGGGTCTATACTCAAGGCCCCGCTACCGCTAACATCTCTAGGTAGCTTTCCCTCGCGCCTGCCTTACCATTGCAATTAAGGTTTGATGGGCATCTTCTGCATCAGCTAAAACATGATCAAATTGGATACGCACTGGTGTAGCTTCTCCATTCACTTGTGCTGTTAAATTCATACCCTGGGCATCAATTGACAGCATTTGTGCTGCTGTCGCTTCTGTTACAGCACCAAAAGCCTGTGCATAAAGCAATACGGCATCACCATGATCTTCGTTCATATGGATGCAGATGCGTGAGCTAATTTCAGCAGAAAACTGATCGGACATTATGCCAACAAATTAGGACAACAGCCTAAATTTTAAGCTAATGTAAAGCAGATTTGTAGTGGTGCTGTGTGTATGTGCAAACTTAGGGTGTTTTGTGAAGATTTACTTAAAATAAATTTAAATTTATTAACTAGTATTTATCTTTAACTTTGCGGAATATCCAGCGCGTATACTGTAGCAAAAATATTAAACTGAATTTTCCAGCTAAAAGCCGATGAGCGAAATTAGGCAACGTCGAATAGTTATTGGGGATGTGCATGGCCATTATGAAGGCTTAATGACTCTGTTAGAGGCGATTGCACCAACATCAGATGATCAAGTCTATTTTCTGGGAGACTTAATTGATCGCGGGCCTCAAAGTTACGATGTAGTTAATTTTGTGCGACAAAGTAATTATCCCTGTCTGCTCGGAAATCATGAGCAGATGTTGTTAAATATCTTTACTCACAAAAATACTCCGACACAAGCAATGCAAGCTTGGCTCTATAGTGGGGGACAAGCAACCCTCACCAGCTATCAAACATCCACCATTCCCCAAGACCATTTGGATTGGTTTCAGGCTCTGCCCACCTATCTAGACTTGGGAGATATTTGGTTAACTCATGCGGGATTAGACCCTTCTATGCCTCTAGCAGAACAAACTGCCGAGCAATTTTGCTGGATTAGAGACGAATTTCACAGTATTGAAAAGCCTTACTTTTCTAATAAACTGATTATTGTCGGCCATACCATAACTTTTACATTACCAAACATTACTCCTGGTAAACTAGCCGAAGGACAGGGATGGCTAGATATAGATACGGGAGCCTATCATCCTCGTAGTGGTTGGTTAACCGGATTAGATATTACCAATCAGCTAATTTATCAAGTTAATGTTTTTCAAAATAGCCAGCGTATCTTGCCTTTAGATGATGGGGTGATGACGGTTGAGCCTTCCCAAATTAAAGCTCGCCGCCATCAGCAGCGAGCCTAGTTTTTGATTGTTGACTTTGCACAGTGAAATAAAACTAAAGTAATGGTCGAATATTGGCTCGATAAGCAGCTTTATCTAAGCCGTCACGCCCACTACTAGGTTGGGCATTAATTGCACGTTTGAGATTATTAATGCGATCGCTCGTAGCCGGGTGTGTACTCAAGAACGTTGGGCCAGAACCTTTGCTGAGAAGCTTTTGCATAAAGGAAACCATTCCAGACTGAGCATAACCGGCTCTGGCTAAAGTTCTTAAACCTCTTTTATCAGCATCAAACTCATCTTGACGACTGCGGGGACGGTTGAGGGCTAAATCTACACCAATCGCCACAGCTTGATTACGGTCTAAACCTGTTGCAGTTGCTACACCACTAGCCAGCGCTCTTTGCCGCATTTGTTTAACTAGGTGTTTACCACCAATGTGACCAATTTCATGAGCCATCACACTAGCTAATTCCGCTTCATTTTCTGCGGTTTTTAGTAAACCTGTATTCATATAAACATAACCCCCAGCAGTGGCAAAAGCGTTAACCGAGTTGTCATCCACTACCTGAAAGGTGAAAGGAAGATTGGGGCGATCGCTATTAGCTACTAATCGTTGACCAATTTCCTGTACATAACGATTAACCTCAGCATTGCGGTAAAGTCGAACTTCACCACTGCGTAGTTGACTATTTATCTGTTGGCCAAGTTCTACTTCCTGGCGATCAGATATATTAGAAAGCTGGAGGATTTGCGCTCCTTGAAACAACAGTGGCAAAAGATTTAGAGCCTGTCCAGGTGACGGTGTACTCAAACACAAACTTAGGGCGACTACCACCGAAATTGCTGGATATAACCAACTACGCCGCCACTGACGATAATTTGTCAAAAAACCTTTCCAAGTCATCATAACCATTTCTGATAATAGTTCCGGGACAACAGAAAATAACGGGACAAAATATGTGACGAAATTACAGTTTTTGAAGTTGCATTTTCTCATTAACGGCAACCACATGATCATTCAGAGCAAATTTTAGAAAAACTTGTGTTTACTCATTGCCTACTAAGTCAAATTTTTCAGCCAGACACCTTTTCAAAAGCCTTGGTAGATATAGCTTGTGAAGATTATTTGACTTCTGTAATTTTCAATGTGTAAGGGTAATACTGCCCTTTGTCGTATGAACCTACCCAAATTTGATAATTTCCAGGCAACCATTCACCACTCATGCCAGGATTTTTGCCATTGAAATCGTCGTTGCACCAAGTACCGCCAGGGCCTTTAACAATCATGGTGACATCTTGGGGACTTTGTATTTGTAGTTTCAGATAATCAAATTTGGTCGTGAGTTCTAGGGTATGGTCTGGTGCTTGATCGACGAATCCATCACATGGCCCGGTAATTGTTTCTTTTCTGCCAGCCACCTTGCTTCCAGAGATTGAACCACCACTCATCCCTCGAACAGTCAGAGGGTCTGAAGAAAATGGACGGTTGACAGTCACATCTCCAAATATCGGCGGTGCTTCTTGAGCCTTAGTTATGGTATTGGTTACAAATGTTACACAGAAAGCTAATACCGTCAATGATAATCTAATCCCTTTATTTAAAGATGTTTTCAACATTGTGATTACATAGGTTTATCAGTGGTTTGAAAGACACGAATTTTACCTAGTAAGTTCCCAATAAGAGAGGATTTGACTATTATTTTAAATTCGACATTCCAAATCAGTCATGAGTAAGGAGCTAGGATTTCTCTGTGACTTGCGCTGCTTTTCAAAATAGAAATAAATTCGTAATCCGTAAAGAGTGACATACTCCCGACACTCACCCTTCGGGTAGAGCGCGGGGCTGCTGCTGCTCAAGTTCAATTACGAATTACGAATTACGAATTACGAAGCCGCGATCGCCTGATGCAAGCGCTGCTTATCTAAACCAATATGATTCAACAGTAACCAGGATTGGATCAGGTCGGGGCCATGAACATCTCCGGTTAAAGCGACTCTGAGCGATCGCATGACTAAGCCTTTCTTCACGTTCTGTTGTTTTACTACCTGTTTAATAATTTCCTGGGCAGCAGTGTCGGTCAATTGAGGTTGACTTTCTAAAGCGGAAATTACCCCACTCAGAACAGCACTAGAACCTTCCTGTTGCAGTTGTTTACTGCCCTCGTCGCTAAATTCTACGGTTTCGCGGAAAAATATTTGGCTCATTTCTACAGCGTCTACCAAACGAGTCATGCTAGGGCCAATTAACGTAACTAACTGCTCTAACCAAGGACGTTCTCGCCCTCCCTCTAGTTGATAGCCAGCTTCTTGCCAATAGGGTATGAGTAAATCTGTGAGTTGATCTACTGGCATGTTGTGGATGTATTGACTGTTTAACCAATCTAGTTTTGCCCAGTCAAACTTAGCACCTGCCTTGTTCACCCGCTCAAAGCTAAATACCTTGGCAGCATCTTCTAAGGTAAATATTTCTTGAGTGGAATCTGGTGGCGACCAACCCAATAGTGTCATGTAATTTACTAAAGCTTCCGCCGTAAAGCCCATTTTTTGAAACTCAGAAATAGAAGTCACGCCATCCCGCTTAGACAGCTTGCGCCCGTCCATGTTCAAAATTAGCGGCGAGTGGGCAAACTCTGGGCTTTCTGCCCCTAAAGCTTGATATAGGAGAATTTGTTTAGCTGTGTTAGCTATGTGGTCTTCTCCCCGAATCACATGGGTAATCTGCATATCGATGTCATCAACCACCACAACAAAGTTATACAGTGGTTGACCAATCCCTTCCTCTGAGGCACGGGCAATCACCATATCACCGCCAAGGTCACTGCCTCGCCAAACCATTTTGTCCCGTACTAGGTCATTCCAGACAATTTCTCGGTCATCGTCGATTCGGAATCGGATGACAAAGTTACGCCCTTCTGCCTGGAGTGTGGCTTCTTGTTCTGGGGTGAGATTACGATGACGGTTGTCGTAGCGGGGAGCTTCGCCTCTAGCTTTTTGGGCTTCTCGCAGTGCCTCTAGTTCTTCGGAGGTGGTATAGCAGCGATATGCTAATCCCTGATCTAAGAGCTTTTGTACCGCTGTTTTGTACAGGTCTAAACGTTGGGATTGGAAAAACGGGCCTTCGTCCCAGTTGAGTCCTAGCCAGCGTAATCCTGCTAGGATATTGTCTGTGTATTCGGGGCGCG
Organism: Fortiea sp. LEGE XX443; assembly: GCF_015206815.1. Lineage (GTDB taxonomy): Bacteria > Cyanobacteriota > Cyanobacteriia > Cyanobacteriales > Nostocaceae > Nostoc_B. Next base: position 29,385 of record NZ_JADEXZ010000060.1, read on the forward strand.
ATCGCTCTAAATCTGTGTCTTCGATACGGAGGATAAACTTGCCACCGTGGTGGTGGGCAAACAGCCAGTTAAATACGGCCGTTCTAGCTGTACCAATATGTAAATTTCCAGTTGGACTTGGCGCAATACGGACTCTAACAGTCACAGTTAATTCTCTCTTTCGCAAAGCATGATAAATATAACAATTGCTGAGTCACCGAGGCTTAGATACCTGTGGTAATTCGTTTTTCGGTAGTTTACAGCAGAAACGACTGTTTTGACTTCCTTCTGAATGCTAAGGGTATTGAGTTCTAATTAAGAACTTTCTTGGTTTCAGAACTCAATAATAGTAACTTTAGTTTTTAACGGGACTGACGGGGCTCGAACCCGCAACTTCCGCCGTGACAGGGCGGTGCTCTAACCAATTGAACTACAGTCCCTTAATTTGCAACTTTATTATTATCGCTACTTTGTTTCGACTTGTCAAGGATTTTCTTACTTTTTTTGATTAGGTTGCAGCGCTTATAACTTGGTAGCCTCCTATCATAACATTTCAACAAGGAATTTTTGTCAAATTGAATTAGCAGCAACAACCTGTGGTTTGGAGTCCAAATGCTGTAGTATCCGAGATTGCATTTGTTTGTACTGCTGCTTTAATAAATTCTTGCTTAACAAAGCTTGATTAAATGTTGGCAGACTTTTACTTTGCTCTATCCAAAGTTTTAATCTTTGTCGCTGGGTATGAGCAATGTGACTGCTGAGAACATTGGTACAGCTATGGGGTGCTTCTAAAGTGAAGCAAATCAAAGGATAGCGCCCATATTCTGCCAAGGAATAAACCAGTTGTTGGTTTTGAGGATTTTGCATATCTAAGTAGCATGGTAGCCACTTAGGGCCAACTTCGCGATCGTAGAGGAGAGTTATCCACAACAACATGGGGTGTGGCGATGTAATAAAAATAAAATGATTGTAACGCTGACACAAAACTCGTTGTTTAATTTCTTGTTTCGCCAACATTAGCCACAGGGCTGCCAAATTGCCTTGAGGTGTATCTAACAACTGGGGAAAGACGATTTCTTGAATGGGTTTATTTTTGGGCCATGTCAGTTTTGCAAAGTTAGCTTTGAGTAGTGGAGACATTTCAGCCTCGACAGCAAATTTCGGGTTATATGTTGAGGCTAAATGGGTGGGCAAACTCTGACAACTAGACTTTTCCAGACTGTCTAAGACTTGCAGAATTTCTGCTATATTTTGGGGGCGATCGCCTGGTGCTTTAGCCAAGCAAGCCATAATTAAATTATTGAGTTGTTCGGGTAGTTTGAGTTGAGGACTAACTTTAGCTATTGTTCGCGGTTGTTCAAAGTGATGTGCTTTATACCAAGCGCCAAATAAATCAGTTTCTGGCTGCCAGGGTTTAGCACCTGTGAGCATCTCAAACATCATTACACCCAAGCTATAAATATCCGAGCGGCTATCGATTTCTCCACCTTCTAATTGCTCAGGAGAACAATATGGTAAAGTGCCATTAAACCCTTTACTAGTACTAATTGTGTTTGCATAATTAATAAATTTAGCAATCCCAAAATCGAGGATTTTAATTAATTTTCCTAAGATGGGATCGGGAATAACTAATATATTTGCCGGCTTGATATCTCGATGAACTAAGGGATAAACTCTGCCATCAATATTAATACCTCGGTGAGCGCATTGTAAGCCTAAACAAATCTGGCGAGTCAAGGTCAAAAATTTGGACAAAGGGATAGGCAGTAAATCTTTTAAACTTTTACCATTTAGATATTCCATCACATAAAATGGCTTCCCTTCTGCACTCACACCATAATCATAGGCTCGCACAATATGTAGACTTTTTTGACTCAAAGTAGCACTTAACATTGCTTCACGAGCAAAGTCTTGTTGCATCTTTTCGTTAATAAAAGTTTGAGTCAAAAATTTTACGGCAACTGGTGTTCCACCGAGTAAAATATCATCGGCTAAAAAAACTTCACCCATGCCACCACTACCAATCAACTGTTTAAGTTGATAGCGATTGGCAAGCAATCCTGTAATGTGTGGAGAGATGAACGCGCTTTGATTCACTTTTACAACCTCTGCTGTTGCCGTAATTAAAATTAATCGTACAAATAATTCCAGACTTTAAGGACGTGATAAAATTTGGATAAATTTATCGAATATTTGAGATAACCAAGCTCTAAAACCAATCTTGGCAATCTGTTGTTTTTCAACTAATTTTTGCAAAATTTCTGATTTTAGTTTTTGGTATTCTAATTTCAAAATATTTTTGACTTGCTCAGATGCGATCGCATCATTTGATTTTTGCTCTATTTGCAACCAATCTGTAAGTTGCTGTCGTTGTTTAGCTGTCAGCGTTAATGTCATGACATGAGAACATTTGGTTGGTTCTTCAATGGCAAAAAATAGCAGATGATAGTAGCCTCTATCTGCTAAAATTCTGACTATTTTTTGACATTTATTATCTTTTAAATCTAAAAAATAAGATAACCATTTAGTAAGAGAAAGTTGAGCATTGTACAGTACAGTAACCCATAATAACATCGGGTATATATTCATTTTATCGATAAATTCTGTACTGTGATACTTATCATAAAAATTAGTAATTTCTTGCTTAGGTAGCATTGCCCAAAAAGTTGGGATAACCCCTTGAGTAGTATGTAATAAATGTGAGAAACCAATGGAGGCAATTGGTTTATTTTTTGGCCAAGTTTTTTGTAAGCACTCTTTTTCTGATATCGAAGTTACTGGTACTAATGTAACTGATGATAAATTTTGTTCATCATCACTTTCAAACCCATTATTTCGTTCAATTTGCCGCTTAATTTTCTCTAGAATTACTAAAATTTGACTGATAGTTTGTGGGCGATCAGTTACTTCCTTAGCCAGACAATTTATCAATAATTTTTGTAATGCTTGTGGGGTTTTGATTTGAGGATTTAATTGCTTTGGTGTAGGTGGAGCTTGAAAACGATGCGCTTGATACCAACTACCAAAAGAATTGCTTTCTGTTTCAAATGGGTGTTTTCCTGTAAGCATTTCAAACATTAATACACCCAAACTGTAAATATCAGAGCGTACATCTAAAAGTTTACGTCCTTCCATATGTTCTGGAGAACAGTAGGGTAAACTCCCGATAAAAGAATCAGTCAGCGTCATCCCGCTGCGTTCTGTTAAGAATTTAGCAATGCCAAAGTCAAGAATTTTGACAATCTCGCCTTGTTTACCATCATCAATAATAAATATATTTTCTGGTTTAATATCTCGATGAACAATTGGATAAATTTCTCCTTTGAGGCTGATACCTTGATGAGCGCACTGTAAACCTAAACAAATTTGTTGACAAATATCTATAAATTTTACAAGAGTTAATGGTTGTATTTTAAGAATTTGCTTCAAGTTTTTACCTTGAAGATATTCCATAACATAAAATGGTGTTTTATCATCCGTCATGCCATAACTTAATACACGGACGATATGTTTGCTTTTACGACCTAACTGAGCACCAATAAAAATTTCTCTGGCAAATCGTTGAGATATTTGCTGGTTTCCTAGACTAAGCATTAAAATTTTCACAGCAACTAAAATTCCGCCTTTAGCTGCATCTTCTGCTAGGTAAACCCTACCCATACCGCCTTTGCCAATTAAATCTTTTATTAAATAGCGATTATTTAAAAACTTTCCAATATAAATATCAACTTCAGTTTTAGGCATTACCATATTTGGAAATGTTACGCTATGAAATAATTAAAAAAATATTCTTCAGTCCTTAATTGTAACCATGAATAATTTCGCTAACTTTAGAGAATCAATTATGGAGTATAAAAATCACTCTAATAGGAAATGAAGGTTTAATAAAATTGTGGCTGATTTTTTTGCAAATTTTCTTAAACATTATGTAACATATTGACTAAATAAAATGGATGAGAAAATCCACTGAAACAAAGGGTAATTAGAAGATAGCGGCTGCCTAATAACAGTAAATCTACGGTAAAAAGCAATAATCCTAGATAGATTCCGCAGATTAGTTAGCAAAGGAGATAATATTTTTGGCAGAAGATATCAAAAAAGTTGAGAATCCAGCGACTTTCTGGAGCCAAATTGGTAAAATTGCTAGGTGAATCGATATAAAACATTGAAAGACTCAATGTAAGGTTAGAGTAGGGGTAGGTTTACCTAGCTGATTATCAATAATCTTTTGAACCTTATCGAATGCTTGAAGTGATGCAGTGACATCTTACCCAAACTATGGTGATGCTGTCATGCTTCTCAAATGCAGCACTTATGTTATTTTCAAAAATACAGCATTTTATGACCTCACCTACGGAATCTGGGTTTAAGGTTTCACATTCCCACGTTGTCTCCTAGACTAGGGTCAGCAACCTTTTTCAAACTGGCTGAGGAAAGTGGAAATTGACTGAGACGAACAACTTAAACTCTACCTTCCAGGATGTGTCCCGTAGAGAATTGCGCGATTTGGTGCGGACTCAACTGCAAATGCTGTTAGAAGCAGCAGACTTGCAAGCAGCAAAAGCAATTCTTGTACCTGTACAGCCTGCGGACATTGCGGAAGCGATTGAAGGTTTGCCAGAAGCGATGCACGCTTTGGCTTTTCGCTTGCTTTCTAAAGATGAGGCGATTGAAGTTTATGAATATCTCGACTATAGCGTTCAAGAACGGCTAATTGAGGAATTAAGAAGTCAGGAAGTCCGCGATATTGTCGATCAAATGTCCTCGGATGACAGAGCTAGGTTATTTGATGAGTTACCTGCAAAAGTTGTCAATCGCTTACTAGAACAATTAAGTCCCACAGAACGTCAAGCCACGGCTCTGCTTTTAGGTTATGAACCTAATACAGCCGGGCGAATTATGACACTAGAGTTTATTTCGCTAAAAGAAAATATCACAGTTTCTCAAGCTCTAGAGCGGATTCGGCGTTTGGCTAATGCCAGTGAGATAATTTACTATCTTTATGTCACTGATACTGAAAGGCGGTTGACGGGGATTGTATCTTTGCGAGATTTGGTGACATCTCAGCCTGAACAAGTCATTGGTGAAATTATGACCCGTGATGTTGTGTTTGTTCGCACAGATACAGACCAAGAAGAAGTGGCTAGAGTTATCCAAAGATACGATTTTTTAGCTGTGCCTGTAGTAGATAAACAACAGCTTTTAGTAGGTATTATTACGGTTGATGATGTAATTGATATTTTGGAAGAAGAAACTACCAAAGATATTTACGCTTTGGGTGGTGGTGTGCAATCGAGTGGCGACAATTATTTCCAGATGAATCTGATGGATGTAGCCCGCAAAAGAGTGGTGTGGTTATTTGTTTTATTAATAACTAATACTGTTACAGGCACAATTATTAAATCACAAGAAGATATTCTAACAAAAGTGGTAACGCTAACAGCATTTATTCCTTTATTGACAGGTACTGGTGGTAATGTCGGCGCTCAGTCTTCTACAGTTGTAATTCGCGGGATGAATACTGAAGAAATCCGATCGCTTGGGCCTTTACAAGTAATTGGCAGAGAAGCGATCGCAGGTTTACTGTTGGGCGGAATGTTAGGTATTATTGCTACTGTCTGGGCTTTCTTTTTGCAAGGACGAATAGAAGTTGCGATCGCTGTTGGTAGTAGTTTGGTGGCCATTTCACTTTTAGCTTCAGTCTCTGGTTCAGCACTGCCATTTTTATTTCGGATGTTGCGTTTAGATCCAGCTTTGATGTCAGCACCATTTATTACTACAGCTGTCGATGTGCTTGGGGTTTTAATTTACTTCAAATTGGCACGGTTAATTTTAAAATTATAAGTCAATAGTCTGTTGACCATTGACTATTTAAAATGAAGGGAATTTTTTACAATTCTGAAGCTGTATCTGGAGCAACAATTTCACCAGTACCTATTTGTAGCATCATGTCTTGATCAGTAATTAATTCACTCAGTTCCTTCACTTGTAAATTCATTTTTTCACAAGCTTGCCTAAGTTCTTGTGCAAAAATGTTAATATTATCACCATAGCCACATTGATAAGCAGCAGTTTCAATTCCTTGTTTGGCATTTGCTCTGGCACAATCTACTAGTTCTGTGCCACACAATGGTTTTGGGGATGGCATAAGTCTGATTTTACTAATTAAATAGTACTCTTCATTTAAAGCTATCAATTATTAAGTATTAATACATCCCCCCGATGGAATAATCATGCTAATTCGTAAGTCTGAATTGTAGGATGCGTTAAAGCAAAGCATAACGCACCGTATGATGGCGGTGCGTTACAGCTACTTTCTACTTTATCAAAAGCCTCTTACATATGAACCTTAAGGAAGTTCTTCAAAATTGCTAATTGTAGTGAAAATTCCAGCATCAGCAGCAAGATTACCGATGTTAATTTGAGTTGGATAACCAAGTTGTGGATTGTATGTCACGGTTAGTTCCGGTTCTCTACTACTAATAGCATTCCTAATCAAATTAAAGAGTCTAGGAATTGTACTGTATGGTCTTAGTAGTTCAGAATTTACAGGCTCACCAGTTTTAGCATTTCTGATAGAAGTTGTGTTCCCATTGCGTACTTCAACGATTGCTGGCCCTCTCAATTCAGGAATACAAAAGCAGCTATTAGTTACCGTGTAGCGGTAGTTTTTTATTTGTTGGCTATTCCATAATCGCTGATTAATTCTTAATTGCTTTAAGTTAAAGTTATTGCTTGGTGATTTTTGTACTATTTGAACAGGAGGTGCAGAGAGTACTGGAGCGTTCAAACTTAAAGATGCTAATAAGATTGCACCAATAGTAATAGGTAAGCGCATATTAATCCTTTGTTAACGTTAATTTTTTACTTCAACGTGGTTATATAAGATTCCCGGTAGTTTAAATTATTCTTAATGTTTGGCACATCCTATACAGATGAGCCTAGAGCAATCATAACAGTAAAAATATTCTTTTATAAAAATTTAAACAATGCTTTTGCTGATAGGCATTTTGTGGTTGATAACTAAGGAACTAACGAATTAGGAGTCAGATTCTTGAATTATTCTGACTCCTGACTTCTGTTTTTTGAATTTTTCTTTTTAAGTTATTCTTAATTAACCGTTAACAATTTCTCCTCCATTGACATGTAACACTTGACCAGATATGTAAGAAGCGTCATCAGAAGCTAAGAACACATAACTAGGTGCTACTTCTTCTGGTTGTCCCGCTCTTTGCATTGGTACTTGTTTACCAAAGGGTTCAACTTTTTCTGCTGGAAAAGTTGAGGGAATTAATGGTGTCCAAATTGGGCCAGGTGCTACAGCATTTACGCGAATTCCCTTCTCTACTAAATTTTGCGATAACGAACGTGTAAAAGCAACGATCGCACCTTTGGTAGAAGAGTAATCTAGTAGTTGGGGACTGCCTTTATAAGCAGTAACTGATGTCGTATTAATGATAGCGCTGCCTTGCTGCAAATGTTTTAATGCTGCTTTTGTCAGGTAAAACATTGAGAAAATGTTGGTTTGAAAAGTCCGCTCTAATTGTTCTTTCGTAATATCCTCAATGCTTTTTTGAGGGTGCTGTTCCGCAGCATTATTTACTAGGACATCAAGTTTGCCAAACTCACCTAGTGTTTGTTGTATGGCGTTTTGACAAAAACCTTCATCCGTAATGTCACCCGCTATAGCTAATACTTTTCGTCCGTGTTTTTCTACCAAATTTTTTGTTTCTTTCGCATCTTCGTGTTCACTCAGGTAAACAATTACAACATCTGCACCTTCTTTGGCAAAAGCGATCGCTACAGCACGGCCAATACCACTATCTCCGCCTGTAATTAATGCGACTTTATTTTGTAATTTACCACTACCTCGATACTGCTCATCTTCGGCCTTGGGTTTTGGCTGCATTTCCGATTCACTACCTGGTGGTTGTTGCTGCTGTGGTGGTTGTAACTTTTCTTTTTTTGTTGATGCTGGCATTAGATTTTCCTGATAATAAATTTAGAACAAAAACTCCTACAAATAAACCTTGGCTCGAAAACTCAAACCAAGGTTTAATGATAGATTATGCTTTCACTTGCTATAGACAAGTTGAGGCTTTTTACCCCGGATATTAGCCAAATATATTCGGCTGATGTTAATTCTCCCCACACCTCAAACACGCTCTTAATCTGACCACGGAAAACAAGTACATGACTTTACCATCGATGAAGTATTTTAGTCTCTTCATCTGCTCTTAAGTTAACTATTAAGTTGTTGATATTTATCGCTCTTGCGATTGAACCAAACTATCAAGTTACTCAATCTTAAGACGTAAATTTAAGTTCCGTTTCTAACGATGACAAGTTTCTAACCTAAGAGGCTGTTTTAAAAGTCTAAGAGGTGGTAAAAAAACTCTCTCAGTATATGCTGTGAATAGATAATAGACAGCACTGAGAGAGCAACATGAGTAAAGCATACCCTAGCAATCTGACCCGCGCCCAA
>NZ_JADEXZ010000061.1 GCF_015206815.1 Fortiea sp. LEGE XX443
CCTTTTAATTGCTGTGCAGTTTCCTTCAACAAATGCTTTAGTGAATCTGTTAATTCCATTGACACCTATGCACATCCAAAATCGAATCATCATTGAATTTACTACAAAAAGGGAAGGGAAAGGTTGCTAACGGCAACCTTTCCCTTCCCGCCACCAGAATGATTATCATTTTCATAAGTTGTATACTTTATTCTCTGGAAGTCCCTTAAACAGCACTGTCAGCAGCAAAAAAATCCCTGCACCCAAAGCTTTAAAACTTATCTGTTGAGTATTTTAATTGTGAGCTTGGTAGTTGTACGATCGCATCAATTATATAAGGTATATTGTCGCCAAAGCACAAGCACGACGATCGCACACTGAGAGGTATGCGATCGCTAAATTTCTTAACTTGCTAAAATATAACCAAAAAGAAGTAGTCTAAATATCTGAGCAGTGCGAAAATATCAATTTTTTTATTTACTATTTTTTCTCGCTTTAGCCAGTATTGTTGGCTTTTCTGTGTTCTCAGACCTACCTCCGATAGTGAGTTGCGATAAATGGAAATACACTGCGGCTACATCAACAAGTCAAAAATCTTACCTTAATCCTGTGGAACTGGTAGTTAAGCCTTGGGGTGGACAGCATCAGGTTTATGGAACATTTGTTATTCCACCCAAGTATAGAATTGATGGTTTTGTTACCATCACTTTGCCGGGAAAAAAAACTTACTGTGGACAACTTTTAAATGTTACTAGTTATTTAGTTCCAGGGCTTTATCCGCAGCCAAAAAATCAGATTATCAGGGGATATTTAAACACTCGTCTTGCTCTTTGGCTGATTATTCAAGGTAAGGGAGGTGAGTTGAAACAACCGCAAAATTGGAGATTAGGTTATGTCGAGAGATTAAAAAAATAGTTCGATTTTCAGATTAATATTCCGGCAATACAAGCGGTAATAAAACTTGCTAATAATCCGCCAATCATTGTCTTCACTCCCAAACGAGCAAAATCATGCTGACGATGGGGAGCCATCCCCGTCAGTCCACCAATAGTAATGCCAATAGAGCCGATATTAGCAAAATTGCATAATGCGTAAGTAGCAATAATTACTGCACGTTGGGAAATTTTACCGCTTTCAATTAATTGCTTTAAATCTAAGAAAGCAATAAACTCATTCAAAATTGTCTTTGTCCCTAACAGCGCTCCTACTTGTTGGCAATCATTCCACGGTACACCCATCAACCAAGCCACGGGAGCCATGACAAAAGACAATATTAACTGCAAAGATAACTGCGGCAAATTCACAAGGGAACCAAACCACCCCAACAGCGCATTTAAAGCAGCCAGTAATCCTAAAAAGGCAATAATCATCACCCCGACGTTAACTGCCAATTTTACGCCGTCAATGGCTCCCGTAGTAGCAGCATCAATGACGTTGACGTAGTTGGTTTCTATATCTATTTTGGCTTTACCCACTGTCTCAGAAACTTCTGTTTCTGGGTACATAATTTTTGATACAACTAATGATATGGGGGCAGTCATAAAAAAAGCAGCAATTAGGTGTTCTGGAGGAATACCAAAGGAAAGGTACGCGCCTAATACACCACCCGCAATAGTCGCAAAGCCTCCAGTCATTACAGCATGGATTTCTGATAGTGTCATATTTTCTACATAAGGTTTCACCATCAGCACAGATTCTGTCGGCCCCAAAAAGATGTTACCTGCACAGGATAAAGACTCAGAACCTGATGTTTTCATTGTCTTGATCATTAACCATGCTAGTATATTCACGACGCGCTGCAAAATTCCATAGTAGTATAAAACACTAATAAAGGCAGAAAAGAAGATAATGGTTGGCAGTACTTGAAAGGCAAATAAATGATCCTTAAAATTCTCTCCAAAGACAAATTTAGCGCCGACATCTGAAAAAGCTAAAAAATTGCTGACAATATCTCCTAAAGATTTGAATACATTTAAACCCCACGGTGTTTTCAAAATCAGCAACGCAAAGATAAACTCTAAACCCAAACCCCAAACAACTGTCCGCCAACGAACTGCTTGACGTTCGACAGATAAAGCGTAAGATATCCCCATAAACACTAATATTCCCAGGAGGGAAACAGCACGTTCCATATTGACTTCCGAAAATGCACAGATATAATACTTGGTCATCAAGCATACATAAAAACGTGGCTTTTTTAAGTTTTTTGTAGTTAATTAATAAATTTTTAAGTGAGTATTAGGAAAAATAGCGATCGCAAAGTTAAATAAAATTTCAAAATGGAAATTACTGATCATAAATCACAAAAAATAAATTTATTTGTAAAAAATTATGTTGACATTAAGTGGTTATCGTGTGAACGAGCTAATTTATTCAGGTTCTAATACCTTAGTACATCGTGGTATTAGGGAATTAGATCAACAACCAGTCATTATTAAACTATTACGGCGAGACTATCCCACCTTTCACGAACTCGTAAGATTTCGTAATCAGTACACAATTACTAAAAATCTTGATATTGATGGCATTGTCAAAACTTATAGTTTAGAAACTTATCAAAATAGCTATGCCTTAGTCATGGAAGACTTAGGCGCTATTTCTTTGCAAGAATATACTGCTAAATATACTCTTAATTTATCAAGCTTTTTTAACATTGCCATTCAAATTGTTTCCATACTGGGTAGATTATATCGCCATCGAGTTATTCATAAAGATATTAAGCCAGCAAATATTTTAATTAACCCCAGCACCAAAGAAGTAAAACTCATTGATTTTAGTATTGCGTCTTTACTAAAACGAGAAACTCAAAGCCTTACTAGTCCAAACATTTTAGAAGGAACATTGGCGTATTTGTCACCCGAACAAACTGGACGGACAAATCGTGCTATTGACTACCGCAGTGATTTTTATTCCTTGGGTGTCACCTTTTTTGAACTTCTCACTGGAAAACTGCCATTTTGTTGTCAAGATGCAATGGAGTTAGTTTACTGTCATTTGGCAAAAATGCCGCCAAAAGTTGAAAGTTTAAATCCAGAAATTCCCTCAATGGTTTCGGATATTATTAGCAAACTGATGGCGAAAAATGCTGAAGATCGCTATCAAAGTGCTTTGGGGTTAAAGTATGACTTAGAAATGTGCCAGCGTCAATGGCAAAAAACTGGCACTGTTAAAGATTTTAGATTAGGAGTGCGGGATATTTGCGATCGCTTCCAGATTCCCGAAAAACTGTATGGACGACAAACCGAAGTCAAAACCTTACTAGCCGCTTTCGAGCGAGTAGCCAAAGGTAACACCGAAATGATGCTAGTCGCCGGGTTTTCTGGTATTGGTAAAACAGCCGTTGTCAAAGAAGTTCATAAACCCATTGTGCGGCAGCGTGGTTATTTTATTCAAGGTAAATATGACCAATTTCAACGCAATATTCCCTTTTCAGCCTTTGTGCAAGCTTTCCGCGATTTAATTGAACAATTACTTAGTGAAAGTGATACGCAGTTGCAACATTGGCAAAGTCAAATAATGCAAGCATTAGGAGAGAATGCACAAGTCATTATTGATGTCATTCCTGAGCTAGAAAAAATTATTGGACAACAACCCCCAGTCCCGGAATTATCAGGAAATGCTGCCCAAAATCGCTTTGATTTACTATTGCATAGATTTATCAAAGTTTTTACTACTAAAGACCATCCCTTAGTAATTTTTTTGGATGACTTACAATGGGCAGACTCAGCATCTCTCAAATTGATTAAACTATTAATCAGCAATGCAGATACTGGTTATTTATTATTAATTGGGGCTTACAGAAATAATGAAGTTTCAACTACACATCCTTTGATGTTGACGTTAGCAGAGATCAAAAAAAATGATATTGAAATTAATAAGATTAATTTAGATACGCTTCAGCAAACAGATTTAAATTATCTAATTGCCGATACTCTAAATTGCTCTTTAGAGGTTGCTTTTCTTTTGACAAAATTCGTCTACCAAAAAACCAGAGGTAATCCTTTATTTACTCATCAATTTTTAAGATTTCTCCATGAAGAAAAATTAATTAGCTTTAACTTTGATGCAGGTTATTGGCAATGTGATATTGCTCAAGTCAAAGCCTTAGCATTAACTGATGATATAGTTGAATTTCTGGCAACACAACTACAAAAATTACCATCAGCCACTTTAGAAGTATTGAAATTAGCAGCCTGTATTGGTAATCAATTTGATTTAGGAAATCTAGCTATTGTTTACGAAAAATCTCTATTAGAAACTGCGAATGATTTATGGAAAGCATTGCAAGAGGAATTAATTATTCCTACTAGTGAAGTTTATAAATTCTTTCACGATCACGAAGAACTAATAGCCAGTGAATGGGAATTTTGCCAATCCCCAACTTATAGATTTCTTCATGATAGAGTACAACAGGCTGCCTACTTTCTGATTCCTGAAGAACAAAAAAAATCAACGCATCTTAAAATTGGTCAAATTCTGTTAAAAAATACTCCCAATATTGAAGAAAATGAAAACCTCTTCTCCATAGTTAATCAGCTAAATATGGGAGCAGATTTAATTACTGACAAAGTAGAAAAAAACAAACTAGCTCAACTCAATTTGAGTGCAGGAAACAAAGCTAAGTCCGCCACAGCATATGAGACAGCAGTGAAATATCTCAATACTGCTTTAGCATTGCTAGAGGCTGATAGTTGGCAGGAGCAGTATGATTTAACTTTGAAATTATATATTGAAACCGCAGAATCTGAATATTTAAATATTAACTTTGCCAGAGCTATAGAACTAACTGAAATTGCCCTACAAAATACCAAAACACTGGTTGAGCAAGTTAAAGTATATGAACTGCAAATGCAAATTTGCATTGCCCAATTGCAAATGGTACAAGCAGTAGAAATTGGACTACAAATTTTAGAGAAATTAGAGATTCCTCTGGTGAATTTGACTAGTGATGAAAGCTTAGTAGTTGAATTACCAGAACTGTCTGATATAGATAACTTTTTGGTGATGACAGATCCAGATAAACTAGCAGCAATGGAGATTTTAAAAATTCTCTGCGCCCCTGTTTTCATGGCTAAACCAGAAATCTTTCCTCAAGTGATCATTACGATGGTAAATCTTTGTCTTGAGCATGGTAATTCAAAATTATCTGCTTTTGCATACTGTTTTTATGGATTATTACTATCTGGTATTGGTCAATTAACTGGCGGCTATAATGCTGGTAATATCGCTTTAAAACTCTTGGATAAATTTGCAGCCAAGGAATTAAAAGCCAAAGTTTATAATTTATATAATTCTAATATTAGAACCTGGAAAGAACATGCAAAACATAGTGTTCAACCCTTGCAAGAAGCAGTACAGAGTGGGTTAGAGACTGGAGATATTGAGTGGGGAGGATATTCTGCTGCTAATCTGTGCAGTTATCTCTTTTTTTCAGGTAATAACTTAGAATCTGCTGTTACACAGCAAGCAAACTACATAGATATTTGCATTAAAATTAAGCAAGAAATTCCTATCCATTTTTCGCAAATATGGCGACAACTAGGTTTAAATTTACAAGGGTTATCTCCAGATAAATATTTATTAGTGGGAGAAAGTTTTAATGAATTGCAAATAATACCGCATTTAATTGTAGCTAAAAGTGGTACGGTACTATTTATTTTTTATGTCGCCAAAACAATTCTGCTTTACCAATTTAGAGATTATGCTCAGGCAATAAAACAAGTCAAACTAGCCAATGAACAAGCCGGTTCTGCTTTTGGTTTTATGCAAGTTGTGATTCTCAATTTTTATCATTCATTGGCTTTATTAGCAAATTATTTTCAAGCAGATATCAAGGAAAAACAAAAGTATCTAGAGCAAGTTGAAGCAAACCAAGAAAGAATGAAATTCTGGGCAGAAAACGCGCCAATGAATAATCAGCATCGCTATAATTTAGTAGAAGCAGAAAAACTGCGAGTGCTGGGGCGATATTGGCAAGCTGCTGAACTTTACGATCGCGCGATCGCCCAAGCGAAAGAAAACGAATATATTCAAGAAGAAGCTCTAATTCATGAAATCGCTGCCCAATTTTATTTAGAGTGGGATAGAGAGCAAATTGCCCAAATTTACCTAACAAATGCTTACTACTGCTATGCACTCTGGGGTGCAAAAGCTAAAATCGAAGATTTAGAACAACGCTATTCAAATTTACTAGCTCCCATACTTCAGTGGGAAAAAATTAATTTTAATCCTAAGGATACTTTTTCTAATATAAGCAGAATCACTCGCTCTACGTTTAGTAGTGCTACAACTGATTCTTCTAGTAATAGCAGCATTTCACAAGCCTTAGATTTAGATACTGTGCTTAAAGCTTCGCAAGCAGTTTCTAGTGAAATTGAACAAGATAAACTGCTAACTACTCTCATGCAAGTGTTAATGGAGAATGTCGGTGCAGAAAAAGCTGTGCTGATTTTATTAAAAGAAAATATTTGGGTAATTGAGGCGATCGCTACAGTTAATAAATTACCAAATATCTTGCAATCTATCCCCATTGAGTTAAGCCAAGATGTGCCTCAAACTGTAATTAACTACGTTAAACATACCGGAACATCTTTGGTAATTGATAACGCGACTCAAGAAAATAACTTCGCGGCTGATGCTTATATTATTTATCACAAACCTAAAAGTTTATTGTGTACACCAATCTTGCATCAAGGTAAATTGATTGGCATTTTGTATTTAGAAAATAATCTAATGTTAAAAGCATTCACCAGCGATCGCCTGACAATTATCAAGTTACTCTGTTCTCAAGCTGCAATATCCTTAGAAAATGCTCGTCTCTACCAGCAGTCTCAAGATGATTCTCAAAAATTATCCCAATCCCTCACAGAATTACAGCAAATGCAACTCCAACTTATCCAAAGTGAAAAAATGTCAGCTTTGGGTAACTTAGTTGCAGGTGTAGCTCACGAAATTAATAATCCTGTAGGATTTATTGCTGGTAATATTCAACCTGCTGTAGAGTTAGTAGAAGATTTATTTCATATCCTCGACCTCTATCAGCAAAAATTCCCCGAACCTGGCGAAGAAATTGCCGAAGAAATTGCCGCAGTTGACTTAGAATATTTACGTGAAGACCTACCAAAACTAATTTCTTCTATGAAATTGGGTGTTGATCGCATTCGTAAAATTAGTGCTGGTTTGCGAACTTTTTCTCGATTAGATACAGAATATAAAACAGCTTATAATCTTCACGAAGGTATCGACAGTACAATCTTAATTCTCAAACATCGTTTAAAACCATCAGAAAATCGTCCAGAAATTAATGTTGTCAAAAACTACGGTGATATTCCCCAAGTTGAATGCTTCCCTGGACAACTCAACCAAGTATTTATGAATTTGCTCGCCAACGCCATTGACGCGTTAGAAGAATCTAATATAGGGCGACAATTTTACGAGATTGCTCTGCAACCAAATCAAATTGTAATTCAGACTAGTTTAAGTGATGATAAATCTCAGGTTGTGATTCAGATTATTGATAATGGTATGGGGATACCAGATGATGTCAAAAACAAGATTTTTGACCATTTATTCACCACTAAATCTGTAGGTAAAGGTACAGGGTTAGGATTAGCGATCGCTCGTCAAATTATTGTGGAAAAACATAGCGGTATTTTAGAGGTAAACTCTGTACAGGGCGAGGGTTCAGAGTTTATCATAAAATTACCAATTTAAATAGATATCAACCTGCTCACAGCCTTGCTCAATTGCCTCACGCATTAACTGGACGCTCAAACATTACCATATTCTGTATTATTGTAGAATTTAGCTAAAGTTTTACAGCCCCATCACAGTGCGATAATGAGCCTCAATTTCTGCCACAGTTTGCGACTTACGCTGAGTATCCCACTGACTGCGGTTAAATAATTCTTGTCGCAATTCATCTACATTAGTAGTAGTTATTTTTCCATCGACTACTACTTGTTTACCATTTACCCATGCACTATCAACAGCATTGGTAGGCCGTCCTAAAACTAATAAACCGATGGGGTCTGTACGGGGCAGTAATGATAAACTTGTCAAGTTATAAAGAACTAAATCAGCTTGTTTCCCAACAGTAAGGGAACCTAATTTATCTCCCATATTCAATCCTTTAGCACCTCCTAAAGCTGCCATTTCTACAGATTGTCGGGGTGTAATCCAATATTGATAATCTATATCTGTGACGTTGTGCAGAATAGAACCAATCTTGATTGCTTCTAATAAGTCTTGAGAGTCATTACTCGAAGCACCATCACAACCAAAAGTCACATTTACCCCAGCTTGGCGATATTTTAAAATTGGGGCAATACCACTGCCTAAACGCAAATTACTTAAAGGGTTATGAACAACTGTCGATTGAGTTGCGGCGAGGATTTCAATATCAGTATCATTTAACCAAACACAATGGGCAAGAGAAGTGCGATCGCCTAAATACCCAATTCTTTTTAAATGTTCGACAGCACTACAACCATACTTTTCTTGGGCGAGTTTTTCTTGGGCTTTTGTTTCCAGCAAATGAGAGTGACGACATAAATTATAGCGATCGCTTAACTCAATACATCCACTAAATAAAGCATCACTGCACAACTGAATCCCCGTGGGTGCAACTAAAATACTCACCCCCTCTTCTGGGCGATGAAACTGTCTCACCGCTTCTTCAATAATTGCTAGGGTGTCCGCCATCGAGCGAAAATAAGGTTGATGATTTTGTTCACTCTCCCCAGAGGGAATACCTGCGGTGAGGGATTCATCTTGAATCAAAGGCGCGACAAAAGCCCGAATTCCTACTTCTTGGTAAGCGCGAACTGCGGTAGCGATGGTTTCCAATTCTTGTCCCGGAATTAACACCAGATGATCTACCACACTCGTACCACCAGAAAGCAAAGTTTCCACCGCCGTTCCTAAAGCGCTGAGATAAACTTTTTCGGTGTCGAGAGGGGCAAAATCATACAGTTCCGCCAGCCATAATTCTAATGGCAAAATAGACATAATTCCCCGTTGCCACATTTCGGAAGAATGGGTGTGGGCGTTGAAAAAACCAGGTAGTAGCAGTTTGTGTTCACCGTTAATTGCTGTCCCAACAACATCAAGATCAGGTGCAATGGCAGAGATTATACCCTCCACAACCTGCACATCTGTAGTTGCATAAGCATCATCGGTGGGAATTAAGACATTTTTAATAGTAAAATGCACGATTGACCTCTATGATTACGTTTTAGCTATTTTATGAGTAGCATTTGAGTTACAAAATTCAATTTAAAAGGTAACATTTGAAGCGCAAAAATTTTGCCTCACACTTTAGGAAAGCGATCGCATCACTACTTCTTGGCATACAAGGATTTTTTCTCTGACGTTCCCTGCGGGATGTTTACGATTCCACTCGGTTTTATGCCTTGTGCGGGGCTAATTTTTCACTACACCCCACACCCAATACCCTACACCCTAGTTTTGGTCAATTTAGCTATAAATTGTAAAAACTAAAATCTTAAATCTAAAATTGGTATGATGCCAGCGATAACACATTCAGGAAAATAAACAAGTGAGCTTATTTCTGGACTCAGCGATCGCAGCGGAAGCTAAAGCTGCTAAAGAATTAGGATGGGTAAAAGGTATCACCACTAACCCAACTTTATTAGCTAAAAGCGATTTACCAGTAGAAACTATACTCAAACAATTAGCAGAATTAACTACAGGGCCAGTGTTTTATCAGTTAATGGCATCTGAGTTTGAAGAGATGGTAGCAGAAGGACAGACTGCATTTCAACTGATTGGACAGCAAACTGTCTTAAAAATTCCCGCGTCTTTGGTTGGCTTTCAGGTAGTGGCTGCACTAGCGCCAGAAATTTCTTGTGCAGTTACAGCCATATATAGTGCAGCACAAGCAGCCGTCTCTCAAGAAGCCGGAGCAAAATATGCGATCGCTTACGTTAATCGAGCCACTAGACTATTAGGTGATGGTGTGGCTTTAGTGCGCGAGATGGCAAGTGTCTTAGCAGGTAGCAATACAGAAATTATGGCAGCCAGCATCAAATCTCCTCAAGAAGCCGTCGCATCCCTACAAGCTGGCGCTCATCATCTGACTTTACCTTTAGCGATGTTACAGTCCATGACTAATCATGAACTCTCACTGCAAACTATTGATGAATTTGCCGACAATGGACGCGGAATTGTACAGCCAGCCGCTGAATAGTCCTCAATCATTCGTGAACAAATCCCCGACTTTTAAAAAAGTCGGGGATCTCAGTCTCTCAAAAATCTACATACGTTAAGTAAGCCGATGCACTAACATTGCAAGCCGATGCACTAACATTGCAGGCGATGCACTAACATTGCAAGCGATGCACTAACATTGCAGGCGATGCACTAACATTGCAGCCTGATGCAATAGCATTGCAGCCGATGCACTAACATTGCAGGAGGTTGCCTTGAGATAGCACAGTAATGGAAACACCACAGAGAAAGTCTAGTAATCTATCAAAAAAACGTTGCTAGACTAAAAATTCTCGCCATCCTCGCATCCCTCCGTCAGTCACAGTGGAGAAACTACTAAATTACTTATTTGGCTGCAAAGCATCTAATGCCATGTTTAACTTTAAGACATTAACTCCAGGTTCGCCAAAAATACCAAGAAATCTACCATCAATATTTTGATTAATCAGCGTTTGAATTTGATTAGACTCAATACGCCGTGCAGTGGCGATACGTTGCACTTGTCCTTGAGCAGCTGCAACACTAATGTGTGGATCTAAACCAGAACCAGAAGTATAAACTAAATCAGATGTAGGCTGAATATTACTTTGTTTTAGTCGTGTAACTTCCCCTTGAATGCGCTTCAACAGTTGAGGATTACTGGGAGCCAGATTACTAGCGCCTGAAGTACCTGTAGTAACAACGTCTGGGTTAGTGCTGTAATCAATAGCACTAGGGCGACTCCAAAAATAGCGATCGCTCGTAAAAGGTTGTCCGATTAATGCCGAACCTACAACTGTGCCTAAATTGTTAGTGATTAAACTACCATTAGCTTGAAAAGGTAATGCTATCTGTCCGCAGACTAGCATAAATAAAGGATAAATGAACGCTGTTAACAGCCACAAAGTCAAAGTAGAACGAACAGCTTTATTAATTTGACGTAGCTGACTCATTAGAATTTCTCCGGTTGAAAAATGACAACAAATAAATAAACGCACACACCAAAAGTAGCTAATGCTAACAACCCAATAGCGTAAGAAGTAGTGCGGGGTAATTCTCCTGGTGTAAGTGCTTGAACTGCTGGCGCTAATATGGCGTTAAAACACAGCAGTAAAAATAAAGAAAGAGGAATTTCGTTGTTTCTAGAGAAGTCTTTCATCAATAAAATGCCGAAGTTTATAGAAGCAAATGCAAAAGAAAACAGAGTTCGGAACAAATCAATCCCCGCATCCCCATCTTGTATTACTTAAACCAGCCCTACAGATGCAATGAGAACGTCAATTATTTTGATGGCAATAAACGGAGCAATTACACCACCCAACCCATAAATAAAAATATTTCGTTGTAAAAGTTGATCAGCGGTGAGTGGTCGAAATTTAACACCAGTCAGTGCTAAAGGGATGAGTGCAGGAATAATTAAAGCGTTATATATCAAAGCTGATAAAACAGCAGATTGAGGACTAGCCAAACCCATAATGTTAAGGCCACCAACACCAATCCCTGAAAAGATAGCAGGAATAATTGCAAAATACTTGGCGACATCATTAGCAATAGAAAACGTGGTAAGTGCGCCACGAGTAATTAATAACTGTTTGCCAATGGTAACGATATCAATTAATTTTGTAGGGTCAGAATCTAGGTCTACCATATTAGCAGCTTCCTTTGCTGCTTGAGTACCAGAATTCATCGCTACGCCTACATTTGCTTGAGCTAAAGCCGGAGCATCATTAGTACCATCTCCCGTCATTGCTACTAATTTACCTTGGGCTTGTTCTTGGCGAATTACTTCAATTTTGTCTTCGGGAGTAGCTTCAGCGATAAATTCATCAACTCCCGATTCTTCAGCAATCACAGAGGCGGTGATGCGGTTATCTCCCGTTAACATGATGGTTTTAATTCCCATCCGCCGCATTTGGGCAAATCTTTCTTGAATACCTGGTTTAATAATGTCTTTGAGGTAAATTACCCCATAAATAACACCATTTTGGCAAAGTGCTAAAGGAGTTCCACCCAATTTGGAAATACGCTCAAAAACTGCATCAAGTTCAGGTGTTAATTGTCCATTGCGAGAGCGAACAAAACCTTTAATTGCATCTACAGCACCTTTACGAATTTCCACCCCATCAGGTAAATTAGTGCCACTCATTCGAGTTTTAGCAGAAAATTCTATACCTTCTGCTGTAGTGCGATCGCAATCTAATCTAGCTCCTAATTTCTCTGCTAGTTTGACAATAGATTTACCTTCTGGTGTTTCATCAAAAATACTAGATGCTAAAGCAACTTTTGCTACCTCATCTAAACTATGGCCGTTAAGAGGAATAAATTCCTCTGCTAATCGGTTTCCCAAGGTAATAGTTCCAGTTTTATCTAAGACTAAAGTGTTGACATCGCCGCAAGCTTCCACCGCACGCCCAGAAGTAGCAATCACATTAAACTGAGCAACTCTATCCATCCCAGCAATCCCAATCGCACTTAATAACCCGCCAATAGTAGTCGGAATCAACGCCACCAGTAAGGCAATCAATACAGCAATACTCACAGGTGACTTGACGTAAACCGATACCGTTGGCAATGTGGCAATTACTACTAAAAATACCTGTGTCAACACTGCCAGCAATACTGTTAAAGCAATTTCATTAGGGGTTTTGCTGCGGGCTGCACCTTCTACTAAAGCAATCATCCGGTCAATAAAGCCTTTACCAGGGTCAGATGTTACACGAATGATTAATTCATCAGAAATAATGCGAGTTCCTCCAGTGACGGAACTTGCAATATCTGTTCCCGGTTCCTTCAATACCGGGGCAGATTCTCCAGTAATAGCAGACTCATCCACAGAAGCCACGCCCCCAATTACTTCTCCATCAGCGGGGATAATATCACCAGCAATTACTTTAATTTGGTCGCCACGACGTAAAGCTGTGGAACTCACCTCTTGAATAGAAGCATCAGGAAGTAATTTTCTGGCTTTGGTATCAGATTTAGTAGCGCGTAACGCATCAGCTTGAGCTTTACCTCTTCCTTCGGCGACAGCTTCGGCAAAGTTAGCAAAGACAATGGTAAAAAACAAAATTAGAGTAATTAAACCATTAAATATGCGGGGATTTTCTCCAGAAGTAGCGCCAAATAAATTAGGTTCAATTGTCACCATTGCTGTGATGATTGTACCTAACCAAACTACAAACATCACCGGATTTTTAAGCATATTATGCGGGTGCAACTTAACAAATGCTTGTTTAAATGCCCGTGTATATATTCCAGTGTGTTTGGCTTTGGGTGTATGTTTACGTTCTTGTCGAGTTTTGGTAGATAGTTTCATAAGTAATACTAATTCGTAATTCGTAATTCGTAATTCGTAATTAAGAAACTCTGATTTGGTCTGGGTTGTGGGGTTTGAATGTGTTGCCTAATTTTAGAGAATTGGTATAAAAGCTGATAGAAAGTCGTAAAGAAGAGTGCAAAAAGATTAAAAGTTTATTATTCATCCACCGCGAGAAATTAAAAATGCTTCTGCCAAAGGGCCTAAGACAAGTACAGGGAAAAAGGTAAGTACACCAAGAATTAAAATCACGCCGCTTGTAACTCCGGTAAAAAGTTTAGTATCAGTTCTGAGAGTACCGGAAGTCATGGGAACAGGTTGCTTACGTGACATACTATCTGCCAGCAACAACAAAGCAATAATGGGGATGTAACGTCCGGCTAAAATACTGACACTGGTGCTGAGGTTCCACCATAAGGTGTTATCTCCTAAACCTTCAAAACCAGAACCGTTATTAGCTGCGGCTGAAGTATATTCGTAAACTACTTGGGAAACTCCATGAAAACCTGGGTTACTGATGCCTGATAGAGTATCGGGAAAACCAAAGACAATTGCCCAAGGAATGAGGATGGCAAAAGGATGAACTAGTAAGACAACACTGGCAAGGACGATTTCTTTTTTTTCGATTTTCCGTCCTAAAAACTCTGGGGTGCGTCCCACCATTAAGCCAGTCAGAAAGACTGCCAAAATTAAATAAATGAATAGATAAGCAGTACCAGTTCCTTGCCCACCCCAGATAATTTGCAAGAACATATTAAAAAGAGTGGCAAACCCGCCAGATGGCATTAAAGAATCGTGCATTCCGTTAACTGCACCACACATGGTTGCAGTAGTCATAACTGCCCAGAGTGCTGTTTGCGCCCAACCAAATCGCACTTCTTTACCTTCTAAGTTGGGTTGCTGTCCTCCTAGCAAAGCATTAACTTGGGGATTTCCTTGAAATTCACCTACTACGGCAATACCTACTAAGCAAACAAAGATGATAAACACCATCCAAAACACTAACCAAGCTTGTTTACGGTTGTTAGCAAATATGCCATAGGTGTAAATCAGTGCTGAAGGAATGGAAATCATTGCCCAAGTTTCTAACAAGTTAGAAAAACCATTGGGATTTTCAAAGGGGTGGGCTGAGTTAATTCCAAAGAAACCGCCACCATTTTCGCCAATTTGTTTAATAATCTCGAAGTGGGCGACTGGGCCACGGGCAATTATTTGAGTTACACCTTCTAAGGTGGTTGCTTTTGCTGGGCTGGCTAAAGTTTCTGGTACACCTGCGACAATTAATAATATTCCCCCGATGATGGACATGGGTAATAAAATTCGGGTGATTGATTTGATTAGGTCGCTATAAAAGTTGCCTAAAGGTCTACCAGTTAAACCGCGAATAAAAGTAATTCCTACTGCCAAGCCTGTTGCGGCTGAGGTAAACATTAAAAAACCCAGTGCAAAGGTTTGACTGGCGTAACTTAAAGTTGTTTCACCAGAGTAGTGCTGTTGGTCTGTGTTGGTGAGAAAAGAAAGGGTAGTGTGCAATGCTAAATCCCAACTTGGCGCACCTAGCCCTGTAGGATTGAGCGGCAACCATCCTTGCAGCATGAGGATGATAAATACTAAAATCCCCATGACTAAATTGCTGTATAAAACTGCTGTGACATATTGCCAGCCAGTCATGTGATCTTTTCGCACTGCACTCAAGGTATAAATAACTTGTTCTAAAGGATTAATGACAGCATCAAGTGGTGTTTCTTCCTCCATGAAAACTTGAGCTATGTATCTGCCTAATAAGGGAGTAGTTGCAATAATAAGGAGTAATATTAAAGCAATTTGCATCGATCCTTGTAACATAAGTTAGTAAAGCTCCTAATAAGTTATTTTTGTGTTTTTTATTAAACACTCTGGGTGTGAGTAGTGAATTGGATGCTTTTTGTTAAGCACAAGTTTGAGTGCAGGAATCAAAGCTGGATTTAAGGCTGTAGCCAATACATAGTCTTCACAAAAAATCAGGGTTTCTGTATTGGCTGAAATAACTTGATTATTTCTAATAATGCCGATAATAAAGCATTTATCTGGTAGTTGTAAGCGGCTGATTACTATGCCGCAATGGCAGCTATTTATGCTGATTTTGACGCTGGTTAAAGCTATATCCATAGCATTGCTTGTTAGTGAAAACAGTAATTCAAATTGATTGTTTGAATTTGGCTAACTCTAATAATTAATTAATTCCTTAATCAATACAAGTATTAGTTAGATATAAAGTAGAATTTATTTTTTTATATGTAGTGTTTAGGGGAATATATCTCAAGCGTTTAGCCAAACTAAACGGTGACTTGAATTTAATTATTATGATAAGATGGATAAAATATAAGTTTTGAAATTTTCAGCAAACTGCATAATAATCTTTGTTTGATAAATGGCATCTTTGAAAGCTAAATTACCTAAAAAAGAATCACCTTTGGGTAAGTCTTTACTAATTAGTTGGCTATTTATAATAGTTTTTTTGCTAGAGTTTTCTACACCAAATGAATATGTATTTGGGTATTTGTATACTGGCCCGATTTTATTAGCCAACTCTTGGTTGGGAAGAGTTGCCACTTTTTGGATAACTTTAGTTGCTGTATGCTTAACTATGTTAAATCTGGTGGCTCCGGGAGACGATATTATTAAAGTCTCTACTGTGGCGAGTCGAACGATCGCCGCAATGGCATTAATCGTTACAGGTTTGTTAAGCGATCGCCTGCGTCGTTCTCAAGAAGCGATCGCTATTACCCGCACTAAACTGGAATCCCAAGAAGAATTAGCCAGAGTCCGAGAAGATTTTGCTTCTACACTCACTCACGATTTAAAAACGCCGCTACTGGGAGCAATAGAAACCCTCAAAGCTTTTAAACAAGAAAAATTTGGTGTAGTCTCTCCAACCCAGCAGCAAGTTTTAGCAACGATGGCTCGCAGTCATCAAACTTCACTGCAACTGTTGGAAACGTTGTTGGATGTTTATCGCAACGATATCGAAGGTTTAAAGCTAGATTTAGCATCTGTGGATTTAACTACTGTGGCAGAAGAAGTGGCTAATACTCTGACAGAATTAGCCGCAAATCGTCGCGTGTATATTTCGTTGAATTATGGTGAATCTGATTGGCGGCGGGCATTATGGGTGAAAGGTGATGCGCTGCAACTACAACGAGTGTTTAGCAATTTGTTAGTCAATGCCATCAACCATTCTCGACGAGGCGATCGCGTGGAAGTTGTTTTAGAAACACAAGCAGCTAACCAAGTAGTGAAAATTTTAGATACGGGTGCAGGTATTCAACCAGAACAGTTTCCTTATTTATTCGAGCAGTTTTACCAAGGACACAGTGAGCGCCAAGCTAAAGGTTCTGGATTAGGGCTTTATTTATCTCGGCAAATTATTGCTGCTCACGGCGGTATAATCTGGGCAGAGAACAGAGTGCCTACAGGAGCGATGTTTGCTTTTAAGCTCCCTGTTTATCCTTTTCCTCTAACTGCATCAGATGCCTGCTACTCCGATTAAAATTCTCTTGGTTGAGGATGATGAACTTTTTCGCTTGGGCTTGCGCGTGCGGTTGCAACAAGAAGCTGGGCTAGAAATTATGGCTGAGGCTGAAGACGGCGAAACCGCAATGGAGTTAGTAGGACAGCATCCTCTTGATGTGGTGCTGTTAGATGTAGGATTACCGGGTATTGGTGGTATTGAAGCTTGTAAACACATTAAACAGCAATATCCCCAGTTGCCAATCTTAGCGCTAACTTCTCATTCCCAAAAATCTTTGATTGCACGGTTAATTGACGCAGGCGCTCAAGGCTATTGTCTCAAAGGAATTGCGGCGGAAAAATTAGTTTTGGCGCTGCGTTCTGTGGCGGCTGGGGCTTCTTGGTGGGATGAAACAGCAACTAAAGAAATTCGTTCTTCTTTTGCGTCAAATCTATCTGATATTGACTCAAACAATACCCCAAAAGTCTTTAACCCTTTGACGCAACGAGAACAAGAAATACTCTCACTATTAGCAGCAGGGAAAACTAATCAAGAAATTGCTGTGATACTTTATATTACCCCTGGAACAGTGAGAGTTCACGTCCACGCTATTTTACAAAAGCTAGAAGTGAGCGATCGCAATCAGGCTGTTGTGGTTGCTGTACAAAAACGGTTAATTAAAGCTGATTTAAGACTAGGAGACTAATTTGGCAATCCCGCAGTTATACAACGCTCATTTTTGTAGGGTGATGCAATCGAATTGCGGAGTGATGCAATCGAATTGCGGAGTGATGCAATCGAATTGCACAAAAATTTGTTTATAACAGTTCCCAATTGTATGAGATACACCGTAGTATTTAATCTTTAGCCCTCTTTGTTTTTGATTAAGCAGAATTTATTGTTAAAATTTTAGCGTCATTTGGTAGATTTCATTGAAAATATATAAGATGTACTCCAACCTGTAAAAAACTGCGATCGCTCAGTTTTCACAATCTACAATTTAAAATTTTGGGTCAAAATCATGTACAAAACACCAACCTAAACCATAATGCGCTCTTGGTTAAATAGTACACTTCGCACTCGCCTAGTACTTCTTGTCCTTTTAGCAATTATTCCGGCATTAGGATTAATTCTTTATACCGCTTCCGAACAAAGACGTACCGCTACAGCAGAAGCGGAACAGCAGACCCTCCGACTAGCGAGATTGGTGGCTAATAATCAAAAACAGGTTGTAGATGGAACCCGTCAAATACTGATGATATTGGCACAACTGCCTGTTGTTCGTCAGGGAAATTCTGCCGTGTGTGATCAATTGCTGGCTGATATCCTCAAACAACATTCGGCTTATGCTAATTTTGCTGTACTTGATGCTCAAGGAAACACGATTTGCAGCGGTATTCCTTACTCTGGCTTAGTAAATGCAGCAGACCGCAGTTATTTTCAACGTGCTGTGCAAAACCGGAAATTTACAATTGGTGAGTATCAAGTAGGTCGCATCACGAAAAAAGCCACTATAAATTTTGCTTACCCAGTTCTAGACCAAGACGAGCGAGTGCAAACTGTGGTAGTGGCTGCTCTTGATTTAGCTCAATTGAACCAGTTGGCGGCGCAAGTAAAAATGCCAGGCGGTTCAGTGCTGAGTGTAGTTGACAACAAAGGAATACTTTTAGTCCGTTATCCCAATTCGCCAGATTGGATAGGCAAATCTTTACCATCAAATGCCTTTAAAAAAATGAAAACTGATGGAGAAGGTGTTTATGAAGTGACTAGCCTTGATGGTGTACTTCGGATTTTTGCTTTTGTCCCATTAGGCGATGATTCACTCAACCCTGATGAATATATCAAGATTGGTATTCCCACATCTGAAGTTTTGTCTAATGCTAATAGTTTATTAGTCAGAAACTTAATTAGTTTAGGTGCAGTTACTATCTTGGCGATAATTGCGGCTTGGATAGGTGGAGATATCTTTTTTCTCCAGCAGATCCAATCTTTGGTGCAAACAGCCAAAACCTTGGGGAGTGGTCAACTTAACGCACGTACAGGACTTTCTCATATATCAGGAGAAGTTGGTCAACTAGCGCAAGCGATTGACGAAATGGCCGCAGCACTCGCAGCACGAGAGAAAGCGATCGCGTCTCTTAGCCAAAATATGCAAACTCTATTTGAGTTAATTCCTATCGGAATTCTGATCACAGAAGATATGGAATTTAAGGAGGTAAAATCTAACCCAGCATTTGCGGAAATTTTAGGTTTATCGTCTGAAGCTAATGTTTGTCATACATCTGTTGATGTCCAGCCTCCATCTTACAAAATTGTGCGAGAAGGAAAGGAACTCTCAGCAGAAGAATATCCCCTACGCTATGCAGCCACTCATAACACAGAAGTCAAAGGCACAGAAATTGATATTGTGCGGAGTGATGGCAGTATCTTTAATTTGTTTGGTTATGCTGCTCCCTTACGTGATGAGCAAGGTAATCCTAGAGGAGCAGTAGCTGCATTTTTGAATATTAGCAATGTCTACGAAGAGCTACGCTTACGCAAACAGGCCGAAGAACAAACACGTCAGTTAATGAGCGAGGTGCAACATCAAGCCAATATCTTAGATGCAATTCTTTCTGCTTCGGTAGATCATATTTTTATTTTTGATCGTGATGGTCGTTATCAATATGTGAGTCAAGGCGGTGCTGACATTTTCGGGTGGAAACCAGAGGAGATGGTAGGTAAGACTTGGCAAGAAATTAATTTTGCTCCACAAATGTTTACGAGAATGTGTCGGGTAGACAGCCAACGACAAACAGTGATGGCAACAGGGCAACCCATCAGAGCAGATATTGAGTACAATACCGCTAATGGATTGCATTCCTACGAATATATTTTGTCTCCCCTATATAGCCGTGATCAAACGATCGCAGGGGTAATTACTATATCCCGTGATATTAGCGGCCGCAAACAAGCTGAAGTAGAGCGCGAAAAATTACTAGTCCGAGAACAAGCTGCGCGAGAAGCCGCCGAAACTGCTAACCGCATTAAAGATGAATTCTTGGCGGTGTTGTCTCATGAATTGCGAACACCCCTTAACCCGATTCTTGGCTGGGTAACATTGTTACGCAGTCGCCAACTGGATGAAGAGAAAAAAGCGATCGCGTTGGAAACAATCGAACGCAATGCTAAATTACAAACTCAACTAATCGGCGATTTATTAGAAATATCTCGCATCCTCCAAGGCAAATTAACCCTGAATATTTCTCAGGTTGATTTAGCTGTAACTATTGCTTCTGCTAAAGAAACAGTCAGGTTAGCAGCGGAAGCTAAATCGATTCAAATTCACACCGAGATAGCACCTGAAGTCCAGCCATTTCTGGGTGATCCTAATCGTCTGCAACAGGTAGTCTGGAATTTGCTTGCTAATGCAGTGAAGTTTACCCCAATTGGCGGCGAAGTAAAAATCAAATTAGAGTCCACTAATACCTATGCTCAAATTCAAGTCAGTGACACAGGCAAAGGCATTACACCAGAGTTTTTACCTTACGTATTTGAAACCTTCCGCCAAGCTGATAGTGCCACAACTCGCAAGTTTGGCGGACTAGGATTAGGATTAGCAATTGTGCGTCATGTTGTCGAAATGCACGGTGGCACAGTTCACGCCGATAGCCTTGGAGAAAACCAAGGAGCCACCTTTACAGTCAAATTACCAATAATTACTACAGTTCCACAAATCAATCAAAATAAAACTTTATCCAAAAAATCGTTAAACTTGCGCGGTGTGCGGGTGTTGGTGATTGAAGATGAGCAAGATACACGAGAACTACTGGTTTTCATAATTCAGCAGTATGGTGCAGAAGTGACAGCAACCCCATCTGCCATTGAGGCATTAAAAGTTTTCCCACAATCTCAGCCAGATATTATAGTGTGTGATATTGCTATGCCAGAAATGGACGGTTATACGTTTATCCGTCAGGTGAGAACTTGGACACAAGAACAAGGCGGACAAATCCCCGCGATCGCATTGACTGCTTACGCTGGAGAATCTAATCGAAAACAAGCTCTAGCAGCAGGTTTTCAAAGACACTTATCCAAACCAGTAGATCCCGAAGAATTAGTAGAAGCGATCGCTAGTTTAATCTCATGAAATATTTCGTTTACCAATGCGTAAGCCCTAATTAAGATTGTAGAGCAACACATTCACATTGCAGAGCGCTACTTAAAGATTGTAAGGCAATACATTAAGATTGCGCGGCAATACATTAAGATTGCAAGGCGATACATTCACATTGCTGATTAAGAGAATTGTGTATACACCGTAGCTTTAAGCTAATTCTTTTGCTACTCTATCAAGATTTTTACGTATTTCTAAAGTGGCTACACCAGCCATATGCAGATTATTATCAGCAGAATATTGTGCTGCAAACTTCTTAACGCCTGCTAAAGTTTTTGGCCCATAGAAGGGATGATCTTTTGGTAAGTCTGCTTTGACAACTACATTCAACTCATATTGCAGAATTCTCATAACTTCTTCAGCTTTCGCCATCGTTTTTGGCCCTACTACACCATCCACCTGAAGTCCATAATCTGCCTGAAAGTTTTTGACTGCTTGTATAGTTTTAATAGCTGTTAAAGGAGAATTATCTTTAGTAACCGGAAACCCCTTCGCCACAGCAGCAAAATCTTGAGCTA
Organism: Fortiea sp. LEGE XX443; assembly: GCF_015206815.1. Classification (GTDB taxonomy): domain Bacteria; phylum Cyanobacteriota; class Cyanobacteriia; order Cyanobacteriales; family Nostocaceae; genus Nostoc_B. Next base: position 21,669 of record NZ_JADEXZ010000061.1, read on the forward strand.
AATATCCCAGTCCAAATAAAATAGAGCGAAATTGAGCATTGGTGTAGGTAATCATATTAGTAAAGCTCCAGATACTACTGTTTCAAGATTTAATTACTGGGTAATAGGGTTTTATCCATTAACATTCCATAGCTACACAAGCAATTGATGAGATTCCTAATTGAACAAATAATTGATGGGTAGCAACTGACCCTCAAGCCGACTAAAAACAAGTGGAGTTATATACCAAGAAGAAAACTAGTATAAATCTTGAATGACCGGACTAGCAAGACTTTCACCAGAAAATACAATTATTTGTTGACATTAGTTGAATACTTACTCAAAATCGCACTGAGATTTTATTACCAGAAATTAGCAAAAGTTAATTTTACTTTATTGAAAAATACAAATAGTTAATGTAAAAACGGATCTTATAGAGCCGGAAAAAATTCCCCTTTGATTAAACCATCTCCCTGGGGAAAGTTATGACCATGATGCTTGGTGTGAGGCAGTAAATTGAGATTGCCGGCGAATGGGGAGAAGGTATTTGGCAAAGTCTTTAAAACAGCATGATACTCAATTCTTGGTAATTGAGAGAATTTGTTGTTGGTACTTTATAAATACTACAGTCATGACCACAATTCTTAAAAGAGGCGAAAGCGATAACCTCTGGGCAAAGTTTTGTGAATGGATAACTAGCACTGATAATCGGCTTTATATTGGCTGGTTTGGTGTGTTAATGATTCCTACCTTGTTAACTGCTACTGTCTGTTTTGTTATCGCTTTTATTGCTGCGCCTCCCGTCGATATTGACGGCATCCGCGAACCAGTTTCTGGTTCTTTGCTATACGGCAATAACATCATAACTGGTGCTGTTGTACCAACATCTAACGCCATTGGTTTGCACTTTTATCCAATTTGGGATGCTGCATCAATGGATGAATGGCTTTACAACGGCGGCCCTTATCAGTTAATTATTCTGCATTTTCTCATTGGCATCTTTTGTTGGCTCGGTCGCCAATGGGAGTTAAGCTATCGTCTGGGGATGCGTCCTTGGATTTGTGTTGCTTACTCTGCACCTGTAGCGGCTGCAACTTCTGTTTTCTTAATTTACCCCATTGGTCAAGGTAGTTTTTCGGATGGGATGCCTTTGAGTATCAGCGGTACTTTTAATTTCATGTTGGTGTTCCAAGCCGAGCATAATATTTTGATGCACCCGTTTCATCAATTTGGTGTGGCGGCGGTGTTCGGTGGTGCTTTGTTCTGTGCGATGCACGGTTCTTTGGTGACTTCTTCGTTAGTTAGAGAGACAACAGAATCGGAATCTCTCAACTACGGCTATAAGTTTGGACAGGAACAAGAAACTTATAGCATTGTTGCGGCGCATGGTTACTTTGGGCGATTAATTTGGCAATATGCCAGTTTTAATAATTCCCGTTCTTTGCACTTCTTTTTAGCTGCTTGGCCTGTGGTGGGTATTTGGTTAACAGCTTTGGGTATCAGCACAATGGCGTTTAACCTCAACGGGTTTAACTTTAATCAATCTGTGATTGATTCCCAAGGACGTGTGATTAATACATGGGCGGATATTCTCAACCGCGCTAACCTGGGTATTGAAGTGATGCACGAACGCAATGCACACAACTTTCCGCTAGATTTAGCGATGGGTGATGCTGTACCTGCGGCTTGGCAAACTCCAGCAATTCACGGTTAATTGCTGTTGCATTTGTATATTCATCAAGCAGAGGCATCAAGTAAGATTCTGAATGTAAAACGGAACCAAAATTAGAGCGATCGCATTGATTGGGAATTAATGCGATCGCTTCTTAATTTAAATCAGGTAAGTTTTAGATTTTAGCTTTAGTCTAGATTTTTACTAAGCGATTCAATATATGATCTAAAATTTACTATTCCAAAATCACAATGGCAGACCTAACTCCTAATTCTAGTTTTAGTTTGACTCTACGTTTGCAGATTCCCAATCGTGTGGGAATGTTGGCATTGGTGACACAGGCGATCGCTTCCAGTGGTGGTAATCTTGGTCAAATAGATTTAATTGAGCAAACTCGTCAAGAATCTATCCGCGATATTACTGTTGATGCTGCAAGTACAGAACACGCTGAAACTATCGTCCAAGCAATCAAAGAACTACCGCACATCAAAGTGCTAGATGTGTATGATCGCACATTTAACTTACACCGTGGTGGCAAAATTAGCATCGCCAGCCGCATCGCCCTCAGAAGTGTCTCTGATTTAGCAATGGCTTATACTCCTGGGGTGGGAAGGATTTGTAAAGCGATCGCCCAAAACCCAGAGGAAGTTTATCACCTCACAATTAAACAAAACACCGTTGCCATTGTCACAGATGGTAGTGCTGTTTTGGGATTAGGCAATCTCGGCCCAGCGGCGGCTTTACCAGTCATGGAAGGTAAAGCCATGCTATTCAAAGAATTTGCGGGAATTGATGCTTTTCCCATCTGTTTAGCAACTCAAAATACAGACGAAATTGTTCAGGCTGTTAAGCATATTGCACCTGTGTTTGGTGGTGTGAATTTAGAAGATATTGCTGCGCCACGCTGCTTTGAAATTGAACAGAGATTACGTCAGGAATTAGATATTCCCGTCTTCCACGATGACCAACATGGTACAGCAATTGTGACTTTAGCAGCGTTATACAATGCTCTTAAATTAGTCCACAAGTCAATGGCTGACATCCGCATTGTAATTAATGGCGCGGGTGCGGCGGGTGTAGCGATCGCGCGGTTACTCCGTAAAGCTGGGGCGCAAACAATTTTGATGTGTGACTCCAAGGGTATTCTTTCAACTAGCCGCACCGACTTGACAGAAGAAAAGCAAGAATTCGCCGTCAAAGCTCAAGGTACTTTAGCTGGTGCAATGCAAGGTGCAGATGTATTTATTGGTGTCAGCGCACCGGGAGTATTAACCCCAGAAATGGTGCAAGGAATGGCAAAAGACTCGATTGTGTTTGCAATGGCTAATCCGATACCAGAAATTCAACCAGAATTAGTGAGCAAAGATGTGGCGGTAATGGCGACAGGACGCAGTGATTACCCCAATCAAATCAATAATGTTCTGGCTTTTCCGGGAGTATTTCGGGGGGCTTTAGATTGTCGCGCCCAGACAATTACTACCACAATGTATTTAGAAGCTGCAAGTGCGATCGCCTCTTTGGTCAACCCAGCCGACTTGAATCCAGAACATATTATTCCTTCTGTATTTGATGTGCGCGTCGCCCCGGCTGTAGCTGCGGCTGTACAAAGAGCCGCCCGTGAAGAAGGTATTGCCAAGAGTTGATCATCTTGTGGGATAGGTATCTCTCCTGTCCCATACAAAAAGGTGATAGGTTACAGGTTACAGGTGATAGGTTACAGGTTACAGGTGATAGGTAATAGGTTATACTAATTCTCTAAAATTAGGCAACGCATTCAAATCCCACAACCCAGACAAAACCAGAGTTTCTTAATTACGAATTACGAACTTGTACTGAGCGTAGCCGAAGTATTACGAACTACGCCCTTTTGTATTTAGCAGCCCCTCACGGCGATCGTCGGACTGAAGGCTAAAATTTGTATACTTTTGTCGTGGCTAAATAAAATTTGAGTTGAGGCTCAAGTAAAATATTTTTGTAAAGTTTTTAACTTTCAGATACAAAACTTAGATTTTGTCTCATGTCAATAGGAGAAATTATTCTGAGAATTGCTGGAGTGAAGCTACAGAATCTACACACTTCTTAATAAATTACCAGGAAAAACGCAAAACGTTCTAATCTAAAAGCTGACTGGGTTAATTTTACTGACAGTTTTGAAAGCGGTACTCTGAGGGCATGAACACACCGATGTGTCAAGCATCAAAGAGACCCAGACTTAACACATAAACGATTATGATGGGAGTTTTACAAATCCGATGAGTGTTAAGGCGAGTGGTGGAAGCTCAGTTGCGCGTCCGCAACTATATCAAACCCTAGCTGTGTCAACCATTTCCCAAGCGGAGCAGCAAGACCGTTTTTTGGGAACCGGTGAATTAAATGAACTGGCAAGCTATTTTGCATCTGGTGCAAAACGTTTAGAAATTGCCCAGATTCTCACCGAAAATTCCGAGATTATCGTATCTCGTGCGGCTAACCGAATTTTTGTTGGTGGTTCACCAATGGCTTTCTTAGAAAAGCCCCAAGAACAAGAATTGGCGATGGCTGGTGCTGCTGTTGGCTCTGGTGGAGATGTCAGAGAAGGCATGAAACTAGGAACCGTTACCTACGTTGAAAGTCGTGGTGGGTTTTTAGAAAACTTGCGCTCTATCTTCAACACCTCCCCCAGCGGCCCAACACCTCCAGGCTTTAGACCAATTAACGTAGCTCGTTACGGCCCCGGTAACATGGGCAAGAGCTTGCGGGACTTGTCTTGGTTCTTGCGCTATGCTACCTATGCGATCGTGGCTGGCGACCCCAACATTATTTCTGTGAATACCCGGGGTTTGCGGGAAATCATTGAAAATGCTTGCTCTGGCGAAGCAACTATCGTAGCTTTGCAGGAAATCAAGGCAGCATCGCTGTCCTACTTCCGCAAAGATGCTGAGGCTACAGATATTGTGTCTCAGTACATGGATGTGCTGTTAACAGAGTTCAACGCACCTACACCTTCGACCAAACTACGTCAACGCCCTTCTAGCGACCAACAAGGTTTACAACTACCCCAGATTTACTTTAATGCCGCAGAACGGCGACCCAAGTTTGTCATGAAAACTGGGTTGTCAGCCAGCGAAAAAACTGAGGTAATTAAAGCAGCATATCGGCAAATATTTGAGCGCGATATTACCCGTGCTTACAGCTTGTCGATTTCTGACCTAGAATCTAAGGTCAAGAATGGCGACATCTCCATGAAGGAGTTTGTGCGTCGTCTGGCAAAATCTCCTCTTTACCAAAAACAGTTTTACCAGCCTTTTATTAACAGCCGAGTTATTGAACTAGCTTTCCGTCACATTTTAGGGCGGGGGCCAAGCAGCCGTGAAGAAGTACAAAAATACTTCTCGATTATTTCCAAGGGTGGTCTGTCTGCCTTAGTAGATGCTTTGGTAGATTCTGACGAATACTCCGATTACTTTGGTGAAGAGACAGTACCTTATATCCGCGGTTTAGGTCAAGAAGCTCAAGAATGTCGTAACTGGGGGCCGCAGCAAGACCTGTTTAACTACAGTGCGCCTTTCCGCAAAGTACCTCAATTCATTACCACATTCGCCGCTTACGAACAGCCATTACCAGACCAGCACCCCTATGGTTCTGGAAACGACCCCTTGGAAATTCAATTTGGAGCGATTTTCCCGAAAGAAACTCGTAACCCCAGCAGTCGTCCGGCTCCATTTGGTAAAGATACCAGACGGATCTTAATTCACCAAGGGCCTGGTATCAATAACCAATTGAGTAATCCTAAAGCGCGGGGTGTAGCCCCTGGTACTCTTGGGCCTAAGGTGTTCAAGTTAGATCAACTCCCAGGCACTATTGGCAAAAAAGCACCCAAGGGTGTGAGCGTCAAGTTCTCCGAAAGCTCTACACAAGCAGTAATTAGAGCAATTTACTTGCAAGTTTTTGGTCGTGACGTTTACGAAGGTCAACGGCTGAAGGTGCAGGAAATCAAGCTGGAAAACGGCGAAATTACAGTCCGGGAATTTGTGCGGGCTTTGGCTAAGTCGGATTTATTCCGCAAGATGTACTGGACATCGCTGTATGTTTGTAAAGCGATCGAATACATTCACCGTCGCTTGTTAGGTCGTCCTACCTACGGTCGTCAAGAAAATAACAAGTACTTTGATCTTGCTTCTAAGAAAGGCTTTTACGCGGTGGTTGATGCCATCCTTGACAGCGTGGAGTATAGCGAAGCATTTGGTGAAGATACTGTTCCTTACGAGCGTTATTTGACTCCTGGTGGTGTGGCCATGCGACAACTGCGCGTGGGTAGCATCCGGGAAGATGTGGTAGCGACAAAAGTTGAGAAGCAAGAAACACCACGCTTTGTGGAATTGGGTGCAGTTAGCCAAAATCGCACAGAACCTGATATCCAATTCCGGGTTAATCAAGGTGTCACCAAGCAGCGCGAACAAACCAAAGTCTTCAAACTGGTAGCCAATACTCTTGACAAAGTTGCAGTGCAAACTGTAGTTAGTGCTGCCTACCGCCAGATTTTTGAGCGCGATGTTGCACCTTACATCATTAAAAACGAATTTACCGTACTGCAAAGTAAGCTAAGTAACGGTGAAATTAGCGTTAAGGAATTTATTGAAGGTCTGGGTTACTCAAACCTTTACCGGAAAGAATTCTATACACCCTATCCCAACACCAAAGTAATTGAGTTGGGAACTAAGCACTTCTTGGGACGCGCACCCATCGACCAGGCAGAAATCCGCAAGTATAACCAGATTTTGGCTACTCAAGGTCTGCGTGCGTTTATTGCTGCTTTGTTGAACAGTGCAGAGTATAGCCAAGTATTTGGTGAAGATACAGTACCTTACCGTCGCTTCCCAACCCTACCTGCGGCAAACTTCCCCAATACAGAGAAGCTTTACAACCAACTCACCAAACAAAATGAGGATGTGGTTGTACCTAGCTTTAAGCCAGTCAAAGCGCGAATCGAGTCTGTTAATACGCCAATTTTAGCAAAAGCGATCGCTGATTTGGCTTTCCAAGCGCGTCAAATCGATAAGAGCAAGCCGCTATTTATCGAGTTGGGTCGTTCCTATAACGATGGTCGTGGTCAATCTGTAGAAGTTGGTGTCGGTACTAGCCGTCGTAAACCGGCTCGGATCTACCGCCTAACTGATGGTAGCAGCCAAACAGAAAGACAGCTAGTAATTAACGCTGCTTACTGTCAGGTCTTGGATGTATTTAGCGGTCAGGTTCCCGATGATTACCGCCGTAGCAACCTCGATAGCAAATTGCGGAACGGGGAAATCTCAGTCCGCGAGTTTGTCCGCGAACTAGCTAGTTCGGAAATCTATCGCAAACGCTTCTATACGCCTTATCCCAACACCAAAGTGATTGAATACCTATTCCGTCACCTATTGGGTCGCGCACCAGCCACTCAGGGCGAAATCCGCCAGTATAACAAGCTGTTGGCTGATAGCGGATTAAGAGCTGCTGTCGAAGCAATTATCGATAGTCCAGAATATGCTCGCTACTTTGGTGAGGATGTGGTTCCATACCCACGCTTCCCATCTTTACCAGCGGGTAACTATCTCGGTAGTGTACAGGCGGCGGCTGACCTTGTGAAACAATCTTGGTCTAGTCTATCGCCTGCTGTGTTAACCGGTCGTCCAAGCGATCGCTAACACTTAGCCAATAGTCAATGGTCAATAGTCAAAAAGTTCACACTCTTGACTATTGACCATTTGTAATACCCCTTTCAGATTGCCAATTTAGTTATAAATCTGAAAATGAATATTACAAACTGTTAAGAACAGTCATAAATGCTCAACAGAATGCCGGAGAATATTTTGCGGAAGGTAGCTAAGTTTAAAAGCTCGTGTAGTTGAAATTGACACCAGCAACATCGTAAAGTATTAGCTACAGCAGCTACTCAACTGTTGTATCTAAAAAACAACGAGAAGACGTAGCTACACTCAACCAAAATTAAAACCGCACCAGTTTCATATTCTGGTTTCATTAGTACTGGAGGAATCCATTAATGAGTATCGTCACGAAGTCCATCGTGAATGCTGATGCAGAAGCTCGCTACCTTAGCCCCGGCGAACTGGATCGGATCAAGAGCTTTGTTACCACTGGCGAACGTCGCCTCCGCATCGCTCAAGTTTTGACCGACAACCGTGAGCGCATTGTTAAGCAAGCTGGCGACCAATTGTTCCAAAAGCGCCCTGATGTCGTATCTCCTGGCGGTAACGCTTACGGTCAAGAAATGACAGCTACCTGTCTGCGTGACCTAGATTACTACCTCCGCCTAATCACCTACGGAGTAGTTTCTGGTGATGTTACCCCCATCGAAGAAATCGGTGTAGTTGGCGTTCGTGAAATGTACAAATCCCTCGGCACTCCCATCGATGCTGTTGCTGGTGGTGTTGCTGCGATGAAGAACGTTGCTGCTTCCTTGCTGTCTGCTGAAGATGCTTCTGAAGCTAGCGCCTACTTCGACTACCTAGTTGGTGCAATGCAGTAGGTTGAGGTTTTCTCCCTGCTGACACAAACTGTTGCAATACGGTTGGAAATAAGGAAATAACAACATGCAAGACGCAATTACCTCTGTCATTAACTCTTCAGACGTTCAAGGTAAGTACCTCGACACCGCTGCTCTAGAAAAGCTCAAAGGTTACTTCTCCACCGGTGAACTGCGCGTTCGTGCAGCTACCACCATCAGTGCTAACGCAGCAGCGATCGTTAAAGAAGCTGTTGCTAAGTCTCTGTTGTACTCTGACATCACCCGTCCCGGTGGTAACATGTACACCACCCGTCGTTACGCTGCTTGTATCCGCGACTTGGATTACTACCTCCGCTATGCTACCTATGCTATGCTGGCTGGCGATCCTTCCATCCTGGATGAGCGCGTATTGAATGGTTTGAAAGAAACCTACAACTCTTTAGGTGTACCAGTTGGTGCTACAGTACAAGCTATCCAAGCTATCAAAGAAGTAACTGCTAGCTTGGTTGGCCCTGATGCTGGTAAAGAAATGGGCGTTTACCTAGACTATATCTCCTCTGGCTTAAGCTAAAAACTAGTGTGCATCTAATTAATTAGGTGCGGCTTTATTAAGGTCTGGAAATCAAGCGTGAGTGCTAGAACGTTTTGTCGCTTATCTTAATTGCATAAATCACGATGAGTGTTAGTGGTCTAGTATTGATGTTTGATTTCCAGCCTTTGAGAGATTAATTAAAGATTTGTCTAAAAAATATACTCCCGCTTCATTTTGAGATAAAAAAGTTTTCACACTCACCACAGGAGATTCCACACATGGCGCGGTTATTTAAAATTACTGCTTGTGTTCCTAGCCAAACCCGGATTCGTACTCAACGCGAACTACAAAACACCTATTTCACCAAACTGGTTCCTTACGACAACTGGTTCCGTGAACAGCAACGTATTCAAAAAATGGGTGGCAAAATCGTTAAAGTGGAACTGGCGACTGGTAAGCAAGGTACTAACGCTGGTCTGCTTTAGTTCTTATATACAAATAGAACTTTACTGTAGGGAGTTCCCAAGAGGTCAAAAGAGACCTCTTTTTTTGTCAGGGGTCAGTGGAAGCGCACAAGAGATATTTGTAGCGATATAGTATAGCATGTGACAGGGTTAAAAGTCTTTTAGTGCATGAGTTTTATTATTGGCCGATGTCCTAACTGCCTTGGCTACTGCTATACCAGATCATTTTGCTGACCCTTTTGAAAATCAATGGAGGTATCAAACTGGCTATAAGGTAAGTTGGAAATCTAGGGAAGCAAGCACTAGCAACTAATAACTGTTAATATTGATACTTTTGCAAATTCCTGATCCGCAGTTACTAGCTTTGCAGTTGCCTGAAGCGCCATTGCTGCGATAATTGTATCTGGTAGTTTGAGACGATATTGCTGACGAAGTTGGATAATTTGCTGAATCAATGCTGTATCACCAGCCATTAAACTCACAACTTCAACTCGTTAGATAAATTGCTGAAAAACTTGAATATCACTTTGACTCAATCCAGAGAATGCAAGAAATTCAATTTGACTAACAATCGAAATTCCTATCCAATCAGCATTTTGTAACAATTGTAGCAACTGCAAATTACCTTGCAGCAGTGTGACGATCGCATTAGTATCTAACAAGTAGCGACTACCACTCATCTCGCAACACTCTTTGCATTGCAAGTGTATCTCCCTGCCAAACTAATTTCCCTGCAATATCAGAAAAATCATAATTAGATTTTTGTGTGCTGTCCGATGTAACTGGACTCAGAACAATTACAATATTCACCTGTCCAGGCGATAGTTGTGTTGGGATGTCAAGATGTAAATGTCCAGACGCATGAACGGTTGTCGTTAGTTGTAAAACTTCCATTGTTACCCCAGCTATTGAACTTTGGTTTTATTTTAATGCGATCGCATGAACTTGTTATAGTCTCTAATGTTTAACGTATTCATTACAACCAATTCCCAATCAATACATAAGCAGACCAAAAACTGGGTGCTGTGTAATTGGGGTGTTTTAATATTTCTAGTTGAGCATGACGGAGAGCTTGAGCTTTGCTGATGTTGCCTTTTTTAAGTTCTCGATAGAAGTCGCCAATAAATAAAGCCGTCGATTCATCATCAATTTGCCATAGAGAAGCCAGAGTACTACGCGCTCCAGCTCTAATTGCTGCGCCTGCAAGTCCCAAAGCGGCGCGGTTGTCCCCTGCTGCTGTTTGACAGGCGCTCAACACTAGGAGTTCTACAGCCTGTGCTTGAGTTTCATCCCGACTGCGGAGTAGGCTGTCAAATTGCTTGACATTAATTGGGCCATCGGCGGCTAAAATGAAGGTTTGATCAGCATTGGAACTAAACTGACCGTGAGTGGCTAAATGTACCACATTGAAAGGAACGGAGTTGACTTCTTTTTCCAGTGCTTTGCTGGTGAATTGCTGATCTAACAGATTGGTTGTGGTAACTCCAGCACTGGTAATAAAATCAATTTCTGACTTAATAGCAGGCAATAACCCAAAGTGAGAAAAGTCTGGTGGCGGTTGAGTTAATCCCGCAAATAAGGCTTTAAGTTGCTGTTGTAACAAAGGTTTGGGATTTTGCAATTGTAAACCAGCACTTAAAGCGATCGCATATTTCTCAATCAGATATTGTTGACCATCATAGAGGGATGCGACGGGGATATTACGTAATACGCCATCCAGTACAAATACAAGAGTATCAACCTTCTTGGCTGATAACTCTGACTCAATAGGTTTGAGCAGCCAGTTATAAACCGTTTGTGATTGGGTTTTGACGGCTCTAGTAGCAGTGGGATTCACTAAAACTTTTCTCAGATTTGCAACAACTTTTTCTACTTCCGGTGGGGTAATATTTGTGCTGTAATGCTTAAGATGTTGACCAGGTAACTTGACAATTACCTGAAGTTGTGTAGGGAGAATTATCGGATAAAAAATAGCAGCATTAGGGTTATCTTTGTCCACAACTTGATCAAGGAGAACGTTTTTACCTTCTAAACAAGCTTCTTGGAAGAAGTTATCTAATTCTGCTAGTTGTAGTGCTTCGATTCGCTGACGTGTTTTATCTAAGATTTTGCCATCTGATTTTTCGCCTTGAGATTGCAATAGTAATTCTACTGACTGGCGATAAATCGGTTCAACACTATCCCGAAAGTTAAATTGTATGTCTTGATTAATTGTTGCTAAGTCACTACGGAGAGACTTAATAGTTTCCACAGCCCCATCATAAGCAGCGATCGCTCCTGTAAAATCTTTTTGTCGCCACAGCAATCTGCCTAACTGCCACTGCAAGCGATAAGCAATATCTGGTGTAGTAGTTGCCTGTGCTAATATTAATCCCTGCTGAGTCAGGCTTTTAGCTTCCGACCATTGTTGAGTCTGTTCGTACAAATAACCCAAGCTCAAAAGTGCATTGGCTTCGGCACGGCGATCGCCTAAACTGTGAGATTGTTTGACGGTATCAGCGAGAATCTGAGCAATTTGTAAACGATTAGTGGCTGGAGACTGGGAGAATTTTTTTTCTCTACTGTCACTACCCAGTTTGATCAAGCTTTGGGCGTAATTAATCTGGGCATAAATAGCAGCGCGACTAGAGGGGAGTTGGTTAAGTTGGGATTGAATAGAAGGTAATAAAGCTTCCACCTCTGCTAATTGTTGACTTTCAATCAGTAGGCTGAGGTGATTGAGTGTTGCTTTGATTTTTGCTAAAGGTGAGGCTGATAGTTTGATAGCTTGTTGATAATTAGCGATCGCTTCTGATGTACGCTGCTGTTTGCGTGCATTATTTCCCAGACTAAAAAAACTAGCTGCCATATCATGATGAGATTTTAAGCGTTGAGCAATCGCCAGACTCTGTTCTAGAACTTCGTGGGATTGTTGTAGATTTCCCGATATTAACAACGCATTACCCAGCGATCGCAACCCTACAGCTTTTTCTAGAGAATCTGGTTGCGATTGCAACTGTTGATTCACTGTTTCTAGCATTTTTACCGCACGACGATAAAAGCCTTGAGTCCGCCATGCTTGCGCTTGATTGATTTGCGATCGCACCACACCACTATAATTTTTGGCTTGCTGATAAATTTTTCCTGCTTGCTGCCAAGTTATTAAAGCTACCTCTGCTTTCCCCATTGCCAGTTGCAGACTACCTTGAATTTCTAGGGATTGTGCCAATACTTGCTGATTTTGGCTGCCTTCAAACAATTTCAAGCTCTCAGTAATTGCTTGCTCTGCCTCTGTCAATTCGCCTAGTTGCTGGTAAGCAAGAGATAAATTACTGAGGGTGGTAGCTAGTCTTAAATTATCTTCTTTTTGCTTGTATTCTTGTGCTGCTTGTTGTAGTACTTGCACTGCTTCAGCAAAGCGTCCCGCATCATAAAGTATCTTGCCTTGTTGTAAGGGTGAAGCAGTAATAGTTGCGTTCGTCAATGAAGATGAAGAGTAGATATTATGAGGTAAAACTGCTAATACAGGCGAACCGAGAACACACAACAGACTTAGCAGAAAATACAAAAATAAACGTAAAAGCCTGTATATTTTTCCAGAATTTGACCAAAAATTCCTGTTTATGGTCTTCATGAGAATGGCAATAGGTAGATGACAATTGAGAAAGTAGATAATTGACTGTGAAAAAATTAGATAATTTCACCAAGAGCATCGACAACCCATGCCCTGTGCTTCAACAATTTTATATTGTTTGTTGCCGCGACTTTCCCCATGAGGCAACTAGGAAGAAAAATTTAAGTAAAAGGATAGATGATTACACCAATGCGTATATTTGTTTTAATTTTTAATGCTCATACAGAGAATGAAGGGATTCACACGGTTCGAGTTGGCGATCGCAATAAAATTCTCATGTTTGAATCAGAAGATGATGCTCTCCGCTTTGCCCTGATGTTAGAAGCTCAGGATTTCCCCACACCGACAATCGAAGCGATCGATTCTGAAGAAATTAAGGAATTTTGCGAAAGTGCTGGTTACGACTGGGAAATCATTCCCGAAAATAGCGATTTAATTCTTCCCCCAGAACTTAACGTAGAAGAAACTGACTGGCAAATTGATGCCGAAAATGAAGATACTGATGAGAGTGCATTCGACACTGAACAAGTTCCACTAGCCGCAGAAACAGAATTTTCTGACTCTGAACTCGAAAATATTCGCCGCAAACTAGAAGGATTATTGTAATCAATCATTAGTCATTGGTAACTGACTAATGACTAATGACAAATAAAAATGACACAGGAAACCGAAAAAATGGCAGATTTGCAGGAACGTGGGCATCTTTTAACTGAGCAGGTAAATCCTCACAGTCTCAACTTAGATCAACTCAGTTGTTTGGAATTAGTAGAACTTTTTAATAGTGAAGACCAAAAAGCAGTAACGGCCGTAGCTGCGGCTAAAATTCAGATAGCCCAAGCAATTGAGCGCACAGCAGAGCGTTTACACCAAGGCGGACGCTTATTTTATGTGGGTGCGGGAACAAGTGGTAGGTTAGGTGTATTAGATGCGGCTGAGTGTCCCCCGACTTTTTGTACACCACCAGAATTAGTGCAGGGAATAATTGCTGGTGGTGCTGGCGCACTGGTACGTAGTTCTGAGGACTTAGAAGACCGCACCGAAGATGGAGAGGCGGCGATCGCTCAACGACAGATTACACAATTAGATGTAGTAGTTGGTATCACGGCTGGTGGGACAACACCTTTTGTTCACGGGGCGCTGAACGCCGCCCGTCAACGGGGAGCCATAACTATATTTATTGCCTGTGTTCCTGCCGAACAAGTTAGCATCGATGTTGATATTGATATTCGCTTGTTAACTGGGCCAGAGGTGTTAGCTGGTTCAACTCGGTTAAAAGCTGGCACAGCTACAAAGCTGACTTTAAATATTCTTTCCACCGGCGTGATGGTGCAGCTGGGCAAAGTTTATGGCAATCGCATGGTGGATGTAGCGGTAACTAATCAAAAACTCCGCGATCGCGCTTTGCGAATTCTTCAAGACCTCACAGGCTTAAGTCGAGAAACTGCGGGTTTACTCCTAGAACGTAGTGGTAAATGGGTGAAGCTGGCTTTATTGATGCATTGGACTGGTTTAGAAAAACAAGAAGGCGATCAGCTTTTATCAGAACATCAAGGTAATCTCAGAGCAGCTGTAGCCAGTTACAACAACAGATAATCGTTTGAAGATGCTTGGATTCAATTGAAGCGCCTCTATCCATCAATTAGTTCTTGACGGACTACTAGTTAGGGTACAGTTTCTGTATCAGACTCTCTTAACTGTATTGGTACAGAATTGAGCTTCTTAGCAGATACTTCTAAAACTGGTGGCTCCTGTGTAGCGGTTTTTTCTACAAGATTTAGCGGTTGGTTTTTTCCACCTAAGGTATCACGTTGATTAATTAGATAAATGCTGATTAATGTCAATCCCACACCTGTCCACTGCAACGGACTGAGAATTTCTGAGAGGAAGAGATTACCAAAGAGTAGGGCAAATACTGGTGTGAGGAAGGTTAAGGAACTGAGACTAGTCAGACTACCACTAGAAGCAAAATAGAAAAACAAACCGTAAGCGATCGCACTACCAAATACTGTGGCATATCCTAAAGCTAACCAATCAGGTGTCACAATATTCTGCCATTGCTGAGATTCTGTAAATGCGGAAATTCCCCATAATGGTAAACCACCGATAATCATGTGCCATCCGGTCGCACTTACAGGATCAGCATACCGTGTCACAAATCTAATCAATACCGTCCCTATTGCCATCGACAGTGCTGCTAACAGCATTAACCATTCACCACTGGCAAATAAATCCTGCCAGTTACCCATTGTGATATTTCCTTGTGTACCGAGCAAATGAAAAATCCACTCATCCGGTAAACCAATTAAGCTAATACCTGTGACTCCTAAACCAAGTCCTAACCATCCCCAAAAACCAATGTGTTCCTGAAATAGCCACAGCGATAGCAACGCCACTGCTAAGGGTTGCGAGTCAATCATCACTGACCCTAGTCCAGCACTGGTTCTCACTAACCCCTCTGCTAAAAAGCCTTGGAATAATGTCCCATCTACCAAGGCAAATAAGGTAATCCATAACCATGCTTTCCATCCCTGCGGCTGGGATCTACCCATCAGTGCGGTGGCGACCAAAATTAACACTCCCGCTGGTAGCAAGCGCACACCCGCCATGAATAGTGGTGTGGTATTGGGTATCACTCCTTTCATGGCGACCATTGCTGTTCCCCATAGGAAAAAGGGAGCAATTAACAATAGGGGAGCGAAGGGTAGTCGAGATGCACTGAGTTTCAGTTGCATGGGTTTGCTGAGACCTTTATTTCACAAGAGCAGAGATTGCTTTAACCAATTCTACCGAATTGTGACTTTTTGTGAAGGAAATAATACTCAGAAAATGTCGTTTGCGTCTGCTTGGGTTGTACTTGGCTGTTATGCTATCCATAACCCTTGAATTTTTGATTTTATCCCGACTGCGGTTGATAGCCGCAGCAAACTCAGCTATCAACTGCATAAACAGCACAGAGGTAGCAATGCTACCTCTCTACAAAAAAATATTTAGTGCTACAGATATGTTTTTGTTTTTATAAAAATTGATAAAAGCTACCCGATGCAAATAGTTCCGGGAGATGCTGTTTGATTGTAGAACAATTAATTGGTAGATGCACCCTGATAACTAACTCCCCTGGCTGGCTAACACTGGCTGGGGGATTTTTTTTGGTAGATAAAAGCTACCCGATGCAAATAGTTCCGGGAGATGCTGTTTGATTGTAGAACAATTAATTGGTAGATGCACCCTGATAACTAACTCCCCTGGCTGGCTAACACTGGCTGGGGGATTTTTTTTGGT
>NZ_JADEXZ010000062.1 GCF_015206815.1 Fortiea sp. LEGE XX443
CTATAATATTTTCAAGGTTCGGCTCCCTCGGACTCCGCTTTGCAGCGCTCGTCTCTCAGGCACTTATCTAATATATCTATCTTCTTTGAGCGTGTCAACCTTTTTTTTAACTTTTTTTATCCCCTCTCATCTCCCTATACACTCCCTTTCTAGTCCACAATAGTGGATGCACTGTACTGAGAGAGGAAGGGTAGAGCGTGAATTTTCAGTCTGTAATAGCCACACTGTATCAGTTTTGGAGCGATCGCGGTTGTTTGATTGGTCAACCTTACGACATAGAAAAGGGGGCGGGTACTAAAAATCCTCATACATTTTTAAGAGCATTGGGGCCGGAACCGTGGGCTGTTGCCTATGTTGAACCATGTCGTCGTCCTACAGATGGGCGCTACGGTGAAAACCCCAATCGTTTCCAACATTATTACCAGTACCAAGTTCTGATTAAGCCATCACCGGATAATATTCAAGAAATTTATCTGAATTCTTTAAGGGCTTTGGGCATTCATCCTGAAGAGCATGATATTCGGTTTGTCGAAGATAACTGGGAAGATGCGACAGTCGGTGCTTGGGGTACTGGTTGGGAAGTATGGTTAGATGGGATGGAAATTACTCAATTTACTTACTTCCAACAATGTGGAGGAATAGATTGCCGTCCGGTATCGATTGAGATTACATACGGGTTAGAGCGATTAACGATGTATCTCCAGCAAGTGGAAGCATTTACTCAGATTCAGTGGACAGACAACATTACCTATGGAGATGTTTTTCTGCAAAACGAGATTGAGCAGAGTACCTATAACTTTGAAGCATCGAATCCTGAGTTACTGCTAACACTGTTTAACTTGTATGAGCAGGAAGCGACCAAATTGACAGAGCGAGGATTAGTTTTACCAAGCTTAGACTATGTAATGAAGTGTTCGCACACGTTTAATTTACTGGATGCCAGAGGCGTAATTTCTGTTACGGAAAGAACTCGCTACATTGCCAGGATTCGCCATTTGGCACGGAGAGTTGCACAACTATATGTAGAACAGAGAGAAACTCTGGGTTTACCTTTGCTGAAATAAACACTTAAATCAGTTTATACAACCCAAAACGACCAAGTTTTGGGAATTTTAATTTTTGCCAACTTTAGTTATCTCAATTCAATCCCTATATTATGAGGGTTTCGCACATTGATAGTGCTAAACAGGTAATGATGCGTTGTAGTAATGCACAAAACACCAAAGAGTGCAATAGTTGATTATCAACCGGAATTTCGCCGTGAAGGTGTGACTCAAGATGATGAATTACAGTATCTAAAGAGTCTAGAAATTTCCCAGACTCAGAATAATTCATAATCGAACTGAAATATGCTTATTAATCAAATAAAGCTAGATCAAACCAAAAAGTTGTACCTATGCCGATTTTACTTACCAATTGAACTTTACTACCATGCCTTTCGACAATATTTCTGACAATTGATAAACCCAAACCAGTACCTTCTAGGGTATGAACTCGGTTTTCAACACGGAAGAAGCGGTCAAAAATTGCCTGTTGGTCTTCTGAGCCGATACCAATGCCTGTATCAGATACTTCCACGCGCACTCGCGGAGACTGATTGTGAGAGCGCGGCTTGGGATCTAACTGGTAGGTGCGGATAGCGACTTTACCGCCTGCTTTGGTAAATTTCAGAGCATTTCCCACCAAATTAGCTAAGACTTGCAACAACAAATCATAATTACCCATAACGAGGGGTAAATTAGGGTCAACTTCTTGAATGAGTTCAATGCCCTTATCTTTAGCATTGAGTTGGTAAGTTCGCAGTGTTTGTTCAATAGCTTGGGCGAGGTCTACACCATCAAAGTTGTAACTACGACCTGATTCTAACTTAGACAAATCTAAAACATCATTAACTAAGCGAGTTAGGCGATCGGTTTCATGGTTAACAGTTTTGAGAAAATCTTGGCGCTGTTCTATACTCAAGTCTTCGCCGTAGTCATGCAAAGTTTCAATAAAAGATTTGATATTAAATAATGGTGTCCGCAGTTCATGAGAAACGTTGCTAATAAATTGGCTCTTGGCTTCGTTGAGTTCTACTTCTCGCGTAATATCTTGTACAGTAATCGCAATTCCTTTAATACTCTCGCGTTGGAGGTTGAGTACTGTAGTCAATAGAATTCGGATGGTACGTTTAGCTGGTTGGTTGAGATGAATGCGAAACTCGGCACTTTCGCATTCACCTGCTGCCATTTCGTACAAGGGACGAGTGATTTCCATTTGTATTTGTGAGGGTAATTGATGTAACACATTACTACCCACGACATCATTACCTTCCCAGCCAAAAATCCTTCGTGCTGTGGGGTTAACTAAAATCACCTGCATGTTGTTATCAATCAACACAGCACCATCAGCAATAGTTGAAACTAAGGTTTCTAGTTTGGCTTTTTCTGCGGTTAGTTCTTCAATATTTTGTTCTTCATAGCGCTCTAGGCGCTCTGCCATTTCATTAAAACTGAGAATTAACTCTCCTAGTTCACCGCCTAGGGGTAAGTCGATCCGCTGCTTGAAATTGCCTGTGGCGATTTGTTTTACTCCGACAAGCAATTCCTTAATTGGCTTGGTGATGGTTAAAGCATTAATTACACCCGCCAAAATTACCATTACCCAAATTGTGATAAATACGGCAATGGTGACATCACGGGTGAAATTAGTGGAGATAACTGCGGTTTGGTTGGGATTGATCCCAATAGCCAAAACACCCAGATATTTTTGATTGACGATGAGCGGTACAAACACATCGGTGACAGCTCCATCTGGGGTCATGTGTTGCCGTACCATTGGCTTATCGTCGTCACCAGGATAATCTTCTGGCAGTTGTATCCGCCGCTCAATCGTGAGTGAATTCTCTACTTCTGGTTCCCAAAACGGAATTCCAAAAAAGATTTTGCCAGTGTCATCAGCGTAGAGCATATACCTCACGCTAGAAGTACTGCTGTAAAATCTTTGGGAAAATTGGGCTACTTCAGTGAGATTATTTTCCGCAATGAGGGGGGTAACGTTGGCAGCAAGCAGCAGTCCCAAGTCGCGGCCGAAGCGGGTGTCATTCAGACGCGCATCCTGCTGAATTGTATTTACAGCCCAAAAGGTCAGACCACTCATTACCAAAGAAACCACTAAAGTGGCAACAGCTAAAAGCTTAGTTTGGAGGGTGAAATCTGACCACCAATTGGCGATCGCTTCTCGGATTGTCTTTAACAGAGCCAGCATTTTTTATAGAGTTGTTAGTAGTTTTTGTGATAAACCCCAACAACTAAAAAATTAACAGTTAATTTGATCAAAATGATAGAGATAGGGATAAAGGTTGAAGTCTCAAGTATGAAAAATCAAATTTCACACTTTAGACTTGATGCTTCATCCTTCGGTCAGCACTCGATGACCGATGTCTCTCCTATAATATATTCCTTCAAACTGAATGAATTGCAGACCTGTGTAGGCTTGAGCGATCGCTTGCTGAAAATTTTCGCCTGTGCCAGTAATATTTAACACGCGCCCCCCATCAGTCACGATTTGCTGTTGCTCATTCAATTTTGTGCCGGCATGGAATACGGTAACTCCCGCGGCTTGTGCCTCGCCAATGCCAGTAATCACCTTACCTTTGGCATAATCCCCAGGATAACCATCAGAGGCCGCCACTACAGTAGCTGCTGCGCCACTGTGCCAAGCGATGGGGGGCATTTCTCCTAAACGCTGTTCTACACAAGCCAGAAGTAACTCTTCTAAGGGAGTTGCCAACAAGGGTAAAATCACCTGAGTTTCGGGATCACCAAAACGACAGTTAAATTCCAACACCTTAAAATCGCCATCGGGTGTAATCATCAAACCAGCGTAAAGTACACCACGGTAGTCTATGCCTTTGTTGCGGAGAGTAGCGATCGCTTTTTCTAACACCTCTGTTTGCACGCGTGCCATTAATTCTGTTGTGGCGATCGGCGTTGGTGCATATGCTCCCATCCCCCCAGTATTTTCACCAGTATCGCCTTCTCCAACCCGTTTATGGTCTTGAGCGGGCAGCAGTGCGCGAATTGTTAACCCATCAGTCAAGGCTAAAACCGATACCTCTTGTCCAATTAAACAGTCTTCAATGACGACAAACTCACCAGCACTACCAAACTGCCCTTGGAAAATGGCATCAATGGCGCTTTCTGCCTGTTCCCTTGTAGTAGCTACTGTTACACCTTTCCCTGCTGCCAAGCCATCAGCTTTCACAACTATCGGCGCACCCTGAGCTTTCACATAAGATTTAGCTGCTGCTGCCTCAGTAAATACCGCAGCCTTAGCAGTAGGAATTCCTGCTTCCTGCATCAGGGACTTTGCCCAAGCCTTGCTGGCTTCAATTTGCGCTCCAGCTTTGATAGGGCCAAATACCATCAGTCCCTTAGCTTGCAAGTAATCTGTAATTCCCTTCGCCAGAGGGACTTCTGGCCCGACAACCACCAGCGAAATACCTTGTGCTAGTGCGTATTGGCTCATGCGCTCAAAGTCATCGACTTCCAAGGGCAAATTTTGGCAACCTACCATGCTGGCTGTGCCGCCATTCCCCGGCACACAGATAACTTGCTCAATTTGCTGGGATTGCAATAATTTCCATGCTAGAGCGTGTTCACGCCCCCCGTTACCTACAACTAAAACTTTCACTGATTTCCTCTTGCGTCCCTTGTGACACGAGAATACCCTAGGAAGTCAAAAGTCAAAAGTCAAAAGACTTAATCTTCCTAACTCTTGCACCACGCCGTACTAAGGCTACTCGCGGATCAATTTTTCACTAATTTAGGTACAGATGCAAGTCCTTGATGAGGCAGAGGAGAATAAGTAGTCGGACATAATTAAGATCATCGGTGGATATAGGGGACAGGTTACAGTCAAAAATTTGTGTAATTAATTCTGTCCAGGTGCTTAATTAAAAATAATACATTCGTTAAAATTCAGAAATCGGGATCAATTAGTGGGAGAAAAAACCGCCACTAATTGTAAACTACTAAATTTGAGCTTTAGTGTCGTGTTTCACCAAGAGTTCAGATGATCGCGGACTCGCTACCGCTGTGCTATCTGCGGCTTCGTACAGAATTTAGCATGAATATTGCAGTCAGGGAAATATCAAGAAAATAGGTAAATTAGGGAATGGCTAAAGTTATTGTTACAGGAGCAGCAGGATTTATTGGTTCTCACCTTGTCGAAACACTTTTAAAACAAGGAGAAGAAATAATCGGTATTGATGAATTTAATGATTACTACGATCCGATGTTCAAACGTAAGAATATTGCTTATTTAAACAGCTACTCTAACTTTACATTGATTGAAGGGAATATTCAATTTTTAGATTGGACAACATTACTCCAAGATGTAAAAATTATTTACCATCAGGCAGCACAAGCAGGGGTAAGGGCTAGTTGGGGTCAAAGTTTTCGCGCTTATACTGAACGTAATATTAACGCCACACAAGTTTTATTAGAAGCAGCAAAGAATGCTAAAAACCTCAAAAGATTGGTATTTGCTTCAACTTCTAGCGTCTATGGTGATGCAGAAACTTTACCTACCGACGAAAGTATTTTTCCTCATCCTGTTTCGCCTTATGGCATTACTAAGTTAGCAGCAGAGCGTTTGTGTGGACTATATCAAAAAAACTTTGGTGTGCCAATTGTTTCACTACGTTATTTCACAGTTTATGGAACCAGACAGCGCCCAGATATGGCATTTCATAAATTTTTCAAAGCTGTTTTGCAAGATGAAGCAATTCCTATTTATGGTGATGGACAGCAAACTCGAGACTTTACTTATGTTAGTGATGTCATAGCAGCAAATTTAGTCGCTGCTACCGTACCAGCAGCAGTAGGCGAAATTTTTAACATTGGTGGTGGTAGCAGGGTAGTTTTAACAGAAGTTTTAGACACAATGGCAGAAATTGTCGGCAAACCTATTAAGAAAAACCACATAGAAAAAGCAATGGGAGATGCACGCCACACGGCGGCGGATATATCTAAAGCTCAGAAAATTTTGGGATATCAGCCGCAAGTTCCTCTGAGAGAGGGATTGGCACAAGAATGGCAATGGGTGAAGACGTTGTATTAATTAGACATCTCCAAAAAAATGTCAAGACGTAGCACTGCTATGTCTCTACAATGGTTCTAGATAATGCCTATTTAAATTCGGTCGATGTCTATTGCAATAAACCGAAAAGATTTGGGGCATCGCTGATTGTCGATTGTGGTATTGGGTTTATGCTTGGTTTCGGTGGTGAATTGGATGGCTATGGTAGTATGCCCTTAAACAGGTGATAAACAAAGCATTATTTAATACTCTTTGAACACTAGCGAGAATCTACCTTGAGCTTATCTATTTATTTTCTCCGTCACGGACAAACAGAATGTAGTCGCAGTAATGCTTTTTGTGGTTCCATAAACTCGGAACTTACCCCAGAAGGCTTGGATATGGCTGAGGCTTTTGCAAATGCTTACAGTTCTCGTCCTTGGACAGCTATTTTTTGTAGTCCTATGGGCCGGGCTATAGCCACAGCCAAACCTCTGTGTACAGCTATAGGCATAGAACCACAACTGCGCGAAGGGTTAAAAGAAATTAACTATGGCGAGTGGGAAGGCAAAACCCCAGAATTCATTAGTAAACAATATCATGATGATTATCTGCGCTGGTCAGCAGACCCGGCTTGGTATGCACCTACTGGTGGAGAAATGGCCATCACAATTGCTTCTCGTGCGATGGGAGTGATTGAAGAAATTAAGCATCTTTACACCAGTGGTAATGTTTTAGTTGTGTCTCATAAGGCCACTATTAGAACTATGCTGTGTAGCTTGCTGGGTATTGATGTGGGGCGTTTTCGTTATCGCTTGGGTTGTCCAGTCGGTTCTGTTAGTGTTGTGGAATTTACTTCTCATGGGCCGTTGTTGCACACTTTAGCAGATCGTTCTCATTTCAGCGAATACTTACGTAATTTACCCGGAACTTAGTTGTTTGTTGGGTGGGTTACTTTTAATGGCTAACCCACCCATCGAATTTATAAAAATTAAATTTTTGGGCGTTGCTGAATTTAGGGATGAAATGATGAATCGCATTCAATACTTTTCGCTTAAGAATTAAGCAGTATTGATCATGGAAAAATTGAGTAAGCGACGTTGAGTAGCAGTGCCACGATGAATAGGTTTCTTAGACGGAAATTTGGAACGAGTTTTTTGGACTAAGCGAGGATTACTTCTGTCCTACCGAGTAGGAGTCTTCTCATCCAAAATCTCCATAGTCAACCGTGTACTCAACGACACGTAACAGAATTTTACTAAAACCTTTTTTCTTGGATTTATCCTTCTTCTGTCACTTTCCGGAATAAGCAAGTAGTTAATAACTCCATTAAGTTAAGTAGTGGGAACCGTTGAGGTTGTTGTTGGGGTATCCGTAGTTACAGAAATTGCCCCTTGAACTGTGAGAACTGAACAAGGTGCATGGTGTAAAACATAATTGCTAACGCTACCAAGAAACAACTCACTAATTCCACTCAAACCACGACGACCGATAACTATCACGTCAGCGTTCCAATTTCGAGCTACTTCACAAATCATGCGACTGGGATCACCTAGTTCTTGGGTAAATTCTGCTGCTACACCTTTGGCGATCGCCTGATTGGTGAGTAATGTTAAAAATTCAACTCCTTGTTGCTTCAGTAATTCCCACTGCCCTACGTAATATTGCACACTATGAATTTGGGAAGAAGCATAGCGACTATGTGTTTCCATTTCAGAAGTATTCTGGTAGTCATCATTAAAAGGTGAGATAACTTGCAGCAACATCAATTCAGCATTAGTTAATGTTGCTAAACATAGGGCTTGTTCAAAAACCTGCCGACCAATTTCTGTATTGTTAACTGCTACTAAAATTTTTCTAAACATAGCCAAAGTCCTGATTGAATAGTTATTAGTTACGCTTGCTGCTTTCTCTTAAAGTTTGCTTTCTTCAGCAGAAGCAATTTTTAAAAGGGTTTTGAGTACGGAGTCGGGGTTGAGACTAATAGGATCAATTCCTTGTTCGACCAAAGGATTAGCCAAATTCATCATGATTTGCGTGTGGGTGCGAGGGCATTTTTCTAAAGGTAATTCTTGCACTTCGTAGGTCAATAAACCTTGATATACTTTCCCTGTTTCACTTCCGGCGCAAGTGACGGTAATTTCTTCGCCAGTTTTGAATATTGATTGGCTCTTAGGTCTCTCACTCTTGTTTATAGAAAGATAATTTGAGGAACTTGTGAAGATACAGTCACCAATTTTGGATATTGTTGTCTAACTTGTTTTAATTTATACAGGTTTTTAATTTAACTAGTTGTGTTATGTAAAAATTAAGTTACCTTTAGTATGCGCCTTCTTTATTCAAAACAACCTTAACTGTTTTAAGTAAAATTTCAAAATCTAATTGCAGTGACCAATTTTCAATGTAGCTCATATCCAGATTGATGACTTGTTCAAAATCCAAAATGTTTGAACGGCCTGAGACTTGCCAAAGACCTGTAACACCAGGTAAAACTTCTTGACGCAGGAAATGGTGGTCTAAAAATTTATCTACATCTCTAGTCGGGAGTGGACGAGGGCCTACAAGACTCATTTCTCCTAAAAGAACGTTAAATAGTTGTGGTAATTCATCTAAGCTGTAACGACGGAGAAGTTTACCTATCCGAGTAATGCGAGGATCGTCTTTGATTTTGAAAATAATACCGTCTTTTGTTTCATTTAAAGCTTCTAACTCTTTTTGGTGTTTATCTGCATCAGGTCGCATTGTCCGGAATTTCCATACTTGAAATGGCTTTCCATGTAAACCGATCCGCATTTGTTTATAAAATATTGGCCCTGGAGAATCTAGTTTGATTGCTGTAGCGATCGCTAAATAAATAGGGAATGTGGAAATTAAAAACAAGGACGTAAAACAAAAGTCAAAAACCCGCTTTATCCAAAAATCTCTACCTATAATTGTGGGACAACTAACACTTAAACAAGGCATTCCTCCGATTTTTTGGAAATACACTTGTCTGTGTATTGGTTTCAATTGCATGGGTAGAATATTTACAGTTATGCCTGATGCTTGAAATAGCCAGCATAAAAACATTCTATTTTTGATAGCATCTCCAGCAATAAAAACTTCCGTTATATTGAGATTGTTTAGTTTTTCTAAAGTATTTTCACGATTACATCTATCTAATGATGTGGCTGTATCAAATCCACGAATTATGTAACGTTTTTCATTTTTAATAAAATTAATAACTTGTTCATGGTGTTCAGGTTCACAAATAATAAAAACGGAGTTACAACCTAGGATTTTTCGCTGACGTAAATATTTCAGAGTTACTTCAACGACGAATCTACTAGTAATAACTAAAGTTGTACACAGCAACCAAGATACAGTTAATATAAATTTTGTAACTTCTATAATAGGTTGATATAAAATGCTGATGAATAATATTAATCCGTGGGCAAAAGTTAGCGTTTTAATAATATTAAAATAGTCATAACGTTGCTTGCCTGATTGATACGTACCTTGGAGAAATAATGCTCCTATTTGTATTAAAATTAATTTAGGTATGTAGTTTCTTGGTGCATACCCAGCAACATCTACAGGAAAAGCCTGATATTGAGTTAATGTCCAAGCTAAGAATAAGACAAAGCAATCTACTAATATTAATGTTATTATCCGTAGCCACCAAGCTCCTTTGCTAACTTTGAAAAATGCAGAAGCGCGTAAATCTGGAGCCGAAGTACGCAAATTATTGTCATTAGTTACATGCTTGACGGTAGTACTTTGATGACTCATATACGGACTTGTCTTGGTGTATTAAACAATAGACATCTTCAAAATAGTGTATTTCATGATGGAAGAACATCGTTATAAGTTTTTTAACCTAAAAATATGAGTGAGATACAGAAATACATAGAAGAGAATCTGCTGCAAACTCAGAGGTTAGTAAGTTTTGAGTATGAATTGCCTTATAAGACGCGTAAAAGTTCTCAAGTAAAAGTATTGTTATTTTTTGTAAACAATAAGATACCCGACTTCTTTTTTTTGAGAAGTCGGGTATCTTAGCTTATTTATTTTCACAAATCAAATAGGATTGCTGTAAAAACGTTATATGTAACGTCTCTACAAAATATCAACCTAAATCGAAAAGTAGAATTTCCGCACCAACATTGGTGGTAATTTCAAGTTGTTCTTCGCTGCTGATTTGTACGCCATCGCCTGCTCTGAGTTCTTCACCGTTTAAGGTGGCTATACCTTGAGCTATTTGTAACCAACCATAGCGATCGCGTTGCAGATGATAATTCACAGTATCACCGCTTTCTAAAACGGAGGCGTATAAATCAACATCTTGATGAATAGTGACTGCACCATCGCGTCCATCTTTGGCAGCAATTAAGCATAATTTACCGCGTTTTTCTGCTAGAGAAAATGCCTTTTGTTCATATCTAGGAGTTAATTTTTGAGTGTCTGGTAAAATCCAGATTTGGAGTAAGTGCAGTGGTTCAGTGGGTGAGGGATTAAATTCACTGTGCATGATTCCTGTGCCAGCACTCATAATTTGTGCATCACCAGGACGAATTACTGACCCTGTACCCAAACTGTCTTTATGCTCTACAGCGCCAGATAGTACATAGGTGAGAATTTCCATATCCCGATGACCGTGGGTAGGGAAACCCGCACCAGGAGCAATGCGATCGTCGTTAATTACCCGCAGAGAGCGGAATCCCATGCGGTTTGGATCTTGAAAATGGCTAAAGGAAAATGTGTGGTAACTATCAAGCCAGCCTGTTTGACTATGACCTCGATGATTTCTATCATGAACTAGATAGTTAATTGTATTTTGAGACATAAAATTACCTCAGTTAGTTTGGTTTTTGGAATTTCTAAAATATGCTGGCGATCGCTGATCAATAAATTACATAACGATAAAATTGGCTCGCAAGATTTAAAACATTGATAAACAGCTAAGTAGGTCGGTGCTAAAAATTGTCGTTATGACAAGGCAGGAGGCAGAGGGCAGAAGGGAAGAGGTTTTCAAGCTACTTTACTTTCCGCTACATAGTTCGGTTTATTTGCACCTTTCTACTTAATCAAAAAGATAATTTTTTATTTATCTAGCTTGATTTCGGCTTATTTAAATATTAGAATATGTACCTACAAAATGAAAAGTACGCACTTAAAAGTGACGTACTTACCAAAAAGATACTATGAAGTTTGAAAGTATTTATCTCACAGCATCTGGTGTTTGAGCTTTCGGCGCAGTTGTACCATTTTCTGCATTGATTTCGGCTACTTGCAGATGAGCTTCCAAGAACCAGAGTCGTTTGTCAATGGTGCGAGAAATTTCGGTGTAAAGGTCAGCGGTATCTGCATCACCTAAGTCGTTGGTTTTGGCGATCGCTTCTCTGATATGTTTACCATAGGGTGCAAAGCGGTCTGCCAATGCTGTTACATGGTCTTTGCCATCCAAAATGTTGAGGGGATATTCTGGCAAGATAGAGTTACTAGCAGCAAGTCTAGCTGTTCCGAAAGCGTAGCCACCTAAAGCCGTGATCCGTTCAGCAACCATATCTACGTATGCTTCTAATTCCCCAGCAATCTCATCAAACAATTCATGCAACTGATAAAAGTCTGTCCCTTTAACGTTCCAGTGCGCTTGCTTGGTTTGGGTTCTCAGATCCAAGGTAGCTGCTAATGTTTGATTAAGAATGGTCACGATTTGGGAACGTGACTCAGCAGGAATATCGATGCGAGAGGGGTAAAGGCGGGATGTCTGCTTGTTGTCGCTCATGGTTCTACGTTTTTTGATCGACACAATGAGTTTATAGAGAGTGGCTGTGTTGGCGAAACTCCCTGGAGACAGATGGCTTTTCGCCGTTAATGGATTATTATCTTAATCATTCTCTGGAATTCTCCGTAATTCACATGTGATGGTTGTCGATCGCATGGAATGTTCCACCAAAAAGGCGATCGCGGATCGCATCATTTTGCAAGAAGTCATGGGGAAAACCAAGTTCAATTTGACTAACTTCATTCAGGCGTTGCAGATGCTCTGGTGATAAGGTGATATCTAAACAAGCCAAGTTATCTTGAAATTGGCTGAGTTTGCGTGCGCCGACGATGGGAATAATCACACCACTTTGGGCGCGTAACCAAGCTAATGCTACCTGGGAAGGTGAACGGCCGATTTCGGCAGCAACTTGACTGACCACCTCTGCGATCGCTAAACTGCGTTCTGATACAGTTCCCATCGCTGTGTTTGCGAATCGTCCTGGTTCTTCCCCTGGTTGCAAAGGCTGATTATACTTACCTGTGAGTACACCACCAGCCAACGGCGACCACGGTGTGACTGCTAAATCGAAGGCTTTAGCCATTGGTAGCAAGTCCCGTTCTGGTGTCCGTTGAATCAAGTTATACTCAATTTGCAAAGCCACAAACTGTGTCCAGCCTTGATATTGGGCGATAGTGTTAGCTTGGGCTACAATCCAAGCCGGTGCGTCAGAAATCCCGATGTAGAGAACTTTACCTTGGCGGACTACATCATCCAGCGATCGCATCACTTCCTCAATAGGAGTTGTGAAATCCCAAGCGTGTAACCAAAATAAGTCTATGTAGTCTGTATTCAGCCGTTTTAGGCTACCTTCCAAAGATTGAATCAAATTTTTGCGATGGTTGCCACTGCCATTAGGATCGCCTTTTTGTTCATTCATCCGCAAAGGGAAAGAATATTTAGTCGCAACTACAAAGCGTTCCCGGTCTTGTGCAATGAATTCACCGACAATTTTTTCACTACTACCATCGGTGTAACCATTGGCGGTGTCAATAAAATTCCCACCTGCTTCTGTGAAAGTATCAAAGATTTTGCGGCTTTCGTCAACAGAAGCACCCCAACCCCAGTCTTCACCAAAGGTCATAGTCCCCAAGCTGAGTTCCGAGACTCTCAACCCACTTTTGCCCAAGAGTTTGTATCTCATAATGACTTTCTCACTGGTTGAAATTGAGTGTACCGAGAGATGGCTATTTCTGTCTTTGCTAGTTTTTGCTGAGAATATTGAAATTTTGCTGTGTCAGTGTTTAGGGTCTGTTTTCAGCCTTCTGAATTTTGCTTTAATCGCACATTGAGCGAAAGAATCGAAATTTGGGAATACTCATAGTGTTTGACAGGATTGCTGTGGTTAGGCTCAAGCTATGAGAGCATTGAAAATCATTTCTCTGGGATTTTGTTATGTTTTGTGTGTTTGTTTGGTATTGGTTCCAATCTTGACAGGATATGCAACAACAGCACCAGTTGATACCTTGCGACAACAGCAGCAACAAATTAATCAAGAACGGCGGAATGTGATTCAAGAACGCGATCGCTTAACTAATGTGCAAAATCTTGCCCAAAAACGGTTAACTGGGATCAACCAAAATATCAACACCACAAACACTCAGATTCAAGATAGTGAATCGCGATTAGTACAAGCCACTCAACACCTGCAAAAGTTGGAAGCCGATTTAACTTTAGCGGAACGTACCTACGAAAAACAACAAATAGCTACAGTAGCGAGGTTGCGTTATCTCCAGCGATCGCCTGTAAATCAAGGCTGGGCAGTTTTAATGCAGAGCCATAATATCAGTGACTTTATCACTCGCCGTCATCAATTAAAGTTACTTTATCAAGCAGACCAAAAAATTTTGGCAAAACTCAACACCCAGGCAATCCAGATAAATCAGCAAAAAACTGGCGTAGAACAACAAAAAAATGAAATTGCCTTAATTCGTCAGCAATTATTAGCACAAAAAGCCGATTATCAAACTCAAGCCCAGTCACAATCAGAATTAATTCAACGCCTAAATAGCGATCGCCTAGCCTTAGAAGCAGCCGAAAATCAATTAGAAAGAGATTCTCAAAATCTGGAAAGCTTGATTCAAGAAAAGGTAGCAGATCTAGAAGGGCGAAGCAAGACCAACAGCCGCACAAATATTCTGATTCGCGGTACAGGGATGTTTGCCTATCCCAGTAATGCTCCGACTAGCAGCCGCTTTGGCTGGCGAGTACACCCGGTTCTTGGTTATCGTCGCTTTCATGCAGGTTTAGATTTTGCAGCCAGCTATGGTAGTACAATTCGTGCTGCCGATTCGGGGACAGTAATTTTTGCTGGGTGGTATGGTGGCTATGGCAGAGCCGTAATTATCGACCACGGTAACGGTGTCACTACCCTTTACGGACACAGCAGCCAATTATTTGTATCCGAAGGACAAGGAGTACAAAGAGGACAAGCGATCGCGGCTGTTGGTTCCACAGGTTTATCTACCGGGCCACACCTACATTTTGAAGTGCGTCGTCATGGTTCACCCGTAAATCCTGCTGATTATCTTTAGGCGATCGGCAAATTTTATCATGGTCATGTTATAATCCAGAAGACTAAGGGCGTGTGGCTCAGTGGATAGAGCAACAGATTCCGGTTCTGTGGGTCGGGGGTTCAAATCCCTCCACGCTCGTTTGATTACAAGACTAAACACAAAAGCTAAAGGTCATTTTCTCTCACCTCAATCAACTTTATCCCTAATGCTGTATGTAGGGGTACTGGTTGGGCTTGAGAGATAGTTATCATTCATTTATAATTTTATAAGTTACTCCTATACATATCTGAATAAATCATTTGATAACTTAATAAGCCTGATTTTTATCACTACTCATACCAATTCTCGAAAAGAATGAAACAGATACGTAGGTTGGGTTAAATGTAGTGAAACCCAACAATGATAAGGTATTGAGGCGTTGGGTTTCGTGCCTCAAACCAACCTACTGGCGTGTCTAGCCTTAAATGTGGCAATAAATCTTTTCTTCTATCTCTGTGTTCTCTGCGCCTCTGCGGTTTATTAATGCACTATTTTAGCCTTGCCACGCCACTACATCTGCATCAAATTTTTAGTGAAATGGTATCACGCTAAATCAGCCTGCAATCCCTCTGTTTTGAGTTTCAGGTATAGCAGTAGCCAAGGCAGTTAGGACATCGGCCAATGATAAAACTCATGCACTAAAAGACTTTTAACCCTGTCACCTGTCACCTGTTCCCTGTCACCTGCTATATCAAACCTTACGTCGCAATGACACAACAGAATAATCAAAAACTCCAAATCTCAACATAGATGAGGTGTATGTGTGCAATAACTTAGCAACTCTCATCCTTGGTGATGGCTATCTCACGTTTATTCACGGTTGATTGCTGTTATTTGAACCGGAGTTAGAAGTGTTACTAAATAACCAAGCCAAAAGGTTAGCAACTGTAGCTGCACCAAAAGAGAACAGGGCGATAATGGCATCACGAGGTAAAACGCCATCTAACCAACTACCTTGAATTTTAGAAACGGGAAAATCTTCGTCTAAACCGATTTGAATTTGTTGAGTTTTACCAGAAAAGCGGGCTTCTATACCTTTATTGGGGATAATTTGGAGATGGCGGATAAGTTGAATATTTAACGGCTTATCTAGGTTTTCTCCCATGAGGAACTGATTTTGTTTAATTTCCTGTTCCTGCCCTGCCATGATGATTTTGCCTTCCACAATGGCGGAAGTATATAAATCTTCTCTGCTATTATTGGCGTTTCTATCTACATATAAAAATTTCACATCTTTGGTTTCTATCTTTCCTCTAAACCATTGTTGAATGTCAGCTTTGGGAGGTTTGTTTAAGGTGAGATAAATATTAGTGTTTTGCTGAATTTTTAACAAAAGTTCTTTATTATTTGGATTGACAATAAATTCTAGCGGTGCTTGTTCGTCAAATTGATTTGATAATTTTAAGTCTGGTAATTTATAACCTTCTAAGATAACTTTGAGTGGTTCTTCACCTAAATATAGTTCTAGTGTGTTTGGATTACTATTTGGTTTGGGTTGTAAATCAAAAGCTAGTTGTTGACGCTGAAAGTCATAACTCAATCCATTGACTTTTGTTTCTGGTTCTAGCCGCAGGTTATTCAATGCGATTGTGCTGGTTACGTTGGGGTTTGCTGGGGTGATTATCCAGCGACTTTTGCGGTCTTTAAGTTGAATTTTTAAAGAGTCTAAGTTATTCAGTTGGGGTAAAGACTGACTTTGAAAGTTACCTGTAAAAGTGAGAGTTTGGATACCTTCATTTTCTATTTGTTTAATGCCGCGAATATTTTGAATAAAAAGTTTTGGTTGCTGACCATTATAGGTAAAGGTTATTTCTTGAGCAATGATATTACCTTCAAAGATGTGATTTCCTGGGAGAATTGCGGCAAAAGTGAAGACACTACAAAGTAAAAGCACTAACAGAACAACAACTGATGTTTTGTGCTTAATTAGATATTTTTTCAAAAATTTAAAACACTGGCTAATCTTGTTAACACATAGCTGAATAAAATTTACTAATTTAGGTAGGTACAAACTCCGACTGTTGCTGAGAATGGCACTGATAAATTTGAAAGGTTTGCGTTTGGCTTTTTGCCGAGATGCCATGACTTATTTTAACCAATTGGGGTTATGTTCAAATTCTATTGGTCTTTCGATCCGTTCGCTTGGTTGATTTCTTTGTTCAATAAAAGCAACGTAGTGTATTTTATAGCGTCCAGATGGGGCGTTGCGTCCATCCCAAGTAAAAACTGTTTCACCACTTTTTGGGTTAGGTTGAGTAGTGCTGTAGACGGTGGTTTCTTTATTTTTAGAGTCTATTTTGACGATTTTAAAGCTGGTGAATTTGACTCTGCTTTCGGAATAAAAGGCAAATTCATACTTGCCAGAAGATTGCCCTAGAATAACGGGGACATAAACTTTTTGCGAACCAAGTAAATAAGATGCTGAAGCACGGAGGGTGTTTGCGGGGATTTTTGCTTGTCTGAGGACATAAGTATTCCAGCTAAAGCGGAAACGTGAATTATTGTTAGACAATAACAAATCATCTAATTGATAGCGATAATTATCACCGAAGGATTGCACTATTACCTGGGGATTTTTACCGTTACGAATTTGGGGAACTTGTAATGTTAGGGTTTTGCCATAACTGGCAATGTTGCGGGTGACAATGGAAATTAGAGTTAAGCTATTACCGCTTAATAGTTCTTCTTTGATACCTTCGCAACGGTTGGGTGATTTACGGCGGATGTAGTCGGTAGTGTTGGGTCTGCCTTCGGGACAAGAAGCAGCAGCAGGTAGATGACTGAGGGTGAGGATTACAAGACTAGCAAGAATAATTTTATAATTCATGGTTTGTTTAAGATAATTTTATAGTTCGTGGTTTGTTTCGGAGGATGTTTTAAAAGCTTTCTTGTTGGTTTAGCGTGATGATCTGATCCCCCCAAATCCCCCTTAAAAAGGGGGACTTTTTATTTGTTGGTTTAGCGTGATGATTTGATCCCCCTAAATCCACGCCACTTGCTACAACGGGGGGAACCCCCGCAACGCAGTGGCTCCCCTTAAAAAGGGGGACTTTGATTCTATTCTAATTCCCCCCTTTTTAAGGGGGGCTAGGGGGGATCTTGATACAGTTTGGTACTTTATGAACATCATTTAAAGCTAATATTCCAAATGGAAAGTTGTTTTTTAATCTCAGATATGGGGTAGGCGAAATTTTTTGTTTCGCCTGTTTTGCGGGCAAAGACAATGCCGATGAGCCGATTTTGAGAGTCAAGGACAGGGCTGCCAGAAAAACCAGGTTTAAGTGCGGGTTGAAATATTTCTAGTTGTTGATTTGTGTAGTTCTTGATTTTTCCTGATTGTACAGACCAAGATTTATCTTCACCTCGTTGTGCGGAATGACCGATAATTTGAATGGGCATTTTGGGGTTGATGGCAGTTGCAGAGATGGGTAAGGGTTTGATATCTTCTGGTAGATTATCGGTAATTTCCAAAATAGCTAAATCGAGTTGATTTGTAGTGATTATATTCAACGGCTTGGCGTTGCGCCGCATTCGTACGCGGTTTTCTGGTGGTGAACTAAAAAATTCTACTTGAATATTTTTACCTTGTTCGTTGCCATCAAAAATGACATGACGATTGGTTAGGATTAATGTGCGATTGCCTTGTCGCTGAATAACTACGCCTGTAGCAATCTCTGTTCCTTGGCGTTGACTGTTGAAAAACTCCGCAGTGATGAGTACTACGGAACGCTTAACAGGTAAGGTTGGATCATTTTTAGGCAACCATTGGCGATCGTCTTCGACACTTGCTAGTTTATTCTGTTGTTCAATCCATAATCGCCGTGCTTCTCTATTGTTGTTCTTGGCATAGATATAATCGGAGTCAATTGCTTCGGCTTTGTCGAAATATTCTATGGCTTCTAGCAGTTTCCCTTGTTTTTGGAATAAGAAACCTAAATTATTGTTAGCAACAGTATGAGCAGTGGTAGGAGTTCCAGAAGTGTCTTCTGGTAAGGTGAGAGCTTTTTCGTATGCGGCGACGGCGGCATCTAATTTCTTCTGCTCTCTCAGGGCAACGCCGAGATTGCTGTAAGCAAGAGCTAAGTTAGGGTTGAGTTGAATCGCTTTTTTGTAGGCGGCGACGGCGGCATCTAATTTCTTCTGCTCTCTCAGGGCAATGCCGAGATTGTTGTAAGCAAGAGCTAAGTTAGGGTTGAGTTGAATCGCTTTTTTGTAGGCGGCGACGGCGGCATCTAATTTCTTCTGCTCTCTCAGGGCAATGCCGAGATTGTTGTAAGCAAGAGCTAAGTTAGGGTTGAGTTGAATCGCTTTTTTGTAGGCGGCGACGGCGGCATCTAATTTCTTCTGCTCTCTCAGGGCAATGCCGAGATTGTTGTAAGCAAGAGCTAAGTTAGGGTTGAGTTGAATCGCTTTTTTGTAGGCGGCGACGGCGGCATCT
This sequence comes from Fortiea sp. LEGE XX443, assembly GCF_015206815.1. Taxonomy (GTDB): domain Bacteria; phylum Cyanobacteriota; class Cyanobacteriia; order Cyanobacteriales; family Nostocaceae; genus Nostoc_B. Next base: position 18,863 of record NZ_JADEXZ010000062.1, read on the forward strand.
AATTTGTTTTGGTCATTCAGGGCAATGCCGAGATTGTTGTAAGCTTCAGTATAGTTAGGGTTGAGTTGAATCGCTTTTTGGAAGGCGGCGACGGCGGCATCTAATTTGTTTTGCTCTCTCAGGGCAACGCCGAGATTGTTGTAAGCAAGAGCTAAGTTAGGGTTGAGTTGAATCGCTTTTTGGTAGGCGGCGACGGCGGCATCTAATTTTTTCTGTTTTCTCAGGGCAATGCCGAGATTGTTGTAAGCAAGAGCTAAGTTAGGGTTGAGTTGAATCGCTTTTTTGTAGACGGCGACGGCGGCATCTAATTTGTTTTGGTTGTGCAGGGCAACACCGAGATTGTAGTAAGCAGCGGCGTTATTTGGTTGAATTTGAATAATTTGGCGATATATTGCCTCTAATTCTGCGTATTTACCCGCTTTCTCGGCGGCGATTGCTTGTTGAAATAGCTGTTCGACAGTAGTTTGAGCAACTACAAGCTGGGGTGTGCTTGCTAAGGATAAGATTAAGAATAAGTTGGTAAGTAAGCGATGACCGCGCATAAAAATGCCAATGCTTTCTCCGATTTTATCAATACTTACGTGAAATTCGCCATATAGCAGGTAAGCATTTAATACTCGTAAATGAGTCTTTCGTTATTGCAGAGAGGAAAGAGGATGCGATGCCTACGGCTGGCTACGCCTACGCATTTACATCGCATTTTCTATTTCTGCGACTCCATTCATAGATTTTGCGATGCCTACGGCGGGCTACGCCTACGTATTTTCTATTTCTGCGATCGTCTTTCCTATTTTTGCGACTCCATTCATAGATTTTGCGATGCCTACGGCGGGCTACGCCTACGTATTTTCTATTTCTGCGATCGTCTTTTCTATTTCAACGACTCCATTTATAGATTTTGCGATCTCATTTTCTATTTCTGCGATCGTATTTTCTATTTCTGCGATCGTCTTTTCTATTTCTGCGACTACTTTTGCTAATTCTGCTGATATCGAAACAACAAATCAACATGACAAATGAGTAAAAACACCGTCAAATCCATAATTATTTCGTCGAACTGTTAATTAAATAAATCAACAAAACTACTCATCTCAAGCAAAAGGATACTCCACTATGTTGAAAACAGTGAACAGTTATCAGTTATCAGTTATCAATCACTGTTCACTGTTTACTGTTCACTGTTAAAAAAGGATACTTCATGCCTGTAAGAACTCGCGGTTCTAATGCTGTTGACAAAGCACAACGTCGTCTTGCTTTGCTTAAATCTATTGATGAAAACCTGGATTTAGGACATGGGTTAACTGTTGAAGCCTACACCCGCCTCATTATTACTACCCGCGTCATGCTAGAAGCTCATAACACGCTTTTGTCCAATCTGGAAGAATCACGTAAAACATTAACCCAGATGGACAAAGCTCTCTCTGAAATGTCTGAACGAATGCTGAGTGGAGTTGCAACTGTCTACGGCAAAAACAGTATGGAGTATTCTAAAGCTGGCGGCTCTAATCGAAAACGGACTAAACAATCTAGTTCAACAATGGCTCCAGTTGTAGCAGCGACGCTTATTAATCAACCTACTCAAGCCGTAATTGCAAATGCGTCAACCAACGGTAACGGCACAACTCCTTTGCTACAATAATCAGTCTAATATAACGTGGGGCGTATTGATTACTTATCGATTTTCTGACTAGTTTTCTAGTTTCCACCCCAGGGCGATCGCAACTTCATTAGCTAATTCTAAAGGGTTGAATGGTTTAGCGATCGCTGTTACTATACCCATCTGTGCATAACGACGGCGATCGGTAGCCTGAACTTTAGCAGTTAATAAAATTACGGGAATTTTTTTGGTAGCTGGATTCTCTTGGAGTTTCTCAAAGGTGGCTATCCCATCCATATCGGGCATCATCACATCGAGTAAAATTGCATCTGGTTGGTAAGTTTCGGCTTTAGTAATGCCCTCTTCGCCAGAACTTGCTGTCAGCACTTCCCACGCTGCGACAGTTTCTAAACAAATTTTGGCAACTTCTTGAATATACTGCTCATTATCTACTACTAGAATCCGTTTTACGGCCATGATTAATACCAAGTTATAATTCAATACTTCACTTAAGAAAAAATCGAAACTTCAGCCCAAACACAACCATCCGTCTGTAGGGGGTTTGGGGGCGGCAGAATGCCCCCAATCGGGGGTATGGGGGAGAATCCCCCAATTCTTGGTTTTTCCGACACGATCAAGTAAAAACCTGTTAACTGAACTGTATTGATTTATAATTTGTAATTAAGTCATATTTAGTCGTGTCAATCTACTATTACTCAGCACTTTGCACTGAGTTGTGAGTTATTCGCTGAAGTAGTTCCATCACTCGCTGTTCAAATTCTTGGGTTGTGACACGTCCTTTAGTAAGAAATTCTGTGTATCCTAATTTGAGCCGCTGGCGTTCAGACTCATCTAAATCTTGGGCAGAGTAAACCACTACAGGCATGGTACATAAATGATTGTGTTGTTTCAACCAATCAATTACCATAAAGCCATCACTTTCTGGCAGAATCAGGTCAAGAATTAATAAGTCAGGATTAAGTTCTTGACTGAGGTGGATGGCTTCTCGTCCGGTTCGTGCCAAGCAGGTTTCAATGTCATGGCGCTCAAATAAAGTAATTAGTAATTGTGCTAAGTCGTTGTCATCTTCCACAATCAAAATGCGGGCGCGTTTGCAGGGTGTTGCTATGACTTGTTTGAGTGATTGTAATAGATAGCTTTCTTGAACTGGTTTACTTACCCAATCAGCAAAATCTGTAATTGGTTTGTTACTAGTATCTGATTGATAAACACTACAAATCACGATGGGAATTTGTTTAGTATCGGCACGTTCTTTTAATACTGCCATTGTTTGCCAACCATTCATTCCTGGCATGAGTAAATCGAGTAAAATTACATCTGGTTGTTGCGTGGATGCGGTGGCGATCGCTTCTTCTCCAGTAGCAACTATTACCACTCGATATCCCCCTTGTTGCAGTAGTGTTTGCAGTTCAGTGCAGATGGCTGGATCGTCATCGCAAACTAAAACTAGTGGGGAGTGAGGAGTGAGGAGTGGGGAGTGGGGAGTGGGAAGTGGGGAGTCAGCAATTGGAGTAGCTTTTTGGATGGGGAGTGTCAAGTAAAAAGTACTACCTTCACCTAGAGTACTTTCCGCCCAAATGCGGCCACCATGTTGTTGAACAATGCTTTGACAAATTGCTAAACCCAAACCTGTACCATCGTGGTTACGCGAATCAGAAGAATCAACTTGTTGAAAACGCTCAAAGATACTTTCAAGTTTATCTTCTGGGATACCACGTCCTGTATCTTTGACTATCAGTAAAACTTCATTTTGTTGTTGCTGAATCTCTAAGCATACTGTCTGTCCTGCTGAAGAAAACTTAATCGCATTACTCACTAGGTTAGTTAAAGTTTGTATAATTCGGTCAGGGTCAGCCCATAATCTTACAGATAAGCTGGAAATTGCTAATGTCACACCTTGTTTATGTGCCAAAGGTTGGATGACATTTACTGCTGACTGAATTAAATCTGCAAGATTGCAGACTTCCCGTGCCATTTTTACCTTGCCTGATTCAATGCGCTCAATGTCTAAAATATCATTAATCAAACGGACTAAGCGCTCAGTGCTATCTGTGGCAATTTGCAAGAGCCGTTTTCCCTGGTCTGAATCTGCCCGTAACAGCCCACTAGTGAGCATTCCCAAGGAGCCATGAATGGAAGTTAGGGGAGTACGGAGTTCATGACTGACAACAGATACAAACTCATCTTTCATCCGCTCAATTTGTTTGCGGTCTGTAACATCACGCAAAATGACTGTATAGTAAACTTCTTCTCCCATATTTAATTTGGAAATGGAAGCCTCAGCCGGAAATTCACTACCATCTTGGCGCTGACCAAATAATTCCCGTCGTTCTCCCATCCGCCGCGCCAAACTTGGAGATTTGCCAAAGTCAGATACGTGCTGACGATGAGCTTGGGTAAATCGTAGTGGTAAAAGTAGATCCAATTTCTGCCCAATTACTTCTTGAGCCGAATAACCAAAAATTTTCTCGGCTCCTTGGTTAAACAAGGTAATATTTTGGCTGCTGTCGATAGAAATAATGGCATCATCAGCGATATCTAAAATTCGGGCAAACTTCACTTGAGAAACGCGCAGTTCTTCTTCTATGCGTTGGCGTTCATCTAGTTCTGATTTTAATTTGCGGTTGACGGTGATTAATTCGGCGGTGCGTTCAGCAACGCGCAATTCTAATTCATTATTAGCTGTTTGTAAGGCAGCTTCTATATGTTTGCGATGAGAAATGTTACGCGCAACAACCACAGCCGCAGGTTTTTGCTGATATTCACAAGGCGCAGCCACAACTTCAAGATGGATGACTTCTCCATTCAGTCGCACAAAATCTTCTTCGACTAAAGGAACTGGCTGTTTGACTTCTTTTAGATATTGAATTCGCTCTTGTACTAATGCTTGAAAGTTAGGATGTACTAAATCAATTACTGGTTTGCCTAATAGTTCTTCGGGTTTGGTTGCGCCAAAAAGTGCGATCGCGGCACTATTTAAAAAGAGAAATTTTCCTTCGCTTTGAATAAATATGGCTTCGGGACAGAGTTCGACTAGTTGGGTGTAGCTGGCTTGGGCAAGCTGGCGATCGCGTTGATTGCGTAATGCGACAATACCATAAGTTAAATCTTCTGCCAGTTTTTTTAATAGCTGCACTTCATGATGATCAAAGGCATTTGGTTCAGCAGCATAGATATTTAACGCCCCAAATGCTTGCTCACCCGTCTTTAAAGGTAAAGCAATAGAGGCTGCATAGCCCCGTTCTTGCGCCTGACAGCGCCAAATCTCATATTTGGGGTCAATTAGAATATTCTGGATAATGGAGGTCTTACCTGTGCGAATGGCTGTACCCGTTGGCCCTTGACCACGCACAGTATCCGACCAAGTAAGTTGGAGCGTTTGTAAATAGCCATCATCATAACCGGCTTGGGCAACTGGACGAATATTTTTCTCGGCATCATCTTCGGCAAAGCCTACCCACGCCAGCCGATAGCCACCAACATCGACAATGATTTGGCAAATTTGATCTAGTAAATCTTGTTCGTCTTGAGTGCGGACAATAACTTGATTGCAATTACTTAATGTTTGGAGTGTGCGATTAATGCGCCGAATTTCTGTTTCTGCTTGTTTGTAATTGGTGATATCACGGGTAATTGCCAATTGGACAAACTTACCATCAGCTGTGTTATGCAGAGGTACAGCATGAGTTTCCATCCAGCGACGATTACCTTGGCAGGTAATAATCTCAAATTGCAGAGTTTCTTTATTGCCTTGACAGACACTTTCATTGAGTTGCCGAAATGTTTGTTGATATTCTGGAGCAATCAAGGAATAAACTGATTCCCCAATCACATTAGCTTTGCTATTAGCTTCGATGATTGCCAGTCCTGCCGGATTCATTTCTAATAGTGTGCCATCGCCTGCAACTACTTTGACGCATTCTGGTTCACCTTCAAAGATGGTACGCCAATCAGCCGAAAAGGTCGAAACTTCATCATGGGGAAGGTTTTTTAACTCAGCACTCTTCGACTGATGAGTTTGAGCCATGTGCTTGAGCAATTTCATCCGCTCTAGACGATTCACAATCCGAGTCACCAGTTCTGGCCCAACAATCGGTTTGTTAACAAAATCATCAGCCCCGACGCTATACACTTGATTTACAATGTCAGCATCGCTATGCACAGTCAGAAATAAAATCGGTAACTCACTCCAATTCGGGTCATTTCTGACAACTTGGCAAAGCTCAATGCCGCTGCTATGGGGCATTTCTACATCTAGAATCAATAAATCTGGCTTGACAGTTTCCAGAGTTTCCCAAAAACGACGCGGATCATCTAACGAGATTACCTGCAATCCCCAAGGACTGAGTAAAGTTTGTAACAAAGCTAAAATTTGCGGATCATCGTCCACTGCCAGGATTTTAGCTTCGCCTTGGGGTGATTGTTGCAATAATTGCGCGATCGCATCTGCTATCTGTGCTGTAGCTAAGGGCTTTTGCAAAAAAGTGTGTCCACCTTGACGAGCCAGTTGTAAGCGATTACCTAAATCTGTTTGCTCGGTAAAAACTAGAACTGGTACAGGCGGCTTGCGTTGCGCCAGTTCTGCTAAAAAACTCAAACTATCTTCTTGATGATCAGAAAAACTGGGGTCAAGCAGCACTGCACTAGGATGCTCTCGGTATAGTAAAGTTCTGGCTTCTTGTAGATTTGTCGCAATGGTAACTTTAAATTCTGTTTGTGCTAGTTGTTCACCTACGGTATGGTCACGATCAACTACCAAAACTAAAGGTAGGTTATTGTTACTTGATGCTGAACCTACTTCTTTACCCTGAATTTGAATTTCCTGGCGCAATGATTTAACCCAAGTTTGCAGCTTGGCTGTTTCTTCTGGTATCAACGGTTGACTTGCTTTTAGCAATTGCTCAATTTTACGTGCCAGTTTTGATCCTGTAGGAAAGCCAAAAGTCCCTAATGATCCGGCTAAAGTATGAGCTTCTTTGAGTGCTTGGGTTAGCAATTCTGAATTTAGCGCCTGTTCGGTTAAAGCTGCTTGTTCTAGCACCTTCACCTGCTCATCTACTCGTCCTTGAAATCTTTGCCAAACTCCATCTATGGCTGTGAGTGTTTGCGGCTGAGGTGATTGTTCTTCTTGAGATTTGTGGTTTTTAGATTTGGAATTGGCAGATTTCTCACTAACCGACACTTTTGCAATTACTTTCTCTTCTTCCTGCTGTCTCAAACGATAGCCAATACCATAGACGGTTTCTATTAAATCACTGGGCGCTCCTACAGCTTTTAATCTCTGTCGTAGTCCTTTGATATGGGTACGCACCGCTTCTTCACCAGGAGTATCTTCGTAAGACCAAAGATGTTCTAAAATCATGCCACAGCTAAATACGCGGCGGCTGTTGCGTAAAAATAATTCCAAAAGAGCATATTCTTTTGGTGTTAATGATAGTAAATCGCCTCTGTATGTAACTTCACAACTACTAGGATCAAGGCGTAAATTTCCCCACTCCAAAACTGGTTGTGATGTTGTTGCACTACGACGCAATAAAGCCCGAACACGGGCTACTAATTCCTCTCTTTCAAATGGTTTAACTACATAATCGTCTGCACCTGCATCTAAGCCGATCGCCTTTTCATGGCTGCTATCACGACCTGTTAATAACAGAATTGGCATTTGCAAGCCACTAGAGCGAATTTGCCGACAAAGACTTATGCCATCTAGCTTCGGCAACATTACATCTAATAAGATTAGATCATAATTGTAAGTTTGAATTAAGTCCCAAGCAGTCTCACCATCACTTGCTACCTCAACTGCATAATTTTGGTTATTGAGTACCTCAGTAAGTATATAGGCATTTAATTCATCATCTTCGACAACTAAAAGTTTCATATATAAATATTTCCTATTTTTATTGATTACAATGAGTTGAAAAATCTTCTATGAAAAACATAAAATTATTTAAAATTTTCGCTTGCAAGCATATTGAATTACATATTTATTTTAACAATATTTTACAAATATCAATATCTAGAAATACTTGTCAACAGTAGAAAGTCATAAACTTAAAAAAAATCAATAAAAGTTTCTTTTCCATTGAGTATTTAGAAAATAGTTATTACCATCCTCACAAGTTCCTCAAATTGTTGCCATATAAAAAATATAGATGTAATTCGCAAGTAGTCGAGTAAAAGAATTTTAGCGATATTTACCCAAAAAAGATGCAGAATAAATAATTTTTGCCAATTTTGCATCTAAAGACTAAAACTTTAATCACTCATAACTTATTAGCAATCAAAGCCAGAGGTCTATATGCTAAAAAAGATTTTAGTTGCATTGGATCGCTCGGAAATGGGACAACAGGTTTTTGAGCAAGCATTGGCTTTAGCAAAAGTAATGTCAGCCCAATTACTACTACTGCATGTTCTATCTCCAGAAGAAGAAGGTAGTCCTTATATCCCAATGTTATCTAACATAGACTACTATCCAGGTTTGAGCGGTCAAAGCTTAGATTTATACCAAAAGCAGTGGGATAAATTCAAAGATGAAGGAGTGCGGATATTGCAGTCCTTCTGCGCTCAAGCAAACACAGCAAATGTCCCCGCAGAATTTAACCAAATTTTGGGAAATCCAGGAAAAAGCATTTGTAAGTTGGCTGCTCAATGGGATGCAGACTTAATCATGATGGGACACCGGGGGCGCTCTGGTTTAACAGAATTTTTCTTGGGTAGTGTGAGTAACTACGTTCTTCACCACGCTAACTGTTCAGTTTATATTGTGCATTCTCCCACAAGTCAAAAAAATACTGAAAAAGTAGTAACTACAGCTAGTAGCAATGCCAGCATCGCTAACTAAAATCACGAATCTCGATCAGCCACAATGACAACTGCTTCTCTTGAATCTTCTCATCCCAGTGCTGACAAACGCTTGAAGATGCTAGACGCAACAATGAAGCGTCACCAGTATCAACAAGATGCTTTAATTGAAATTCTCCATAAAGCCCAAGAACTTTACGGTTACTTAGAAAACGATTTATTACTTTACATTGCTCATGAATTAAAATTGCCTCCCAGTAGAGTTTATGGAGTCGCCACCTTTTACCATTTATTTTCTTTAGCACCCCAAGGCGTTCACAGCTGTATTGTATGTACGGGTACGGCTTGTTATGTCAAAGGCGCTCAAGCAATTTTGGCAAATGTAGAAAAAGTAGCCTACATCCGTGCGGGTGAAACTACCGCCAATCATCAACTATCCCTACTAACAGCGAGATGTTTAGGTGCTTGTGGAATTGCGCCGGCTGTGGTGTTTGATGGCACAGTTTTAGGTAATCAAACCCCAGAATCAGTTTGCAATCATGTGCAAGGATGGTTACAACATGGAACTGACTGAATTAGTGGCGATCGCTCAACAAGAAAGCTCCCAAGCTAAACCAGTCCAGATTCGCTGTTGTATGGCAGCTGGTTGTTTATCGGGTAACTCTCAAGCAGTCCAACAAGAACTAGATGCGGGTGTCAAAGCAGAAGATTTAGAGAAAGACGTACAGGTTTGCGGTGTTGGCTGTATGCGCTTATGTTGTCGTGGGCCTTTAGTGCAAGTTGATACACCAGCTGGAAGCAAACTTTATGAGAAAGTTACCCCTGGGGATGCACTAGCAATTATTGAAGCGTTGGATGGCGGAAAAACTTCCGTTTCACAGGTTGATTTATCTCAGCCATTTTTTACTTCTCAGAAGCCGATTGTTCTCGAAAATAGCGGCAAAATTGACCCAGAACGGATTCAATCTTATATTGCAGCAGAAGGTTATCGATCGCTTTACCATGTGTTACGAGAGATGACACCAACAGAGGTAGTAGAAACGATTACTCGCAGTGGCTTACGGGGACGAGGAGGCGCAGGTTATCCCACAGGAATTAAATGGGCGACTGTAGCCAAAGCCAAAAGCGGCCGCAAATTTGTTATTTGTAACGCCGATGAGGGCGATCCAGGCGCATTTATGGATCGGAGTGTGTTAGAAAGTGATCCTCATCGAGTTTTAGAAGGAATGGCGATCGCAGCTTATGCTGTCGGAGCCAGCCAAGGTTATATTTATGTGCGTGCAGAATATCCCATCGCTATTCATCGTCTCCAAACTGCCATTCATCAAGCTCAACGCCTCGGTTTGTTAGGTAGTCAAATCTTTGAGTCTCCCTTCGACTTCAAAATAGATATTCGCATTGGTGCAGGAGCTTACGTTTGTGGTGAAGAAACCGCCTTAATGGCTTCCATTGAAGGTAAACGCGGCCTTCCTCATTCCCGTCCACCATACCCCGCTGAATCTGGTTTGTGGGGTCATCCAACCTTAATTAACAACGTCGAAACCTTTGCTAACATCTCGCCAATTATTCGTAAAGGCGCTGACTGGTTTGCGAGTATTGGTACTGCTAAAAGCAAAGGTACAAAAGTATTTGCCTTGGCTGGCAAAATCCGCAACACAGGTTTAATCGAAGTACCAATGGGGACTTCCTTACGGCAAATTGTGGAAGAAATGGGTGGCGGTATTCCTGATGGTGGTACGGCTAAAGCAGTACAAACAGGTGGCCCTTCTGGAGGATGTATTCCTGCTTCTGCTTTTGATACACCAGTTGATTATGAATCCTTAACTAACCTCGGTTCCATGATGGGTTCTGGCGGCATGATTGTTATGGATCAAACTACCAACATGGTGGATGTTGCCCGATTTTTTATGGAATTTTGCATGGATGAATCCTGCGGTAAGTGCATTCCTTGTCGAGTAGGAACTGTGCAGCTACATGGATTATTAACCAAGATTCGAGAAGGTAAAGCAACACATGCTGATTTGTCATTGCTAGAAGAACTGTGCGACATGGTGAAACACACCAGTTTGTGTGGTTTGGGACAGTCTGCACCAAATCCAGTATTTAGTACGTTGCGCTATTTCCGGGAGGAGTATTTGGAGTTGATTGCACAAAAAGACTGATGGCAAGGGAGCAGGGGGAAAGACAGTTGTTTTCAAGCAGATAAATTGGATGGTTTATTCTCTGTAAGTCCCCTATCGCCTAATACAGTTCAGTTTACAGATTTCTTTCTAGTTAATCGTGTTGGAAAAACCAAGAATTGGGGGATTCTCCCCCATACCCCCGATTGGGGGCATTCTGCCGCCCCCAAACCCCCTACAGACGGATGGTTGTGTTTGGGCTGAAGTTTCAATTTTTTCTTAAGGAACCGTATTGACCGATCACTGTTATGACAGTCAAAACTTTAACAATTAACGACCAACTCATTAGCGCCAGTGAAGAAGAAACGGTGTTACAAGCAGCACAAGCGGCAGGAATTCATATTCCGACATTGTGCCACTTAGAAGGAGTGGGAGATGTGGGTGCTTGTCGGCTGTGTTTAGTTGAGATTGCTGGGAGTAACAAATTACAACCTGCTTGCGTAACAAAAGTTAACGAAGGAATGGAAGTTACCACCAAAAGCGATCGCTTGCAAACATACCGTCGGACAATTGTCGAAATGCTATTTGCTGAAGGCAATCATGTTTGTTCGGTTTGTGTGGCAAACGGCAATTGCGAATTACAAGACTTAGCAATTGAAATGGGCATGGATCATGTACGTTTAGAATATCAGTTCCCCAATCGCAAAGTAGATGTTTCCCACGATCGCTTCGGTATTGACCATAACCGATGCGTGCTTTGTACTCGTTGCGTCCGTGTCTGCGACGAAATCGAAGGCGTTCACACTTGGGATATGGCGGGTAGGGGTACAAACTCTCACGTCATTACTGATTTGAATCAACCTTGGGGAACATCCCAAACTTGTACTTCCTGCGGTAAATGCGTAAATGCTTGTCCCACAGGTGCAATTTTCTACCAAAAATCCAGCGTTGGGGAAATGAAACGCGATCGCGCCAAACTCGATTTCTTAGTTACCGCAAGGGAAAAACAGCAATGGAATTTTTAGCCGTAAACTCTGAACCTACGCCAAGAGGTAAATATGAAACCACGTCGCATCCGACAAATATTTTGGTGGTTGCTATTGGTAAGTATTTTGACAATATCTATATTCCTGGCTTTAGGAAGTCCCACATCACAAATGGTAATCGCTGCTGTAACACATTTAGAAGCAGCACCCGGCGAAATACTTTATCGCTCGCAAACAAAATTAGATGATCAATCAGGACATGTTTGGCAAGCTGTCCTGTTTAAACAAGTTTATCCTGGCGAAGGCATGAGTTTAAATCTGCGGCTCGTGGGTTTTCCTAACTCTGCCGAATTAATTCATCCCCAACCATTAAAAATCACCACTGCTTCCGGCAAAGTTTTCACTGCTGCTGATGTTTTTTTAGATGAAGCACCAGCACCAACAATTGGTCAGTACGACTTTAAAGATGTCTTACCCCAATTACCAACAGAACCCTTACAACTAGGTATACCTTTACCTGGTCAAAATTTTATCAATATCTCAGTCCCTGAATCTGTTGTGCGTGAATGGCATGAACTTCTAAGTTCTAAATCTTAAACCCGAAAATATAACTCAAACTCTGCACCCCTCTGCATTTTAGTCAGCGTACCTTTGTCTTGAAAAGTTGAGCCACTGCGTTGGACGGTTTTCCCGGCTTGTAGCAAGTGGCGTTTCTACTGAGGGAAACCTCCTTAAAACTTTTCGCTGCGTTTAAAAAAACTATGAATCGCTTGCGATTAGCAACAGTATGGTTAGGTGGCTGTTCTGGCTGTCACATGTCCTTTCTCGACTTAGATGAATGGCTGATAGATTTAGCTGAACAGGTAGATTTTGTTTACAGTCCCTTCGCTGATATTAAAGAATATCCCAACAATGTAGATGTAGTCTTAGTTGAAGGTGCGATCGCTAATGAAGAACATCTCACTACAATCCGAACTGTTCGAGAACGTTCCAAAATCTTAATTTCCTTTGGTGATTGTGCTGTTACTGGCAATGTCACCGCTTTACGTAATCCTTTAGGTAGCGCTGAACCAGTCCTTCAGCGGTGTTACATCGAATTAGTCGATGTTCATCCTCAAATACCCCAAGAACCAGGCATTGTACCCAAATTATTAGATAAAGTTACCCCTGTACATTATGTAGTCCCCGTTGATATTTATTTACCTGGTTGTCCACCTTCAGCAACTCGGATTCGTGCTGCATTAGAGCCTCTTTTGCAGGGCAAACAACCGCAACTCGAAGGGCGCGACTTGATCAAATTTGGCTAAATTGAAGAAGTATGGAGTGTCAGTAGTGGCGTGTCTAGCCTTAAATGTGGCAATAAATCTTTTCTTCTATCTCTGTGTTCTCTGCGCCTCTGCGGTTTATTAATGCACTATTTTAGCCTAGACACGCCACTACAACTCAGCACGCTGCTCAACGCCCCGCTATCGCTCTAAGCGCAGCCATGCCCGCAGGACTTTACAGCACTTTTAACAAATGACCAATGACAAAAAAATAATTATTGATCCTGTCACCCGCATTGAAGGACATGCCAAGATTAGTATTTTTTTAGATGATGCTGGTCAGGTGAGTGATGCTCACTTTCATGTCACAGAATTTCGCGGATTTGAAAAGTTTTGTGAGGGTCGTCCGCTATGGGAAATGCCAGGAATTACCGCACGAGTTTGTGGTATTTGTCCGGTGAGTCACTTGTTGGCTTCTGCTAAAGCTGGCGATCGCATTCTAGCTGTCAGCATACCACCAACAGCTGTTAAACTCCGACGGTTGATGAATTTAGGGCAAATTCTCCAATCCCATGCGTTGAGTTTCTTTCATCTCAGCGCCCCCGATTTATTACTAGGAATGGATAGTAACCCCCAAACACGCAATGTCTTTGGTTTAATTGCCGCAGAACCAGAATTTGCTCGTGGTGGAATTCGCTTGCGCCAGTTTGGGCAAGAAATTATTGAATTACTGGGAGGGCAAAAGATTCATCCAGCTTGGGCTGTTCCCGGTGGTGTGCGAGAACCACTAACACAAGAAAAACGCAGCCACATCCAAAACCGCATTCCGGAAGCACGCACCACAATCTTGGATGCTTTGGCTAAATTTAAAAACTTGCTTAATAAGTATGCCAGAGAAGCTCAAACCTTTGGTAATTTCCCCAGTTTGTTTATGGGGTTAGTCACTGTTAATGGTTTGTGGGAAACTTACGACGGGCATATCCGCTTTGTAGATAGTGCAGGTAATATCATCGCGGATAAACTCGATCCCACATGCTATCAAGAATTTATTGGGGAAGCAGTTCAACCAGATTCTTACTTAAAATCTCCCTACTATCGACCCTTGGGCTATCCTGACCAACAAAACCATTGCCGTTTAGATAGTGGCATGTATCGGGTAGGGCCACTGGCACGGTTAAATATTTGTAATCGGATTGGTACACCTTTAGCTGACCAAGAATTACAAGAATTCCGCGATCGCGGTCAAGGTACAGTTAATTCATCTTTCTTCTATCACTATGCCCGCTTAATTGAAATTTTGGCATGTATTGAGCAAATTGAAATCTTACTCGATGACCCAGACATCCTATCAAAGCGACTACGGGCAGAAGCAGGGATTAACCAACTAGAAGGAGTTGGTGTTAGCGAAGCACCACGCGGCACTTTATTTCATCACTATCATGTCGATGAAAATGGCTTACTACAAAAACTCAATTTAATTATTGCCACTGGTCAAAATAACCTAGCAATGAATCGTACAGTTGCTCAAATTGCGCGACATTTCATTCAAGGAACAGAAATTCCTGAAGGAATGCTCAACCGTGTAGAAGCAGGAATCCGCGCTTTCGACCCGTGTTTAAGTTGTTCAACTCATGCCGCAGGACAAATGCCTCTGCAAATTCAATTAATCGCAGCCGATGGCAATATTATTCATCAAGTTTGGCGGCATTAAATTGTTCTAACAATGTCTCCACACTAGCATTGTGATCTAAAAAAGAAAACAAATAATTAAAAATTATTAATTTGTATCAAGATTTTCGTGAATTGGTAGGAAATATCAAATTATTGCCATTCTTGAAATTCATCGCTTCTGTTGCGAAGTAAGCTATTAATTTGTGTGCGGTGAGTTTCAAAGTTAGCAGCAATATAAATCAGTAAAATGCCAACTAACAAACCAACAAACCATTTTAAAAATGGGTAGCGTAAGCTGAAAATCACTAACTGATAAATACCGGTAATCAAGAAAGTAGCCGTACCAACATAGAGAAAAGCTCGAATTCGCAAAGCTAATCCTGCAAAAATAGCGATGAGGCTGAAAATTCCTGGAATGAAGACTGTATTTTGATGAAATAAAACTGCCCATCCACAAATTACACCGCTACCAACAAGCCGTAAAATGTGCCTAGGTGCTTTATATTCAGGCAATCTTAATTGTGGATCGACTTGGGCGATGTATAACAGTGACAATCCAGTTGCTGTGACTTGCCACAAAGCATCTGTAATATTTAATTGGTACAACCAGTTAAACAATGCCCAATCAATCAAGACAATACTAATATATGTCACTCGAATATTCTGACTCACTTTGGCTAAGATGATGTAAAAACCAGCCGCGATGAGTAAAGTAATTGGGTAAACTTGCAGTCTGGTTTCCCACAAAATTATTAGTGGCAGAATGTATGCAGCAAGTTGCCAAGGTTTTTTTGACCAACCCCAATTTTCCCAGGGTAAGCTGTATAGAAAATATGCTATCAAACAAGCGATCGCAGCATTCCAAGGTAAGAGAGTCCCAGCTAACAAATCTCCGACTGCGGTTTCTCGCCAATAAACTCGCATCCCGGCTGCTTGCAATAAGCCCAGGTAAACCCACATTTCTTGTATGGTGATTCTACCAAAAACACCCGGTAATTCGGGAAGGGGAGAATTAGCACTACGTCGCCCTTGGAAGATAGCATACATCACTAATAATCCTCCTGTACCCAATCCCACAAGGCGGTTATTTTGAATTGGCAAGGTAATGGCAGCCATTAATAGTACACTACTCCAAGCCCAGTGCAGATGGGCGATGCCTTTGATTTCCGCGAGACTGAGGCGTAAGTATTGGCTCAACCAAGGCGATAATCTGCTGTAAACTAGCATGATGCTTGTACCTAAAGCTGACATGGCAATCAAACCATCTCCAAATCCGCCGCCTGTAGCTTGGGACATTTGATAGAACAATAGTTCATAGGCAGAAATTGATACGCCAATAATGCCGAAGTAAAGTAAAGGTTTGAAGTCTGGGTGTCGTCTACCTACACCAATGACAATTAAGGCTACACCCAAGGTAAACAAACCTGTCCACTCGGTGAAAGTATTTAAACGTAGTAAAACACTAAATGCGCCATAGATTAATGGCAAAATATGCAAACTGCTAGGAAGTCTTTCTGGATGGTATCGCCGTCGCCACCATTCGCCTAAAAGTTGGGTGAATAAACCTAAAGCAATATTAGCGATCGCCACCCTAATTATAGAACGTTCCCCAAAACCCAAGACTTCGGCAATAAATAATTCCACACACCAAGCAATGCCGTAAAATGCCCAATTTGTTGGTTCCCGCCAGCTACGATAAGTAATGGCTGCTAAAGTAACCGCACTGGCCACCAAATACCACAATCCTGGGGCGACGACAGCATCATAAACTAAGTATGAGTGTATGGTCAGGGTTGATAATACCGCACAACATAAAGCGATCGCCCATTTATCACTAGCTTCTGCATAGATACCTGCTAATTCATGGTTGCGTTGTTGAAATACTTTCCGCATTAACCATAAACTAAAAGTGGCGATCGCACCAACTACTAACCAACCTGCAATAGTTAGGTTGGGTAATCCTGGTATACCTTCCCACAGCAGCGCCGCCAACAAACTCAATCCTAAACCGATAGTGAATCCCGCAGTTGGTTGATTTCTTAAATAGCGTGTGTTGGTGTACATCACAGATGCACCCACAGCCAAGCCGATTAATCTGGTTCCTGGTAGGGATATAGTTAGAAACTGAGCCATTGCTACAGCCAAGATACTCAAGAAACTTCTGGTAGTGCGTCGTTGTGTAGCGGTGCGATTGGCTAAAAATGTCAGAGATAAAGGTGTAATTAGCCAAATTACTCCCCAATGTTCTTGGTTAGCAGTCACACCATAAGAAGATATGAGATTTACCCACAATAGAAAAAAACTGAGGATAGATAGTCCTAAGCCAATATGCCATGCACTACGCCTCCATATACCACTACCAAGACTAAATCCCCATTCTGCTACCATCACAACTAATACAACACTTGCCCAGAGGTGATTAGGTAAATTTGGTAATAGCAAATTAATGACTGAGAAAAGTGACAGTATACCGATGAAGTGAGTCAGATATATTAAAGGCGTGGAAGATGGCGAACGGCGTTTGGTGACAACAACCAAGGTAATGGTAGAAAAAACTAGATTCAGCGATCGCAAGGTAGGATTAATTGTGGCGATAGTGGTTAAACTAGTGCCAAATAATAGTGCTAATGCTTCGCCAAAATTCGCCAAATCTCGTTTTTCGGCGTGACGCAAGCGATCGCACAGCCATACTATAAATATTAAATAAGGAAATAATGCCACACTCAGCAACGCCCAAGGTTCATTTTGCGCTTGAGTGAGATTAGTTGCAATTGCGATCGACCATTTTTGCATTCCTGGTGGGACTAATCGCCAACCCAACCAAATCGACTGTAAGCCGATAGCGAAAAGCGCTGCTAAATCAGCATGAAGGCTATATCTCTGTAAACGCTGATTCACATACCACAAAGCTAAACCACTCACAACAAAAGCTTGTTCAGGATAATCTATTACCGAAACAGCCCAACCGAAGAATAATAAGATACCTCCCAATAATTCCCAAATGGGGTTTAGTGCTGGGTGGGAGGCTGGGGGCTGAGGGC
>NZ_JADEXZ010000063.1 GCF_015206815.1 Fortiea sp. LEGE XX443
CCTTTTAATTGCTGTGCAGTTTCCTTCAACAAATGCTTTAGTGAATCTGTTAATTCCATTGACACCTATGCACATCCAAAATCGAATCATCATTGAATTTACTACAAAAAGGGAAGGGAAAGGTTGCTAACGGCAACCTTTCCCTTCCCCCCACCGGAATGATTATCATTTTCATAAGTTGTATATTTTATTCTCTGGAAGTCCCTTAAAAATTGTCGTTATGACAAGGCAGGAGGCAGAGGGCAGAAGGCAGAAGGGAAGAGGTTTTCAAGTACTTTACTTTCCGTTACATAGTTCGGTTTATTTGCACCTTTCTACTTATCTCTAAAATGATGTTTGTAACGTAACGCGGTGTACAATTTTCTCTCAAACCTAATCTCCAACCCATTAACTAATTACTGACGAATAGACTTTTGTGTACACCATAGCTCCGTTTAGAGAAGAGGTTTAGAGAGGGGTTTTTAGTATACTTTAAGAGTTTTAAAACATCCTCTAGAACTCAAGTCCTGAGATTGTCGTAACACAACATCAATAAAGCGGGAGTAACATCCACACCGCTTTTTGCCTACCCTACTTAATGTCATTATTATAGTAATTAATGAAAACCCCCAATAATAGCAAAACTAAAGCGCAAGTTTGGGTAGTCGAGAATGGTGAAAAATGCCTGCGACAAGACCAACTAACTACCGAAGAACCTTTAGAAATTCGTTTGACATCTCCATCGCGCACAGTAGCTATAACCATGCGAACGCCAGGTGCAGATTTTGAATTAGCGGCTGGTTTTCTCTTCAGTGAAGGTGTGATTAGGAATAAAGAAGATATCCAAAAAATGAGTTACTGTACAGATGAATCTGTTGATGGTGAGCAGCGTTATAACATTATTAATGTGCAATTACAGATGGGTATCAATCCAAATTTACAGCCTTTGGAACGTCACTTTTATACTAATAGCGCTTGTGGAGTTTGTGGTAAAGCTAGTATTGAAGCTTTACGTTTGCAGGGTTATGCGAAAATTACTTCAAATTTAACAGTCAAGCCTGAGATTATTTATAGCTTATCTGAAAAGTTGCGATCGCATCAAGGTATCTTCACTGCAACGGGAGGTTTACACGCTGCGGCTGTATTTGATGCTCAAGGAAAAATGTTGCATCTGCAAGAAGATGTTGGTCGTCACAATGCTTTAGATAAGTTGATTGGTAGAGCTTTGCTGAGTAACGAGTTACCATTCAGTAATCATATTGTCATGGTGAGCGGACGTTCTAGTTTTGAGATATTGCAAAAATCTGTAGTAGCTGGAGTTCCTATTGTTTGTTCTGTTTCCGCGCCTAGCAGTTTAGCGGTGTTTGTCGCCCAAGAATTTGGGATTACTTTAATTGGATTTCTGCGTGGGGAACGCTTCAATATTTATACTGGATGGGAAAGGCTGAGTATTTCTGAATAAGAGAAGAATTATGACGGAGTTTCAAATCCAGGGAATCAATCATATCGCTTTAGTCTGTAAAGATATGGCGCGAACAGTTGATTTTTACACTAACACGCTAGGCTTGAAGCTGATTAAAACCATTGCCCTACCTGATGGTGGACAGCACTTCTTTTTTGATATTGGTAACGGTGATGCTTTGGCTTTTTTCTGGTTTCCCAATGCACCACAAGCCGCACCCGGTGTTGCATCTGTCAGCCCTGATGGTTGGCAAACTGGTAATATAGCCACAGCACACGGTTCATTAAACCATTTGGCGTTTAATGTCCCTGTAGAAAAAATAGCGGAGTACAGAGACAAATTGGTTGCTCAAGGTGTGGAAGTAACTCCGGTTTTACATCACGCTGATGTTCCTTCTGGGTTTGTTCCTGAACCTGATGAAAGTACGTTTATTTCGTCGATTTATTTCTTTGATCCAGATGGCATTTTACTAGAGTTTGCCTCAAATCTGCGTACTTTGGGTGATCCAGTAAGAGATTTGCAACATCAACCAACTACAGCAAAGTAATGGTTTTGCGATATACTGAAGCATTCGTGGCGATCGCAACTGTTAATCTAGAAACTTTAGTTAATTTCTATACCCAATTGTTCAGCGAACATCCCGTTACTGTGATTCCTAATGTTTATGCAGAGTTTGAACTGATGGGTATGCGATTGGGTATTTTTCAACCTAAAAAAAGTCACGAGTTAGAATTTGAAAACTCAACTAAAAGTAAGATAAGTTTGTGCTTAGAGGTGAGTAACTTAGAAGTTGCGATCGCTCATCTCACAAATTTGGGTTATCCTCCAACCGGCGAAATCTCCATTGCTTCCCACGGACGCGAAATTTATGCTTACGATCCTGAAGGTAATCGTCTGATTCTGCATCAAGCTAAATAAGTGCTGAGTGCTGAAATAATGGCCATTTGTCCTTTGTCATTAATACTTCATACTTCATACTTTACACTTCATACTTTTTTCTATGGCTATCACGAACAACTATAAATTAAACCTCATCCAATGGTATCCCGGTCATATTGCCAAGGCGGAAAAGAATCTTAAAGAACAGCTAAAGTTAGTAGATGTAGTTTTAGAAGTCCGCGATGCAAGAATTCCCTTGGCGACGAACCATCCACAAATGGGGGAATGGGTGGGAAACAAAACGCGGATTTTAGTATTGAACCGCTTAGATATGATTACACCACAAGTGCGATCGCTATGGATAGATTGGTTTAGAAGTCAAGGAGAAGTGCCTTATTTTACCAATGCCCAGCAGGGTCAAGGTGTAACTGCTATTGCTAAAGCCGCTCAAGCTGCTGGAGTCGAACTGAATAAAAAAAGATGCGATCGTGGAATGTTACCTCGTCCTGTCCGGGCTGTGGTGATTGGTTTTCCCAATGTTGGTAAATCAGCATTAATTAACCGCCTTTTAGGACGACGCGTGGTAGAAAGTGCAGCGCGTCCGGGTGTTACTCGTAGCTTGCGCTGGGTGCGTATATCTGAACAGTTAGAATTACTCGATGCGCCTGGTGTCATTCCTTCCAGATTAGAAAATCAAGCCGCAGCCTTGAAACTAGCGATTTGCGATGACATCGGTCAAGCATCTTACGATAATCAACTCGTAGCATCAGCATTAGTAGATTTCCTGAATGAAATTCACATCACAGCGAATAATTTGTTACCAGAGTCGCCACTACAGTTACGCTATGAACTCGACTCTACGCCCTACACAGGAGAATCATATTTAGAAATTTTGGCAGAACATCGTTACACGGGTGATGTCGAACGCACTGCTAGAAAACTTTTAACAGATTATCGTAAAGGTTTATTGGGGACAATTCCTTTGGAATTACCACCTAACCTATAAACAGGCATTTTCAGCACTTTTTGAGTAGCAGGTGAGTAGCACTTTAAATAAAAATAAAAAATAAGACACTATAAAATTGCTAAAAACTCTTAGAATAATCAAGCTTTCCACTACTAATTTATCTATGATAATGGGTAAGAACAGAATAAATTATACGAGCAAAAGCGGTGTTCATAAAGATAACTCAGATAGTATGAAATACTGAAAGCAAACATTGCCAAAATAACAGGAATCAAGTGATTAAATTCTAGTTGGCGTTTTTTAATTATTTCCCAACAAGACATGGGAATAATTAAAGGCCAGAAGATAATTGTGATTAAAGACATGACAAAAGATAAAAATTTCTCTTCGGGAGAAGATGTTGGATTACGTAGAGAAAATCTCAGCCAAGTACTAAAAAAATAGCATGTCATCAGTAGATAGCCAATAACTAAAGTCACTTGTATTTGAATCACTGTAAATCCTCCTGAAAGCTATTGAACTATTTATCAAATATCTACTGCATAAAATTGTGAAATTTTTAGATACTCTGATGTCAGCACAATGTTTTGCAGCCAGCTAAATATTATGCTAAGTGTGAAAACACATAAAACAGTGCTTTTACTTAATTTAAAAAAGGTTTAGCAGGCTGATATTTATACTTGTATATAATAATCAACCTGCTATTGCTTGGCATAGTCATAATTATTCCAGCATTTACCAAAGGTTATTCTGTTCTGATTTTTGCAGATATTGCTAGAAGTAATTAAATTTACAGTAGTATCAGAAAATTTACTAAAGGTTAAAGTTGCTTGAATCAAAAAAGATAACAATTGTTGTTTGATATTTTACTTGTAATCTTTGATAGCAGATGCAAAGGGTGTATCAACTTAAGGTGCTATAAAGTCAAAGATGCAAGACTGATACGTAAATGCAAAGTATTGAGGACTGGTAGTTTCTGTTAGTTGTATTAGCGACGTACTCCTACGGAGAAAATTAGGGTTTGTTACTAGACATCACCTCAACCTAGCGCATCCTTGACTCCTATCCAGCCGGTTATTTTTTTGTGTCGACTGATATAATTTGTTGCTTGAATGTTTTCTCGAAGATCAGGTTTACTAAATATTTTTTCTCTAACAACTTCTTCTAGCAAATCAGAACGATTACAAGTCAATACAGGCATATCTTGCCAGCAGTGGCGGCAAAACCAAGCAATTTCAGAACCGCGCACATGTTGTAAAAGTACTCCAGAGCAGCAAGGACAGTAATTCATATTTTTCTAAAATTAGGTGATATAAAGGTTGGTTTTAAAATCAAGACAGCCGCTTGATAAAACTGTTGTCATTCAAATAACTGTCTATACTTACGAGGATAGCCATGAAATATGAGAAACCTGTGAGGAAAATAATATTAGTCAATTTTTTGTAATATTTATACATAGCTCCTTAAGTAATAAACTCATTTTTGGCTCATCAAAATTTACTATCTAGCAACTGTATTTTATTAAAAACACAAGATATTTATAAGTGATAATATTTAAATGTATTAGTAACATAAAATACAGATTCTTTTAGATTAAATAATCTTGATAAGCCAAAGCAGAATTCAGTAATTTTACAGTTGTTATTTATATTTTTCTTAAATGTCCTAGATTTGTCGTAGTAATCTATACTTTTCTGATTTTGCTGTATTATTAAGTTTTATTTCGTAAAAAATGCAATTTATGGAAACTTTCTTTACCGATCGACTACTTGCTGAACGTCTTCAATTTCAGCATTTGAATGAACTACATTATATGCATCAAGACGCACAAGTTATGGCAACTTTAGGCGGTGTTCGTTCTGATCAAGAAACACGGCTATTTATCTTCAATAACTTGCATCATTGGCAGCGTTATGGATTTGGATTATGGGTGTTTCGAGACAAAATAAGTAATGAGTTTGTCGGTCGTGCAGGTCTGCGACAAACTGATGTAGAGGGTCACGATGAAGTGGAATTAGCTTACGCTCTGATGGCTAAATTCTGGGGAAAAGGATTGGCAACAGAAATGAGTGAAAAAATCCTAAAAATTGGGTTTGATTTACTTGGATTGCAGGATATAGTTTGTTTTACTCTCACAACTAATTTAGCTTCAAAGAGAGTTATAGAAAAGCTAGGATTTAAATATGAGTATGATATTATCTACGCAGATTTACCTCATTTATTTTATCGTTTGAAAGTTTAAAAATAGTTAAGTAGAAAGGTGCAAATAAACCGAACTATGTAACGGAAAGTAAAGTAGCTTGAAAACCTCTTCCCTTCTGCCTTCTGCCTCCTGCCTCCTGCCTTGTCATAACGACAATTTTTAACACCTACCTACTTAGTAACTAACAAAGGTGTAAAAAATAAGCGCCTCAATTAAACATGTCTCATTAAAACCAGGGTAATTCTGTCACATCTCAGAATTAACCTGAAATATAGATGCACCTTTGAAATACCTTCCATTATTAGAAAAAGTGATCTACCCCGGAAACTTAAAAAAATGAGCGCCCATTAATCAAACAAAGGTTCTGATAGCAGCTTTAGGTGAATGCTGTGCATGGAAAACGCCTTAAACTCTGGATGTCGGTTTTAAAAATAGCCACGCCACAAAGAACGTGGCCGCGGTAAATAGCTGCGTTAAATCTAAAGCAGACAGATAGCCGTCTGCAAATGAAGCAATACTGCGATCGGTAATGCCAAATAACCAAGATGATATGCCAAATAGCCAAATCCCATTCTTGAGATTGCCTACGAACTCCTGAGAGTCTGATGTTTGTTGCTCTTTCATTTTTTCTACTCCGATGGCGAAAAATCCAATATCTGCAAATGAGAACTTTTTGACTTCTGACACTGATTTACACCTATATTAATAAATATTTCATGCTATTGACTAAACTACCAAAAGATACATCTGAAGATTTTGACAATCCACCTTTGGTACTCTTACCTATGGAAGAGTACTGTAAACTCACAAATGTAGGTTTGCTGCACTAGCGATCGCTGATGATTCTCAGCAAAAAGACTTGCACTACTTTCAAGAGACGATTTTTGCGGGTAAGTTCTGAATCATGATGAAATTAGGTCACAATGATAGTAGGCAATCATAGGGGGTGCTGCTATGGATCGTCTAATTCAAGTGATTCGGAACTTATTTATTCGCCTTGAAGGCTATTTTTCCGTTGTTTTCAAAGCTTTTTTGAGTTTTATCAGCAATATTTTTGGCTTTTTTGCCAAGCTTTTCGGATTTAGTAGCTCCGTTTATTACTTGGAATCTGATGCGGCGCAAACTATTCAGCGAGCTTCAGATGAAAAACCAACAAAAATAGATCAGAATACTACTTCTGAAATTCCTACAACTACCCGTCGTCGTTCTAAGGCCAAAGTAGAGGACTATTACCTCAACATGGCTCGTGATGTCAAAAAGAACTAAAAAATCAGGTGTTGCTGAATTGTGGCATGAATTTGAATGTAGAGACGTTGCATCGCAACGTCTCTAAAAGGGTTTCAATTAGCTTTCATATTAGAGATTATCTTTAAAAGCAGTATATTTCAGTATTTATACTCATTTGTATGCGAAGTAACAACGAAATTTCCTGAAAAATGCTACTTATTAGTTTGATAATCAGCAAACAGATATACTATACAAGTAAATTTTTAACAATTAACAATGGTAGAACGCCCAATTAAGAAATCGGAACGTCAGTCTCAAGCAAATACTGACAATAATTCAGGAAATTCTGATTCTGCGCCTTCTATTGAATCTCATCCTAAAAGCTCAAATTCTAGCTACAATCGCTCTTCTGGCAAAAGAAAAAAAGAATCTTCCAAGGATGAAATCAAACAGCAGGTTAATCCTGCACTAGCACGTGGGCCGAAACCCGTAAAAGCTCCAGTCATTACCAAACAGGAACCGGAAACTGAATCGGAACAAATCTCTGAAGAGTCTCCAGAGGAACAATCATAAACCTCTAGCTCTTAATCTAGTTAAACCAAATACTCACAGATAAAGTCAAGGCACTATTTGTCTTGGCTTAATTTATATAGCAGGGGAGAGGGGAGAGGTGACAGGTGACAGGTGACAGGTGACAGGGTTAAAAGTCTTTTTTTATCTAGGTTTGATCATCTGTTCATATCTTAATCACGTTGGTTGTTGCTATAATTACCGATTTGTGCATATCTTAGCTTACGCGATCGCACCAATCCAGAATAATGGGCAAAATTTAAGGGGTAGTTTTGCAACCACCCCCATATTCCCCTCTGATTAGAATTTACTTTATACATCCTTAGTTAGGATATATATTTATTTTGAAATATTAACTAAATTTTCAACTGGAGCAGTAGCCACGGTTGGCGCTGTAAAAATTTGAGAGTACAGACTTGTCGGCTGTTGACGCGCCACAACTGGTAGTACTTGGCGAGCGTGAATAGCTACTTCTACTGTTTTCACATCATAAGTCTGCGTTGCTAGTTTGGGATAGAAACCGATGCCGATGATGGGAAGTAGTAAACAAGCTGTAATAAATAACTCACGAGGGTTAACATCATTGACGACAGCATCTAGATGTAACTCTTCACTTTGCTTACCGTAGAACACTTGGCGGAGCATGGACAGTAGGTAAATTGGTGTCAAAATTACACCCACTGCTGACAGTAGCACAACTACAATCTTGAAGCTGGAACTGTAAACGTCACTGGTAGCGATACCGAGGAACACCATCAATTCTCCGACGAAGCCGCTCATCCCAGGTAAGGCGAGAGAAGCCATTGCACCAGCAGTGTAAAGCGCGAAGGTTCTGGGCATTACTTTACCCATGCCACCCATTTTATCCATCATCAAGGTGTGGGTGCGTTCGTAAGTTACACCAGACAGGAAGAATAAGCTGGCAGCAATCAAGCCGTGGGAAACCATTTGTAACATGGCTCCACTAATGCCTATTTCTGTATAGGAAGCTAAACCAATTAGCACAAACCCCATGTGAGCAATGGAAGAGTAAGCCAAGCGGCGTTTGAGGTTGGTTTGAGCAAAGGCGCAACAAGCACCGTAGACAATGTTGACCACACCCAAGATGGCTAAAACTGGGGCAAAAGCAACATGGGCATTAGGCAACATTTCAATATTGAAGCGGATTAGGGCGTAACCACCCATCTTCAACAACACACCAGCCAAAATCATTGAACCGGGTGCGGATGCTTCACCATGAGCATCGGGTAGCCAGGTGTGCAAAGGAAAAATCGGCAACTTTACACCAAAGGCAATTAAGAAACCAGCGTAAACTAATAATTCAAAGGCTTTGGGATATTGTTTCATTCCCAGAGATGCCATATCAAAGGTGACAGTATCTCCATAGAATGCCATCGCAAAACCTGCTATGAGGATAAATATTGAGGCAGCAGCAGTATAAAGAATAAACTTGGTAGCAGCATAACGGCGCTTTGCACCACCCCAGATCGAAATTAGCAGGTATACGGGAACTAGCTCGATTTCCCACATGAGGAAGAACAAGAGCAAGTCTTGGGCTAAAAACACACCCAACTGGGCGCTGTACATCACCAACATCAATCCATAAAACAATCGCGGCTTGTTGGTAACTTTCCAAGCCGCGAAGATTGCGAGGGTGTTGATTAAGCCTGTGAGCAAGATTAGTGGCATCGACAAGCCATCAACTGCTACAGACCAATTTAAACCGATTTGTGGAACCCAAGAGTATTTTTCGACAAATTGGTAGGTTGAGCTTTGAAAATCGTAGTTATGCCAGAAGGCATAAATCATTAAAGTAAAATCCGCGATCGCTACTCCTAAACCATACCACCGGACTGTTTTTCCTTCTTTGTCTGGAATTATGGGGATGGCTAAGGTTGCCACCAGGGGAAAGAGAATTATGGCTGTCAGCCAGGGAAATTCCATAGCATTCATCACTTCTGACAATCGTTTTTTGTTTTCGCTTTTAATTACATTATATTAAGGAATTCGTACTTTTGTAAACGTAATTTATCTCCAGAAAATTAAATTTTAGTTTTTGGTGAGAATATATACTCATCAATTCGTCAATTTTGACGACTAACAGGAATAAATACTCATCAAGTTTAATGGCAAGTCCATTCTAAATACAAAGTTTTGTAACGTCAATAAAAAAGGTGGCTCATGCCACCGTTACAAATTTTCACTTATCGTCTGCCTAAAAGCTGTTTTTACCCATAAGATTTTGGGTGGGATTCTACACGATGCGGTTGACAATTGTCCACACATCCCCATCAGAGCGGACATAGGGAACAGAGATCGTCTTGAATCCCGTAATAAAGGGCTTGTAATAAACCTGCCAATATAAAGGACTGAGATAATCGGCAGATGCTTTCAACAGGCGGATTTCGCTTGCTAGTTCACCTGCAAGTTCGTTAATGCGCTCGGCATGAACCTGCGCTACCTTTTTCGCTTCTTCTAGCTGCTGCTGTATGGTGAGTTGTTTGGACTCAACTTGCAAACGAGCTAATTCAGTGTGTTTGTACTGTAGCTGGGCTGCTAAAGCTGCGATCGCATCATCTATACCTTTGAGTTCAGCCGAGAGTTGGGGATTTTCTCTCGCTTGGCGGCGGTAAGCTTCAACAATTGCTGAAGGTGAATTATCGCCAGATATCACATTATTAATAGTGAGAGCAGCGCGTTCTTGCTGAAGAACTTGAATTTGAGACTTGAGTGCTGCGATCTCGGACTGAATCTGCTCCATAGTTAATACCAATTCGTAATTCGTAATTCGTAATTCGTAATGACGCTCTCTACGAGACGCTAAAAGCGTAGACTTCGGCATGAACTCAGTCGAAGGCTTGCTTCTCCGTAGGAGTACGCGGACTCGCTAACGTAATTCGTAATTAAGAAACTCTGATTTAGTCTGGGTTGTGGGGTTTGAATGTGTTGCCTAATTTTAGAGAATTGGTATAAAGTGCTGAGTTTTGAGTGAAAATACTAATCCCTAATCTCTAACCTCTATTTCATACGTTGTGCCTTGGGTGTTTAAAGAAAGCGATCGCACAACGGCATCAATACCTGTGTCTTTCCAGGCTGTAACCATTGCTAACTCTACAGCTTGGGAATGCGCCACATCAGCTAAAGCCAACAGCGTCGGCCCCGCACCACTAATCACCATGCCATAAGCACCAGCCGCCACCGCCGCTGCATTGACAGCATCGTAACCAGGAATCAAAGCTTTACGATAAGGCTGATGCAACTTATCTTGTAAAGCCGCCCTTAGCCATTCTCTCTTACCAGTTTCTAAACCGCGTAACAATAATCCTAAATGGGCGGTATTGAAAATTGCATCTGCACGACTAAATTCCGTTGGTAAAACGCGCCGCGCCTCTGAGGTAGACAATTCAAAATTAGGAATTGCTACTACTGGGACAATATCTTCATGCCAAGGAACATCACAAATTTCCCAACCAACATCACTAGTAGCAGCCAGACGACATCCCCCCACCAAAGCTGGAACTACATTATCAGGATGTCCTTCCATTGCGATCGCTAACTCCATCACCTGCACCTGAGATAGAAGTTCACCCGCCAGTTGATTCGCCGCCACCAAACCGCCAACAATTGCTGTTGCTGAACTACCTAAACCCCTCGCCAGTGGTACACCCAAATCAATCTCAATTTCTACAGGTGGCGGTGTCTGATCTATATATTGATATAACTTCAAAAACGCCTGATAAAGTAAATTACTTTCATCAGTTTGCACTCGTTCCGCTTCTGCACCTGTGACATGAATAGTTAAACTGCCGTCATCCAAGCGTGTAAATTTAAACTGGTTACAAAACGTCAAAGCTGCACCGATGCAATCAAAACCCGGCCCCAAATTAGCTGTTGTAGCGGGAACCTTAACCGTGACAGAAGAAATAACAGACATCTGCAAATACTCACCTAACCAATCAATTAGCATCCCACGTAAAGGGTTGATTTGCTCAAGAGTCTTGCTAATTGCTGCAAGTTATGGTTTTTAAAACTGCATATATGAGCCATTTTAGTAAAACTTCTTTCTCAGTCCCAATAGCCAAAGCAACTTATAGCAAATCAGTGAGTGAAAACTGCCGCAGGCGATCGAGTTCTGATACTTTAGTTACTATATTTCAGTACTTCTTCTATGGAAACACAACGCTGTTTGTCTAATTCTAAACACAGCCGTTTTTCGGATTGGAAATTTTCTCCATATAATTCAGAACCAGTTTGTATCCATAGTTCCTCGAAGTGACGACGGCGTTTTTCTCGCATCACCATTTCCATACAAGCAAGTGCAGCTTGAATTACATGAGGAGCACGCTGTATGTCTTTCTCAGTTTTCTCACTTAAATGAAACAGATGAGAAATCAGTCCTAAATCTTCAGCTAATTCTAAATATTTATCTTGCAGACTCGATATTAAATCAACTTGCTCATGGGTAAAGTTTAAAATCTGTTGCCATAAAAAGCGGTGATGAGAAAAACTCAATTCTAAATTTCGTGCCTCTAGTTCATTCAAAATCCCTTGACGTTGTTCAGGACAGTGAAGATGAATCCGTAGTAACAAAGCCTCTGCCAATTCTAAAAGACTACCTTCTGATGTAGTATTTTTTTGTTGGTCATCTATATATTTCTGTTTTCGTAAAGGTATTGATTGACGGTACGTAGCCGCAGGCGCAATTTGAGTTAACAGATTTTCTGCTCGTAAGGATATCAGGTTTGTATCGCCCAAACTGAGAATTTCGGCGCAGCGCCCAATGTAATAGTTGCGCGTATCATTATTCGCTATATTTTTAAGTAACTTTACTATCTCCTGAGTTACCTGTTGAAAATCGGTAGCCTGTTTTAAGTCGCGGTCTTTGGTAATTTGTTGAATCTGCCAATCTAGCCACAGTGGAGCATTTGCCAATAGTTGCCCATAATCTTCTGCACTATGACTGTGCAAGTATTCATCAGCATCTTTACCATCGGGGATATTGAGAATTTTGAGTTGGACTTCGCCTTTGTATGCTAAATCAGCAATTTCGCCGATCGCTCTTTCCGCCGCATTTGTCCCAGCTTTATCTGCATCAAAGTTGAGAACTAACTGTTTAGAGTCGGTGTAACGTAATACCAAGCGGACTTGTTCTAAACTCAGGGCTGTACCGAGAGAGGCGACAGCGTTATTAATACCAGCAGCGTGGAGAGCGATCGCATCAAAATATCCTTCCACTACCACAGCTTGATCTAATTGAGCAATCCCAGTTTTGGCTAAGTCGATGGCGAATAAAGTTTTACCTTTACTAAACAGTTCTGTTTCTGGTGAATTGAGATATTTTGGTTGCTCATCTGTTAAAGTTCTACCACCAAAAGCTATGACTCGCCCTTGAATATCGCGGATGGGAATGATCAGGCGATCGCGAAATACATCATAATAACCGCCGCTTTCTTTACGCGGCTTAATTAATCCTGCTTTTTCTACAAGTTGCACTGGGTAATGTTTATTTTCCACCAAATAGCGGTACAGCGTTTCCCAACCTGCGGGGGCGTAACCCAAACCAAACTGCTGAATTGTTTCTTCCTTAAGTTGACGGTTAGAAAGTAAATACTGCATCGCTTTTTGCGCCTGAGTTTGCCGCAGGGCGTGTTGATAAAAATGGGCTGTTGCCGCCAGAACTTCATATAATTGTTCATGCAATGACAACTGACGCTGTAATTCCTGTCTTTGCTCAGGTTCTAGAGTTTGTACAGAAACTTGATAACGCCGTGCTAAATCCAGCACTACTTCTGTAAACGATTGTTTCCCCAAATCCATCAAAAATTTAATGGCATTTCCACCAGCTTGACAGCCGAAGCAATAATACATTTGCTTACTCTGGCTGACTGTAAAGCTAGGACTTTTCTCATTATGAAACGGACACAAACCGACAAAATCTTTACCACGCTTGCGTAAAACTACGTGTTCTGAGATCACATCCACAATGTCAGCACGTTGTTTAATTTCCTCAATTGTGTCTGGGTGCAAGCGGGGAATTTGCATGATGGTCAAGAGTTAATAGCCATTAAGTTTGGAGAAATAACAAAGGACAAACGACAAAAGGATTCTGATAGCTATTATATTCTTGTTGCTAGACGAAAAATTATGTATAGAATTGCTTACCCTTGATTTTATAAGAGGAAATACTGAAGATGGGGCGTATTTTTATTTCGGCGGCTCACGGAGGCAGAGAAACGGGAGGAATCGATCCAGGTTCGATCGCAGGTGGAACAACCGAAGCCAGAGAAATGATTCTGCTGCGGGATTTGATTGTGACAGAATTGCGATCGCGGACTTTTGAAATTTTGGCAGTTCCTGACGATTTAAGTGCTGCTGAAACCATCGCTTGGATCAATTCTCGTAGTCGTCGGGGTGATGTCGCCCTAGAAATTCATGCTGATTCAGCCAGCAGTCCGACTGTGCGTGGGGCTAGTGTATTTTACATTGCTAATAATAGTGAGCGTAGAAGTAATGGTGAACTGCTTTTGGTAGGATTGTTGCGTCGTGTTCCCCAATTACCCAATCGTGGAGTCAAACCAGATACAGATAGTGGCTTGGGAAGTTTAGCATTCTGTCGCCAAACTACACTGCCTTCATTATTAATGCAAGTCGGATTCCTCAGCAGTCCTGACGATCGCGCATTGCTGCAAAACCGTCGCCGCGATTTTGCTTTGGGTATTGCCGATGGATTAGCATCTTGGAGTCGTGTTATAGATCCCACACCGGGAACGCCTATAGAACAAACTTATCCATCTATAAATATCAACATCAACGGGCAGAACTACCAAGAACAAGGAATACTAGTTAATGGTAATGCTTACATCCCCATTGATTTAGTTGATCGCTTGCGGATTGATCTAACAAAAGCACCGAATGTCAACCGCATTACTTACCGTAGAGTAGTATATGTTAAAGCCATAGAACTACGTAGTTTTAATATTTCCGTCAGTTGGGATGCAGGAACACGCACTGTTAACTTACGTTCTATTTTAGTGATTTGCCCCGGTCAAATGGATCAAATTATCTCTCGTGGTAATACCTCAGAAGTACAGTTGCAACTATTTCTGAGAAATAACAATGAGAATGCTTTGGTAAAGTTTCCAGATTTACCAAAACTCTATCGAGAAGAAGCCACAACCGAAGGTGTAAATTACGATATTGCTTTCTGCCAAATGTGTGTAGAAACCGGATTTTTACGCTTTGGCGGTGATATTCGACCAGAACAAAATAATTTTGCCGGACTTGGTAGTATTGGTGGCGGTGCAGCGGCTGCATCCTTTGAAAGTGCCAGAATTGGAGTCAGGGCGCATATTCAACATTTAAAAGCTTATGCCAGTTTAGAACCTTTGGTCAATGAAGTTGTTGACCCAAGATTTCGCTTTGTCACCCGTGGAATTGCACCCTCAATCAGCCAACTTTCCGGTCGTTGGTCAGCAGATTTAGACTATGGTGCGAAGATTACAGCTATGCTGCAACGGTTATATGATATATGAATAATGTTAGTCAACAGGCGATCGCTATTCAAGCAGAACGCCAATTTTCAATTTGTAAATCAGGTACTCTTTGAAATTCTCGGACATTAGATGTAACCAAAATGCGGTTATTGACTACTGCTGTGGCTGCGATTAGTACATCATAAGCACCTATCGGTAAGCCTGCTAGTTTGAGCAAGCTTCTAATTTGGGCGGCTTGTTCTGCTTCTTTGGAGTCAAAAGGTAAAATTGTAATTGAGCTTAATAAAGTTTCAATAATAGATTGAATTTTAACGGCGCGTTGTGGATTAATAGCTAATCCATACTTCACTTCCATAACTGTTAGAGAGGAAACAAAAATCTCAGCACTAGATGTTGATTTTAATCGGTTGAGGGTATTTGTTTCTCCTTTGACAAAATCACTAATTACGCAAGTATCTAGTAGATAAACCATAACTAAAGTTCGATTTCTTTCGGTGGTAAAAGTTCATCTCGATATGATTCAAAGATGATGTTCTCTTCTACACCTTGATATTCCATGATTGTTTTTGGCCAAGTTGTGGTTTTGGTTTCTAAGAAAGTTACAAAGACTTGGCTTTCGGTAATGCCTTGCGGTATTTCATCTAATTCAATTTTGCCGTTTTTATAAGTTCCTTGAATTGTTTTTAACATAGATATGACCTCCTAAATGAATTTTAACCCATGTCTTATGGACTGTTATTTTATACTATTTCTTATAAAATATAAGGCTGGTTAGAACATAGTAAAAACCAGTCAAAGTTAAGTTATTGATATAGTGCAACGGTTATATGAACCAGCCAGATTAATATAAGAATTTGTTAAACGCAAAATCATGCAGAGTTAGAGTTGCTTACATAGGAGGAAGAATACCAAGTTGTTGCATCAATGCCATGATATCGGCTTGTCCCCAGTGTTCGACGACTTTGCCATCAATAATGTGGTCGATGTGCATGACTGAAAATGCAACTTGCTGGCCTGTGGGAGAAAAACCTAACAATTCTCCCTGATGAGTACCGCTGAATATGCCACGGGTAACGACTTTATCATTCTCAACAATCACGTCTGCAAATGTGTGCTTACCATCAGGAAAGGCAGAACGCATCATCAATCCATATTCTATAAAGCCGTCTAAATCGAGAGGTTCCGATGCGCCTGTTGTGTGGGCGATAAAATTCGCTGCTATGACTCTTTTGGCTTGTTCAACACTTCCATTGTCAAAGGCTTGGTAGAATTCTAGGGCGATCGCTTTGTTTTGTTCGGTAGACATGATTTGAGTGATAACAGTGTATTAAGCATTTAAATACCGTCATATCCAACCAGAGTCAAGAGTAAACACTGTTAAAATCGCTGTCCTATGCCTAGATGCACTTTACTTTCTCCTTGGTCGTTAATGCCGTAGTCAGCCCGAATTAACCCCAGGGGCGAATCTAAACGCACTCCAGCGCCGTAACCAAAACCGTAACCTGGTTTATCACGCGCACCGGCTGGATCTCCCAAGACAGTGCTACCAGAACCTAAGTCTGTGCCGAAGTCGGCGAATAACACACCTCCAACTATGGGTACGATGGGGAAGCGGTATTCTGCGGAAGCTAAAACGTAACTGCGGCCACTACCTACATCTCCAGCATCGTAACCACGCACAGAATTGGAACCACCTAAATTAAAGGCTTCGTAGGGTGGTAAATCCCCAATGACAGTACCGGCTTGGACATTGAGGGCAAATACTTGCGGTTGCTTACTGTCATATACCTTGACTGGTACGTATTGGCTGTAATTGGCTGTGACACGATTGAGGGAAATATTGCCTTGACCGATAGGTATAGAATGTTCTGTACTCAATTTCAGTAAGGAACCTTGAGTCGGATTAAGAGGGTTATTTCTTTGGTCTTTGGCGGCGGTGAAAGATACGGTAGTCAAGTCATCAATCCCTGTACCACTAGCAGATAGGGGATTACCTTGGGCATCTGTTGCGTTAATATTACCTTGGCGATCGCGGATTGTGGTGTGGGTATAATTTAATCCTAATGAAGCATCCCAGCCATCAATTGGTCTTTGCAAGCTGACACTACCGCCAATCTGGCCTTCGCGCACTTTATCGCCGTTAGCTAACTTGATGGTGTCATCAAAGGTTTCAGAAAGTTCTTGGCGACGGAAGCCGTTGACGGTGTAACCTAGGCGATCGGGATTATTTTCACGATAAGGACTGATAACTTTACCATCAAACTGCAAATCACGGCTACTTAACCCAATATTTAGATTTAAAATATTGTTCTTACCTGCAACATTTTGGTCTTGATAATTTACGGTTCCAACTAATCCTAAATCAGCGTTATAACTACCACCCAAATTAATTGCCCGCGCTCCATTCTCTTTCAATTCATAAACTAAATCTAATTTAGTTGCATCTCCTTCTAAAGCAACATTCACACTAGAAAATAAGCCTGTGCGATATAGTTGTTGGATGTCTTGTTGGACTAGCTTTTCTTGAA
Organism: Fortiea sp. LEGE XX443; assembly: GCF_015206815.1. GTDB lineage: Bacteria > Cyanobacteriota > Cyanobacteriia > Cyanobacteriales > Nostocaceae > Nostoc_B. The sequence continues at coordinate 17,309 of NZ_JADEXZ010000063.1, forward strand.
AGATTTGCCCTGATTTGAGTTGGATTTGTTGCCGTAAAAAATCTGGTTTGGTGCGTCCACTAACAGGATTACCTTTGCTATCAACAGTTTGATTTTCGTCGTTGACAAAGCGAAATTTAATATCACCTACCAAACCTTCGGCTACGTTAATGTTAAGAATTCCCTCGCGGCTGGGTTTAATTGATAGCACCCGTGCCAAGTTATAACCATTGTCGGTGTACCATTTGTTTACCTGTTCCACGGCTTGTTGCAGTCCGGCGGGACTGATGGTGCTACCGAATTGGGGTTGGAAACGTTGGAGAACTACTTGATAAGTCAGTGCCTTTGCTCCAGAAAGTTGTAGCGATCGCACTACCACTGGTTGCACCTGATACGTTACACTCAATCCTGTTGCTGTGCTGCGGCTATTGACGTTGGCACTGGTAAATAAACCAGTCTCTAAAATCGCTGATACATCCTGTTGTAACTGGTTTTGGCTGGTGTCTCCCCCAGTCTGGGTTTTAATAACTCTGCGAATAATTTCCTGCAATTCGGGAGTCGCACCCACTATTTGTATATCTGTAGCTGTGACTACTAAATTATTGTCTGTGGGTAGGGATGAGGCGAGTTTAACGGTAGTATTGTCCTGATTGACTGGAGTAAGTACTACGGGGGAATTTTTGTTAATGCCTGTGGGATTTTGGGAAAATTGGGGAACAACGATGGTTTCCGGTGATGAAATTGCCTCTATTCGTATGGGCGTTTCTTCAATTACGGGAACTACTACGTCTTTTTTCGTCTCGTTCGTCGAGTTAGTTGTTGCGGCTACCGCTTGTTGAGTGATGTTACTAGTAGCAGCTAAAGTAGCTAAAGTTAAGATTGCCGTTTTAGAAATTTGCATAATATCAAGCCTAATTAACTGGGAGTTAGTTGTGATGAGGTTGAGTTATGGGGATAGTACTAACTTCCAGCTACGTCGCCGATTCATACCCCCGTGTATTTATACCTCTTGCTCAAACTGACAGTTAATATTGATGTTTTGTTTCTTATGAGTCAAGCCTCTGGTTCATCATCTGCAAGTTCTCGGTTACGCTTACTGGTTTTAAGTAACGGTCATGGCGAAGATATAATTGCAGTCCGAATTTTGCAAGCACTTCAGCAACAATCAAACCCACCAGATATTTTTGCTTTACCGTTGGTGGGGGAAGGACACGCTTATCAACAGTTGGGTATTCCTGTGATTGGTTCAGTGCGTACTATGCCTTCTGGTGGTTTTATATATATGGATAACCGTCAACTGATGCGAGATGTGCGTGGCGGTTTGGTACAGTTAACTCTTAGCCAAATTCAAGCTATGCGGCGTTGGGTGAGTTCGCAGAAAAAATCTGGCAATCAGGGAGCGATTTTAGCTGTGGGGGATATTGTACCGCTGTTGTTTGCGTTTTTTAGTGGAGCGAATTATGCTTTTGTCGGCACGGCGAAATCAGAATATTATGTGCGGGATGAAACGGGATTGCTACCACGGAAATCAAAATCTGCGCGTTGGGAAAATTTTTCTGGTTCTATTTACCATCCTTGGGAACGTTGGTTAATGAGTCGTCGCCGTTGTCGGGCGGTGTTTCTCAGGGATGCTTTGACTACGGAGATATTAAAACAATGGGCGATTCCGGCTGTTGATGTGGGGAATCCGATGATGGATGGTTTAGAACCCAGTGTTCCGCAGCAACGATTTTATAATGCTGATTTCCAACAACAAGAAATGGCGCGACCATTAGTTGTGACGCTTCTTCCTGGTTCTCGTCCACCAGAGGCTTATCACAATTGGCAAGTGATTATGGAGGCTGTGTCTGCGTTGTTGGCTGGTTTTCAGGAGCGAGATTTAGTAGCGCATACATCTGGTAGTGTAGTGTTTTTAGCAGCGATCGCGCCTAGCCTCGATACTAACCAATTATCCTCAATTCTGGATGTTCAAGGTTGGCAACCCCACTCAGAATCTCCCATTTCTCTACCTGATGCCAATACTTTAATCTTTAAGCAACGCCATGCCTATTTGCTGCTCTCTCAACAATCTTATAACGATTGTTTACATTTGGGAGATGTGGCGATCGCAATGGCAGGGACGGCTACAGAACAATTTGTTGGTTTAGGTAAACCTGCGATCGCTATTCCCGGTAAAGGGCCACAATATAACTATGCCTTTGCGGAAGCTCAAAGCCGTCTTTTAGGAAACTCTTTAATTTTAATTGATCAGCCAACACATGCAGCGAAGATGATGCGATCGCTGCTGCAAAATCCTGACAGGTTACAAGTTATCGCTGAGAATGGTTTGCGGCGAATGGGTCAACCAGGCGCTGCACGGCGCATTGCCGATTGTTTAACCGAAAGGTTGGGGTAATTAGTCAAGTAAAAAGATGATTCCATTCTTTTACCTTTTGCCTTTTGACTTCCTTTCCTTCAGTTCCTCATGCCACTAACCCAGAACGTAATGCACGCACTGCTGCTTGGGTGCGGTCATCGGCACAGAGTTTGTTTAAGATGTTGCGGACGTGGGTTTTGACTGTACCGACAGTGATGTAGAGTTTTTCGGCGATTTGACCGTTGCTGCACCCAGCGACGATTAATTCTAAAATTTCCAATTCTCGTTGGGTTAGGGGGTAGGTTTCTAGAACTTGCTCGTATTCTGTCGCTAGTGCTTCTATTTTCACAGTCTTGGGCTGATCACCCTTTTGGTTTTCACCAGGTATTCCTTGCCGCATCTTGCGTAACACGACGTTGGCGATCGCGGGATCAATCCACGAGTTACCACCATGAGTAGCTTGGATTGCCTCTGTTAACTTACTAATGCTGGTTTCTTTCATGTAATAAGAGTCTGCGCCAGCTGCAAACGCCGCCAGTACTGCATCCTCTGTATGATCCATTGTCAAGATGAGTATCTTGGTGGCTGTTTGCCCAGACTCTGCTTGGTAACGCCGAAATTTGCGGGTAAGTTCAATCCCATCCATATCTGGCAAGCCAATATCTACCACTGCTACATCTGGCTTGGCCGTTTCTAAAAGTTTCATCCCTTGGGTGGCATTTGCCGCTTCCCCAATTACTTTCAAACCACTATGAGACTGCAATGCAGCTTTTAGTCCCATTCTGGTTAAATCATGATCCTCAATTAAAATAATGCTGATTTCGTTCATTGCTAAACTCACTCTTCTTTGACTGCGTCCTCTAAAGTCCGCGCTTTTGTTAATTTTCCACAATTTAATTTTTCCAATCTAAAGATAGATGATATTGCAACGGTATTGCATCCACCGATAGAAGTATAAATTTTAATTTTTTTCAAAGGAATAGATGTAAATATCTAGCTTGAGATATATGGATATTATACAATAAAATATGAAATATTTGTGGCAAATTCAGATTTAAATCAGTGTTTAGTCATGATTTTAGGAGCCATCACTTATTGCAATAATTCATAATGGCTCATCTATTGATATTACGCAACAGCACGCCACGCTGCATTAACACAAACAACTAGGACTATGGTTCTAACTACAAACAGAGGAACTCACTATTGAAAATTGTCTCAAGGATCATTAGCGCCTTAATGGTCAGATAAAAATCTCTGTTCAAGACCAATATAATTACTATAAAATTACCATTTTTGATGACGGAATTGGGGTTGCTCAAGAATATCATTCAGAAAGTTTTTGTAATCTTCCAAACTTGATAAGCACAGGATTGTCAGAAAAGCCCAGAGATTGGTTTGGCGATCGTCAGAAAAATTCTCGAAACAGCAGGGGGTACGATAACTTTAGATTCAAACTCAGGTGTTGGCAGCAGCTTTCACTTTACTTGGAATAAACAATCGACAGAGTAAAACTGCTCAACAAGCTGACGGTACAAAATATTTGTTTACAACTCTCACTAATGGCTGAGGACAGGTATTAGCTGGCTCATTTACAATAATAGTAAGCTTAATGATAGCTGTGGTAGTTAACGATTATTAATATGTAATTACTATTTATAAAATAAAGAAGTAACTCAATATTAATAATCAAACCATCTTAATAAGTGACTTATTTGACAAAATTGAATTATTTCTTAATAACATGATAGAAAAAGTCATTAATGTCTTACTAGTGGAGGATGATGAAGTTGATGTCATAAATGTCAAGCGGGCATTCAAGAAAGTTAATATTACCCATCCAATATATCTAGCTAGTAATGGTCTAGAAGCGCTGGCAATGTTGCGGAGTAATGATGGTAAATTGCCAAGCATACCAACTGAACGGCGTTTGATTTTACTAGACCTAAATATGCCAAAAATGGGTGGCATTGAATTTCTGCAAGAATTACGTTCTGATCCAAAATTACACATAACTCCTGTAGTTGTAATGACTACGTCAAATCATGATCAAGATAGAGTAGAAGCCTACAACTTAAATGTTGCTGGCTATATCCTTAAACCTGTAACTTTTAATAGCTTTGTGGAGATGATGGCAATCCTGAACAAATACTGGATATTGTGTGAAATACCTTAATTTACCAGAGATTAATAGGAGATATTTTCAAGAGAGGAAATCGACCAATGTAAAGTAATCCGCACTAATTGAGGATTTAGAATCCTGAAGCTCAAAAAAATCCAAAATTGGGATATTATTTGATTAATGAAGATACTAACGTCCCCAAAACCCAATATTTTTTTAAAATTTTATATCCAAACCTCTAACTCGAATCTCAAACCTTTTATTTGGATATCTTGAAACAAGAAATGATATACATGAAGCCGTATTGGACAGCGAAAATAAAAGCAGATGGAAGAAACGCTGAGAATTTTGGTTGTAGACGATGATGAAGTAGACCGTATGGCAGTACGCCGTGCGCTGATGCAAGCAGGTGTCAAAATGGAACTGTCTGAGGCTGGTGATGGTAATAAAGCACTACTCGCTTTAAAAAATAACACCTATGATTGTGTTTTCCTAGACTATCGCTTACCAGATCAGGATGGCTTGACCCTAATTCATCGGTTACGTGCATCGGAAATCAAAGTTCCTTTAGTAGTTCTTACCGCGCAGGGAGATGAACAAATTGCTGTCGAATTGATGAAAGCTGGCGCTACAGACTATCTGGCAAAATCTCGTGTATCATCAGAAACTTTGGCACAAGTTTTACGTAATGCTATTCGAGTCTACCGCGCCGAAATGCAAGCAAGTTTGGCACTTCAACAATTGAGAGAAAGTCACGAGCAACTCATTCGCAAAAATCAAGAACTAGAAAGACAACGACAACAAATTCAACTGCAAAACTTCAAGTTAATCGAAGCATCGCGGCTAAAAACTCAGTTTTTGGCTAGTATGTCTCATGAGTTACGTACACCCATGAATGCAATTATTGGGTTTTCGCAAATATTACTGCGTCCTAAGTTCGGTCAACTGACACATCAACAAAGAGATATGATCGAACGGATTCTGAATAATGGCAAACATTTATTGATGCTATTAAATGAAGTTCTCGACTTTTCTAAGTTGGAATCAGGAAGACTAGAATTAAAAGCAGAGTTATTCAATTTAAAAACAGTAGTAAATGCGACTATTGCTGAAATACAATCGCTGGCGGAAGCAAAAAAGTTATCTTTACAAGTGCAGATAAATTTAGAAAATCCTTGGATATTTAATGACTCGGTGCGTGTGCGCCAAATTTTAGTGAATCTGCTATCGAATGCGATTAAGTTTACAGAAGCAGGTAGTATCTGGGTAGAAGTCAAAGAATTGTCTGGTAATCGTGTAGCGATCGCCGTTCGTGATACAGGTATTGGTATAGCTACCAAAGATTTCAAACACATTTTTGAAGCATTTCGCCAAGTGGATCAAAGTATCACTCGTAAATATCCTGGTACAGGATTGGGTTTAGCAATTATCGATTCCTTAGTGCGGATCATGGGTGGCACAATCTGTATCGAGAGTCAACTAGGAATCGGTTCGATGTTCAAAGTTGAACTACCCCGACAAATATCATCCCCAGACGAAGCCGGAAAAGTCCCGGCTTTAAATGTTGATGGTGAAAATATTTTTTTCTCCGCTCACAACCCTCATCAATCTTCCCCCCAGTCCCGCCCAACATCAACCAAGTATCCTAACTTAAAACTATAAATCCCTAGCATAAAAATTGATTAATCATGTCTGTAGTGGAAAAGCCCAAAATTGATCGAATTCTTGCTGTTGATGACACTAAAGATAATCTGATTTTGGTTCAGACTATTTTAGAAAGTGAAGGATATCAGATTGATTTAGTTTCTAATGGTAAATCAGCTTTACAGCACGTTGAACAATCTCCGCCTGATTTAATTCTGCTTGACGTAATGATGCCAGGTATGGACGGTTATGAAGTCACCCGTCGCATTCGTCAGAACCCAGCGATTAAAAGTTATATTCCAATTCTGCTGATCACGGCCTTTCATGAATCTAGCGTTGTCGAAGGACTTGATGCTGGTGCGGATGATTTTATTCGCAAACCTTTTGATACAGATGAACTGTTAGCGAGAGTGCGATCGCTCATGCGGCTCAAGCACAGTTTAGATGAACAGCAAAAAATGACGCGCCAAAGGGAAGACTTTGTATCCCGTCTTACCCACGATTTACGCACCCCCTTAGTAGCCGCTGATCGAATGCTGGATTTGTTTCAACAAGAAACATTTTGCCAGATTTCGCCGGAAATGAAACAGGCGATCGCTGTCATGATTCGCAGCAACCAAAACTTAATGCAAATGGTCAATACCTTGCTAGAAGTTTATCGTTTAGACGCAGGGAAAAAGACCTTTAATGATGAAGTCTGCAACTTGCCAGAAATAATTCAAGAAGTAGTGAGCGAATTAGCACCACTGGCCAGTGAGAAGAATTTAAATGTAAAATTAGACATCAGTGCTTTAGCCCAAAATCAAACAGATCCTGGTGTAGTTATGGGCGATGCTCTAGAATTACGCCGTGTGTTTAACAACCTCCTGGGTAATGCCATTAAATTTACTGATACAGGCGGCATCACAATTCGGATTTCCGAATCATCAAATAATGGTAAAAATTGGGTAATCATTGCCGTTGAAGATACAGGTTACGGCATCGCCCCTGAAGACCAAGCAAGCATTTTCGAGCGGTTTCGTCAAGGCAGAAATAAACGTTCTGGTAGTGGCTTAGGGCTGCATCTCTCACATCGCATTGCCGAAGCTCATGGTGGTAACATTACAGTTGCCTCTGAACTCGGTAAGGGTAGTGTATTTACAGTGCGATTATTAAAAAATATGTAAAAGACTGGGGAATGGCAATTAGAAATCGGGTAGCAGTTACTGCCCCCACTGCTTTTGTCTGTCTCAATCCTGACAAAGTTCATAAGTTGAACGAGGCTCTGGTTTTTTCCGTAACAAACGGCGAACAACCCTCTCTAAATCTTCAATCAGGAATGGTTTGCTGATGTAGTCATCAAACCCTGCCATCAGAATGCGTTCTTGATCTTCTCTGGAGGCTAAAGCCGTGACTGCCAATACTGGAATTTTATAAGTTAGCGGATCTTGTTTAAGATAACGCACAACTTCAATTCCACTTAGACTAGGTAACAAAATATCTAACATTATCAGGTCTGGCTGATACTCTTTAGCGACTAAGAACGTTGAGGAACTGTCTGATTGACAGATGAATTTACAGCCAAGAGATTCAAGGGCATAACTAATTAGCAAGAGATTATCATCATTATCTTCCACTGCCAAAATTAAAGGCTGCTGAGAGTTTTGCTGCTTTTCATCGCTGATAAATGAATGTGCTAGATACATCTTTTCTCCAGAAAAATCAACGGGGATTTATCGTCTTTTTTGAGATTGCAGACGAGTCATGCCCCAAGGGATAGGATGGAGCGGATTGAGAATTAGCTTTTATTTTAATTTTGTACAGTTGAGTGGCAGAAAAAATATTAGTCTTATGGCTTGAGCAGATACTTCTCGATTATACGCAAAATTACATATTTTTTTAGCAAAACTTTATCAAAATTTGATATAAAAAATTCTAAATTACTGTATAGTCCATGTTGCAGCTACTCTCGGTAGAGTTAAAGATACAAACTGATAAGTATAGTTGCTTGGCTATATTGCAGGCGATCGCAATAAATTAGCTACAACAAATTAACTGTGAACTTTAGTGTTTCCCCGCTAGTCTCAAAATATTTAATACATGACTCTCTACAACATTACTTTTTGTAGTAAAATATAATACAAAATTATTCAAAATGGAAAAACTCAAAATATAGATTTGTTACTGCACATAATTTCAGGAATACATAAGCATAGCAATCTAATTTTATTTATAAAACGAAAATTTAATCAATAATGCACAATGAGTCAGATAAACCAGAAATATCAGACAATGGACGAGATTGAAAACTTGATCACAAAATTCAATAACTGCACCCTAGCACGTTCTGAATGGAATCATTTGACACACTTAACAGTTGCAATATGGTAGCTAACTCAGTATGAGGAAAAACAAGCGATAAATTTAATTCGTCAAGGTATTCAGCGCTACAACACAGCCATGAATATCTAGACTACGCCCAACGGTGGCTATCATGAAACGCTGACACTGTTTTGGATTTACATAGCCCGTAATTATTTAGCTATTCTTGATACCAAGATTTCTGTAGTGGAGTTAACTAATTTTTATCCCTAAATCTTCAAACACCTACATCGCCATTCCTGAGAGTATTCTAAAATGACCAAATGCCTTGTTAATCTATAACTTTTGAGAGGATGCCCCATGACTATTTGGGTAAATGAGCAAATTGATCCGTCTGGTATGATATATGCCTGTATTGCCTGTTGTAATGAGACTCAAGCCAACGATTGTCATGAGTCTTTTGACAAAAATTTGACCGAAAAACAAAAAGCAGACGGTTGGACAGCAATATTAAGGATTGTTAATTCTTGGGATGAAGTTCCAGTTAATGCCTTGAAACTTGATTAATCCATTTTAGGTGAAGGGAATAGGTAGCGATCGCTGACTTGGAGTAAGTGAAGATATTTTAAGGTTAAAATAGTCAGGCTTCCGAGAATATGCTACTTTCCGCAGCCACAGCCCGCCTGTCGCAGATAACATTTATATATGAATAATGCTACACAAGAACAATTAAAAGGAAAATTACAGCAGGCAATGGTTGCTGCTTTTGGCGATGAATACGCCAGAATAGATCCGAGTTTGGTTCCTGCGGGTAATCCTAAATTTGGTGATTATCAAGCGAACGTGGCTTTATCCCTGAGTAAAAAATTAGGACAACAACCAAGAGCGATCGCCACCGCTATAGTAGAAAAATTAGATGTCTCAGAAATCTGCGAACCAGCAGAAATTGCAGGTGCTGGTTTTATCAACCTGAAACTAAAAACAGCTTACCTGGAAGCACAACTGAAGGCTATTTACTCCGACTCTCGGTTAGGAGTTCCCCAGGCGAAAACACCGCAGCGGGAAATTGTCGATTTTTCCAGTCCGAATATTGCCAAAGAAATGCACGTCGGACACTTGCGTTCCACAATTATTGGTGATTCCATCGCTCGGATTCTGGAATTTCGCGGACATGATGTTTTGCGGTTAAATCATGTGGGTGATTGGGGTACGCAATTTGGGATGCTAATTACTTACCTGCGGGAAGTTTATCCCCAAGCCTTAACTACCGCTAACGCTTTAGATATCGGCGATTTAGTCAGCTTTTACCGCCAAGCTAAACAGCGCTTTGATGCTGATGAAGCTTTCCAAGAAACAGCACGACAAGAAGTTGTCCGATTACAAGCAGGCGCAGAAGATACCCTTCATGCTTGGAAACTGCTGTGTGAACAATCACGCCAAGAGTTTCAAGTTATTTATGACTTGCTAGATATCCATTTAAATGAACGGGGTGAATCTTTTTACAACCCATTGCTACCCACAGTTGTCGAAGATTTAGCAAAATCCGGTTTACTTGTAGAAAACCAAGGTGCAGAAGTCGTTTTCTTGGAAGGGTTTACTAACAGAGAAGGTGAACCTTTACCTTTAATTGTCAAGAAATCTGATGGTGGTTATAACTACGCTACAACAGATTTAGCCGCGTTACGCTATCGGATTCAACAAGATGAGGCAAAACGCATTATTTATATTACAGATGCGGGACAGAGTAATCACTTTGCCCAATTCTTTCAAGTAGCACGCAAAGCTGGCTGGATTCCTGATGATGTGGAACTTGTGCATGTTCCCTTTGGTTTGGTGTTAGGGGAAGATGGGAAAAAGTTCAAAACCCGTTCCGGGGAGACAGTGCGGCTGCGAGATTTATTAGATGAAGCAATTGTCCGCGCTCGTGCTGATGTAGAAAATAGATTACAAGCAGATGAGCGGACTGAAACAGCAGAATTTATTGCTAATGTTGCCCAAGTGATTGGTATTAGTGCAGTTAAGTATGCTGACTTGAGCCAAAACCGCACCAGTAATTACATCTTCAGTTACGATAAAATGTTGGATCTCAAAGGCAACACCGCACCTTATATGCTCTATGCTTATGCGCGGATTCAAGGTATTAGTCGTAAGGGTGGTATTAACTTTGAAGAATTGGGCGATAACGCTCAAGTCATATTAGAGCATGAAACAGAATTTGCCCTAGCAAAGTATTTACTGCAATTGGGTGAAGTTATTAGTACTGTGGAACAAGACTTATTGCCCAATCGTTTATGTGAATATCTGTACGAATTGAGTAAAAAGTTTAATGTATTCTACGATCGCAATCACGGTGTCCGGGTTTTAGAAGCAGAAGAACCACAGCGCACATCCCGTTTGGTTTTGTGTGATTTGACAGCGAAAACCCTGAAGCTAGGACTATCCTTATTAGGCATACAAGTATTAGAAAGAATGTAGATCAGGTAAAGCTACCTTCTACCTTCACCTAATTTTCAAGATGCAATGCGTGAGCCTACTGTATCATGAAAAAGACCAAGCGTTAGCGATAATGGGGAGGCTTTCTAACTTCGGGAGCCATATATCTGCTCACTCAGGATTCAGGACTCAAAACGCAAAACTTCTATGTTAGCAGGCAAAATTTTGCAGGGTGGAAAATATACCCTCACCCAAGAAATCGGACACGGTGGCTTTGGTATTACGTTTAAGGCTACGCATCACTACTTAGGTCAAGATGTAGTGATGAAAACTATTAACGAACGCTTGCGGCAACATCAAGATTTTGCCAAGTTCGAGCGCCAATTCCAAGATGAAGCCAGACGACTAGCTACTTGTATCCATCCCAATATTGTGCGGGTTAGCGACTTTTTTGTAGAAGATGGGCTACCCTACATGGTGATGGAATATATTCCTGGTGAAACTTTAGGCAATGCCTTTGTACTGCCAGGAATACCTTTACCAGAAGCAACAGCAATTCATTACATCCGCCAAATTGGGGCAGCTTTACAGGTAGTTCACAATAATGGTTTACTGCACCGCGATATTAAACCAGACAATATTATCCTCCGCCAAGGCACTCAAGAGGTAGTACTAATTGATTTTGGGATTGCGCGGGAATTTAATAGCGGTGTGAAACAAACTCACACAGGCATAGTTTCTGAAGGCTACGCACCAATTGAGCAGTACCTGACGCAAGCACCGCGCACACCAGCTACAGATGTTTATGGTTTGGCAGCTACCTTGTATGCTTTGTTGACAGCACAGGTTCCCATGCCAGCATTATTGCGCGATCGCGAACAAATGCCATCCCCCAAGGAGTTACAACCCCACCTGAGTGCAGCAGTCAATCAAGCTGTCATGCGCGGTATGGCTGTTGAGTCTCGCTTTCGTCCGGCGACAGTGGCAGAATGGCTACAAATATTGCCTAGTAGTGAAGTAAATGGCGTACTTCAAGGCGCAGCAACTCATACAGTCGCAACAGTGAATTTATCGACACAGCCAAAACAACCGATTTTCGATCACAAAAACAAGCGATCGCCAATCAATTCTGTTACGGCAATTGGCAAAAAACTAGCTTATTCTAAAGTATTAATTGGTGTAAGTGTAGCCTTAGTTGCGGCTACCGCAGGTTTTGGCGTTACTAGTATATTTTCTCATAATACACAGCCCCAACCATCTGCAAAGCCTCTGTTTGCTAACCCCACAACTGAATCAACCGAAAATACCTCTAATCCTCAAATTTCCCCATCGCCTGTGGAAGCAGCAAGTAATACTGCCAAAAATACTCAAACTACAGATGGTGCTGAATCGGCGTATATTTCTAGACGACGCAAGCGCAATCGTCCGACATCCGCAGCGGAATCAACAAATAACAACAGCCGCACTTCTTCAGAGAATACATCATCAACTAACTCAGAAACTGCTGCTCGTGAAAATCCTAAGCAGGCGGCTGTTTCGCCTAACACTTCTTCTTCTTCACTAGTAGACAAACTCAGAGCGTACCGTTCAGAACGGGAAGGTTCTCCCAAGCGATCGCCTGTCAATACTTTACCAGCTGCTGGTAATCAAGCTACCCCAAATCCATCAGGTAAGCGATCGAATCCTGTAGTTATCCCAGTACCAGCACCAACCACAGAATCAAAAAGCTCAGATTCTTCCGCTGTGGTTGTACCAATTGTGGAAAGTAAGCAAAATTCCTCTGCTAACACTCCATCTCAAAAGGATGAAAAGCCACAAACCAATGGTAATTAAGTAGAGACGTTACAATGTAACGTCTCTTAACCGTATTGATTTGTCAGTGTAGGAAATTAATTAGGTTGATGGTGGATAGATATAGCAATAGCCAAGGTAGTTAGGACATCGGTAGATGATAAAACTTAGACACCAAAGATTTTTAATTCTGCCCCCTGTCTCCTGCTATATCTTAAAAATTTTGTTGTAGATTTAAAAGTATTTAAAAATACAGAAAATAAAAGCTAAAACAAAGTGAAGAAATTGGTTTTTTGCGTGGCAAAATTATAAAATTACAATCGTAACTAGAGATACAGAAATTAAGTTGTAGTAGTCTCTACATCCTATTTCCGGGCAATTGAGTACAGCTTAATATATCGTAAAATAACTTGCCTAAATCGCTGCAAATTCTTACAGGCAAAGCATTTGATAGTGAGTACCTCAATTCTTAAACCCCCACCCAACAAATACTAGTACCCCTACTTTGAAACACTAGTACCCCCACCCCAAGAGAAATTTTAAATTAATCTAAAATCAAGCGTTGAAGTGCTTGAGTACAACCTTAATAAATCCAATAAATCCAACGGACATAGAGTGTACTGTCCTGTTGGGAGTCGCCTGATATAAGCATAAAAATAGCACAAGGCTTTTTTACCCAGGCAGTAACGATGCAACAGTCATTAGACAGTAATCACCAAGCGCCAGATTCTGCAAATACATTCCCGCTGAAAAATTTACTCTCTGGCGTTTATTTTGAGCCATTGTTGAGTGATTTTCGGATTATTTTTGAACGTGATCCCGCAGCACGTAATTGGTTGGAGGTTGTGTTTTGCTACCCTGGATTGCACGCACTGTGTTTACATCGTCTCGCCCACTGGTTGCATCGTCGAGGAATAGTTTTCTTTCCTCGCTTAATTTCTCATATTGGGCGATTCTTGACAGGAATTGAAATTCACCCAGGGGCAGAGATTGGTAAAAGCGTATTCATCGACCACGGGATGGGCATTGTCATTGGTGAAACTGCGATTGTGGGAGACTACACGCTGATTTATCAAGGTGTCACCCTAGGCGGAACTGGTAAAGATAGTGGGAAACGCCACCCAACAGTGGGGAAAGATGTTGTTATCGGTTCAGGTGCGAAAGTTTTAGGGAATATTCAAATTGGCGATCGCGTCCGTGTTGGTGCAGGTTCGGTTGTCTTGCGCGATGTTCCTCCTGATTCCACAGTTGTCGGCGTTCCCGGCCGGATTATCTCTCGTAAAGATAGCAACCACTCTCCCCTAGAACACAACAAACTTCCCGATGTCGAAGCAACTATCATTCGTTCCTTACTTTCTCGCATTGAACAACTGGAACAAAAACTCAAAAGTCAAGAGTCAATAGCAATTCAAAGGACAAATGACAAATAATACCTTAGGCGAGCAAGTTTTACAGATTCCGTTGAGCGATCGCTGGCGAATCTATCACCGTTTGCAAGAGTTGATGATTCCTTGTTCTTGTCCGCCAGATGGTTCTTTACGGGTACAAGTAAATAGTTTACTAGCAGCTATTTTAGTCCGCAGTACCGTTATGCAATGTCTAGCACCTCGCCAAGAATTACTGAATTGGTTAGAACACTGCTGGTATTTGTAAACTCTGTGCTGGAAAACAGAAAAAAATCAGCTTCTCAAATATCGTTAATTCTGTTTTTTTCAGTCTCTTAAATTGCATTCTCAACCTTTAATTCTTATCTATACTTATCTGTTCTAAGCCGAATTATGTTTACCCGCACGAAAGAGATAAAATTCATCAATTTTTTACATACAGAAATCGAACTTACTAATGCAGATATTGCTTTAGCATTGCGACACAAAAAATTTGATGATGCTCCCTTACCGATGCTGCTTTGGCAATATGGACTGGTTAACTTAGAACAGCTAGAACAAATTTTAGATTGGCTAGATGCCCAACCATAAGACTAATTCGTAATTCGTAATTCGTAATTACTTAATAAAGTTTGACGAGAGCTTGGTTTTTGGGTTTGAGTCTGAGTAAGTAGACGTAAAGCAGCTTCTCACTAGACATCGCCAGCTTAAAGTTTTTGGCAAAAATGACTTGAAATTATCGGGAGATGACACTATGATTTCTAGCTTTATTTGCGGATTTATTTTCTTATCAATTTCGAGTCTAGTTAATAACTATCTCGGCTATCTTCTACTCGAAAAAATCTTAGCTGACAATGGTAAAAACAGTTGTTAAATTATACTCTCGTTTTGTTTTCTGTCATACAGATGCGTTATTTCTATTTGGGTAACATTAAAGAATGATGAAGACAAAATATTAATTGTATTAATTTATAGCGTTTACCATTACTCAGCGTTGCGGAAAATAGTTAACGCTCCAGAAAGAATATTAAGGAAAATTCCTCAGAGGCTGTTTGACATGAGTGAAATCATAATTAATGACACTACATTGCGCGATGGCGAACAAGCAGCAGGTGTTGCTTTTACCTTAAAAGAGAAAGTTGCGATCGCCAAATTTCTCGATGCTATCGGCGTACATGAACTAGAAGTTGGGATTCCGGCGATGGGTGAAGAAGAAATCCACGCCATCTCAATGATTGCTGACTTGGGTTTAAAAGCCAACCTCCTAGCTTGGAACCGTGCTGTCATCTCAGATATTAAAGCTTCCATCGCCTGTGGAATGCAGCGAGTACATATTGCGATTCCAGTTTCCGGTATCCAAATCGCTGCAAAATTTCATGGACAATGGCGAGTAAGTCTGCAAAGACTCAAAGATTGTATCAGTTATGCCCGCGATCGCGGCCTTTGGGTTGCAGTCGGCGGTGAAGATTCCTCCAGAGCCGACGAAAGCTTTTTGTTGGATGTCGCTCTGTATGCTCAAGAATGGGGTGCATCTCGATTTCGCTTCTGTGACACCGTAGGTGTTCTCGATCCTTTCACCACCTACAAAAAAGTAAAGCGCCTCGTTTCCTGGTTGTCGATCCCTGTAGAAATCCACACCCACAACGATTTCGGCTTGGCGACAGCTAACGCCTTAGCGGGGATTAAAGGTGGAGCATCATCTGTTAACACCACCGTCAACGGCGTAGGTGAAAGAGCCGGTAACGCCGCATTAGAAGAAGTTGTCATGGCCATCAAACGCATCTATGGCTTAGATATGGGGATTAACACACCCCGTTTGTTGGAATTATCACAACTTGTAGCAGCAGCCTCCGGTGCTGGCGTACCACCTTGGAAGGCGATTGTGGGCGCAAATACCTTTGCTCACGAATCTGGAATTCATGCACACGGCGTACTACAAAACCCCCATACCTACGAACCCTTTGCACCTGAAGAAGTAGGTTGGGAACGACGTTTAGTTGTCGGTAAACATTCTGGAAAGCATTTGGTATCTAACTTGCTCCAACAGCATGGTATCTTTCTCAACCCCGAAGAAACCCAGTCTGTTTTAGATGCAGTTCGCCAACAGTCAGTTAAGAAAAAACGTAGCCTCACAACAGAAGAACTTTTGAACTTGGTAAAAGAACAGAGGTATTCTCATGCAGCCCGATGAATATGAATTAGAGTCAGAACCCGATTTTGAAATTGGGGAAAAAGTCAGACTCCGTAAACAAATTAAAAATGATGGGACATTTCCCGGTAGAGAAATAGGTGAGATTTTAGCGAAAAAAGGAGACATTGGCTACATAGCAAGTATAGGTACTTTTTTACAACGTTCTTATATTTACGCTGTGCATTTCTTAGATAAAGGAATCGTTGTTGGTTGTCGAAAAAGAGAATTAGAATCTGCTGAGGAAAATCATGAAAGTAATGCTACGGATGAATGATG
Source organism: Fortiea sp. LEGE XX443 (assembly GCF_015206815.1). Lineage (GTDB taxonomy): Bacteria > Cyanobacteriota > Cyanobacteriia > Cyanobacteriales > Nostocaceae > Nostoc_B. Next base: position 33,787 of record NZ_JADEXZ010000063.1, read on the forward strand.
CAGGCAATTTAACGGTTTACGTCGCTAAAAAAGATTTAGAGGAAGAAGTTGTTAAACAAACTGATGGAGAATCAGGAAAAATTCTTACTTTAGCCAATGGTTGGGAACTAGAATTCCGTGAAATCCCAAATGCAGCCAACTTACCTCAAACTGTAGAAGCTAAACGTTTAGTTTAGAATTACAAGTCAACAGTAAAGAGAGAAGGTAAAAGGTAAAAAACAATTTTTCCTTCTTCCTTTTTACTTAGCATGAGCAACAACACCCCAAAAGTTTGGGGTTAATTATTTTTAGTTTAAATTTTGAGTAACTAACAATGGGTGACAAATATTTCAGGCTATCGGAATTGAACCTAGAGGGGCAGTTTCTAGGTTTTACTGGTATGAAATCAGGAAAAGCTAAATATTTGCAATTAGCAATTTCATCGGGAAAATTACACATTAAACTAAAGAAAGAGTTACGCCACTCTCTAGGCTGTTCTTTAGTAACTGGTGAGCAAATTCGCGTTTGTGGTATCAGTAAGTTAAATACGCATACGGGTAAAATTAAAATTAAAGCACATCAAATAACACCACTTGATACTTGCCAACATCAAGAATTAACACTGCAACCACAAGCCAAAATTATGGTGTGTCAAAAGTCTGGTTGCATCAAACGAGGCGGTAAAGGCTTATTATCAGAATTAGAAAAAACTTTGTGCGATCGCGGTTTGTTAGACAAAGTGAAAATCGAACACACGGACTGTCAAAAGCGTTGCAGCAGCGCACCTAACTGTGTTTTACAGCTTGGTAAAAAGAAATACAAAAAACTTCATCCAGAGGCGATCGCATCTTTGGTAGAAAATCACTTAGGGACTTCCAGAGAATAAAGTATACAACTTATGAAAATGATAATCATTCTGGTGGCGGGAAGGGAAAGGTTGCTAACGGCAACCTTTCCCTTCCCTTTTTGTAGTAAATTCAATGATGATTCGATTTTGGATGTGCATAGGTGTCAATGGAATTAACAGATTCACTAAAGCATTTGTTGAAGGAAACTGCACAGCAATTAAAAGG
>NZ_JADEXZ010000064.1 GCF_015206815.1 Fortiea sp. LEGE XX443
GTTGAGTGCAGACATTTATCTTGCATATATTTGGGAGGAAAGAGCAGTTGCCGACGGCAACTGCTCTTTCCCCCTTCAGAATGATTATCATTTTTATGGCTTGTATATCTTATTCTCTGGAAGTCCCTTAGATGGTTGTTTTTGATGATTTGTTATTGGTCTTATGTGTTGAATGAGTGTGTTCTAAAAAAAGCTCAGTAAAGCAACTGTTCTGCCTACCTAATGAACATTTCAAATGTGAGCAAAACGTAACTTACTAGCTAAGAAATAAGGAGAGATGCTCAAGCAACTCTCCGAATCATTAGGGTGCATCTACTAACCACATCATAGCCTTTTATATGTGAGGGTTATTACTTAGTAGATGGTAACTTTAGTAAATATATTGTGAAGAAATTACTGGATTAAACCTGGATGGAATTTCTAATTACCAAGAATTTACTGGCAATCAAACTAGGCATTTAGCTTTTTCTCCACTAGTTCGTTAGTTAACTTCGGATCAGCACGTTTGCTAGTCTTTTTCAGCACTTGCCCAACAAAGAAGCCTTTGAGATTGGTGTTACCGTTACGATATTTTTCTAGTTCTTTGGGGTTAGCAGCAATCACTTCATCAACAATCGGTTCTAGTACACTGGGATCAGTGATGAGTTCTTGACCTGCAAAAGCTTTTTCTGGAGTTACACCTTGGAGTAAATCTGGCAATTTTTCTTTAGCTTGGGCATTGCTAATTTTACCCGATTCAATGCGGGTGATCACATCAGCCAAGTTACCAGGAGTTAAAGCAATATCAGTGATACTGAGTTTTTGCTTGTTGAGATATGCGGCGATATCTTGAGTAATCCAGTTAGCTGCTGCTTTTGGATTTGCGCCAGATGCGATCGCTGCTTCAAAATATTCTGATACGATACGCTCTTCTGTCAAGACTCGCGCATCATAGGTTGAAAGTCCCAATTCAGTTTCATAATGATGGCGCTTTTGGGCGGGTAGTTCTGGTAATTCGCTACGCCAGTTCTCTAATTGGCTATCAGACACCTCAATGGGTGCTAAATCTGGTTCGGGGAAGTAGCGGTAATCGCTGGAACCTTCCTTAACCCGCATACTAATTGTGCGTTGTGCGCCTTCTTCCCACAAACGGGTTTCTTGGATGATGCGTTCTCCGGCTTCGACGGCGGCAATTTGGCGTTCAATTTCGTATTCAATCGCTCGTTGAATGGCGTTGAAGGAGTTCATGTTTTTAATTTCTACCTTCGTGCCGAATTTTTCCTGTCCGAGGGGACGCACGGAGATGTTAACATCGCAACGCAACGATCCTTCCTGCATGTTCCCGTCACTCACACCGAGATAGCGCATAATCCGGCGTAGTTCTTGGGCGTATTCCGCAGCTTCTTGTCCAGAACGAATATCAGGTTCCGAGACAATTTCAACTAACGGCACACCTGCACGGTTGTAGTCTACCAAAGAATAAGTAGAACCAGACAGACGATCACTTCCCGCGTGTACCAACTTACCTGCGTCTTCTTCCATGTGCAGGCGGGTAATCCCAATCTTTTTACGGACGGGATTACCCTCAGCATCTACCAACTCAATTTCTATCCAACCATGTTCGGCGATCGGTAAGTCATATTGAGAAATTTGGTAATTCTTCGGTAAATCAGGATAAAAATACTGTTTACGGTCAAATTTGCTATATTTAGCAATTTGGCAATTCAATGCTAAACCTGCTTTCACCGCGTACTCTAAAACTTTTTCGTTAAGTACGGGTAAAACCCCAGGTAATCCCATACACACGGGGTCAATGTTAGTATTTGGATCAGCACCGAACGCCGTAGAGCTACTAGAGAAAATTTTGGTATTCGTACTTAGCTGACAATGGGTTTCTAGACCAATAATCGCTTCGTACTCAGTTTTGACTGGAGTAGCAGAAGTCATAAAATTAAAAGTTTGACCAATTTACACGTAAATTACTATTTTAGCCTCGCCTTGACAACTTCTTGCTCTGATGCGTAGACGCTCTGCGGCTTGCCGAGAGACATCGCTGCAAATATGCAGTACGGTAGGAAAAATTGCTACTATAGAGCAAAAAGAACGTATCATTATGCCTAACGTCGAAAAAATCAGCGTAGCTCTGACCCCAGAAATGGCAGCGTTGGTTCGTAACGCTGTAGAATCAGGCGAATATGCCAGTAGCAGTGAGGTAATTCGTGAGGCGCTGCGCGAGTGGAAGCAAAAACGCTTACTTCAATTGCAAAATGTTGAAAAGCCGATAGCGAAACCGAAATTAGATTTAACAGCAGAAGAGAAATTAGCTAAATTAAATAAACTATTTGGAGCTTGGAAAAATCAACCAGACTTAACAGAAATATTTGCAAAAATTGACCAGCAACGTCATACCTACCAAGGTAGAAACCTAGACTCAATTGATAATCTCGATAACGGCTAATGTATCTGTTAGACACTAATATTTGCATTGCGTTGCTCAAAGCAGATACCCAAGCCATGAGAAAATTTAATCTCTACTTTAGTCAATGTTATCTGTCCACAATTATAGTTGCAGAACTTTATAAAGGTGTTTATTATTCTCAACAATTAACAAAGAATCAAGAAACTTTGCAGCAGTTTCTTGAATTATTACTAATAGAACCATTCGCTCTAGACGCAGCTTGTGAATTTGGTAAAATTCACAGCGAACTCAAAACAATTGGTAAACCAACTGGCGAAGTAGATGCTTTGATTGCTGCTGTTGCTCGTTCTCGTAATGATATTCTTGTAACTAATAACATCAAAGATTTTATGAATATTCCTAATTTACAGTTAGAAAACTGGTTGGAGAATTATAAATAAATTAATAATGATTTTATTTACATCTATGTTGTTTAGGATTTATTTTCTTGCTCTTTTTACCTTTGTAGCAAAAAATAATTATAACAATATACAAATATAAACTATGACTCATCAAATATATACAACTGATATCTTAGTTGTGGGCGGAGGAACTGGTGGAACGGCTGCGGCGATTCAAGCCGCGAGAAGAGGAGCCAAAACTATTTTGGTGAGTGAGTTTGCTTGGTTGGGGGGAATGCTGACTGCTGCTGGAGTGTCTGCACCGGATGGAAATGAATTAGTTGCTTTTCAGACTGGGTTATGGGGTGCATTTTTACAAGCATTACGCGATCGCCAGCCAGGAGGATTAGATAATAGTTGGGTGAGTTTTTTTAGTTACAATCCGGCTGTGGGGGCGGGGATTTTTGCAGATTGGGTGAAAGAGTTATCAAATCTGCATTGGATTTCTGGACAAGTCCCACTAGAAGTTTTACAACAAGGTGGTTATATTACTGGTGTGCGGTTTGCAGATTTTACTGTTCAAGCCAAGGTGATTCTCGACGGTACAGAATTGGGGGATTTATTGGCGTTGGGGGAAATCCCTTACCGTTGGGGTTGGGAATTGCAAAGTGAATGGGGAGAACCCAGCGCCCCAGCTAGTCATAATGCCTCCACGGAAAAATATCCAGTACAGTCACCAACTTGGGTAGTTGTTATGCAAGATTTTGGTGATGCTGTTGCACCAGAAATTCCGGCTGCACCTAATTATGATCCTGGGTTATTTGTTGGTGCGTGGGAAAATTATGGTGGAGAGAAATTTTTGAATTATGGGCGTTTGCCAGGCGATCGCTTTATGATTAACTGGCCGATTAAAGGCAATGATTACGGTGAAGGTGTCGGGCGTTTGGTAGAGTCAGAGGCATCTAAAGCTGAGTTTTTTCAAGAATGCCGCTGGCATAGTCAAAATTTTGCCCATTTTATTCAAAATCAGTTAGGACAACGCTACGGTTTAGCCGAGAAAGTTTTTCCCTGGACTGACACAGCTTTTGCGCTACATCCCTACTACCGTGAAAGTCGCCGCTTAGTAGGATTAACAACAATTCGGGAACAAGATATATTACCTGTTGCAGGGGGTAGAGTTGCACCTTTGTTTGCAGATGCAATTGCTATTGGTAACTACGCCAACGACCATCATTATCCTGGCTTCGATTTACCGCTGCAACCAAAATCAATTCGCTGGGGAGGACGCTGGACGGGAACACCGTTTACTATCCCTTACCGTTGTTTAGTTCCAGTGGCGACAGATGGTTTATTGGTTTGTGAAAAAAATATTTCGGTATCTCATATAGCTAATGGTGCAACAAGATTGCAACCTGTGGTGCTGGGTATCGGTCAAGCCGCAGGTATGGCGGCTGCTATTTGTGTGGAGTTGGGTGTACAGCCGAGAGATTTACCAGTTAAAGCTTTACAGAACGCATTATTGCAAGATAAACAAGCACCTGCGGCGATCGCACCTCTATTTAATCTCAATTGTTCACCCAATCATCCAGAATGGTTATCCACGCAACTTTATTATTTAGATAATCACCAAGATTATCCCCTAAGTGGCAACTGCCCTCATATATCTTCGTTTGACGAAGTTGTTACACAAGATTGTGACTGTTTTACAGGCATTTTACAACGCATAGATCAGCATAATTACAAACTATTAATTACTGAACCAACAGCTTATCAAGGGCAAACTTGGCAACTCGTAACGTTGCGATCGCACATAGATAATCAGCTACAAGTTACTGTACATGAGCAATTGATAACGGTATGGGGACAGCTAAATTACTCTGGGAATTGGTTATTAGTTGATAAATTAAAAGGGGAGGAACTGAAGCAAAACTGAACCAATACTACCTACAAAATCAAAGAAACTAGGTTTGCTTGTAGTGACATTTTCTTTATAAGGTGTTTGTAGTTCTTTGATAAAAACCTGTGCTGTTTGGGTTCCAGTGCCATTTTGTTGTGTAGTAAATAGCTTTTCGGCAATTTGGGCATCTTCAAAAGCACCTTGGCGATCAAAGAGTTGGTAACGTGCGACACCACGAGCTAAGTAAGCACCCGCGTATTCTGGTTTAGCTGCGATCGCCTGATTGAAATAACTAATAGCTTGTTGATGGTTGCCTTTTTGCCCTTCGGCTATTCCCCAAGCATAAAATTCTTCTGGTGTAGCAATTTGTAATGGGATACCAATTGCACCTTGAAAGTTAGCTCCTTGGAGGTAAGCACTGGTAAACTCTGCATTACCTAAATAAGTATTTCTTAAATCTGCACCTGCCAAATTTGCCCCATTGAAATTAGCTTCAGTTAAGTTAGCACCAAATAATCCTGTACTGCTTAAATTCGCACCCCGCAAATCAGCACCTGTTAAATTGGCGCGGCTGAGGTTCGCACCTGTGAGATTAGCACCACTCAAATTAGCTCCAGATAAATCAGCCAAGACTAAACCTGCACCCGTTAAATCACAGTTTTGGCATTGTTTGGTTGCTAATAATTGTCTGAGATGTTCAGAATTTGCAGCTTGGGCTGTTGTGCTGAGACTGATGGTGGTTACAAATATGGCTGTGGCTAAAATTTGGCTTTTCATACTTGGTTTTGCAATATTTTCGGATCAAAACCCAAAATTAGGCTATAAATTTATACTTCAGCCTATGATATGAAGAGTTTGAGCAGTTTGCCCTCAGTATATGCCTAGATTACTTAATGAATTTGCGTGACAGCAAACTCTATTTGTTGATGAAAATCAATTTTTTACTGATAAGGTTGCAAAAATCTGAAAAGCAGCCTGTGTCTAGCTAAAAGATAATTTAAGAGCAAGCCACATCTGAGATAGTTAGTGATAGTACCGCCCTGAAAAGATCCGTAGATTTATTATCCTAGACAAAGGGTAGATACTTAATTTTACGTTCTACCATTTTTCCTATTCGCAGATTATATTTCGGATTGGTCTATTATTTTTGATCACTTAGACAGCAAATTTGCAAGGAGTCTGACTCTGAAAGGTTTTGAACTTAAAGGCGTTGAAAAATTAATCGGCCCGATAGCTGCACTTTTCGCCTTTGTATGCTTGTTGCAGTGGTACATTTTTGGAGATTTGCGATCGCCTTCCGATCCCGTCTTTAATGTTAAACAACCACCCCTAGTAATGAAAGACGGTGATCCTTATATTCGCGCCTTGATGCGAACTATTTCAGCCAGCGAAGCTAATGGTAATCGTCCTTACTCTTTGTTGTATGGGGGACAACAAGTAACAAACCTCAGTCGCCATCCTGAAATCTGCGTTACCATCGTTACCGGGCCAAATACAGGTAATTGTTCTACTGCTGCGGGGAGATATCAAATTATCAACACTACTTGGTATAACATTGCACCACGCTATCACCCCAACCCAATGAAGATGGTGTTTTGGACTTCTTATAGTTTTGAAGCAGAGTTTCAAGATGCAGTAGTTTACCGTTGGTTAAACGATTCCCAAGTTTGGGGAGTTGATGTTTCACAACTGCTGCGTCAAGGCAAAATTATTGAAGTTTTACGGCGTTTATCTCCAACTTGGACAAGTTTAGGATATGGAATAGAAACAAATTCTATCAGTAGTTCTTTACCTCAAATTTATCGGAAAATGTTACAAGAAGAATTAACCGCAGTCAATCAACCAGTTTCTGCGAATGTAACACCAAATCCAACACTTACACCTAAGGCGAATGTATCTAAATAAATAGTCGCACAAAATAAATTTATTTGTGGAGAGAGGTTACAGGTTACAGGAAAACGATATGTGTAATTAATTTTGTTTGTGTCTTATCTGGATTTGTAATCAATCTCCAAAAGATTTGGGTGTCAGACTTAGAACAATAGCGTATCTTCTAATATTTGTCAAAAAAGTCTTTAATATTTTGTACAAATTCTCTAGTATTCTCCAAATGAGTATTATGAGCAGAATTACTAATTATTTTTAGTTGGGCAACTTTGCATAATTCAGCTATTTTGGTATTAATAGTTAGGAACTTTTGATCATTATCACCCACTAGTAAAAGTAAAGGTACTATATTATCTTTAAGTTTTCCCCATAAAGAAGGTTGACTTCCAGTTCCCATCAATCGTAGTGACTTAGCTAACTCAATCGGTTGATTTTGTAATCGGCTTTCTAAGATTCTTTCAAATTCTGGATGATTTTTGATATAACCAAAAATTGGCTGAGTATACCAATTTAATAAAAACTCTCGAAATTCAGTTTTAGAAACACACCTGCACAATTTTCTCGCTATTTGGGCATCTTTTTTAACTCGTTCCAATCGTTCTGTTTCTGTAGCTAAACCTGGAGAGGCTGATTCTAATACAACTTTATAAAAACGTCCAGGAAAATGTAGAGTGAGATATAAAGCTAATCTTCCACCCATTGAATAACCAACTAAAAAGCATTTAGGGATATTTAACTCATCTAATAAATTAATTAAAACTTGAGCAGTTTGTTCAATCGTATAATATTTATCTCCACTTGAAACTTGAGTTTTACCATGTCCAGAAAGGTCAACTGTGAGATAAGAGAATTCTGTACCTAGCAATTTTATAACTTCATCAAACTCATCTAAATTCCCAATAAACCCATGTAAGAAAAAAATAGTTTCTTTGTCTGAGTAATTAATTAACTTATAGTTGGATTGATAATTTTTTAGCATATTTTAGTTGCGATGACTAGCCCATCAGAAATAACATGATAATTTTTCCGTAAAGTCATAATATGCTAATGTATTATATCTAATCAAGTGCTGATAAATTTAGAGCAATGCTATGCGGAAAATTAGTTTATTTATTGCTTCTAGTCTTGATGGATATATTGCTAGAAAATCAGGTGAAATAGATTGGCTATTTACTGACCAAGACTATGGTTACACTGAGTTTATTGCTGAGGTTGATACATTAATTATGGGTAACAAGACTTATCAGCAAGTATTAAGTTTTGGGGAATATCCATACAATGATCAGGAGGTTTTTGTATTTTCCAATACTCCTCAGGGTAAAGCAGAAAATAACGCAAAATTTGTCAGTAGTGATTGGCAAAATTTTATTACAAATTTGCGTCAATCTAGTGGGGGTCTGATTTGGTTAGTAGGAGGCGCACAGACAATTCAGTATTTCTTAAAGCACAATTTCATTGATGAAATAATTCTATCAATTCACCCAATTATTTTAGGTGACGGTATTCCATTAATTGTCAAGGACTCAAGTTTAGAAACAACACTTGAGTTGAAAGATGTTAAAACTTATGATTCAGGGTTAGTGCAAGTTGCTTACGATTTGAAAAGAAAAGAAAATTAGGCGTTGCTGAATTTAGGGATGAAATAATGAACCGCAAAGTACGCATTCTCTACGAGAGGCTTCCGCCAACGCGCAGCGTCTCGTAGAGAATAAGAGGTTTTGAGAGATAAATATCAGAAAATCATCCCGCATTTATGCAACACCGAAAATTAATATATATAAACATTGAATGCGATCGCAACATCACATTATTATCTAGGCAAGAACGATTTCACTAATGGGATTCCCCCAATTATGACAAAAAGTGACCCCATACCAGTAAACATAGCAGGTAAGAACCATAAATCGAACCAAGAGTTAATTGTGGCAGATTTTAGCTGTTGAGGATTGTAAAGAATTTCTACTTGTTGACCTTTGGTATATGCTGGTGGGTTACTACCACTATTGGCTTCAAATTCTGTTGGCTCACCAGAACTTGCAGTAAATTTTATCACTGGATAATAAACAGTGGAAGAGTAGCCGTTGCTACCTCTAGATGTATGTCTCACTAAATCAATCACAGTTCCTTGTGCTGAAATTGACTTGCCAATAAAATTGCGAGTATTCACTCCAATTATGATGCCAGTGATCATAAAAATGCTGCCAATACCAGCGAATATAGAACCAAATACACGAAAAAAGGTTATATCTTCATTAACCATATTATTTTTAACATTTAGGTAGCTATTTGCCCTTGAGTAGTAAAAATTTGATACATCATAATTTATAATTCTGATTTAGCAAAGGCGATTTAGATAAGAATATCTAGATTTGGCGATCGCTGCGATTATGGGGTAAGTCAAAATTAATTACGGGGCCTACTGGCACAATGCCATTTGGATTCAATTCTGGTAAACCTACATAATAAAGTTGTTTAACATGACTGATATTACACCATTGTTTGACACCAGGAAATTGATATAACTCTCGGCAATAGTTCCAGAGATTGGGATAATCAACCAAGCGCTTGATATTACACTTAAATAGACTATAATATGCCAGGTCAAATCTAAATAGCGTCGTAAACAAACACCAATCTGCTAAGGTGGTTTCTTCACCGCAGAGATATGGTTGTTTACCTAAAATTTTTTCCCAGTATTCAAGCGCTAGAAATAATTCTTTTAGAGCTTGTTCATAGGCAGTTTGAGATGCAGCAAAACCAGTACGATACACACCATTATTAATCGGTTGGTAAATGGCATCAATCGTTTCATCAATTAAAGTTTGCAGCGACTTTGGATAAAAATCTACAATCTTCTCAGCAAAGAAATTAAATTCTGTATTCAGCATTTGAATAATTTGGCGAGATTCATTGTTGATAATTGTTTGTGTATGTTTATCCCACAATACTGGGACTGTAACTCGCCCGGTATAAGTTGGATTAGCTTTGGTGTAAATTTGCCAAAGATAATCAGCTTGATTAACTTTATCTCGAATACATCCAGGTTTATCTGAGAACTTCCATCCTTGGTTGCTAATTACGGGGTCAACAATAGAAAGACCAATAACTTTCTCAAGCCCTTTCAATGCTCGTAATAAAACGGTGCGATGCGCCCAAGGACAACCTAAAGAAACATACAGATGATATCTGCCTGCTTCTGCTCTAAATCCACTGGCTCCATCTGCTGTAATCTTATGATGAAATTGCGTTGGTATTCGCTGAAACTCGCCGCTTTCATTACGTTCTGTCCAGGTGGTTGTCCATTGGCCGTTAACTAATTTACCTAATGCCATATTTTTTCCTGTATTCATTTGTTTTTTAATCAAAAGCGTCAGCTGCTATGCTGAACACGCCGTAAGTATAGCTGCTATGGAGTTGCTTACCTCTGGCATTTTCACCACTCGCTCCCAAAGCCACAAAAAACGGGAGTAAGTGTTCTTCTGTGGGATGGTTATCTAAAGCGTATGGAGTGAGTTGGCGATAGTTTAGCAGTCTTTGTATATCATTTTGAGCGATCGCTTGTGCTAACCACTCATCAAATCTCAACTCTTCTAGTTAGTTTATTTTTAGTTAGAACCATTTGCCAAAATTTTTCGGGAAGAGTTGAATCATTTCTGTAAACTAGCGTTCCAAAGTAGGTAGATTGCTATAAGAAATTTCAACCCTAAAAAGCCAAACGCAAGCGATTTAGTAAAACTCGCAACAGTTCTAATTCAGACGTTTCAAACTGCTCAAAACGTTCTTTCAGGTAAGCAATATGAGCAGGAAATATGACCTCAAACAAGGCTTCGCCTTCATGAGTGAGTTTAACAATCACGCTACGACGATTGTCAGCAGGGATTTCTCGCAGTACTAGGTTTTTTTTCTCTAGGCGATCCATCACGCCTGTAAGTGTTCCTTTGGTGATTAAAGTTTTCTCACCAATTTCTCCCATACACATACCAGATGTGTTACCCAGAGTTGCAATTACATCAAATTGCGCTGGTGTGAGGTCAAATTGTCGTACATGGGCTTCTGAGTAAGTGGAAAACGCTTGATAGGCTCGTACCAGTTCACGCATTGTTGGAATAAAAGGTTCTGTAGCCGCCGCTTTGGCTGAATAATCAGACATGAGAATACATAATTTAAACAGACTATTCTAACTAGAACATAAATATAAAAACTAAGCATCAAGGCGAAGATTTCACCTCATGCTTTATCTAACTGGCAAATATTGTATTATTAGTGCATTTCGTCGTATTCTGGCGCTTCAACTCGTCTAGTTTCTGCACGCGAAGGTGGGAGAAATTCAGCCCGACGTACAGGAACCAAAGGTGTCGTAGAACCTTGATAGGGATGAATTACCTGCACTGTACGGGTAGGACGGTTACGTGGAGCAAATAAAGCCAATACTCCAGCAACCACAATACCACCACCAACAGTCAGTGTCGCGCCTCCCACAGCCCAAATAATGGGTGATGTCCACCAAGCATTTTGAGTTTGGAACGCTTCAGATGCTACTGGTTTTTGGTTAGTTTGTGCGAATTGCAACTGTTGAGCGTTGAAGGTGTCGAGTAGTCGTTGGTTCTGCACCCTTAACTGTTCGTTATCGTTTTTTAAACGATCCATGTCAGTTTTTAACTGATTAAATTCTGCCCGTTGCTCAGGATTTGTTGCAGTGGGTGGCTGAATATTGGGATAGGGTTGTCCGTAGATGGAAGGATATTGCACTGGTGGCTGTAGCTGAGGTGCAACTACAGTGGGCATTTGGGGGGGAACAGCGAAGTTAGGTTGTAAGGGATTATTTGTTCCCTTGAGCAAAACAAGAGCCGCCAGCCCAGCGACAGCAACTCCACCGATAAATGCCATGCTCTCACTCATCGCCTTTGCCCCTCAACTGCGACGTAATTATTGTTTGTGACTGACACACTCTCACACTCATAATCTTTTACTTACTCAATTTCACCTAACACTCAAGTATAAGCGGCAGTATCAGCTAGTTTTTTACAGCCTGCAATCTGCTGTTAATATTCAAGACCATAAATGTCAAATTGTCTACTAAACCAGCGTAAAAAAACTGCACTGTTATACATTCTTAATCTACTTTTTCTGAGGTGGCAAGAAAGTGGTGGGTCATAATTCTTCTTTATTCCCGATCGCAGCTTTGAGACTTTGACAAAATTGGGCGATCGCATTCAGCCCTTGCTCTGGTGTTCCTTCTGCCAAACGTTTGACAAAAGCACTACCGACAATGGCCGCATCCGCTCCCCAATCTTTTACCTGACGGGCTTGTTCAACTTGGGAAATCCCAAAACCTACACCGATGGGCTTGTCAGTAACATTACGAATTTGTTGCAATAAATCTGACACACGCATTTCTATTTGCGATCGCATCCCTGTAACACCAGTCACACTAACCAAATAAATAAATCCTTGGGAAGCACGGGCGATGGACTCGATTCTGTCAGCAGAACTAGTAGGCGCTACCAATAAAGTTAAGTCAATCCCCGTCTCACTAGCAGGTTTGAGCAACCCAGCCGCTTCTTCTAGGGGTAAATCAGGTACTACCAACCCTGCTACCCCTACATCTGCTATTTGCTGGAGAAATTTTTCAACCCCGCGATGTAAAATCGGGTTGTAGTAGGTAAAAAGAATAATGGGTGCTTGTAAGGTGGGGGTAATTCCTTGCAGCATTTCTAGAACGCCTTCTAAATTCGTTCCCTTTTGCAAAGCGCGGGTAGCTGCCGCTTGAATTACTGGCCCATCTGCAAGAGGATCAGAATAGGGAACACCCAATTCAATTATGTCAGCACCACTGCGATCAAGAGTCTGCAACGCGGTTGCGGTTGTTGCTAAATCTGGATCGCCAGCAGTAATGAATGGAATCAGAGCGCACTCTTGATTCCGTTTTAAGATTTCAAAGCGATCAGTAATGGCGGTCATTAGTCAAGAGTCAATGTCAGGTATCAATAGTCAAAAGAATTCACAAGAAACCAGAAAACGGTAATCCTTATAGAAATCGATATCTCGCACTTTCGGAATCGTGAACAGAAAAATTGCCTGTTCCCTGTTCCCTGTTCCCTTCTTCAATGACTATTGACTATTGACTCATAAAATGATCACTTTACACCTGAGATTGCTTTTCTTCTTCAATCTCAGCTTGAATTTTTGCTAGTTCTTCAGGTGTAAGTTCGTCTAAGCGCTTTTGAAAAAAAGCTTGTTCATACTCTTCCCGTTGTTGATGGTAGGTCATGTTTTTATTCATGGCACGGTAAGCATAAGTACTTACCCAACCAATCAATCCCATAACCAGCACAACTTGGCTCCATATCCCAGCTTGTTGACCATCTAAACCAACCAGATGTAATCCTACATAAGCCAAGCCGCCAGCAATAAAAACACCCAAACCAATTCCAAGAGCGTCGATGCGTCGCATGAGAGTTATGACCTACCAATCTCGTTAAACTTCAATTTTGCGCGGCTGTGGTCGCAAATTGACAAATGGCGATAGAACTAATAAACCGGGAAAGAAGAAGAAAACCAAAAAGTACATAAAAGCACGCTCTATTGAGCTAACGACATACCAGCGCTGCTTTAGGTAAAACATAACAGCAACAGGCATTACTAGTAAGTAAGCTCCAGCCAACATCAGATACAGCAGGGCTACGATCATAGATTTTTTCTCTTTGTAGATAAGGCCATTCAGTGCATCTGTTTTCCATCATAGGCTGAACACGCAGCTTGAGGAAAGTCTGATTAATCTAACTGTAGAAGAATTCAGCACTTTTACCTGGACAAAATCTAAGATGGTGCTATAATGGCAAAGCCAGTAACAAATAAGTGTTGTTGTTTAGCCAAGTTTAAAGTGCTTGTCCAAAAGTTAGAGATTGCAAAAAAACAATCTGGCGATCGCCCAACATAGACAAACTTTCTTAAATCTAGTTGCACAAAATGCACAATTGATGCTGGAATAGATGAGGAGGTATTTGCTGCCTCCACAAAACAACGGACTCCTCATTAAACTTGGGGGTGTGGCGGAATGGCAGACGCTACGGACTTAGCTAACTGAGCCTTGAGGAAGAAATTCTTCAAGTGGAAGCTCTCAAACTCAGGGAAACCTAAATCTGTTTACAGACAAGGCAATCCTGAGCCAAGCCAAAAACAGTGCTGAGTTAAAAGTGCTGAGTTCTGAGTAAGTTTAAAGCTCATACTCTAGGATTTTAACTCACAGTTTTAGGAAGGTGCAGAGACTCGACGGGAGCTACCCTAACGTAAAGGCGAGGGTAAAGGGAGAGTCCAATTCTCAAAACCTAAGGTGGCTAGAACTATCAGGTAGTAGTGAAAGCTGCAAGAGAATGAAAATCCGTTGACCTTAAACGGTCGTGAGGGTTCAAGTCCCTCCACCCCCACTAAAAAACAGAGCCTGCTTAGTTTATCTAAGCAGGCTTAACTTTTGCCGCAACTTCACAAAAAAATGGTATAACTACCTAAAGCGGAAACGGGAATTTAAATTTTTGATGAAGAATACAAATGAGCGCTACAAAGATATACGGATTAAGTTTAGATATTCTTCATACTTATAAGCTCAGGAAAGCATAAAGTAAAAAAAACACTAAACACTAATCTTATAAGCTTTTTATTAATTAGTAGCTTTCTTTGTGAATTTATGCTTACTACATCAATATCTCACAAAATTGATTGGATTGATTTCTGGAAAGGCATAGGAATTTTTTCAGTTGTTTTTTCCCACGTAGTGGAAGAAGGAGTATCAGAGTACCTGTACTGGTTTCATATGCCGCTATTCTTTTTCATCAGCGGTTTTTTGTATAAGGATAAGTATGATTACAAAACCTATTTCCAGAAAAAATTTTCTAGTCTGCTAGTACCTTACTTCTCGTTTCTACTGCTTTATAGTGGGTTGCAAAGTTTAAGCTACGTGGCAAAAGCAATCAAGTCTGATAGCATATTGCCTCTTAACGAGCTAGTATCGTTCACAGTTGCTTATTTATACAACCAAATTTATGGTGGAGCTTTACTTGCTAACTGGTTTGGAGTCTTTTGGTTTGTTACCTGCTTGTTTATGACTCAGCAAATATACAACTTTATCTATAAGGAGTTTGGGATTAACAACACGCTGATGATATCTATAATGCTTGTCTCATATGGACTAGCAATGGCTGAGTTTTGGCTTTTAAAGACACCAAATTATTTCTGGAATATCAACGTTGTTTGTATGGCTCTGCCTTTTTACTGGCTGGGACACCTTTACGCTAAACACCGTTTAGAGAGTAATCACAATCTAGCCTTCATCGCAGTAATAGTCTTTTTTACTGCCATAGCTCTTCATCAATTGGGTATACAACCAAACTTCTCTATGAAAGGAGGTAACTATGGGATTGTATTTTATAGTCCGATAGTTGCCCTGGCAGGTATTGTATTTACTCAGAATATAGCCAAGATTTTGAGTCAAAATAAACATTTACTTCGTATAATGAGTGCATTAGGCGCGGCTTCGATGATAATTATGTATTTGCATCAGCCAATCCAGTTAACTATGCGGGACATTCCTATTTTAGCTAATACATTATTAAGAATAGCTACTGCGTTAATATTCTCTTATATTGCTTACAAAATAGTTGTTAGGTTTAAACTTTTAAGTAAGTATTTTCTTGGAACTACAAACTAAAGCAATCTGAGAATATTCACTTTTTGGCGCTACTTACTATAGCAATCCTAAATTAGTTATGAGCGAGAAAATGCCTAAAAACTTTATTGATTGATACGTATTTTTAATCTCAGTATTTTCTCACAGTTCAATTCAGACTGCTAGAGAATTCTTATTTATATTGGGTACAGTTAGGACAAACCTATCTAAAAGCACTCCATGCTTGAAAAAGCAACCTTGACAAACCTCATCGTAATTGTGTCAATTACGCTAGAATTGTTAAAGGTTCTTTACAGAATTTGCAGATCATCCCCAATTCTGTTAAGACAACCTAGCACTTACATGTAAATCTACAAAACCCCTTTAGAGTTCACACTAAGCTTCTATGACGCTCCCAATTCGTAACGTCGCCATTATCGCCCACGTTGACCACGGCAAAACCACCTTGGTTGATGCACTCCTCAAACAGTCTGGCATTTTCCGAGAAGGTGAAGACGTTCCGGATTGCGTCATGGACTCAAACGCCCTCGAACGTGAGCGGGGAATTACAATTCTCTCTAAAAACACAGCAGTTCGCTACAAAGAGACGCTGATCAATATTGTTGATACTCCTGGACACGCTGACTTTGGTGGTGAAGTCGAGCGCGTACTCGGCATGGTTGACGGATGTCTGCTAATTGTCGATGCTAATGAAGGCCCAATGCCTCAAACGCGCTTTGTATTAAAAAAAGCTTTGGAGAAAGGGTTGCGCCCTATCGTTGTAATTAACAAAATTGATCGCGCCAAAGCTGACCCTCATGTTGCTGTTGATAAGGTTTTGGATCTGTTCTTGGAATTAGGCGCAGATGAAGACCAGTGTGATTTTACCTATCTGTTTGCCTCTGGTATGGGAGGTTATGCCAAAGAAAGCATGGAAGCAGAATCGGTAGATATGCAACCGCTGTTTAATGCAATTCTGCAACATGTTCCACCCCCAGTAGGCGATGTTAATAAGCCTCTGCAATTGCAAGTCACAACCCTAGATTATTCTGAATATCTGGGACGGATTGTTATTGGCAGAATTCACAACGGTACTATCCGGGCTGGACAACAAGCTGCTTTGATTACAGAAAACGGCACAATTGTCAAGTCCAAAATCAGCAAATTGATGGGCTTTGAAGGGTTGAAACGGGTGGAAATGGAAGAAGCCACCGCAGGTTATATTGTTGCCGTTGCTGGTTTCGCGGATGCTTACATTGGGGAAACAATCACTGACCCCAATGAACCCCAAGCTTTACCACTAATTAAAGTGGATGAGCCTACCTTACAAATGACTTTCTGGGTAAATGATTCACCCTTTGCTGGTCAAGAAGGTAAGTTGGTGACATCAAGACAAGTGCGCGATCGCCTGTTCCGCGAATTAGAAACCAACGTTGCTTTGCGGGTTGAAGAAACCGATTCTCCCGATAAATTCCTGGTTTCCGGTCGTGGAGAATTGCACTTGGGGATCTTAATTGAAACCATGCGCCGGGAAGGCTTCGAGTTTCAGGTATCTCAGCCACAGGTAATTTACCGCGAAGTCAACGGACAACCTTGCGAACCTTACGAACTCTTGGTGTTAGACATCCCTGCTGATGCTGTTGGTAGCTGTATCGAACGCCTGGGACAACGCAAAGGCGAAATGCAAGATATGCAGCCAGGTAGTGGCGATCGCACCCAGCTAGAGTTCGTCATCCCCGCCCGTGGTTTGATTGGTTTCCGTGGTGAATTCATGCGGATGACCCGTGGTGAAGGTATCATGAACCACAGTTTCTTAGATTACCGTCAACTGAGTGGTGATATTGAAGCCCGTAACAAAGGTGTTTTAATCTCCTTTGAAGAAGGCGTTTCTACCTTCTACGCCATGAAGAACGCCGAAGATAGAGGATCTTTCTTTATCACTCCTGGTACTAAAGTTTACAGAGGCATGATTGTTGGTGAACACAACCGTCCTCAAGACTTAGAGTTGAATGTCTGCAAAACCAAGCAGTTAACCAACCACCGCGCCGCCGGTGGTGATGAATTAGTTCAGTTGCAAGCACCAATAGACATGAGTTTAGAGCGGGCTTTGGAGTACATCGGCCCCGATGAGTTGGTGGAAGTTACACCCCAATCTATTCGTCTACGGAAGATGTCGAAGAAATTGGCGAAACGGTAAGTAAAGCAATAAGTCGACTTTAATTTATTTAAAAAGCTCGCTCACGCGGGCTTTTTTGTTTTGTTATTTGGGGTGAGCATCTCTGCTCGTTGTATGAAAAGTATCTCTCGGTTATACTAGCAATTCAAGTAATTAGAGAAACATTAGGAAGAGCAAACTGTGCCAAACTGCCCATATTGTGATTACTCAATTGATGAGGCATATAACTTTTGCGTTAGCTGTGAACGACAAGTAAATTGTCTAAAGTGTAATACTTATTTACTTAGAGATAAAAGCAAATGCCTTAAGTGTGGCACTTTCATTGAAGCTCCTCAGCCTAATCCCACTCCTATGAATAATTTTTCTCTAGAAGAGGAACAATCAGACAATAATTACTCAAGGAAGGTAAATCTATCTTTCACTGATACTGCAATTGATAAGGTTGCATCTGTTCTAGGTGGTTATGTTCCCTTAACTCCTCTTAAAGTTGCTAAACCTACCTCAGTTCGTGAACAGCAATCTCTCTTACCTCCTTTTCAGGCATTAGAAGAAGACAATAATACAAATGAATATACACAAGAACAAACAATTGATGCTACTGTTCAAAATTTATCAGAAGCCAATTCACCTTTAAACTACTTTGACCAAGATGGGCAAGGTTTTCTAGTTTCAAAAGCTCCTGATTACAAAGGTAAAAATAAAAAGCTTCAACAACAGAGATTTAGTCTACTTTACGTTTGGGCGTATAACATAGTCTTTGGCGAACCAGTTTTAAAAGAGCATATAAATAAAGCTGCTCAAGTCAATGGTATTTACGATAAAAATTACTCAAATTACCTCACTGATCTTGCAAATCGTTTCTTCATAAAGTCTGATGGAACTTTTAAAGTTAATCCTGGTGGGCAGACTGAAATCAAGAAAATTATTGCAGAAATGCAAGATTCAGATTTAAAAGGTGTTGAGTATTGGAATTCAACTCGCAAAAATTCTAGTAAAGGTTCTCGTAAGACAAAAGAAGATGCTCAACAAATTGACCAGTGGATTCAAATGCAATCAAGGTTTGACAGTTTTGATGTTAGAACATTAGACACTGCTGCGAAGTATGCTCTTCTTGCTTTATATGATATTACCAAAGAATTGAAGGTTCAGGATGCGGTGAAACAGGGATTAGCATACGACTATCTCGTTAAGAAATACAAAACAGTTTCAGTAACTAAGGACAGTTTTTCAAAAGCTTTAGCTAATATAAAAGACTACGGTAAATATTTCAGTCGAACCTCTGAAGGTTTATATTATCTGACACCTGATGCTGAAAGCTTTGTGGAGAGTTGGTTTATTCAGAGTAATTGTGAAAATCAATAGGAATCATGAGTGTTCAAAGATCCCAAATTGAAGGAGCTTTATCTACGAAGCTACCTAAAGATGTTATTGTTGCATTGCTTGATGAATATCAAAATATAAAACAACAGTTTTTCTTGAGAAAGTTTCAACCATCTGAATTAAATGCTGCTCGTTTCAGTGAGTGTATTTTAAGGATAATTGAGTTTTTGGACACAGGTAACTATACAGCATTTGGAAAACAGTTAGATACTCAAAAAATAATAAATCGTGTTAGCAGTAATACAACCTTACCTGAAGGAATTCGGTTTTTTATTCCTCAGCTTACAAGGGTGCTTCTTGATATTAGAAACAAGAGAAATGTAGCTCATGTTGGTGGAGAAGTCAATCCAAACTACTCTGATTCCTTGTTTGTATCACATTCCGCAGATTGGATTTTAATTGAAATAATACGCAACTATCATATCAACAGTATTGATGAAGCGAGAAAAATTGTTGCAAGTATCAATGAGACAAAAATGCCTGTCATAGTAGAAGTTGGAAGCTTTGTAAGAGTGCAAAATACAAAACTGAAAACTGATCAAAAAACTTTACTTATCCTATACTACAAGCAGCCAGATAAAGTTAATGATGCAGATTTAATAAAATGGATTAAATACACTAATGCCAGTAGGTATCGGGCAGAAATATTGAGAACATTAGATGATGAAGCGCTTATACATTATGAAAATAGTTTTTGTGTAATTCTCCCTAAAGGTATTGCTTATGTTGAGAAGAACATCAGTCCCGAACTCATTGTGTGAATTATAGTAATATCAAGCTATGACGATTAGCGATCGCTATACAGAAATACCTCTGGATTACGAAATATATTGACAAGGGAGTTGATCTGGAAAGACTAGAGGATGATACAGTCTCAGCACTGATTAGTAGCTTGAAGCGTCATGGTGTTAGCGATGAAGTTATCCATGAAGCCCTCAGCGAAGTTACGCAAAGATAGTTCGATGGCGATCGCGTTCAACAACTCACACGAAAGAAAGACTAGAACAATTTTGATCTCAAAATACCAGTGGTTCCAATAAATTATCTGATTCCGTTTCTGACTAAAAATATACAAAGAAGATTTGATGATCAAATCATTTCTGTAAGAATCAATAAAATGTGGTTAAGTAGTATTCTCAATTCATTTGAATGAGAAAAAATCTAAAAATGAAGCTACCACCAAAAATCCAATTGTGGATCATTTTATAGATTTAGAAGACAAGAGGGTTGAATGCACAAAAAAGTATAAGTTAATTGATATAGTTACTATTGCGATTTGTGCAGCCGTATCGATACACTACAAAATGATATGATTTGTCAATCTTTAGGGAAAGCCGCACTTAAAATTTAATAAAGCCTCTCCTAAAAAGTTTAAGAGAGGTTTTTGATGGAGTTTTATTGATAAAAGAATCGGCGAGTCAGAGTTACGTACTAAATTATTCCTGGGCCTCTACCGCGTTTGTCATTCTTTTCGGTTAACTCACCTTCTTTATCTTCGTTCACTTCTCGAAGTTCCTCCATGCGTTGTGCGCTATCTTCTGCTACTTCTTCCCGTGCATCACCAGGGACTTCATAGTACATTTCTGGTTCCACTGCATAGTTGTTTAACAAACCTTCTTTGTCTACTGTATAACCGTCGGTGGTGTGTATACTTTCTGCATCAGTTTGGTCGTCAGTGGGAGCGCTTGCTTCTCTTTCTTCTGTAGGTAATGTTTTATATAATTCTCCCTCTCTTTTTTTACGAGCAGCAGTTTCAGCAGGAATAATGCCTCTATCGTAGGTATCTACTTCTGCTCTTTCAGATGAATCTACTGCTTTGTTAAATTTTTCATTAGCCATAATTCATGTCCTCGAACTTAAAGAAAAGTATTTTCTTGAATAGCTTCGAGAACTAGATTAGGCTGTTGAAGATCATAATACTACTATCTGGAGAATAGATTTAAATCCCAAAAAATCAATTATTTATATGCCTTTCGATGTATTTATAGCAGGTAATAGGGAACAGGTGATAGGTGACAGAGTTAAAAGACACCCAACTTCTTTGAGAAGTCGGGTATCTGAGTAGTCGAAATTTTCACAAATCAAACAAGATTGCTATATTATCAAGCATCTTCTCCTAAAGTTTGTATTTTAAAAGAGCGAATCTCTGCTAATACTTCTTGGCGAGTCGAGGCTTGAAGAAGATAACGGAAAACAAACCAAGTAGAGTAAATAATTCCAATCAACTCTAAAGCTGGCTCTAAGATTGGAATATCATTAATCGCATCCAGTATTGCTACTACAACTTTAAGTGTAACAATAGCTGCTAGAACTAAAGCAAGGGTAATTAAAGGTAGTTTGTATGCTTCCCAAAACTTATTTAAATAATAGGGCAGCTGATCTACAAACTGAGATATTTTTCGATTAATTTGCTGCCATTGAGTTTCAGGCTCACTAGCTGGTGGCAGCTTGGGTAAGTTTTCAGTATCTACACCTTCAAGGGCAACTGGATTAGTTGAAGATGTCTCATTTACAGATTCTAGTTGTTGTTCGAGTGCCATATTTTTAGAATTGTACTAATCACAAAAATTTTACTAAGAAAGGCACAAAAAAACAAAATGTCGGGCTGCATCAGGGGTCAGTTTTATTCAATACTGACCCCTGAATACTATCATAATAACGTTTTTACGTTTACTTATGCCCGTCTATTAATTTAGATTTGTTGTTAACCCTACTACTATTGTGGTGGAGCTACAACTGCTTTGTTAACTACGTTCTTAACACCTTTAATTTCCTGTGCTAAAGGCTGAATTTTACTCAGTTGATCCTGATTATTTACAGTTCCGTTGACAGTGACTGTACCTTGTTCGTCAGCAGCAACTGTTAGCTGACCACCGGGTATATTGGCTTCTAATTTAGAGCGAACTTCACTGGCGAGGTCAGCTTCTGCTCTTTGTGCATCACCACCGGTAAGATTATTCCGCTCTTCACGAGCGCGAATGTCTTGATTGAGTTGTCTTCTGCGAAGTTCACTCTGAGCGTCTTCTTTTGCTTCTTGAGTTGTCTGTGCAGCAGGTGATGCGGGATTTTGATTAACTGTGTCTGGTGCTGACTGGGTGGTTCTAGAAGGATCATTACAAGCAGCAGCACCAAGAAGTAGTAAGCCACTAATAAAGAAGGGAGCTAGTTTTTTCATTTGTCTCGCTAATGATAGATTAATTTGACACGAAGGATTTTTGCGTGGCGATCGCCTATGGCAGGCGCTTCCGCGCCATTGCACCCATAATTTAATTGCAGACAAGACATTTAGGATTTACAACTAACTTTGGTTAGAGTGTTTCATCCCGACGGTCAACAATGGTCACGGTAGGATCTTCACGATCGCCTGTCACAGGATAATTAGTGCGACCACTTTCTATAACTGGGGTTTCTTGGTGTCTTGTCCAGTTCAAACCACGATGGGATTCTGTATCGACATCAGTCGCGTCAAAGATGCCAAAGTCTTGAATACCACGACGTTTGAGGATGGTTTGAGCGTGTTGGATTTCCGCTTCTGTACCATCAACCATAACTAAATAGTCGCCGCGTTGGAAGCGATCGCTATAAAGCCTAGCGAGGTCTTCAGGAACACCTACACCAACTAGTGCGCCAACTAAACCACCTGCGGCTGCACCAATCGCACCACCAGCCAAAGTTGTGGCTAAAGCCGTTGCTACTGCACCACCAGCAATCACAGGGCCAACTCCAGGAATTGCTAACGCACCCAAACCCACTAATAAACCACCTAAACCACCTAATGCGCCGCCTGTAGCTGCTCCGGTTTTTGCACCTTCATCAGATTGATTACCAACACCAGCAACACCATGTCCATTTGTGTCTTTAGCAATCAGAGAAACTCGATTCATCGGAAAGCCAGCATCGCGGAGTTCATTAAGTGCTGCTTCTGCATCTCGACGATGGGAAAATGCACCGACTGCGCGGCGGTTTTTGTGTATGGGTGTAGTACCGTGGCTATGTGAGTCGAAAACTTGCCACTGTTGAATTTTATGCTGATTGAGAATTGAGGTAGCACGATTGATTTCGTTATCTGTGCCACTCACCGCAACGATATAATCGCCGTGATTAATCCGCTCGTTATAAAAACGTGTGCGCTCATCTGGTAATCCATAACGTACTGCATCGAGGCGATCGCTAAAATTCACCCCTCTTAACGCATCTCTGTTTACAGATTCACGATGAATTAAAGAAATTTGGCCTAGAGGAAAACCTGCAACTCGTAAATCGTTAATGGCTGCTTCTGCATCTTGGCGCAGATTAAAGTAACCTACAGCATGTTTGGTAGCAACAACGTCTTGATGAACGGTATGAGCATCGGGATGATTGTAAATACCATACTCTTCAATTCCGCGCCGATGCAGGATGGCTTCTGCTCTGGCGATTTCTTCATCCGTACCATCTACGATTACTAAATAGCCACCGCTTTGTACGCGTTCGTTATAAACTCTGGCACGTTCTTCAGGGATTCCCAAACCAATCAATGCACCAAGTAAGCCACCAGCTACTGCACCAATACCCGCACCCGCTAAAGTTGTGGCGATCGCCGTTGCTGTTGCTCCAGCCAACATAATCGGCCCAATACCAGGAATTGCCAAAGTGCCAAGACCGACTAATAAGCCAGTTAAACCACCTAAAGCACCACCTGTAGCTGCACCAACGGCGGCTCCTTCGTCAGATTTGTCGCCAACGCGATCGCTTACTTGAGTACCGGCAATATTATCTTTACCGTCTGCATCTCTGGCAATCACAGAAACTCTATCCATTGGAAAGCCAGAATTTTTCAATTCATGTAGTGCTTCTTCGGCGTTCCTACGATTAGGAAATACTCCTACAGCACGTCTTTGTACACCAACAACCATTCCAACTTCTCCTATCAATTAAAAGCTTGTGATTACAAATTTATTGAGTTCAATAACTCTATTCGTATCTTTTTTTGATAAGATTTGCCTCAATCTGTCGGAATAAGTTGATTATCTGTCAACAGATATAGCTATCTGTATAAAAAATTAGCCTAGCCCTATTTTTAAGACAATAAATCTGTTTTTTTATCTAATATTTCTCTAATTAAATTATGGATAAAAAATATATAAGAATATAAAATGTAAATATCCCCGATTTCTTCAAGAAATCGGGGATATTTTTGTTCAAATAATCAGTTTCCAAAACCAATTAAAGAACTGTGCCGCGTGTAGCTTCTGTATCAATTGGCTTGATGAGATATAGCTGTAACATGTGCCAAATGATGGCGAGAATTGGCGGGATTTTTTGCAAGAATTTGACAAATCTTGGCAGGTTACTTTTTTGAATTCCCGCGAGTTTCAAATTATTTTCAGAACACTGTTCTAAGCGCCAAAAAAACTCTGGGTGATTTGTATTCAGAATGAGGGGAAATGCTCGTGCAGAAGTGTTATTTGTCTCTTGGATAACTCTGTTGTTGTATTTGCGGGGATGGATACCAATAGCTTCGTAGAATGATGCTCGCTCAAATACAGTTATTGTGTGGGTAACGAACACAGTTAGTAGAAAGAAACGCATCCACAATTTTGCTTGCCAATTTTTCCATAGTTTGGGTTGCGTAGACGCGGAGCGGCTTGTGGACAGACATTGCAGTAATGCTTTAAAGAAATCTCCGTGTCGATTTTCGTCTTGACACCAACTCTCAAATTTGCGGAACAGCGGATAAAACTGGTATTCAGGATGCTCCTGCATGTGCTGATTAATTAAGATATAGCGCCAGTAACCAATTTTCTCCGATAGGTAGACTGTGTAAATAACCCACTCTGGCGGGAAAAAAGTATATGTGCGGTTTTTAGTTAAAAAGTTTAAGTCTAGAGATACTTTCAAATCTGCCATTGATTTATTCAAAAATCCCGCATGGCGAGCTTCATCTCTAGCCATATATTCAAAAGCTTCTGATAGCAGCGGGTTATTTTTTTTCAGGCGGCGCGATAATTCTTTAAACAATAAAAACCCCGAAAACTCTGACGTACAAGAGCGTTCTAAAAAGTCAATAAAAGCGCGGCGTTTTTCCCCTGTAATGTGATCCCACGATTGCTTAAATTCATCGTCGCGCACAAAGTGATGGCGGTTGTAGTCAGCACGCAATTCCTCGACAATCGCCCGGATTTCTGTCTCATTGGCCGATATATCTAATTTTGCCACTGCATCAAAGTCAGTGGTGTAAAACCGAGGTGTTAATAATGTTTCTGCAACAGGGACTTTAATACCCGGCTTCAGCAATTGTGGCTCTGGGGTTGCAACTGAATCGACCATGAGACTCCTGTATTTTATCATTTAATAGTTATATAAGCATAAAACAATATAATTCCACATCAGTCTAATTCAAAAAGTATTTGCAACACATGAACCTTCCGTAAGAGTGCAGTCTGTACATCCTGCATCCTGTGTTTGTTACTCAAAGGAATATAAAGAAATATTAATAGCTGTATAGTTATACAAGTATTGATAGTTAAATGATTTTGGGAGAATAAAAACCCTTAAGAACTGTATCGGCAGTGGTATTTGCTGGCTGAAGTGATGCCGATGCTGTTCCCCGCTACATCTAGAATAACAATTCTCTAACTCTGACGTGAATTCTCTTTGAAATGCTGAGTAATAATACTAACCCCTAGCCTCTACAAAAATGAGTAGTAATCTAGCTGTCAAACTGCGTTCTGGTACACAAAAAGCTCATACAGCGGCAGAAAATGTCGGATTCATGAAATGTTTTCTCAAAGGCGTTGTAGATAGAGACTGCTTTGCAAAATTTCTGAGTAACTTGTATTTCGTCTATAGCGAACTAGAAGCAGCATTAGCCAGTCACCAAAACCATCCTGTAATTGGTGGGGTTTACTTTCCCGAATTAAATCGCCTGGCGGCTTTAGAGAAAGACATGGTATTTTATTATGGCAACGGCTGGCGATCGCTCATCACACCCGCGAATCATGCCAAGATATACATTGCCCGGATTCAACAACTATCTGCATCTGAACCAGCCTTATTAATCGGTCATGCCTACACTCGCTACATGGGCGACCTTTCCGGTGGTCAGATGTTACAAAAAATTGCTCAGTCAACCCTCAAACTTTCTGGCTACGAAGGTACATCTTTTTATAACTTTGAGCAAATTCCCGACAAAAAAGCCTTTAAAGACAAATACCGTGATGCTTTAAATGGTGTATCCGTCGATGATGCTACAGCAGATAGAATTGTCGCTGAAGCCAATAATGCCTTTAGTTTTAACGTGCAAATGGCTGAGGAATTAGAAGGAAGTTTAATTAGAGCGATCGGTCAAGTACTATTTAATAACCTGACTCGTTCTCACAACCTCGGTAGCACTGAAGCAGCGGCCACTAATTAATTTCCAGAAATTAAGCTGTTTGGTTTGAGTCAACACATCATGCACTGCAACTGATATCTAAACTAGACAGCAGCTAGTATTCTGAAAAACCAAATTTGAGGTGTAAAAATAGCGCAGAGAAAACCTCTTTGTGTTTTGCTGTGTCAGCCTCAACCCGTTGAAGATAGGCTGACAGAGTACTAGCGCATCCAAAATCTATGAGCAATTTGTCGGATATTGGCGAAATCAACAAATTGCCGCTTCGATTAGCAATACAAGCAACCACTCTGGCTAATTTTCAAACTACTGGTGAGTTGAAAGTTTGAAAAGAGAGCCTACACAGTACATTGGAGGTTTTGATGGTTTTTATATCACCTGGTGTCAAATTTGATCTAGGATTGATCAAAAAGTACGATACAGCTGCACCAAGATACACCAGTTATCCACCCGCTACAGAGTTAAGCGAAGCATTCACTACGACTGATTTTCATACTGCGATCGCCGCTTCAAACCAAAGAAAATCTCCGCTATCATTTTATTTCCACATTCCTTTCTGTCAAAGTGCTTGTTATTTCTGCGGTTGTAATACAGTAATTTCCAACAACAAAAATATTGCCAAACCTTATCTGGAACATTTAGCTCAAGAAATCAAGCATATGTCCACCTTGATTGATCCCGATAGAAAAGTATTACAAATACATTGGGGTGGTGGTACACCCAACTACTTAGAACTTGACCAAGTAGAATTTTTGTGGAATAAAATTACACAAAACTTTGACTTAGATCCTCAAGCAGAAATTTCCATTGAAATTAATCCCCGCTACGTCGATAAAGAGTATATTTTCTTCCTGCGCGAACTTGGATTTAACCGTATTAGTTTTGGCATCCAAGACTTTAATAGTGAAGTTCAAATAGCTGTTAATCGCATTCAGCCAGAAGAATTATTATTCAACGTCATGGACTGGATTAAAGCGGCAAAATTTGACAGTGTGAATGTAGATTTAATTTATGGTTTACCTTATCAAACTCTCCAGACATTCCGGGAGACTATAAAAAAAACCGTTGCATTAGATCCTAACCGGATTGTGGTGTTTAACTTTGCCTATGTCCCTTGGTTAAAACCAGCACAAAAAAATATTCCTCAAGTAGCTTTACCTAAACCCCAAGAAAAATTGGAAATTTTGAAAATGACCATTGAGGAATTAACCAGTAGTGAGTATTTATTTATTGGCATGGATCACTTTGCCAAACCTAACGATGAGTTAGCGATCGCCCAACGCGATCGCACCCTCCAGCGTAACTTTCAAGGTTATACTACCCACGCGGGTACAGATTTATTTGGGTTTGGTGCGACATCAATCAGTATGCTCAATGATGCCTATATCCAAAACCATAAACAATTAAAAGATTATTATCAGGCAGTTGCTAACAATGTTTTGCCTGTTAGCAAAGGTATCAACCTAACTCCAGATGACATTATTAGAAGAGATGTTATCATGTGCATCATGTCTCACTTTCAGTTGTATAAACAAGATATTGAAGAGAAACATCGCATCAACTTTGATCAATATTTTTCTCAAGAATTAGAAGCATTGCAGCCTTTAGCAGCAGATGGACTTATTAAATTATCTGCCAACTATATTCAAATTACAGATATTGGCCGGTTACTAGTAAGAAATATTGCTGTTGCGTTTGATCAGCATAATCAAACGCAAGAAAGACAATTTTCCCGTACAATTTAACGCCAGGCTGGCAATTATTCAACAAAAAATTCACAATTCAGGAGGAGACAGTCTGTTAGGCAGATAGCACTGTGGGCGGTAGACTTGTTTTGAGACTTTATCCCATACCAATGTTCAAGCTGACCAAGTTTCCCGGAAATCTGCGTATAGTGTCAGTCCACCATCAATAAACAGTGTTTGTCCAGTGATGTATGCCGCTTCATCAGAAGCTAAAAAAGCTACCGCAGCGGCCATTTCTTCTGAAGTTCCCGTCCGCCCCATTGGGATGTGACTTTCGACAACTGCTTTCTTTTCTGGATCGTTAACCCAATCTTCATTCATGGGGGTGATAGTTGCCCCAGGTGCGATCGCATTCACACGAATACCTCGGTTTGCATACTCCAGCGCCAAAGTTTTAGTCATGTTTTCCATCCCACCTTTGCTAATGGAGTAGCTGATATACATCGGCCGGGGAATAATTTCGTGAACGCTGGAAATATTAATGATGATTCCCTGTCGATTTTGGGAGAGCAAGTGTTTGATTGTTTCACGGGCGCATAGGTAAGCACCCCGTAAATTTACCTCGATCACTCGGTCAAAGTCTGCGGTCTTGATTTCGTGGGATGGGCATTCGGTTTGAATTCCAGCATTGTTGACTAGAATATCAAGACTGCCCAACTTATCAACTACAGTGTTGACCATTTCCACAATGTCTGATTCTTGAGAGACATCACCCTGCACCAGTAGAGACTTAACGCCGCAATTTTCCACATCTCCACAGGCTTTTTGCATGGCCATTTCTTCAGTATTTTCCGCAGCTTCAGGACTTTTGCGGTAATTAATAGCAATGTTACAACCTTCTTGAGCAAGACGAATAGCGATCGCTTGTCCAATACCGGAACTTCCACCTGTAATTAACGCATTTTTACCTTTTAATCCTTTCATCACATTCCCCCTCCATCTGTCGCTTTTTTATTAAGCATCAACCGAATTTAAATATGTGTTATGCAAATACCTAGTAGAGACTTAGCAGCGCTAAGTCTCTACAATCTTTTTTTGAGATGTCTATTGAGTCATTGGTGGTAGAAGTACTTTGTCAATAACATGAATGACACCATTTTTGGCTCTAATATCAGGTTCTATCACACGAGCGTCATTAACTCTCACTTGGCCTTGCTCAACTTTAATATTTAGCGGGTTATTAGCAAGGCTTTTCACCTCTTGTGACTGAAGTTGATTAGCTGTAAGATTGCCTGGAATCACATGATAAGTTAAAACCTGTCTAAGAAGTTCGCGGTTTTCGGGCTTTAAGAGTCGCTCTCTAGTCGCTGCTGGAACTGCCGCAAAAGCCTGGTCTGAAGGTGCAAATAAGGTGTAAGGGCCGGCATCATTTAACTTATCTGTTAAACCTGCTTCATTAATCAGACCTGCCAATGTTTTCAATGAAGGATTAGCTTGTACAACTTCGGGAATGTTTTCATTCACCGTTGCACCAGGAGTTGCAGCAGGTGTTGTTGGAACTGGCTCAGGCGTTACATCAGCAACAGGTGGTGCAGCAGGAGTAGGAGTGACTTGAGCCGTCTCGTTGGGCGCACAAGCGGCAAAAATTGGCAGTAACAGAATACCTGTGGCAAAGCTGGCAAACTTGTTCATCTTTGCAACAAAATTTTCAGTCTTCATATTTTTCACCATGATTCTTTGTTCAATTGCTTTTTTCTTTTATGTTGGGTAGCAAATGCAAATAGAATGTGGCTTGATTTATTCTCTATCTTACCTATAAGTAATTTGATGAATTTGATTTTATTCCTCTAATGTTTTTTCTACCCCAGAAGAAGTAATACCTTTGACGTAGTTAATTTTGATTTCTTCTAGCATATCAATCAATAAAGATTGGAATTCCTGAATGTTAGGCTTTTTTTGTAACTCTGTTTCTAACTCATATTCCGCAGATATTGAAGCAGATTGAAGAATTATGAATTTGAATGGTTATAAATCCTGAAAAGATTGACTGGTAATCATTTCAGATTATTTGTTTATAAAATAGTCTGGGTCAAGTAGAGAAAGAGAAAAGGCATGAGAGAGTCTTAAATTGCAATATCTATCCCAGATATAGACCATTGAGGAATCATAGTAGGAATCATAGACGAGATGGAATTGAGTGACTTTACTAAGTGCTGAAGAACGAATTTTGGCAATATTTAGATTCAAGATTGCAAAATCATTAGAGAGCTTGGTTTTGGAGAACTATACAAATTTTTTATCTAAACTTCTGGAGATGTTAAAGTAACTTCAATGCTTGTGATATCACAAATTGTACAACTTTTCTATCTTTTTACACTATCACCAAAATCTCAGCATAATTTATTCCTTGGAAATCCCTTAGTTCAAAGTTTAGGGTAAAAAGAGCAGAAACTTTTTTTCGGTCTTTCTTGTAAAGTAGACTATTGAGGCGGTTAATGACAAACTTAAAGGCATCCTCAATAACCATAGGGTAGCCATTAAGCACAACTTAACAATAATAATTTGAGAGAAAGTTAGGCTTTGACTATCCTCATCCCCAATCCCCAATCAATACGGAATGGCTCGCATCTCCAAATTAACTTTCGATCGCGGTACATTAATTTTGCATCCACCACCACGTGGCAAAGCTTGGATGGATTATGCTACGTGGGATGATCGTGTGGAGAAATTTCGGATTCCGGCGATGCGATACCGCGCTTTGGTAGAAGCACTACAAGCGGAAGAAGTGGACTTTATCGATGAGGCGAAGGAATTTTATCCTGTAGATTTGGTTGCGAGTTTGGAAATGGAACCCTACCCGCACCAAAGCGAAGCCTTAGCGGCTTGGAAATTGGCGGGGAGACAAGGGTTAGTGGTGTTACCAACGGCGGCGGGAAAAACTTATCTGGCGCAGATGGCAATGCAGGCGACACCTCGCACAACATTAATAGTCGTCCCAACTTTGGATTTGATGCACCAGTGGTATGCACATTTAGTCGCGGCGTTTCCTGATGCAGAGGTGGGATTGCTAGGTGGTGGTTCGCGGGATAAAACACCGATATTGGTGGCGACTTATGATAGTGCAGCCATTCATGCGGAAGCTTTGGGAAATCAATATGCTTTGATAGTATTTGATGAATGCCATCATTTACCCACAGATTTTAATCGTGTGATTGCGGAATATGCGATCGCACCTTATCGTTTAGGACTCTCAGCAACACCAGAACGTACCGATGGTAAACACGCTGATTTAAATATCTTGATTGGACAAGAAGTATATCGTAAACGTGCTGAAGATTTAGCGGGGAAAGCTTTAGCTGAACATGAAATTGTCCAAATTAAGGTGAAGTTATCGCAACTTGAGCGCGAAAGATATAGTAATTTAATTCAAACCCGCAATGATTTTTTGCGCCAATCTAAGATTTCTTTGGGGAGTATTCAAGGTTGGCAAATGTTTGTGCAGATGAGTGCGCGATCGCAAACTGGCCGGAGAGCGATGTTAGCACACCGGGAAGCGAAAGAAATTGCCTTGGGTACTGATGGTAAGTTACGAATTTTAGCTGATTTACTTGCAGAACATTTTCCTGCTCGAATTTTGATTTTCACCGCTGATAATGCCACGGTTTATAAAATTTCTCAAGACTTATTAATTCCCGCCATTACTCATCAAACACCTGTAAAAGAACGCCATGAAATATTATCTAAATTTCGTGAAGGTGAATACAATACTTTGATTGCTTCTCATGTGTTGAATGAAGGTGTTGATGTACCTGCGGCTTCTGTGGCAATTATTCTTTCTGGGACTGGTTCTACAAGAGAATATATTCAACGTTTGGGGAGGGTTTTGCGTAAGGGAAATATTGAAAATAAACAAGCGATTTTGTATGAGGTAATCGCGGAGGATACGAGTGAAGAGGGGACTTCGGCGCGGCGGCGTGGGGAGGAGAGGAAAGACAGACACGAAGATGTAAAGACACGGAGACAGGGGGATAAAAAAGGTAATTTGCAGGTTGTGTATGGGAGTGGACAGGAAAAAAGTTTGAAGGCGGCGGAACAAATAGAAATAAATTATTTAACACAAAATTCAGATGTTACCAACGGAGTTACTAAGCCATCGCCTAAACGGAGAAGAAATCATCCCGAAAAGACTGAAGATTGATGATAAATATTTGGCGTTGACAAATGAATTAATTGCTTGTTTTCAATCTGCACTAGGTAAAACTCAAGGTGAGTTAGATCGTCAACTTTTAGATTTAGAAGGTGATGCTACAGATTATCGCATTAAGCGTGGGTTAGCTTATATTATCAAAAGTAATTTCTGCACCTTTGAGGTAGTAAGTCCTTTAGAACCACCAATGTTAAGAGAACGGGTGTTTGCTCTCGCGGCTAAATCAGTTGCTAGTCGAGAATCAACTCAACTTACTTTAAGCAAAATTGCTGATGAATTGAGTCAGGAATTAGAGCGGGAAGTTTTGTTAGCACAGGTGCAAAATGGTTTATATGCTGACTTATCTGAAAATAAAATTTTGACAGCTTTTGATACTCCTACAGCAGTAGATATATTAAATCGATATAACTTGTCTCAGGTGCAGGGAATTTTTTATAAAGCGAGTAAGTTAATTTTAAATGCACATCGGAATGTTCCTGGAGAATATAAGCTGTTATTTCGCTATCTCAAGTTGTTTCAATTGATGGCTTATATAGAGGGTGATGCTGACCACGGATTTACCATTACCGTAGATGGCCCGACGAGTTTATTTAATCCTAGTACGCGTTATGGTTTGGCGATCGCTAAACTCATCCCGGCTTTATTGCATGTGACGAAATGGAGTCTTTCTGCGACATTGCAAACTCGTGATGTCTACACAGATACTTGGAGAACTGGCAGATTTACTCTGAATTCTGAATGTGGGTTAGTTTCACACTATTCTAAGGGTAAACCCTACGATAGTATGCTGGAAGCATCTTTTGCTGATAAATGGGATGCGTTAAAAACTGACTGGGTATTAGAGCGAGAAGTTGATTTAGTACCAATTCCGGGTAGTGTGATGATTCCCGATTTTCGGTTAGTGCATCCTGATGGCCGGGAATTTTTATTAGAAATTGTCGGTTATTGGCGACCAGAATATTTACAAAAGAAATTTTCTCAGGTGCGGCGTGCGGGATGTGACAATTTAATTTTGGCCATTTCGGAACGGCTGAATTTGGAAAAAGCCGGAGTTAAGTTAAATGATGTTCCAGCTAGAATTGTCTGGTTTAAAGATAAATTGTTGCCGAAGTCTGTGTTAGCAGTAATTGATTAAATAAGTAGGTCGGTGTTAAAAATTGTCGTTATGACAAGGCAGGAGGCAGAGGGCAGAAGGCAGAAGGGAAGAGGTTTTCAAGCTACTTTACTTTCCGTTACATAGTTCCGTTTATTTGCACCTTTCTACTTAAATCAAGTAAATAATTTTAATTCTTCATTACTGAGGATGCTAAATCTGCCTGTCAAAACAACAGTTAAGTTATTCATCAGATACCAGCTTTAGTAAATGCCCGGCTCAAAGCATCAACCAAATCTAACCTTTCTGCCCATTGCGTTAAGTATATGTAATCCAAAGTTTCTGCTTGCAACTTCAGTATCCCCAGCGCATCACGCCACTGTTTTTCAGATTGACTCCTCTTACCCCGCAGCAATTTCTGTAAAATTGTATCTTCTGCCGAAGCCACCCAAAACTTAGTGATTCCGTCTAAGTCGATTAGCTGGCGACGTGCCATCTGGGATACTGAAAACGACGAAACATCACTGATATATAGGTCGGCATTAGCAATAGTTTCGGTATGGGTGATATTCAGCATTTGCTCACATCCCTGCTTTAAACCCTCAACCGCACCTGCTGGACAATAGTATCCTGCTGCTTCAAGTGTTGCCACTAACAAATCAATTTGCTCAGGTTGGATTTCAATCACCAAATTTAAATCACGAGTCGAACGGGGTTCCCCATGTATCGAAGCAGCAACACCACCGCTCACGTAGTAAGAAATATTAGTTAACTCAAAAATTTGGTGAAGCTCTACTGCAAGGCTTATGGAATCCTGAATCCACATATTTTCATCATTACCTTTGGGGTGAAAATCAACCCTATATTTTTCTCCTATAGGAATCATATTTGATTTCTGAAAAAGTGTACGAGATAATACGGAGGAATATATCTGTCTAAGAACAAACAATGATAGATCAGCATCTACAACCTGCGATGCCTGCGGCGGGCGTAGCCATCGCAGAACTACAAGAATTTATAGATAGTCGCCCAGATGCCCGTGAGGTGAGAAAAGCTCTCTTCTGTAA
>NZ_JADEXZ010000065.1 GCF_015206815.1 Fortiea sp. LEGE XX443
GTTGAGTGCAGACATTTATCTTGCATATATTTGGGAGGAAAGAGCAGTTGCCGACGGCAACTGCTCTTTCCCCCTTCAGAATGATTATCATTTTTATGGCTTGTATATCTTATTCTCTGGAAGTCCCTAAACAAGTAGTTGCTTCCAGTCTCACCCTCTATCAAGACCCTGAAGCTGGCCCTTATAGTTGCCCTTTTGATGATGAAGGAACTCCCACTACTGCTTTAGTATTTGTCCAAGATGGAATATTACAGCATTTTTATGGCGATCGCACCACAGGCCGTCAACTGGGTATCGGTACAACTGGTAATGGTTTTCGCCCTGGTTTAGGTAGCTATCCTACCCCTGGTTTATTTAATTTTTTGATTCAGCCGGGTTCGGCATCGCTGCGAGATTTAATTCGGCAACTGGATAATGGTTTAATCGTAGATCAAATGTTAGGTGGTAGCAGTGGCATTTCGGGCGACTTTTCGATAAATATTGATTTAGGCTACCGTGTAAAAAACGGTCAAGTAATTGGCCGTGTTAAAGATACGATGGTTGCAGGTAATGTTTACACAGCCCTGAAACAAGTCATGCAATTAGGCGACGACGCTGATTGGAATGGTTCTTGTTATACTCCATCATTAATAGTCGAAGGACTATCCACCACTGGCAGAAATCATTAAACGGCCGAAATTATGAATTTTGTCAATAGCACAACCGATGCTATCCAACTTGATAGAGTTGTCTTTTTTGGTCGCACTTTATCAGAATATGTGAAATTTTTTGATCTAGATTTATCTCAGTGGCAAAAATGTAGAATCTTAGATTGTCCTGCTGGTGCAGCTTCGTTTGTGGCGGAAGTTCATCAAATGGGTATCGATGCTGTTGCTTGTGATCTGTTGTTCAATTTAGATGAAACAAATTTGAGGGCAAAAGGGCAAGCAGATTTAGCCCATGTTATGGAAAGACTGGCTGATGTTACTCATAACTATAATTGGGATTTTTATCAAAATATTGAAAAATTAAATGAATGTCGCCATACAGCATTAGAAAACTTTCTGGCAGATTATCCAAATGGTCGCCAAGTAGGGCGTTACATCCAAACTGTATTACCAAAATTACCTTTTAGCGATCGCAGCTTTGATTTAGTATTAAGCGGTCATTTTTTATTTCTATACAGTGATTGTTTTGATTATGCTTTTCACTGGCAAACCATATTAGAACTTTACCGAGTCTGTTCCCAAGAAGTCAGAATCTACCCACTGCAAGGGAAGGATGCTCAACCATATGCTTTTTTAAATAATTTAATCAATGATTTAAATAATGCTGAAATTGCCGCTGAAATTGTCGATGTACCTTGGGAATTCCTCAAAGGTAGCAATCAGATGTTGCGTCTGTGGCGTTAGCAGATAATATTTTGCGTAATTTAAATTACAATTTCAAGCTATAACTATGAACAGGAACCATAAATAAATTGTGAAATTTATATTTTTATGTCGCTTCCTGTTCTAACTCAGCGCTTGCGTCATTGGTGGCAGCCTAGAAAAGGTTTAGCGATCGCCGAAGCTTCTATTATCGGTATTGTA
This sequence comes from Fortiea sp. LEGE XX443, assembly GCF_015206815.1. Lineage (GTDB taxonomy): Bacteria > Cyanobacteriota > Cyanobacteriia > Cyanobacteriales > Nostocaceae > Nostoc_B. The sequence continues at coordinate 1,572 of NZ_JADEXZ010000065.1, forward strand.
GCGGCTTTATCTGCGGTATTTTTAAAAGTGGGTTCGGGATGGTTGGGAGCATGGCGCGTTCATAATTCCCACGTTTATCCAGCATGGTTAGCTTTACCAGTAATTGGTTTAATTTTTGGCTATCTGGCTGGTTGGTTAGTTCAGCGGTTAGCGCCAGAAGCTTCTGGTAGCGGTATCCCACAAGTAAAAGCTACCCTGGCTAATGTGCCGATGAAATTGTCTTGGCGTGTAGCATCCGTCAAGTTACTCAGTGCCATGATTGTCATTGGTTCGGGCATAACTCTGGGTAGACAAGGCCCTACTGTGCAAGTCGGCGCAAGTTTAGCCGCAGGGATGAGTCGCTTAGTTCCCACTTCCCCAGATCATCGGCGACAGATGATCGCTGCGGGTGCAGGTGCAGGTTTAGCGGCTGCCTTTAATGCTCCTCTGGCTGGTGTCATATTTATTATTGAAGAGTTACTGCAAGATTTATCTGGTTTAACTTTAGGAACCGCCATCATCGCTTCATTTATTGGCGGCGTAGTATCGCGGCTATTGGGTGGTGGTAGTCTGCAACTAAATCTGGAATTGATGCAATTTTCTAGTCAGTTTTCTCTCCCAGAAATTCCCTTTTTCTTAGTGTTGGGAATCTTGGCAGGTTTACTGGGTGCATTATTTAATCACGGTATAGTTTTTAGTATAAAATTCTATCGACGTTTACATATTAGCTTGCCACTAAAAGTAGCTTTGGCAGGACTTGTTTCCGGGATTATAGTATGTATCCTACCGGAATATTTTCGGAATAATACAGGCTTACGGGAGTATATAATTACAGGGGAATCTAGCACTTCAGTCGCAGCGATCGCTTTTATTGCTCAATTTATCCTCACCTTAATAGCTTTTGGTTCTGGTGCGCCTGGAGGATTATTTGCACCTAGTCTGATTTTGGGTTCTTGTTTAGGACACTTGGTTGGTGTTTGGGAGTCCCACTTATTAGGTGCAGGTTCTTTACCTACCTATGCTTTAGCCGGAATGGGCGGATTTTTTAGCGCCGTTTCTAAAGTCCCAATCACCGCAATTGTGATTGTATTTGAAATGACCACAGATTTCAATCTTGTTTTACCTTTGATGATTGTGGCTGTGGTAGCTTACCTCGTTGCTGATAAAGTCATGCCGGGATCGCTTTACGATAAACTTTTGCAGATGAAAGGCATTACACTCACAAAAGTAGTCTCAGATGAAAGTATTCTCACAACCTTAACTGCTGAAGATGTCATGCAACAGCAAGTAGAAACCCTGGATGCAGACATGACGTTAGAAGAAGCCAAGCAAGCATTTTCCAGTTCTCATCATCGGGGTTTCCCTGTAGTAGAAGATAGCAAACTGGTAGGGATTGTCACGCAATCAGACTTGATGAAAACGCCTCATCGCAACCTACCAAACTATACTCCTTTAAGGGAAATCATGACCCATGCGCCGATTACGGTCGCACACACACACAACCTGAGTAATGTACTGTATTTACTTGATCGCTATCAAATTAGTCGTTTGCCAGTTATAGATGGGCGAAAATTGATTGGAATTATTACCCGTGCAGATATCATTCGCGCCGAAGCCGGCCATCTGAATGGTGAAAATGTTACCCCAGCACCACAAGCAGAACCTTCTTATGTAGTTTACCAAACGCGATCGCCTAGTATTGGCAGAGGTAGATTATTAGTGCCAATAGCTAACCCCGAAACTGCGGCGACTTTATTACAAATGGCTGCTGCTATTGCCCGCGATCGCCACTATGAAATAGAGTGCGTACAAATAATGTTGGTGTCACGCCACAGTTCCCCCGACGAAACCGAAGTTAGAACTGCCAAAAGTCGGCGCTTACTGCGACAAGCCGAAGTCTTAGCCAAAAAGTGGCAAATTCCTCTGCATACACAAATTCGTGTTGCCCATGATGCCGCCCAAGCTATCTTAGAAACAATCAGCGAACGACACATAGACTTAATTTTAATGGGCTGGAAAGGTAACACTTCCACCCCAGGGCGGATTTTTGGCAATATTGTAGACACAATAATTCACCAAGCTACCTGTGATGTAGTATTGGTGAAATTGGGTAATAGCCAGGATTTAATAGTTAATCCCACTCTCCAATTTAACCGTTGGTTAGTACCAATGGCTGGCGGCCCTAATGCTAGATTCGCTATTAAATTGTTACCTGCATTGGTGACAACATTGGGAAATGACCCAGAGATTCACTTAATACAAGTATTCAAGCCATCAGAATTAAAGCCAGACATGAAAATTTTAGAACAAGCCATTAACCAATTAATGCGTCGCCGTCAATTATCTAGTACTGTGGTGGCTACGCCAGTACAAGCTGACTCAGTTTCTCAAGGGGTGATTAATTTTGTAAAAACTCAAGGCTTTGATGTTGTAGTTTTGGGTGCAACCCGCGAGGGATTGTTACAACAAGCAATTCAAGGTAATATTCCCGAAGCGATCGCTTCTGGTGTAGAAAGTACAGTGATTTTAGTACGTGGTGCAATTAATAAATAAAAATCTACTTAATTAACATAATTTTACGCCGTAAACAAACTTTTTCTGAGACTTGTAAAGTATCGTTTTCCTCGCTATTTCTTGTAGCCTATAAAAATTGGCAATCCATTTAAGATGATGAGAATAAAATACAAATTTATACTTATTATTGGCTGATTTGGGCAAATGAGCCAAACTATCAAAAGTCACAAAATCTAAATCCTGCATCATTTTGATCACAATTTTATTGGCACTGATTGTATATAAATTTTTTCTTCTTTTTAAGGCATCTTCGCATGATTTATCAAACAACGACCTTCCCAGTCCCATCCCTCTAAATTCTTTCAATACAAATAAGGCCGCTATTTTATTCCAGTCTTCATGGAAGTCATAGCTCAAACAGGCTCCTACAAAACTACCATTCTCATCTTCAGCCACCATGATATGCTCTGCTGTCATCCATTCTGTTAGGGAATAACCCATAATGTTAGGTGTCAGCTTTATTTGCCTAACCAGTAACCTGGCTTCAGGTTTTGTAACTTTTCTTTTAGATATTCTAAACATAATCAAAACTTAAACATCAGATAGACAGTTTGACAAAAACATATCATACAGATGAGCCGAAAGAAAAGATTTGATATTAACATCTTCTTGATTAAACTAAAAGTACTATACTTATTTTCAATTTCCAGGAAATCAAAGTTTAAATTAAATAAAATTCCTACCGTAGCTTCTAATTTTTTCTGATATGCTAACAATCCCCAAAAAATTAATACAATAGCTGGAGTCATAAACCCGAATATACAAAACAACTGCGTCCAAAGATAGGCACTATTCGACAATGTACTTCTACTAAAAGTTGCGTTAAAATAAATTAAAATTAAAATACCTAAAAGCAAGTTAACAGGCCGTTTAATTTTCTCGGTAAAATCCCAATATATTTGTTTTAATTGCTGGGTAATATCATCTTGATTAGGCAATATTTTTTGCATGTTATTTGTCATCTCAGTCAGATAGTCATGATATTTTTGAATTTTGACACTCAGCTTATGACAATCTTGGATAACTATATGTATACTTAAGCCAGATAAGGGAATCCCAATAATGATAAAGTTGATAAAAGAATAAGGAAAATAACAGAAGTGTTGAATGTTAAGAAATATGTGATAAAAAACGCCCAAAATATGGTAAATTTTGGGCAAAAGATTAAAACAAATTGATTGATAATGATTGTAAATTCATTTCCCAAGATTGTCAAAGATATACTCAGACCGTTACCAAAAAATGATTATCCGGTTTTGAACAGCCGTCTTTACGTTGAGTGTTGGTTGGCTTATGCCTTGGATAATAGTTTAACAAGTATGCGGGACTTATTTAAACGATTAAACAATACAGGAATCGACGTAAGGATTTCAACATTTTCCCAAGCTAACATACATAGAAGTCAAGAAACATTCCAAAAGATTTATCAAAAATGTTAATGGTATTGCTATTCAAATCTATTCTAGTCTCATCGCTTATCTGATTTTACAGCTTGTATCTGTTCCCAAAGAATGGGGTGAAAAGATGTTAGATAAATTCCGCTATCTTCTCTTCGAGACGCTACGCGAACAGGCTTGTATGTGTCAACAAATCAGTTATGTTCATTGGATGGAAGATATTATAAAATCTTGACATTTTTACCATTAGTAATACTACTCTATCTAAATATGTAAAGTTTTGTAACAGCATTCAACATTTCTGGTTTCTACTAGAACAAAAGTTAGCCCAAAATATGCGATTACTTTAATTAACAATGCTTCTGGCAGAATTGATGGTAAAATTAGTCAGCAGGGACTAAGAGTTTCTCTACATTTAAAATAAATAATATTATCCAAAGAGCGATCGCCTCCCAAATTACCAGTATAACGGAGGGCGATCGCTCTTTTTAATATAGATAAAGGTGTATGGGCGATCGCTATTTTGAAATAAGCTGAGTTTTTGGTGCGATCACTCTTGTGAATTAACAAAGAAATCTGAAGGCGATCGCTCTTTTTAAAAAAGTCGAATTTTTGGTGCGATCGCTTTGGTAAAATAGGCTAAATCTCCATGCCTGCACCAAATGAATGACAAGATTCATCCATGATCAATTTGCCAAAGACTACCTAGAAGAACTACTAAAAACATTTGGACAAGTGCAAGCACCAAGCCGAGTCGCATCAGAAGTGCGAGAAATCGACGTATTATTCACACCAAATGCCACACCAACAGCCAACAGAGAAACATTAGGCTTATTAGGAAAAATGGCGACAACACCAGCCATATTTGAACCCTTCCGCAACCCAGCATCCGTAGGCGAAATCAACGATTGCATATCAAAATTATCATCAATTAAAAGCGCAATGCAGCGAGAAGCAAAGCGCAATAAGATAAAAATCCCAAACTCCGAAATTCCCCAACTGTGGATACTCACACCCACAGCATCAAAAAATCTCATCTGCGGGTTTGGTGCAACGCAAAAATCAGAGTGGGGAAAAGGAGTGTACTTTACACCAAAACACTACTGCACAGCGATAGTAGTAATTCATCAGTTACCATGTACACCCGAAACACTATGGCTCAGAATATTAGGACGTGGTAAAGTACAACGTCAAGCGATTGATGAATTAACAGCACTATCAGCAAATCATCCGTTTTTGAGAGTCACGTTAGAATTACTTTATAACCTGCAACAAAACTTGCGAATCAATCAAAATATAGAAACAGAGGATCGGGAGTTAGTAATGAGATTAGCACCACTGTATCAACAAGACAGGGAACGAGCTAGACAGGAAGGGTTACAGCAAGGAGAACAACAACTAATTCTGCGATTGTTAAATCGACGATTGGGAAATCTAGATTTGTCTCTAATTGAACGAGTTCAAAGATTATCTATTGAGCAGTTAGAAGCATTAGGAGAAGCATTATTAGATTTTTGTACAGTAGCAGATTTAGAAGTTTGGTTAAGCCAACAAAAATAATTAAATATTGATGACTTTAGTTAATTGATGTGCGATCGCCATCCAAATTGCAAGTATAACTGAGGGCGATCGCTTTTATATGCTAATTTTACTAAGACTCGCTATCATAGCATATTGTTAGTCAATAAAGTAATTCTAAAATAATATGAAATCAACGTTAAATATTTTAATTGAAAAAGACGAGACTGGATACTCAGCTTCTTGCCCTGCAATGGAAGGCTATCAAGTCAAAGCCAAATCTCTAGATATTGTTGTAGATAGCTTAAAAGCAGTATTGAAGAATTACCTAGAACAAGAGCTTCCAAAAACTCCCACAACAACAGTAAGACCGAGTTGGGAAATTGCCCAAGATTTATGACGCATTCTTCATTTCTAATAGTCTAAAAAATCCACCCAGTCGATATTTTTGTAACTATATTGTCACTATTGAAGTATCTCTACCCAAACGAGACTTTTCTGAAAAAGTAAGAGACTGACTTATGGTGCAATTAGAAGTTATTTAGAAAAATTTTCGATTTTGTACTCTTCTTCCAACATTCGTGTGTTATATTGATTCAAGGTTAAAGCCCAGAGCGATTGCTCTGCCTTATTGAAACTAAGTCCGCTTAGGCAACAAGGAGGTGATGCCCATGATAGAAAGTAGTAAAAGCATGGGTCATCAGGTTGCAGTTAGCCGGCTGCGCGCCGGGGCTGTTCTCTAAAGTTAGCCTTAGTTACATTGAGAAACTAAGTTAGCTCAAGTGACTAGGCAAAACTGGGAGTTCCTCCCGGCAGTCTGGTTGCAACCTGAAGACCCGCTACACCGCTCTGAATATTAGGTCAACAGACCTAAATCAGAGCGGATAGTTTTTTATAAGTTACTTTCAGAAAATCAACTCTTCGTATGATTCTTCTGGATTTATATATATATTTTCATTATCAAGTCCCGATTTTCCAAAAAGCCAGGTACTAACTCGCAAAAAGTCCAACCCAGTTATTTTAACCCAGACATTAGAAATTAAAGCTTTCACAGAATATCAGGATTTTTAGCTATGGCACAACTACTGACTAAAGCAGAAATTCAAGAACGTGCAAGTGGTCTATCAGGTTGGACTGTTGAAGGAAACGAGTTGCAGACTACTCACAAATTTAAAGATTTTGTTGCAGCAATTGAATTCGTTAATAAGTTGGTGGAACCTGCTGAATCCGCGGGACATCATCCAGACATAGAAATTTCCTATAACAAAGTCAAGGTTACACTTACAACTCATGATGCAGGTGGGTTAACTCAAAAAGACTTTGACCTAGCGACGGTAATTTCTCAAATTGGTTAAAGTCTTTTGCATAGTTTCGACTAGGTGACGGAAATTTAATATTGCTGAATAAGGGGATGAATTAGGCTGAGATGGTGAGACAAGGCTGCGGAAAAAATTGCCTTGCGCGTCTTCCAAAGGCACTCTGTTAGGCAGCTTTGCCGATTTTTTCAATGGGAATTACAAATGCTCTCGACCTTACTCTCGCCAGAGAAAAGATAGAAGTTTTCCTGTGACAGTTTAGCAGCCGATCGCACTTAGCTTGTCATCTGCGGCTAATGCTTTATAATCATAAGCTATAAGGCTATGTTTTTGTATAAGTGAATTGCATCAATTTTTAACCTTAAGTTAATCAGATGTTAGCTTTGCAAAAACTAAAATTGTAGTAATGGCACTGCACCTCATTAACGAAATTCCAAAAAATCTCGGATTAATGAGAATAAGTGCAATGAAACAATTCTGTATACAAGGTGTGAGGAGAAAAGTAAAAATGTCTAATCTCTTGTGGAAATCCCTCGTGGTTAGCCCGGCAGTTTTAGGAGCAACGTTACTCGTTTCAGCAACAGCAATTGCGGCTCCCAATGCAACCACAGAAGTTTCAACAACTGAAACAACCGTTGCAGCAGAAGTTGTTCAGCCAGAAATCTTGGCACAAGCAGCTCCTACTAACAGCGACAGCAAAGTCATAGACCAAGTTAACAATTACAGCACCGAAGGCAGAGGCAACAATTCTCTGTCTCAAGTAACTTCGGTTTCCCAGTTTTCTGACGTGCAACCAACCGACTGGGCTTTCCAAGCATTACAGTCCTTGGTAGAGCGTTACGGTTGTATTGCTGGTTATCCTAATGGTACTTATCGTGGGAACCGCGCTCTCACCCGTTACGAATTTGCTGCTGGTTTGAACGCTTGTTTAGATCGGGTAAATGAATTGATTGCCACAGCAACAGCTGACTTGGTAACTAAACAAGATTTAGCAACTCTCCAGCGGTTACAAGAAGAATTTTCGGCTGAATTGGCAACCTTGCGTGGCCGTGTGGATGCTTTAGAAGCACGGACTGCTGAATTAGAAGCTAATCAATTTTCCACCACCACCAAACTAGTTGGTGAAGCAATTTTCGCCGTTACCGATGTATTTGGCGATCGCAGTGGAGAAAGAAACAATACTGTTTTCCAAGACAGAGTACGTCTAGGCTTGCAAACCAGCTTCACAGGTAGAGACGTGTTGACCACCCGTTTAACCGCTGGTAATGCTACTCCCTTTACTCTAGCCGACAACGCTGGTAACGATATTAATAGCGCAGAACCGTTACAAACGTTCAATGTTGGTAGCACCGGTGCCAACGACGTTGAAATAGACCGATTAACCTATGAAGCTCCCCTTGGCCCAGTCCAAGTTTACTTAGCTGCGGCTGGTGGTAAACACAGCCACTATACTGCTGTAAATAACCCCTACTTCTTTGACAGAACAGATGGCGGTAATGGTTCACTGTCCACCTTGTCATCTGAAAACCCAATTTACCGCATCGGTGGCGGCGCAGGTCTAGCATTAAATATACCTTTTGGTCAAGGTGGCAGTATTATCAAGCCCAGTTCCATCACCGTAGGTTACTTAGCATCTGAAGCTGATAGTCCAACTTCTGGTGAAGGTCTGTTCAACGGTAACTATGCAGCTTTAGGACAATTGAACTTTGGTCTTGGCGATCGCGTAGCTCTTGCTGCTACTTATGTCCACGGTTATCACGGTACAGGTAGTGCTTTATTCGATGGTGGTGAGCAAGACAATTTAGGAACAGGTGTAGTAGGCACTAACTTAGGCAACCTAGCTGGTGGTTCTAACCGATTGACTGGAGAGCAAAGTCCATACTCTAGCAATTCCTTTGGTTTATCAGCAGCATTCAGACCTAGCGATAAACTCTCCATCAGTGGTTTCATTTCTTACAGCGATGTCACTGGCTTTGGTGCTAATGACAATGCTGAAGTTTGGAGCTACGGCGTTGGTGTAGCACTACCTGACTTTGGTAAGAGAGGTAACGTCCTCGGTGTATTTGCAGGTGTTCAACCTTATGCTCGTGGTATACAAGCAGGTGCCAACGATCTTCCATATCAAGTAGAAGGCTTCTACAAATATCGCGTATCTGATAATATTTCCATCACCCCTGGTGTGATTTGGTTGTCCTCTCCTGGTCAGAGCGACAATAACGAAGATGCGTTCATTGGTACTCTCAGAACAACCTTCACATTCTAGAAAGTTGAAAATCCTGATCTAACTTTCAATTAAAATTTACCCCGCCGAAAGGTGGGGTTTTTTGCTGGCTTTGCATTATCAATTTTCTAAAATTAGGCAACACATTTAAACCCCACAACCCAGACCAAATCACAGTTTCTTAATTACGAATTACGAATTGGTATTAGATATCCTCACCATAAAAATCAGCGACAATATCTCGAATTTCATTTGCATCAATATCTTCTCCGTCAGATTTTGAATAAATCGTTAGCAACAAAATACTTGTCGGTGACTCAACTTGGTAAATCAAGCGGTATCCAGCACTCTTACCTTTTTGGATATTACTGTTGCGAACTCTTACTTTGTAAACAACGTACTTCTCACCAATACCACCAATCCTGTCTCCGAAAATATTTCCTTGTTGTAGTTGTTCGATAATTGGTTGGACATCAGAGCGAATATTGCGAAATCTTTTTGAGAGTCTGTAAAGTTCCTGCTCAAACTCATCAGAAAATCGAATTGAAACCGCCTTATCACTCTGCATCAATCCTTTCCCATAGCTCACTAATTGGTCTAGTTTGCCCTGTTTTTGCTTGCTGCAAGGCTCTCCTCAAGCTGGCTTTAATCTCCTCAACAGGTGTATCGTCAGGATCAACCTCTTCAGTTTCTGTTGGTTCTGGAACTAAGACAATCACCCGCACTTGATGAGGATAAGTCGTTCCGTGAATCGGCTCATCTAGAATCAGGTTTCCCGCAGAGTCAATTTTGCCAGTCACTTCGATCGCTTTCATTTGTTATCCACCTCATTGTGTAGTAGATTTTAAGCTAATCCACCTTTAAGTTAGATAGTGTTTAGCCTCCGAGAGACGCAGGGATGCAATTTGAATGATTATTAGCTTAACACGAGCAAATCCGAGCAGGTTAAGGGAGTTGAAGTATATTTAAGCTTGACTTAAAAAAGCTTTGCTCTTGTTTTCTGATATCAATTTAAGATTAAAGATTACTGGTTATACTAAGCTGTTGAGTCAAAACCTTGAATCAGAAACTGAACACGGCTTGACGCATCTATTCATCCATACTACAATATACTACACAGCACTTATTGACTGACTGTTTACTATTCAAAACCAGACTATACTTGTAGCATGTAGTTTATATCTGGCTGAATTTTGAACAACATCAATTCTTGTAAGGCTTTGATGAATAAAATTAAGTAAATTAATTTTTATTTACTGTGATGTATATTGGCGCAAACATTGTTACAAAATAAGTGAAAATATGGAATTTAATTATTTTAGAAGTAACGAAAGCACATCCAATAATAATAAACAGCAAAACTTACTAACTAGCGGTTGGCGACCATTACAAAGAGAGTTAGATTGGGAATTTTTATGGCAACTTGCGCGTGATGACAACAAGGAATTCACCCAAAAAACCTTGAATTTAGCCAGTACGTTTGGTGAAGTTTTAGGGAGAAATAATTTTACTTGGTGGGCTAACTTATTAGGTGTAGCCTCAGAGAATACCCGCTATGAATTAGAGAAATTCTGGAATTATATTACACCCGATCCGCAATCACCAGATCATCGCTATAAAGATGTTTTAAGTACAGAGACTCCAATATTACAATTTGTCAGTCGCAACAGCATACCGATTGATTACGTTTTGAACCGCCTACAAGAAATTGCTGTTTTACGTGTCTTACAAATCTTGGGCCGCCCTAATGTAATTACCCAATATTACTCCGAAAGAGATTTTTATTTCCCTGTCGAAAAATTTGTGAGTTGGGAACGCCTAGATGTTGTTAATACTGTTAATGCTTATTGGTCAACGTACGATATTTGGCTGCAAATTGAACCATACGATCGCGGGCGGCGACAGTACACTTTAATGGCGAAAGATTTAGCGCCATTAGTCAATAAAGCTACTTTTGACTTAGCCGTGATGTTAAGTGGCTATCAAAGCCGTGTGGGTAAAGTTCACAGTCAATTCCCGATTCGCACATTTCCAACAGATATTCAAAGTTTCACAGACGCATTACAGCAGGCGGTTCTCAATCAAAACCAGTTAGCAGTAGTGGTACACGGTAAACCAGGAACAGGTAAAACTGCATGGACACAAGCAGTAGCTAAAGAGATTCTCATGCCTTTGGGGTATGTCATCTTTATTTTGGATCATGATGCGATCGCTAACTTTGTCCCACCGACTTATTTAGAGCGGATTTGTATTATCATTAACGAAGCTGACAACTTAGCACAAAATCGAGCTTCAGAAATAGCGCAATCCAACAATAAAACAGAACATATTTTGAGTTTGCTGGATGGAACTTTATATCAAAGTGTGATTGATGAATCTGGTATTCAGATGAAGCAGCGGTTAGTGGTATTAATGACTTGCAACACCACAGAAAGATTAGATCCAGCAATGTTACGTAAAGGACGGGTAGATTTAATAGCTGAGTTTACACAGCTATTTGTTTAATTTTTTTTATTCTAGAGTAGCTTGTATTTTCAACTGGCGATCGCAAATGAATCAGGGTGTTGTAATCAGCAGTAGTACAGTAAAAGAGAAAGCTTTGGAGTTAGGCTTTCACAAAGTTGGCATTGCTGCTGTAGATCAAGAAAATAATTCAGAAGCACAGAGATTGCAAGCATGGATAGCACTGGGTTATCACGCTGATATGGAATGGATGAGTAACCCAAAGCGTCAAGATATTCGTTTAGTCATGGCTGAAGTGCGATCGCTTGTGTGTGTTGCGCTCAATTACTACACCCCACATCAGCGCCTTGAAGGCGAGGAATACGCCAAAATTTCCCGCTATGGTTGGGGAAGAGATTATCACAAAGTCATGCACAAAAAACTCAAGGTACTAACTACCTGGCTAGAATCTCTAGGTGAAGGTGTTCAAGCAAGGTACTATGCAGATACAGGCCCCGTGCAAGATAAAGTCTGGGCGCAAAAAGCCGGAATAGGCTGGATTGCCAAGAATGGTAATGTCATCACCAGAGAGTATGGTTCTTGGTTGTTTTTAGGAGAAATTGTGACAAACTTGGAACTAGAATGCGATCGCCCCCATACACAACATTGCGGTAGCTGTACTCGTTGTTTAGAAGCTTGTCCCACAGGTGCAATTACCCAGCCTTTTGTAGTTGATGCCAATCGCTGCATTGCTTATCATACCATCGAAAATCGAGCCGAAAAATTGCCAGAAGCGATCGCACTCCACTTACAAGGCTGGGTTGCAGGTTGTGATATTTGTCAAGATGTTTGTCCTTGGAATCAGCGCTTTGCTCACACAACTGACGTGACAGATTTTCAACCTTATCCTGGGAATATTTCGCCCAAGCTGATAGAATTAGCAAAAATCTCAGATGAGGAGTGGGACAGACAATTTCCGGCATCAGCGTTGCGGCGGATTAAGCCAGAAATGCTAAGACGTAATGCCCGTGCTAATCTTGACGCATCCAGGCGAAATAATGACTCAGAAAGTAATTGTTTTTGATTTTGATGGCACAATTGCAGATACAGTAGAAGCCCTTGTAGGTATTGCCAATCGTTTAGCTACAGAGTTTGGCTACAGACAAATTACTCCAGAGCAACTCGCTTACTTGAGGAATTTAACCTCTAGAGAAATTATTAAATACTCAGGCGTTTCTCTATTGAAGATTCCTTTTCTACTCAAAAAAGTCAAATCAGAATTAAAAAATAAAATTCACGAATTTCAACCAATTCCGGGAATTCAAGAAGCACTCACAGAACTCAAAAATCAAGGTTATAAGTTAGGAATTATTACTTCTAATTCTAAGGAAAACGTTACGGCTTTCCTAGAAAACCACGAATTGGAAAACCTCTTTGATTTTATTTATTCAGGAGTAACTATTTTTGGAAAAACAACGATTATTAATAATGTATTAAAGCAAAAGCAACTTAAAACTCAAGCAGTTATCTATGTTGGTGATGAAACCAGAGATATAGAAGCATCAAAGAAAGCTAATATTAAAGTAGTTGCAGTCACTTGGGGGTTTAATTCTCCAGAGATATTGTCTAAGCAGAAGCCAGATTTTTTAATTCACCACCCAAGGGAACTGCTAGAAATTGTTAAAAATTGCTGTTAATAAGTCAATAATTCATAGTATCAAGTGATTTAATTATTGACTGAAAAATGATGAAGAACGCCAGGGGCGAACATACTTCAGTTGACTATTTTTTAGGTTGACCTTTTTTTATAGCTTGTTTTACTAAATCATCACTGACATTTGATACACCTTCAGTTTGAGAACCACCAACTTCCTTAGCTAATTCTAAATAATCATCAGGATTACCAGTTGGCTTGGCTTCAATTGTTTCCTCTTCTGCTTCTGGAACTTCATGTTGAGGAACAGTTGCTGTTGTGCCTTCTGTAGTACCATCTATTTCACCAACGCTGAACTGCTGTGCGGCTGCATAGTCGGCTTCAAAATCTACTTTTGGTGCTTTTTCTTCACCACTAGCAATATTTTCTGCGGCTAATTGTGCATCATGGGTAGTAGCTTCGTTTGGATTGGGTTTTACTTTATCAGCCATAACTAATACCTTACCTTGAGTAATGTTTGAATTGCTAAGGCGATTTTATCAAAGTGCTTTGCAGTATTCCTGCCCTCTGGGGAGAGATTCTTACCTCTATTAGAAGGTAGATAAAATTGAAACTTTTTACTTTAAATAATTCTTTCTTTTGACAGTTGAGAATAAATCTATCTGTTGTATTTTTTTTAAACTAGTATTAGTTGAACGCCACTATTATAAAAAACTTTACCAAATAGCTACCAACATATACGGTACTTTTTTAGTGATCAAGGATACAACTTTAAAATATTAGTTAATTACAAAAAATATCAAGGCTAGTCATAAACCTCATCTATGTTGGGATCTGGAGTTTTTGATGATTCTGTTGTATCATTGCGACGTAAGGAAGCAATCTGATCATCTCGATAAAAAACTACGATTCTCAAAGTAGACGAAGTTTAGAAAGAAAACAATGCTGAATCTTACGGTTTTGAGGCTGGTACATAGAAATAAATAAATATACGTTTCTTGTTATCTTTTAAAGAATGATTGAAAGGCTCAAATTTTTTTGGTTAGCCATTACCATTATTATCTTTACTTTAATTTCACTGGTATGGATAGGAATATTATCTGCTCAACAACCTGCGATAACTCATCCTTTAACATCATTAACCGAGGTAGAAATTACAACAGCTGTTGCAGTCATCCAAAAAGAAAAAGCTTTGAGTGATATGGCTGTATTTCCTGTTGTGACTTTACAAGAGCCAAATAAAAATGAAGTTTTAAATTTTTCCCCAGGTAAATTATTTCAACGAAAAGCTTTTTTGGTAATCTATGAGCGATCGCAAAACAAAACCTATGAAGGGGTAGTTGACTTACAAACTCAGTCTCTAACTTCTTGGAAAGAAATACCTCATGCTCAACCTGCGCTGGTTAATTCAGAATATGAACTAGCAAATCATGCAGTAAAAGCTGATTCTAGATGGCAGAAAGCCATGCAAAAGCGGGGAATTACAAACTTTGATGATGTCAAAATTAATTGCTGGTCTTCTGGAATACTCAGTAAACAGGAAGAAGCCGCGGGTAATCGTTTTTGTCGAGCCTTATCTTATTATCGAGGCGATCGCTGGAATTATTATAGTAGTCCAATTGAAGGTGTACTAGCAACTGTAAATTTAAATACAGGCCAAGTTGCCAGTTTTATAGATAGAGGTGTCATACCAATCTCTCAAGAAAACTGGAACTATGATATTAAATCTTTGGGCAAATTACTCATACCACCAAAAGCATTAAAAATCCTCCAACCTAATGGTAAAACCTTCCAAATTAATGGTAATGAAATTAGCTGGCAAGGTTGGAAGTTTCATTATTTGATACATCCCCGTGACGGGTTAGTGTTGTATTTAGTAAGTTACAAAGATGGTGAAAATATTCGACCAGTTTTGTACCGTGGTAGCTTATCAGAAATGGTAGTACCTTATGGTGATCCTAACCCTGCTTGGTCATTTCGCAATGCTTTTGATGTTGGTGAATATAATTTGGGTTTACTAGCTAACACGATGGAGTTAGGTAAAGAAATTCCAGAAAATGGAGTTCTACTAGATGCTGTATTTGCCAACGAACAGGGAGAACCTTTCACAATGTCGGGTGTTGTTGGTATTTACGAGCGCGATAACGGAGTTCTTTGGAAGCACTATGAATACAACACCCAACGCAACAATGTCCGTCGCAATCGTGAATTAGTTGTGATTATAACTACAACAATTGACAACTACGATTACAGCATTAATTGGATTTTTCACCAAGATGGAATTTTAGAAGTACAGAACGAATTAACAGGAATTGTCCTAGTGCAGGGAACAACTTTAGAGAAAGAATCTCAAAATAATTCTTATGGAAGGCTATTAGCTAAGAATCTTTTGGGTGTAAATCATCAGCACTTTTTTAATTACCGTCTCGATATGGATGTAGATGGACAGGCAAATTCTGTAATGGAAATGAATGTTAATTCTTTGCCAATAAATGATAAAAATCCCCTAGGGAATGCGATCGCAGTACAAGAAACTCCATTAACAACAGAAACCGCTGCTGTGCGTGATGTCGATATGAAACACAGCCGAGAATGGATGATTGCGAGTGCAGACAAAAAGAATACTCTGGGTGCTGGAACTGCATATATGCTAATACCTGGGGGAAATTCTAGATTTTTCCCAGTAGAAGGTGCAGAAATTCGTAAAAGGGCAGAATTCGCTACTCATCACCTCTGGGTAACTAAATACAAACCAGATGAACTGTATGGTGGTGGCAATTATCCCAACCAAAGTCAACCAGGGCAAGGTTTACCAAAGTATATTTCCGACGATGAATCATTAACAAATGAGGATATCGTTCTGTGGTACACAATGGGAATGACACACGTACCTCGTCCAGAAGATTGGCCTGTGATGCCTGTTCACCGTATTGGATTTAAGTTAGTTCCGAGAGGTTTCTTTAGCCGCAACCCAGTCATTAATTTGCCTGAGTAAGCTCCAGATCCCCGACTTCTCAAAAAAGTCGGGGATCTAGTTCTTCGCAAATAATTAGCGATCGCCATTCACGCAATAAAAGATATATTTAGAAATATTAAGAATAATTTCTCTAAATTTATGAATAAATGTTGAATACCTGCTCTATCTCGATAAATAGATTTGCACAACACTAAGATTTATTTCGTTAAACAATATATCGGTTGCTAAAGTTAGAAGCTGAACTCCAATCATGAGAAAGGTTTCAGCGATCGCCACGGTAATAAACTAGTAAATAGTCCTATTTATTCAGTGCTACAAGTTTTGAGACAATCAAAGACTAAATAATTCCGCAATCATAGTCCACCTCTGATTCAGTTCACAAGGGAGAACGCCTGATGAAATTGGCTTACTGGATGTATGCAGGCCCAGCCCATATTGGCACTTTACGAATCGCCACTTCGTTTAAAAACGTTCATGCGATTATGCACGCCCCACTCGGAGATGATTACTTTAACGTCATGCGCTCCATGCTATCGCGGGAGCGAGACTTTACACCAGTAACAACCAGTGTTGTCGATCGCAATGTTTTGGCGCGTGGTTCTCAAGAAAAGGTGGTTGACAACATTACTCGCAAAGATGCTGAAGAACACCCAGATTTGATTGTGTTAACTCCCACTTGCACCTCTAGTATTTTGCAAGAAGATTTGCACAACTTTGTGGAACGCGCCCGAATTGAGGCTAAAGGCGATGTGCTGTTGGCGGATGTAAATCATTATCGTGCTAACGAATTGCAAGCAGGCGATCGCACCCTGCATCAAATCGTCCAATACTACATCGAGAAAGCCCGCAAAAAAGGCGAACTACCTACAACCAAAACCGAAAAGCCATCAGTTAACATTATCGGTATTTCTACCCTTGGTTTTCACAACAACCACGACTGCACCGAACTGAAAAAACTCATGGGAGATTTGGGAATTGAGGTGAATGCAGTCATTCCCGAAGGTGCATCAGTTCACGAGTTGAAGAATTTACCCAAGGCTTGGTTTAACTTAGTTCCTTACCGAGAACTCGGTTTAATGACAGCTGATTACCTCCAAGCCGAATTCGGCACACCTTGTATAGACATTACCCCGATGGGTGTAGTGGAAACTGCCCGTTGTATCCGCAAGATTCAACAGGTAATTAACGAACAAGGCGCAAATGTTAACTACGAAGATTATATTAACGAACAAACCTTGCATGTCTCCCAAGCTGCTTGGTTTTCCCGTTCCATCGACTGTCAGAATTTGACTGGTAAGAAAGCTGTAGTATTTGGCGACAATACCCACGCCGCCGCCCTCACCAAAATTCTCTCACGAGAAATGGGGATTCATGTAGTTTGGGCAGGAACTTACTGTAAATACGATGCTGATTGGTTCCGCGAACAGGTAAGCGAATATTGCGACGAAGTGCTGATTACTGATGATCATGGCGCAATTGGAGACGCGATCGCCCGTGTCGAACCCTCAGCCATTTTCGGTACACAAATGGAACGCCACGTTGGTAAACGCTTAGATATTCCTTGCGGTGTCATTGCTGCACCTATTCATGTGCAGAACTTCCCTATTGGTTACAAACCATTTTTAGGTTACGAAGGTACAAATCAAATCACAGATTTAATCTACAATTCCTTCACTTTAGGAATGGAAGATCATCTATTAGAAATATTTGGCGGACACGATACGAAGGAAGTAATTACTAAAGGTATTTCTGCCGGATCTGATTTGAATTGGACTAAAGATGGGCTAGCAGAATTGAACAAAATACCTGGATTTGTGCGCGGTAAAGTGAAGCGAAATACTGAAAAATTCGCCCGCGATCGCGGCTTTAAAGACATCAATGCTGAGGTGCTATACGCTGCTAAAGAAGCTGTCGGAGCTTAACTAAAATTATTTTGTAATAGTTTAAAGTGAAGAGTAATTACTACTCTTCACTTTTATTTTGGTGATTGCACTAACTGGGCTATATCTTCACCAAGCCGAGTAAAATCATTAGTGTTAAGAGTTAATAAAACATCTACATTTGCTTTAATAGCAGCTTGAGCAATCAAGGCATCGTAAATTCCACCACCGGGAAGATTTAAAGTTACCATCCTGGCTATTGTGTCTTGATAATCCTCAGCAGTGAGAACAATTTTATGAAACTTATTGAGATTTTCTTGAACTAATCTTTGTGCTAGTTCTGGTTTAATTTTTGGTTTTTGAGGAAGGCGAGTCAGTATGGCATAAAGTTCAGCTAGAGTATGATTTGAAACAAAACCTTCTATTTGCCCTGTCTGAACACGCTGTAACCAAGGTAAACTTATTGAGTAATAGGGATGATCTGCCACAATTGCAGCAACAAGTACAGAAGTATCAAATAATATTTTCACCAAGCTATAAATTTTTGAATTCGCTCTTCTCTTAAATCATGAACAGCCGTTTCCCAGTTTTTTGAGCCTTGCGTTTTGACTACTAAGACACCTTCAACATATTCCGTAATATAATTTTCTTCTATCTGTTCATTTTTTTCTTCTGTCAGTCCTAAAAATTCAACAAAATCTAAAACTTCCTGTAATTTATTATCAGGCAGATGTTCTATTTTTTCTAAAATTTTTTCTTTGAGATAATTCATACTTACATTTACTAGATTCTGGATAATAACGTATATTGATTATTCTAATTATAAAATATATCAAAAATATAAACTATTACAAATGACAAAAGTTAGCTTATTTCAGTGGGCAGAACTGAAACAGGATGTACCTAACAGCCCTGTAAAAGCTGGACATAAGGGAGTTGTACTAGATTATCTCAATCCAACTCCGACTCAAAAAGAACCTGGATATATATTAGAAGTCTTTCAAAATGGCGAAACATTAGATGTGGTTTCTGTACCTATTTCTTGGGTAAAACTTTTACCTAAAATTTGGAGAAGTACTGAAAGCACTACAAAACAGACAGCTTGAGCTTTTCACTATCTTTACTTAAAATTTTAATTCAGCGTCAGCGTTGAGAGTTTATTCATATCTCTTAATTTATAGTTATTTTTATTACATTTTCCTAAAAAGTAATATTTCATGGCAGAGTATTGCTAGTCTCTACACCTTGACAGAGCAAGCGTTTTAATCTATTTAAGTAAGCCGTTACCTTAAGCTTGCGAATTAATACTGATAAATAAAATTTAATGTTCACTAATTATTACAATACAAGCTTATTAGTTGAGCGATCCCGCAAGCCAAAATAGCTCATCTACTGATTCACCGTTGTATTTCCAGCAACGAGGTATAAAAACATATCAAAAAAACATAGTATTTTCTGATCAAAAAATCTGGGGAAGGCGTGATAAGGTTTAAATCCAACCCATTCCATTCGCGCTTCTCACCATGTATCTACACTATTTAGAACCCAAACACCTTGAAGAGTTAGTCAAGGGTAGTAGTATAGATTTATACTTAGCGCAATTAAACTTTAAATCTCTTCAAGGTGCGATCGCCTATGAGTACCTGTTAATTTCTGAACTACTGCCGCGTACCAACGTTGGTATGATTAAAAGTGGCTGGTTACAGCGTTACAGTCATATCACCACAGGCGGTTGGTGGTGTGCTGGACTCGATCCGCTAAATAATTGGCAATTGATGGAATGGGGATGCTTTAAGCCAGATCAACCCCGCACCAAAGATGATGGCAAAGCAATTAAATATGAACATCCTCCCAGCACACCCACGCGCGTATTCTATTTGCGGGTAACGCTGGAAGTGTGGCAAGAAACTGCACAGCGTTACAATCTCAATTTACCTAACGACATCAGCGTTAATTCTAGTGGGGAAGCTGTTGGTTTTTGGCAATGGGTGATGGAACAGAACATACCCGTGATTATCTGTGAAGGTGCGAAGAAAGCAGCCGCACTGTTGACACAGGGGTATGCTGCAATCGCAATTCCAGGAATTACCAGCGGTTATCGAGTTGTCAAAGATGGATTCGGTAAAGTTACCAGTCGTCAACTTATTCCTGACTTAAGGTTATTTGCAACTGCAAAACGCAGCGTATATATATGTTTTGATTTTGAAACTAAACCTAAAACTATAGCAGCAGTAAATAATGCGATCGCTCAAATTGGCAGCTTATTTCAAGAAAAAAATTGCATCGTCAGAGTTATAGAACTTCCAGGCCCTGAAAAAGGCGTTGATGAGCTAATCGTTGCCAAAAATGCCAGTGCTTTTAATAAAATCTATCGCCAAAGTGTTGATTTAGAAATTTACCTAGCTCAAACCAAGCCACACACAGAATTAACTATTCCACCTGCATTAACAATCAACCGTCCTTATTTAGGAGAGATATCTTTTCCTAGTTCAGGATTAGTAGGTGTTAAATCAGCTAAAGGTACAGGTAAAACGACAGCATTACAAGCCATTGTTAAAGAAGCAAAAAATAAAAATCAGCCCGTATTATTAATTACCCACAGAATCCAGTTAGGAAAATTTTTATGTGACAAAGTTGGGATAAATTGGGGTTTAAATACTAATAATCATCATTTATTATCTTATGTTGAAACCAAAATTACTGAGTCTTTTGGTTTATGTGTTGACTCTATTTGGAAAATTAACTCAGATAATTGGCAAGGTGGAATAGTTATATTAGATGAAGTGGAGCAATTATTATGGCATTTATTAAATAGCGATACTTGCAAAAACAAACGCGTTAAAATTTTAAAGAATTTCCAGAAATTAATCACCACAGTTTTAAAAACTGGAGGTTTAGTAATCGCCCAGGATGCTGATTTGTCAGATGTATCCTTAGAATATTTGCATGGTTTATCAGGAACTAAGTTAATGCCTTGGGTGCTGGTAAATCAATGGAAACCGCAACGCGGATGGGATATAACTTTTTATGATTCACCAAACCCCACACCACTAATTCACCAATTAGAATTAGATTTACTTGCCGGACGTAAATGCTACGTCACTACTGATAGTCGTTCTGGACGTTATAGTTGCGAAACTATTGAAAATTATCTCAAAGAAAGATTAGAAAAATTACGCTACCAGTTTCCTAAAAGCTTAGTAATTAGTAGTAGAACTACAAATACACCTGGACATGCAGCAGTTGAGTTTGTAGCAACTATTAACCAAAAAATTGCCGATTACGACACACTGTTTGTCACACCCAGTCTAGGAACTGGTATTAGTATTGATGTTCAACATTTTGATAGAGTTTATGGCATTTTTCAAGGTGTAATTCCTGATTCTGAAGCACGACAAGCATTAGCACGCGTGAGAGATAATGTACCGCGAATTGTTTGGTGTGCTAAACGAGGAATTGGTTTAATTGGTAGTGGTAGTACAAATTATCGGTTACTATCAGATTGGTATCAAGCCAATCAAACAGAAAATTTAGCATTACTTAGCCCACTACATAAAATAGATGTAGATTTACCTTTAGTATATGACCCAATTCATTTACGTACTTGGGCTAAATTATCTGCTAGAGTCAATGCTTCTATTCGTCTCTATCGTCAGTCTATGCAAGATGGCTTAACTGCTGACGGACATCAAATCTGGCTACGGAGTAACGCTGTTCACAATAATATTATTCGAGATTTACGTTTAGCATTTTTAGCAACTGATCCTAGTGATTTAGCAACACGAAAAAGATTAATTTTAGAAATTGTTAAAGTCCAAAAAGATTGGTCAGATAAACGCCAAAAGGCTAAAGATATTAAACAGCAGATGCAGGAAATCAAACAAAAAAATCAATTAGTCACGGCGACGATTATTGCAGAAACAAAAGATATTGATTATGTAGAATATCAACAGCTATCATCAAAAAATTCTCTAACAGATGTCGAGCGTAATCAAATTTACAAATATACTCTCAAACAAAAATATGGTGTAGAAGTTACTCCCTTACTAAAAATGCGAGATGATCAAGGCTATTATGCTCAATTATTAATTCACTATTATTTGACCCACGAAAGTGATTATTTTCACGTTAGAGATCAGTATGAATGGCAACAGCAATTGCTTTGGGGTGAAGGAAAAGTGTTTTTACCAGATATCAAAACATATACCTTCAAGGTTGAAGCAATGAGAGCTTTAGGAATGGTACAGTTTCTTGATCCAGAAAGAAAATTTGCAGAGAATGATGCTGATTTATTGTGGTTAAGAGAAGTTGTTGACCAACACAGTAAACATATTAAACGCGTTCTAGGAATTGATTTAGTTAGGGAAGAAGAAACTATATCACCAATCAAAATACTGAGTAAATTGCTCAAGTTGTTAGGATTAAAGTTAAAATCAGTTAATGAAGGTTATCAATTAGACCCTGATACTTTCTACGATGGCAGGGAAAAAATATTTTTAGCATGGTATCAACGAGATGAGTTGATGTTAGCCAATCTTAAAAATGTGCAATTAGAAATGACTAATGTATCAAATTGGAAATTTGAGCCTGTTAAGAATCAGTCTATATTAGCGAGTTTATCAATGAGATAAATTACAATTTATTCTACAGAAAAGACGACTCGAAAACCGCAAATTCTTAAACCGCCATCTGATTCATTCCAACTGCGGCTGGCGCTGCGACACAGTTCTGCACCGAAATTCCAGGAACCACCACGCAACACGCGACGGTGGATATCGCCGCCATCTTGCCAAACTCTTCCGTCTGAGGGTGCGCCGTGGTAACTGTTGTGCCACGGGTCAGCACACCATTCCCAAACTAACCCGTGCATATCGTACAATCCAAAGGCGTTGGCTATCTGAAAACTGCCAACATCGGTGGTTTCTTTACGATATCTGGTTTTGCCTTCTATTAAATAAGTATCGCTGTCGCTGTAGTTGACTAATTCTGTGGTAATTTTTTCGCCAAAGTGAAAGTATGTGGTGGTTCCGGCGCGACAAGCATATTCCCATTCGGCTTCACTGGGTAAGCGATATTCCCGTCCGGTTTTTTGGGATAGTCTGACGCAAAATTCTATAGCTTCGTGCCAAGAAACGTTTTCTACTGGTCGATTGTGACCCTTAAATTTCGAGGGGTAGGGATTTAAGGTTTGTTTGACTTGGGGTAAGGTAGTAACAGCACGCCACTGTGCTTGAGTTATGGGATATTTACCCATAAAAAAGGGTGTGATCGCAACTCCATGTTGAGGACGTTCATCTGCATCGCCTTCAAAGTTGGATGAACCCATTTGATAAGTACCACCAGGAATAGCCACCATTTCGAGGGTTACGCCTTTACTCATTTCTTCCATAAAGAACTCGGCAGTGGCGCGATCGCGGTTGACTTCTCTACCGCCTGTGTCTACTGTAACTACTGCAAATTCATAGGTTTGTAAAGGAGGTAATGGTGTAATAATTTTTGGTTCTATTGGTAATCGCAGTAATGTCGGTTGAGTTGGTTGAGTTATTTTCGGCTCAATAATTACTGTTTTGGCAGATTTCAAATCATTCAAAACTTCAGTTGCTGATTGATATCTGTCACTCGCCAAATGTTGGAGTAATTTATCGAGAATTTTGCTTAAGTCTTCGCTAATAGAAATACCTTGTGCTTGTACATATTCCTGCCATAACCACTTACCATTCATGGCATCATAAAGAGGATCTTTAATTTGACCATAAGCATCTTGGATGGGCAAACATTGAGTCAACAAACGGACACAAGTTACACCCAAAGCATATAAATCACTGGCAGGACAAGCAAAACCAGCCATCTGCTCACTGGGAGCATAACCAATTGTATAAATTACTGTAGCTTGTCTGGCTATGCTAGTTTGGGTTACTTGTTTTGCACCACCAAAGTCAATTAATACTAGTTTGCCATCAGTTTCACGCCGAATAATGTTTTCTGGTTTAATATCGCGATGAATAATATTACAAGCATGAATAAATTCTAAAACTAATAATAAATCAGTTAATACTTGGCGAATTTTTTCCTCGTTAAAAGGTTGCTTTTTAACTTCTTCTAAAAGAGTCTTACCTTGAATAAATTCTTGCACTAAATATAAACTAGAACCTTGGGCAAAGTAAGCTAATAATCTGGGAATTTGGCTATGATTTTCTCCCAGTTCGTACAACCGAAATGCTTCTTCTTTGAAGAATTCTGCTGCTTTGGTACGGTGTCCGGTTCCTTGAATTTGCGGAAAGAACTGCTTGATGACGCAAGGTGCATCTAATCTATCTGCATCTTCGGCTGCATAAGTTTTGCTAAATCCGCCTTCGCCTAATAGGTTTAATAGGCGGTAACGGTTCCTGAGCAGTTTGCCAAAACTGCTTTGTCCGCAACTTATGCAAAATCTATTGCCGTCAGCATTGAAGGGATTTGAGCAATTGGGATTTTGGCAGATTTGCATAACGAGGGGGAGGTAGCATCTTGTCCAAAGTTAGCCCCAATATTATCGAATTGAAAACCGATTTCTAGACAAATAAATATATACTTAATTTCATCTGCATATATACCAGCAAAAAACAATACAGATGAGGGGAATTTATTTATTTGTCCCTTTGTGTTGGGTACTTTTTAAATTTGAGAATGAATGATATCACTAATTTCCATTCCAAAGAAAATCATAGGACGGGAATCTCGCCATTGTCAAGGGTATTTTAATATATATGCAAGTGCAAATTCGCTCTTAATTTAGTTCTGCTTGAATAAAGAGATTGTGATTAATTTATAAGGTACTAATTAATTCAATTTCAAAGTTATAGATGTAATTTTTGATTAATTACAAAATAGATATTTTGTAATAAAGCCTACAATAATCTTGGCGATCGCTAATTTTTTTTGGACAAAATCGCTATAACTAAAAAAAAATTACTTTTTTTCACCTAGCATTCGCATCAACTCTGCGATAAAAGCTACAATTGCAGACACGGTAATTAGCAATACACTCAGAGCATTAATATCAGGTTTTACACCAGTTCTAATCCGACTAAAAATTTCCATTGGCATGGTGTTGTAACCACTACCAGCGGTAAAACTAGCAATCAAAAAATCATCTAAGCTGAGAACAAAAGCCAGCAGACAACCAGCCACAATCCCAGGCATTAATTGAGGTAGTAATACTTTAATAAAGGCTTGTACTGGTGTAGCACCTAAATCTAATGCGGCTTCTTCTAAGTGCGGATCTAAGTTGTTGAGTCGTGACGCAACAACTACTGCTACGTAAGCTAGGCAAAATACTACATGAGCCGCGACAATTGTCCATAAACTCAGAGGAATTGCAAAGGCGGCGAGGAAAACGAGAGTGGCAACAGCGATCGCAATATCAGGAATAATTAAGGGTAAGTAAGAAATACCACGATACAAACTCTTACCAGGAAATTTATAACGCGCCAATCCTACCGCCATTAATGTTCCTAACACCGCTGAAATTCCCACGGCGCAAAAGGCAACTATCAAACTATTGTTCAAAGCGGATAAAATGCGATCATCATTGAACAGTTGGCGATACCAATCGAGAGTAAATCCTTGCCAAGTTGCACTATAAGGAGATTGGTTGAAACTATAAAACCCTAGTACCAGTATAGGTAAGTACATAAAAATAAATATGATTATCGAGAAAACCGCTTGCCATGCGACACGCGGTTTTTTTTGTGTTGGAGAAATATTCATGTTTAAAAATTAGTAATTTTCTATATTTTCCTAGTGTATCTGATTTAACTCAAAAGTCAAAAAATAGGAGTTTAGGGGATAAGGGTATAGAGTGTAGAAGAACCCCATAAATAAATTAAGGGATATTAAGGGGCTTACCTCATTCGACGAAGCTCACATCCTTGCACCCGCCCCAAAGAGGCTTGCTCAATCCACCAAGTTTCATAAGTTGAAAAGCAAGTTTACCTCTTGCGGAGAATACAACTTATCTATAAAGGTAGACAAAATTTTCATGAGTTAAAGCCTAAGATTTTGATGCAATTATTTATAAATTTGGTTTTCAAAGTGAATTGATAGTGCTAGAAAACAATGCTGAGTTAGTGACATCCTGAAACTCATCAATATTAAATAAAAAGCAACTGTAAATCAACGAATAGACACTATTAATTCAAAATTTATCTTTTAGGAGGTTTGTGATGAGAATAGCTCAAGTTTCCCCGCTGTTGGAGAGAGTACCACCCCCAGCTTACGGGGGTATAGAGTTGGTAGTGGGGTTACTGACTGATGAATTAGTCCGGCGCGGACATGAAGTTACTCTATTCGCATCGGGCGATTCTATCAGTTTAGCCAAGCTAGAATCAGTACATCCTCGTGCTTTACGACTCGATAAGGATGTTAAAGAAACTAGTATCTACGAAATGTTGCAGTTAGCTTCTGTCTACGACAGAGCAGATGAGTTTGATATAATTCACTCTCATATGGGCTGTGCATCTCTACCTTATGCCAATCTTGTGAATACCCCGACAGTTCATACTTTACACGGTATTTTTACCCCCGATAATCAAAAGATGTTTCAATATGCGAAACGTCAACCTTTTATCAGTATTTCCAATGCCCAACGGGAAATTTCATTAGGTCTTAACTATACAGCCACAATTTACAATGGTATAGATATTAGTAGTTACAAGTTTCATCCCCAAGCCGAAGAACCGCCCTATTTAGCCTTTTTAGGTCGGATATCGCCAGAGAAGGGAACACATTTAGCGATCGCTATTGCTAAACAATCCGGTTGGCATTTAAAAATAGCTGGTAAGGTAGATGTTGTTGATATAGAATACTTTGAGCGAGAAATTAAGCCTCTAATTGACGGCAAACAAATTGAGTATTTAGGTGAAGCTAATCATCAACAAAAAAATGCCCTAATGGGAGGTGCAGTCGCAACTTTATTCCCTATCACTTGGCGAGAACCCTTTGGTTTAGTGATGGTGGAATCAATGGCCGCAGGTACACCAGTAATTGCCATGAAATTAGGTTCTACCACCGAGGTAATTGCTCATGGTAAAACGGGTTTCCTCTGTAACAATTGGAAAGAGTGCGTTAATGCAATTGATAAAGTAGCAGAGTTAGACCGTTATGTTTGCCGTCAGCATGTCGAAAGTTATTTTAGCCTTCAGCGGATGACAGACGGTTATGAGGAAGTTTATCGGCACATTATGCAACAAAAATTTGCCAAAAATGGACATCTCCGCAGTACTACTGCTTTAGGAATATCCAAAAAATAAATCATCGATTTTGTGGGGGTGTAATACCAATTCGTAATTCGTAATGACGCTCGTTCCTCGCTAACGCTGCGCTAACGTAATTCGTAATTAAGAAAGTCAGATAAAGTATGGGTTTCGAGGTTTGAATATGTTGCCGGATTTTAGAGAATTGGTATAAGATTTTAAAAAATCACACCCTCATTTTTAAGAATGCGATCGCTTCTGTAGAGAATTTTGCCACATTGCTAATGCTGGAATAACCTCTCCCCCAACCTCTCTCCGACGCGGCTACCATGTATACACGAGTCGGATGTAAAGTAAGTACAGAGGATTTTCAAGAGACAATTATCAATCAAGTTTCGCGGCATTAAATTGTTCTAATAGTGTTTCAACACTAGCATTGTGATCTAAAAACGAAAACAAATGTGCATAAAGCAATTTGCCGTCTTTATCTAACACAAACTGCGCTGGTAAAGGCGCACCCAAAGCTTGTCCTACTTTGTATCTCCGAAAAACTTGGCAACTGGAGTCACTCAACAAGGGCATTTTTAAGCCTAAATCTTGCACAACTATTTGACTCTGCTTTTCATCAGTACTAGTAATCATCAAAACTTCTATACCGCGATTGGTAAATTCCTCGTAGTTTTCATTCAAAGCTTTAATATGAGGAAAGCAAAATGGGCAGTATTGCTTTTCGGTAAAGATGCGTGTAAACGCCAATAATACAGGTTGCTTGCCTCGATAATCTGATAATTTCACCACAGTACCGTTAGTAATATCCGGCAGTTGAAAATCTGGTGTTCCTATTTCCAATCTGAAGTAATTAGTCGCGGGTATTGGTAAAAAATTACGGAAAAATCGCTCATTAAATAAGCCACGAAAATCAGTTGAAGTTAGCATATTTTTATTATTGAATAATATAAAAATTTTAAAGGAATGGATTTATACTCAGCACCGGCTCAACGCCTCGCCATCACTAAGCAGCACTCAGTACTGTAGAAAACAAAACCACAGATAAAGATTCAAATTAACACTGATTTTATATCTGTGTTGATCTCTGCTCATCTGTGGTTTAGACGAATTTTGCCTTAAACTCCAACAAATATTGTTAGAGTTTAAGGCTCAATACGGTTCACTTAAGAAAAAATCGAAATTTCACCCTAAATAGATCAACCCTTCTGTAGGGGGATTGGGGGCATTCTGCCGCCCCCAATCGGGGGTATGGGGGAGAATCCCCCAAATCTTGGTTTTTTCCAACACAATCAAGTAGAAATTTGTTAACTAAACTGCATTGGTTGAAAGATAAGAAATTCTAGACAGAAGCGAAGTAGACTTTAGACTTCACAGGGTCAGGATTCATAGTCTTATCGCCAGGTTGCCAACCAGCGGGGCAAACTTCATCTGGATGTGATTGGACATACTGAATAGCCTGTAATGTCCGCAGGGTTTCATCAACGCTACGACCGAAAGCTAGGTTGTTAATAGTAGCGTGTTGAATGATACCATCTTTATCAATGAGGAACAGACCACGCAAGGCAACGCCTGCGGCTGGGTCAAGGACGTTGTAAGCTGCGCTAATCTCTTTCTTGATATCGGAAACTAGGGGATAATTGAGGTCGCCTACGCCACCAGATTTGCGATCGGTTTGAATCCAAGCGAGGTGGGAGAACATACTATCAACGGAAACACCGAGAACTTCAGTGTTAATTTTCTTGAATTCTTCGTAGCGATCGCTAAATGCTGTGATTTCAGTAGGACAAACAAAGGTAAAGTCTAGAGGGTAGAAAAATAAGACAACATACTTACCACGATAGTCGGAAAGTTTAATTGTCTTGAATTCCTGATCTACTACAGCGGTTGCTGTAAAGTCGGGAGCCTGTTGACCTACACGGAGGCTTCCTTCTGTTCCGTAAGTGAGGGACATTGACTTAATTCTCCTTCAACTTATATCCGTTTTATTAGCGTTAGAATTCGGGTCAGTTAAAACTCACCCATCTACGCTGACTCACAGTTTAATTACGATCTGTTACGACTATATCATAGTCATAACGATTTTGAGTAGCAAATGGCCAATTTAGATACAAGAGAATGGTTGCTCACCAATGGCTTAGGAAGTTTTGCCAGTGGAACAGTTTCTGATATCCGTACAAGAACCTACCACGGTTGGTTGTTTGCCGCTACAAATCCACCCTCTGGGCGCACCCTGCTGTTATCGCACATAGAAGCGAGCTTAGAAGTATCCAGAGGAATTGTGGCTTTAGGGACAAATATCTGGGGTAGTGGTGAGATTAAGCCTACAGGTTACGAACTACTGCGCTCTTTCGAGATTAACCCAGTTCCCAAATGGATTTGGGGTGAAGATAATTGGCAGTTGAGCAGACAACTGGTGATGCCTTACGGCTGGGAAGGAGATAGGGAATTGGGAGCAGGGAAAGAAGTGGCAGAGGCGACAAGGAGCAGGGAGACAAGGGGAGAAATTTCTCCTCTGCCCCCAGCCTCTTGCCCCGTTTCCTCTTCCCAGCTATGCCATCGGATTTTGATTCACTATCGCTATGATGGTGCAGAAACAGCTACTCTTAAACTGCGATTACTCATTTGCGATCGCGACTTTCATCACCAGCAAATGGCTGGAGCAAGTTTACAATTTTCACAATTACTAGGACAACAACAAGTTTGTCTACAAGCGATCGCTTCGGGAAACTTCGGTCAACCTTGGTACTTACGTTGGACGCAGGGTAAATATCAAGCAGACGCATTTTGGTATTGGAATTACGTCTTACCAGAAGAGACACGTCGGGGATTAGGCGATTATGAAGACCTCTATAGCCCTGGCTATTTAACCGTCACTCTCCAGCCTGGAGATACCGTGACTTTAGAAGCAAGGGTAGGTTTTCCTGACCCACAGCAAAGTGTTTTAGTATCTGAAAACTTTGCAGAAGCAGTAGAAGCAGAACAAGAAAGGCTCTGCCAGATTTTTGGATGCAGTCAACAGAAAGCTGGAGATTGGGTAGTAGGAACTGGCGACAGAGGACTATCAAGAAGCAGGGGAGCAGGAAGAGAAGTTGCCAGGAGGGTTTCCCTCCAAGCAAACTTCGGGAAGCAGGAGAGCAGGGGGAATTTTATCTCCCCTACCTCTTCCCAATCCTTAATTTGGCAGCACCTCCTAAAAGCCAGCGATCAGTTTATTGTTTATCGAGCTTCCATTCCTGGTACTACCTTAATCGCTGGTTATCACTGGTTTAACGACAGAGGCCGTGACACCTTAATTGCCTTACCTGGCATAGCATTAGTTACACAACGCTATGACTTAGCAAAAGAGCTATTACAAACTTTTGGGCGTTGCTGTCGCCACGGTCTAATTCCTAATGCGTTTCCTGATGTTGATGGTGAACCACATTACAACAGCATTGATGCGGCCCTATGGTGGATTGAAACACTAGGACTTTATTTAGAAGCCACACAAGACTGGGAATTTTTGGCAGAGCAATTTCCAGTCGTGCAGCAAATTCACAAAGCCTTTGTAGGCGGGACACGCTACAATATCCAGGTTGACGCGACTGATGGGCTGGTGGGTTGGTATGCTCGCGGTGTAGCCTTAACTTGGATGGACGCAGTAGTAAACGGTCAACCTGTAACGCCTCGTCATGGTAAGCCAGTTGAAATCAATGCCCTGTGGTATTCTGCTTTATGTTGGATGAGTCAATGGGCAGAACGCTTAAGCCAGATGCAAGTAAGAGATACAGGACGACTGGCAAAGCAAGCACAGCGTTATAAGCAGCAAGCACAGCAGGTCAAAGTTTCGCTGCAAAAATTCTGGAACCCGATGTTGGGGTACTTGTACGACACTATTGAGCCGGACGATCGCCGCAATTTCCAAATTCGCCCCAATGCTGTTCTTGCTATATCACTACACCATTGTGGATTTTCCCAACAGCAAGGTCGCCAGGTACTCGACTTGGCTACTTATCGCCTACTGACTCCCTATGGTCTTCGTAGCCTTGATGCTGTCGATCCAGAATACGTTGGTAAGTACATAGGTAGCCCTCAGGAACGCGATCGCGCTTACCACCAAGGTACTGTTTGGAGTTGGTTGATTGGGCCTTTTACTCGTGCTTGGCAGCGTTTTTACCCCAAAGAACCACTACCTTTTAGTTGGGAGCCGCTCGTAGACCATTTTCTCTCTGATAATTGTCTTTACTCCATATCAGAAATTTTTGATGGTGACCCGCCACACGCACCAAGAGGTGCGATCGCTCAAGCTTGGTCAGTGGCTGAGGTTATGCGTCATATTCAAGGTTAGTTAACACTTGTATAGGAATCATATTTGATTTCTAAAAAACACTGAGAGATAATACGGTGGAAGATATCTGTCTAGAAGCGAACTATGATAAACCAGTATCTACAAGTAGCAATCGCAGAACTACAGGAATTTATCGATGGTTGCCCAGATGTTCATGAGGTGATACCAATTCACGAAAATCTTGATACAAATTAATGGTTTTTAATTCTTTCCCCCTGCTCCCTGCCCCCTGCCCCCCTGCGGCCTACTTGTATCAAACTT
>NZ_JADEXZ010000066.1 GCF_015206815.1 Fortiea sp. LEGE XX443
GGGCAAGGGGACAGGGGGAAATTTCTCTCTCTTCTGTTCTCTGCTTTCCTCTACTTCTAGTTGTCGCCAACTGATTAGAGTGAGTCCGACTGCTGCTAATGCACCTGTAAATAAGGGAATATCGTATGCAGGTATATTGAACCCAACTTGCTCAATCACAAAATTGGTTAAAGGTTGCGTTAGAGAAGGTAGGACAATCACTCCAAACACACCCAACAAAATTGCACTCAACCAAGGAATCCACTCTTTTAACTGGGTGATTTGATTTGGTTGGTCTAAAATCCAGCGCTTGATTTGACTGTAGAACAAGGCAGCAATTGTACCACTAATTAGCGGTGTTACAATCCAACCAATAGTGATCAAGCCAATAGATGACCATTCAATTGCACCTATCCCTATCGCTACAGCACTAAATCCGGCGATCGCTCCAACTACTGCATGAGAAGAAGATACAGGTAAACCTCTAGCTGTGGCAATTTGCAACCATACACCACAGGATATTAACACTGTCATCATTCCCGTAACTAACAGTTGGGGTGTGGCCGCAAATAAGCTAGGATTGGCGACTTTCGTAGCCAGAGTTTCTGAGACTTCATGCCCAAATAGTACAGCGCCAGTAAACTCTAAAACTCCAGCAATCATAATTGCTTGCTTGAGAGTCACAGCCTTAGAACCTACTGAGGTTCCCATCGCATTGGCAACATCGTTGGCACCAAGATTACAGGCGACATAAAAGGCTAGGATGGCAACTATAACTAATGTCATGGGCATTGATTCTTTAGGTAGATGGGGGTTGGAAATTAACGACTAGAGAGTAGGCAACAAAATTTCATACTTCATACTTCATACTTCAGTTAACCATCGGCTATAAGTATTTTCTACGAGTTACCTACTTTGCCCGGATCAAGGATAGATTAATATTTTGTATGTATCAGAAGAAGGTGCGATCGCCTGTTCTACAGCTACTGATAAATCTTTGAGTGGGTAGCGGTCGCTAATCAAGGCTGGCACATCAATCCGGCGATTAAATACAATATCAGCCGAAAGTGCCTGAAGACGATAGGAAGAACTGTAACTACCCATCAAGTCAATTTCCCGACGATAAAGAATATTTGGATTGATAGGAATTTCTAATTCATCGGGAAACTCAGCGAAGAACAGTATTTTCCCACCTTTGCGTGTGCAGTCTAGGGCTTGGAAGAAAGCTTTTTCACTTGGTACAGCCAGCAATGTCACATCCACACCCAGTCCATGAGTGAGAGCTTGAATTTTTGCAGGTAAATCGGGATCACGGGCATCAAAAGCCGCTTCTGCACCCACATTCAAGGCTTTTTCAATTCTAGAGGGCAGTAAGTCAGTGGCGATCGCTTTTGCCCCAAAATACTTCACCAACATGACAAACATTAACCCAATTGGCCCCGCTCCCGTAATCAACACAGTCTGTCCCGGAGCAATTTGGGCTTTTTTAACTGCTTTGAGACAGCAATTAGTCGGTTCCACAAAACTCGCTTCTTCAAAACTGATATCGTCGGGGATGGGAATTAAACCCCCATTCTGCACAATATGTCCTGGTACTTTGACATACTCCGCGAAACCGCCGCCACTGGCGTTAAAACCGGCTGTGGTAGAGATGTTTTTATAGACATTGCACATTGAGAAATTTTCATTTAAACAGTAGGCGCAACGCATACACGGAATATGGTGCATCACAGCTACCCGTTGTCCCACCTGCCAATTTTTCACCTCAGAACCGACTGCGGCTATTTTTCCAGCGGTTTCATGACCAAATATG
Source organism: Fortiea sp. LEGE XX443 (assembly GCF_015206815.1). Lineage (GTDB taxonomy): Bacteria > Cyanobacteriota > Cyanobacteriia > Cyanobacteriales > Nostocaceae > Nostoc_B. Next base: position 1,793 of record NZ_JADEXZ010000066.1, read on the forward strand.
CGCGGTGGCTCATACAGGGGATAACGAATTTTTTTAATATCTGATTGACACAATCCTACTACTTGCACCTGTACCAGCACCTCATCTGCTTCTAGGGTTGGTACTGGGATTTCTTCATAAGACAGTTGATTTACGCCTCTAAATACTTGTGCTTTCACGTTGTTTTTCACTGCTCAACAATCTTAGATTTAGCATTAGCGGTCAACATTGAATTATAAATTTTCGGATTTATAGCAGGTGACAGGTAACAGGAGATAGGTGACAGGGTTGAAATCCCTTTGAAGTAAGAGGTTTGTGATTTAGTAACCAAGGGAAGGGTCGCTCTCCGCGTCTTCTTGGTCATCCTATTACTCTATTAGCGCTGTTTGAGTTTTAGAATTTTGGCTGATAGGAATTTGGATAACAAACTCTGCACCTTGCCCAGGAGTTGATAAACACTCTAATTTACCACCATGTTTTTCGGTAATAATTTGATAGCTGATAGACATCCCCATGCCTGTACCTTTACCAATTGGCTTTGTTGTGAAAAAGGGATGAAAAATTTGTTTTTGAACTGCTTCTGGAATACCAGATCCATTATCAGCGATCGCAATTTCTATCCACTGAGAATTCACCACTGAGGTACGAATTATAATTTGTGGTCTATGACATGTTAAATATTCAACTTTTGACTGTTGACTCGTGATAATTGACTCTTCTATCGCATCAATTCCATTAGCCAAAATATTCATTAATACTTGGTTTATTTGTCCAGGATAGCATTCTACTAAAGGCAAATTATCGTAGTCTTTGATGACTGCGATCGCTGGACGTTCTGGTTGCTCTTTGAGGCGATGTTGTAAAATTAATAAAGTGCTGTCAATGCCTTCATGAATATCTACTGCTTTAAATCCGGCTTCATCTGTGCGCGAGAAATTCCGCAACGATAACACAATCTGGCGAATTCGGTCTGTGCCAACTTTCATCGAATCAAGCATCTTCGGCAAATCTGCTTGCATAAATTCCAGGTCAATTTCCTCTGCTTCATCTGCTATCTCTGGTATTGGTTCAGGATAATATTTTTGGTATAATTTCACAAAATTTAGCAGATTTTCGGCATATTCTTGGACATAACTGAGATTGCCGTGGATAAAATTTACTGGATTATTAATTTCGTGTGCTACCCCTGCGATCATCTGCCCTAAAGCTGACATTTTTTCGCTCTGCACCATTTGAAATTGGGTACGTTGCAGTTCCTCTAAAATATTTTCTAGGTGGCTATTTTTTTCATTGAGTTCTTCAGTTCTTTGTTCTACCTTCTGCTCCAGAGTTTCGCTGTAAGCTGCCAGTTGTTGGTTAGTAGTTTGTTGCTGTTGTAATAGTTGTTGAACCGCAGCAATCAATTGATTAAAAGATTTGGCCAGAATACCAATTTCATCATCGCGCTCAATGGGGACTTGTAACTCAAAATTAGACTCTTCTGTTGAGCGGCGAGCTACATTAGTTAATATTTGAATGGGATTGGCGATCGCTCTAGTCGTTAAAGTTGTTAGTACAATTGAAATAACTACCGAAAATGTAATACTATTAATCACTATATCCTGAGCAATATTGCTCGATTGCTGAAATAACTCCTTTGCTTTACGGGCTTCTTTATATGATTGCTTAATTATTTCCACTAAATCGTCAGAAATACCATCATATTTGAGAGCTAGTTCGCTATTAGTAAAGAGCAGTAACATTTTTTGCCCTTGCTCAATATCTTTTGGTACAGCCAAATTTAAAGACTGAATTCGCTGCATCTGGCGTTCTAGTTCTTGAAAATACTGTTGTGGTACGTCAGTGTAAGTTTGTACAAAGCCAGGAATTTCTTTGTTGTGTACTTCCTTTAATTGTTGAGGCTGATTTTTGAGGAATTCCTGCAATTCAGCCCAAGAAAGCTCTATTTGAACTTTATGATGCAACAAATGGGTATATTCTTCTTGAGACTTTTGGGGGTGTTGCATTAAAGGAATTAACTGTTGCTGGTGAGTGCGTGCTTGGAGAATGCTAGTTTGCAAGCGATGCAGCAATTCCACTTCGTTACGTGTGTGGTCTTCTCTTACTGAGGCTTGCCGATAGTGATAACGACCAATACCAAAACCTGCAACTGTTCCAGAAACAGCGATCCCCAAGGCAATAGCATATCCCAAACTAATCCTCTGCCCAACGCCTAGCCTGATTTTTAGCATAGAATCTTCACAATCTCAAAGGATGACTGTTAATTACAGGATTCCCTTGATCCCTACTTATCTAACAGCCAAGCTTCACAAACCTCTAATCTTCCGACGTTCTTGGTGTTTCTTGTTGCAGTATGGCGTGGCAATATTGAAGTAGAGTAGTGAGGCGATCGCTAATGGTCTGAAGTCTTGCTTGTACCGTTGCAGCTTGCCGTGCGCCTTGAAAAAACGTGATATCGATTTCCAATAAGCGCAGTTGTTTGCTAATTTCCGTCCGATAAGACTGCTCTTTTGAGTCTTCAGCCTCTAAAGGCACAATCTCCCGTTGAAATAACTGCTGCACATCAGCAATACTCTGTCGCAGTTGGGCTTTGTCAAGTTGCACAGCCATGACATCAGAATGTAATTGCACCAATAAATTTGCCAGTGCTTGATATTTATCACAATTTAAAGACATCGAGTGCCATTTAAGATAGTATTAATGACAAGAAATTTTCTTCTACAGTATATCTTCTTGAACTATTATCACTATCACAAGCCTCAAATCCCCCTTTGAGGCTTCGTTAGCTATCTATGGTTTTTCAAGCTCATGCTTCTTGAAACCCAAAATAGATGACTACCACAGGCAATTTAGTCATCATCCTCAAACTGCATCTACCACCCCACAAGGGCTACAGCATTATTGCCAGTTGGTGCTGTAAATCTTATCCATACTATCCCCGATCACCTCTTGTATGAGCGGCACAGCTATTAGTACTTCAATTGACGTTACACTTCCAGAATGGCTGAACAAATGTTTACGAGAGTCATCACCTAGAAGTGGCGAAGCAGAAGATGAGCGAAGGCATAACGATGCTGCATTAATTTGTCGAGCATTTACATTTGCCTATCAACTTCATCACGGACAATTTCGCAAATCTGGAGAACCATACATCTATCACCCCGTTGCCGTAGCTGGTTTGCTGCGCGACTTGGGGGGTAGTTCTGCTATGATAGCAGCTGGATTTCTTCATGATGTAGTTGAAGATACAGATGTCACAATTGAAGAAATAGAAGAGCTATTTGGCTCAGAAGTGCGGCTGTTAGTCGAAGGTGTCACTAAGCTTTCTAAAATTAATTTCAAAAGTAAAACCGAAGGCCAAGCCGAAAATTTTCGGCGGATGTTTTTGGCAATGGCTCAAGATATTAGAGTCATTGTAGTCAAGTTGGCAGATCGTTTGCATAATATGCGAACTCTGCAATACATGTCAGAAGAAAGCCGCCGCCGCAGCGCCCAAGAAACACGAGATATCTTTGCACCTTTAGCCAACCGTTTAGGTATTTGGCATATTAAGTGGGAATTGGAGGATTTAGCATTTAAACATCTAGAACCTGAAGCTTTTCGAGAAATTCAGCAACATGTTTCTGAAAAACGGACGGCGCGGGAAGAAAAATTAGCCAAAGCCACAGAACTTTTAAGAGAACGTTTACAGCAAGCGGGAATTCACTGCACAGATATTAGCGGTCGTCCCAAACATCTTTATAGCATTTATCAGAAAATGCAGCGGCAGCAAAAGGAATTTCATGAAATTTATGATTTAGCAGCGCTGCGAATTATTGTTCAAACTAATGAAGAATGCTACCGAGCCTTAGCTGTCGTTCATGATGCTTTTCGCCCCATTCCTGGTAGATTTAAGGATTATATTGGATTACCCAAGCCTAACCGTTACCAATCTTTGCACACTGGGGTAATTGGTTTAAGTGGTCGTCCTTTAGAAATCCAAATTCGCACATTGGAAATGCACCATATCGCTGAATATGGGATTGCAGCCCATTGGAAGTATAAAGAAACAGGTGGCTCGAATAGTCCGTTGACGGGAGCAGATGAGAAGTTTACTTGGTTAAGGCAGCTATTAGAATGGCAAAGTGACCTCAAAGATGCACAAGAATATTTAGATAGTGTCAAAGATAACTTATTTGAAGATGATGTTTATGTCTTCACTCCCAAGGGGGATGTGGTTTCCTTAAATCCTGGTTCTACCAGCATAGATTTTGCCTATCGCATTCATACAGAAGTTGGCAACCATTGTGCTGGTGCTAGGGTAAATGGGCGAATAGTACCTTTGTCAACACGGCTACAAAATGGCGATATTGTCGAAATTCTCACTCAGAAGAATAGCCATCCTAGTTTAGACTGGTTGAATTTTGCCAGAACTTCAACGGCAAAATATCGGATTAAGCAATGGTACAAGCGATCGCGCCGCGAAGAAAACGTCACCCGTGGACGAGACTTGTTAGAAAAAGAACTCGGTAAAACAGGCTTTGATAATCTGCTGAAATCAGACGCAATGCAAACTGTCGCTGAAAAGTGCAACTATCACAGCGTAGAGGATTTACTCGCAGGTTTAGGCTACGGTGAAATTACCTTGAACTTGGTACTCAATCGCTGGCGCGAAGTCGTGAAGGCACAGCAACCCGCGACGATGGTTATACCCCCATTTTTACCAAAAGAATCAGCCGCAGCGGCAAAAGCTTTACGGGATGTACCTCACAGTAGCTCCCGTGCCAGCGATTCGCCAATTTTGGGTGTAGAAGGGTTAGTGTATCATTTGGCTGGGTGTTGTACACCTATCCCTGGAGAATCAATTATTGGGGTAGTGACAAGAGGCAGGGGAATTTCCATCCATCGCCAAGGGTGTCATAATCTGGAGAATGTCGAAGGCGATCGCTTAGTACCAGTAAAATGGAACTCAACAGTAGAAACTAGCTCTCGTCCCTACACTTACCCAGTCAATGTTCAAATTGAAGCTCTTGACCGTGTAGGCGTATTAAAAGATATATTATCTCGTTTAAGCGACCAAGGTATAAATGTCCGTCATGCACAAGTTAAAACAGCTATTGGACAACCAGCATTGATGGATTTAGGAATAGATATACGCGATCGGCCTCAGTTAGAGCAAGTTTTTACTCAAATTAAGAAAATGAGCGATATCATCAATATTCGTCGTGTTGGTCAAGCTGAGGAGTAATTAGGTTACTGGAAAGTCAAAAGCTAAAAGCTAAAAAATATCGTTAGCATTTTAACTTTTGAATTTTAATTCATACCCAATACCCAACAATTGATCAACTTTTGAAAGAAGGATTGCTAATACTGATAGACTGCAACATTTTTTCTCGCCTTTTGCGTGCTATTTCTTGCAAGTCAACACTTCTATCAGTTTCGTCTACAATCTCACCAGTAATGACTTCCAGCACATCTTCTAAGGTAATTACACCAGCAACACTACCATATTCATCTACCACTACTGCTAGGTGTTCGCGGGCTTCGATAAAATTTTTCAGGAGTTTATCTGCCTGAATTGCTTCTGGTACAAAGCTAACTTTTCGAGCCAAAGTAGCAATTTTTTGGTGTTTTTTGTCTTCCAGCATCGCTGTTAGTAGTTCATGCTTTAAGGCAAATCCCATAACTTGATCAATAGACTCATCAATCACAATAATTCGAGTATGTTGGGAAGCGATAATATCTGTTTTCCCTTCAGCTACAGTTAGATGACCGCGGATGTATGTCAGCATAATTCTAGGGGTCATGAGGTCAGATGCTGTCACATCATTTAATTTAAAGACCCGCTGAATCATCTCTGCTTCATCACTTTCAATAATTCCTTCTTGTTGTCCGATATTTGCCAACAACTTGATTTCAGCCTCATTAGTGGTTGGTCTTTTTTTGCCTTTAGAAAAGGGTGCGGTGACAGTTTCTAGCATCCAAACTAGGGGTGTAAAGACCAAAGAAAGTCCAGTCACAGGTAAAGCTCCCAGCATAGCCAGCTGTTCACAATAGCGCTCTCCGATTGTTTTGGGAATAATTTCACCAAAAATGATAATTAAAAAGGTCAATATTGCCGAAAATACACCCAGCCACTGAGAACCTAATGCTTGCTCTGCAACATTACCTGTCACAATACTGCCGATAATATTGAAAGTATTGTTGAGGATGACAATAGTCGCAATTGGTCGATTCATATTTTCTCGAATCGCCAACAGTGCAACCGCCGCAGGAGTTTTTGATTGTGCTAGTTGTTTGACTCTCAGTACAGAAACAGAAAATAGCGCCGTTTCTATACTCGAACAAAGCGCCGATCCCAGAAGTACCACAAATACGGTAGTTACAAGCTGTAACATATTGTTTCCCAACGATGGGAATATATAGCCTCCAAATAAAGTTCTATCTTTAAATTATCTTAAGATATCAATCTAGGTGATACCTTGCTGAAAGTAGACTTTGGTCAAGCTTGTAAAATAATGAATTAATTTTCTACTGACAATATTCTTCAATAACTTGTTTGTAGAAAGCTTCTAAACCTGCAACACAGGTTTGATCATCAAATAGTAAATGATGACGCTGACTCATTTGTTCGGCGATGTTGCTGCGCCAAGTTGGATTTAGTCCTAATTTGACGGCAATATCAATATATTCTGTTGGATTTTCCGCGATGGTATCTATCACTCCCAGCATTTTGAGAAAGCTGTCAGAGTGACGACCACGCATAAATTCTCCCGGAGAGGTGACAATAGGGAGATTACAGGCGATCGCTTCTAAGGTAGTATTACCACCAGACCATGTAAAAGTATCCAAATAAACATCTGAAAGTAAGTTAATCATCAGATAATCTAGCCGTTCAGGGATACTCAAGAAAACACAGTAATCTTCACTATTCAAATCAACAGCAGCAAACGCATCTTTGAGACGTTGCTGAAGTAAAGTTCCGCGCAAAAAGACAAATTTAGCATGGGGAACACGACGAGCAATTTCCGCAAAAATAAAATCATATTGTGGTAGATATTTAAATGGTGCTTGGCAACATAAATAAATCACCGCATCATCAGCAAGTTGAAAATCCGAGCGAGTTTTGATGATGGGGGGAATATAAGGTTTGGGGTAAGATACACCAATATTAGGTAAGCGAATTAGTTTTTCAGCATAATGTTCTTGAGCATTTTCTGGTTCCATTAACTCGCTAGATAAAAAATAATCAATTGTTGGTAAGCCAGTTGTTACTGGATGTCCCCAAGCTACACACTGTACAGGCGCAAGCCGCAGTCCGGCTACTTGCATAGTTTGGGGATCCATCCCAATTTCTGGAAAGACTAAAATATGTAAATTATCAGCAATTATTTGCTCACAAACGCCAGGTAAATTATAAGGAATATGGTGGAAAACATCGCTGTATTCTTGAAATTTTTGTGTCACTGGATCTGGATCATTGCCAGTATAGTAACAGTAAATTTCAAAATGTTCATGATTACAGTAACGTAGCCAGCCAGTTAACCATAATGTGCCGCTATAGGAATGTAAAAAATGGGAAACATAACCAATACGAATTCTTTGCTGTGGCTGGAGATTTGGCATGGATAAAGGCACAACCCATTGAGGATAGTTAGCCGCCATAATTCCATGCACTAATTGTCCATATTGGCTTTGTAAATCCCGATCATTTTGTGCTTGATAAGATAGATAAAAATTTGTCAGCCGACCTATACCAGCTAAAGCATTACTTTTTTCTTCTGGAGTATGAAGGCTTGTTTGTGCAATTAAATCTTTTAATCCTTGGATATAGCGCTGGCGATAAAAATATATTTCATCTTCAGTATTATAAATACTGGGAACTGTTAAATATTTCAGAATTTTAAAAGTATAATCATCAGGCATTAAATTGCAAGCTTTTTCAGCACTAGCAATTGCTTCTTTTATGCAACCATTACGACGCAAATCAATAATTAGTGAAAAATGTAAGCTGCCTTCTGTTGGGTATAATGCGATCGCCTGATCTAAAGTTTGATAATATTCATCTGTTAAGTTAGAATTTCTGTAACAATGAATTAAGTTCCAATAAATTTCTAAATTATCTACTTGCAAATCTAGCAGTTTTTTGTATTGTGCGATCGCAGCTTGCCATTGTTTTCTTTGAAATAGCTTATTACCCAAACCCAAAATTAACTGAGATAATTCTATTTCGCTAAATTCTTCTATTGTATAAGCTGGGAGATTATCAGCTTGCGAATAAACTAAAACTTCCTGATTTTCTTGGGTTAAAATAATTCGTGCATGGATTTCAGACGTAAATAATTCCCACTCACAGACATCTAAATTTTCTAATAAAGAAATTTCACATCCCATACTGCTATCAGAATCATCTGTCATCAGCAGATTCATAACCACACCAGATAACACTAAATTAGCAATATCTTTAGAAATATTATTACTATCGATAAATAATATAATTAGATTATTATAAGGAAGATTATTTACTATCTTAATTACTCTTTCTAAATCTAAACCAAGAGACTCTTCTGACTGTGACCAATCAGGAAAGATAATCACATTGATATTGCTTGCATTCACAGTACATAAATCAGGCCTTAAATCTTCTGCTTCAATCATCATATTAATTCGTAATTCATAATTAAGTCCTTTTAGTAGAGTGCGTTAAACAAAGCGTAACGCACTAATACATACGGTGCGTTACGGCTAATTATCATTAGCTTGAACTCTCAAATCCTTGCATAGCCGTAACACACTCTACTTAATTAACTAACAGTTTGCAAAACACAGAGTTGATTAGTAAAGCTTTCGATGTCACAAGCTGGTATTGATTTTAAAGAAACTTGTGTCAACATTATTTTATCTTCATTTTTTAAAATAATTCTGCTGTTGATGCGTGGTAATAAAGCTTGCCACTGAATATCTGCTAAACTACCAACCAAAGAAATTTCTAAACCTTCACTCACATCCAAATCTTCTTCCATCAACAGATTCATCATAATACCAGAAAGTAATAGTTCTACATCCTCAGTAGTGGTGTTACTTATATTGATTAATAAAGTAGTTTTTTGGCTATCAGGATAAGTTGCGATCGCTTTAATTACTGATTCTAATTCTAAACCAACTAACTCTTCTGATTGCGTCCAATCAGGGAAAACAATTACATTAGTTTCTTTGAGATTTAAAAACAACAGACTAGCATTAATCAAAGCAGAACTGACTATATCAGCCATTTTCGACCAAGAAAACTTTTGCGCCTGTGCTAAACCCGCGTTAATTAATGATGTCCGAATTCCCGGTTTCTGCACATCACATAAAGCATTTGCCATCGCATCTACATCATCATTCACATATATTGCTGCCTCACCTGCTACTTCTGGAATTGAAGCATTAGGACAAGTAATTACCGGACAAGCACAAGCCATTGCTTCAACGACAGGCATTCCAAAACCTTCATACTTAGAAGGATAAACTAATGCCACTGTACCAGAATAAGCTATTGCTAACTCTTCATCACTAAGTTGCAACATATAAACGGTACTACCTGATGTACAATCTCTAAATTCATCTGCTAATATCCCACCACTTCCAGTACAAATAACATCAAATCCGTGACTACTAGTTATCTGCGAAAATGCTTGAAAAAATAAAATACTATTCTTATAACCATTCCCAGCACCAACTAAAATAAAGTAAGGTTTTGTAATACCATACTTCGCTTTAAACGCATTAATATCTTCAGATGTTGCTGGTGAAAAAGTATTTTGAACTCCACAATGAGCTACAGTTACAGATTCTACAGATATTTCAGGAAAACATCTAGCCAGGTCATGCGCTGTATGTTGAGAAATAGCAATATAAGCAGAAGCATTTTGAATTGCTAAACGCTTCTCTTGCCACATAGGATTATTGATAACATCCCATCCCATCACCTCTGGAATCATGTCGTAAGCCATGAAAACAGAAGGTGTTGTTGTTGGGGTTGTGTAATAAGAAGAGATAAATAAATCTGCGCCTTCATCATCACAGATTTGTTGAAGCATCTGTTTATCAGCTTCGGTATCATTATAGTCGTAGGCAGGAATATTTAGATATCTGATTCCATATATTTTAGGTGCAGTACCACCACGATCTAGTACAATGATATGCTTTGCAAATCCATTATTCGCCCATTCTTCTAACAACGACTTCCAGACACGCGCAATCCCAGTTTGGTAGAGTTGAAAGAATACACCATCTACTACTATTGTTGGATTTTTTGTACTATACTTAAGGTTTTCATCAGTCTTTATAAAACTATTATGATTACGATTAATGAGTGAAATAACTGCTTTTGAGTAATCATTCTGAAGTAGAGACTGTTTATTGAATGGTTCTATAGGAGAATGACACAGAGTATTAAATAACTCTGGGGGTAAAGTTTTTTCAGTGAGTAGATGCAAAGATGAACCATCTGAGTACAGGTTTAAATTATACTTGTCTGCAATTTTTGATAACGTCTTAATGGTATATATAGAAATATGCTGCCCATCATGCGGTGAATAGTACCACCACTCATTAGGTTTAGGATTATTTTGAGGTAAAATTTCCGTACTAAATAAAATATTTTTGGAGATTTTTAAAATATTTTCAATTTCTTCAATTGGATTGGTAAAATGCTCAAACACCTCAAAAGCAGTTACTAATTCGTAAGTAGCATTCTTGGCTTCATCAAATTCAAAACTTTTAGCAAACAGGTTAGTACAAAATTTATCATCCCAATAAAAATCAAATCCAAAATCTCTCATCATTCTCACGAATAGACCGTAGCCACCGCCATAGTCTAGAAACTTAGCTTCATGATCAAAGATATTGAATATGATGTGAGCCGCTCTTCGTGATAAGTTATTGTTACGGAAAACTAAACCAATATCCGTACGAGCTATGGCATCTGAATAAGCTTCATCTAACCAATAAGGTTCTTCTGTTTGCACAAATCCACAATTAGAACATTGAAAATAATCCACTTCATACTGACTAAGTACAATACTTTTAGCAAAGATGTGTGCATCAGATTCGCACACTTTGCATCTCATAGGTATGGCATCAATTAAGCTTTGAACCTCAGGCAATATCTCATTATAATCCCATCTTTGTTTTTGGATATTTTTTAAGCTTGGTAAGTAAAAATGTGGCATTCCATCTTGTGGCACAAGTTCACCATATTTATGGACTTTTTGTTTTCGTTTTGATTCACTGTTAAGTAATAAATCTAGATGATATATACTCAAATTATGTAAAGCTCTAGCTTGAGCATTAAATCCTTTAGGGACTGCATGGATGCGACCTTCATAGATAACATTTTCAGAATACCTAAATAGACGACCCTGAAAATCAGGATAGTGGGGAGAACTAGAAATATAATGTTTTATGCTAAATGGAGTGATCCATTTTCTTGGTATCCAAAAATTATCTGTTTCCTTGATAGAGTTTGTTTTGATAAATTCCAAGAAATTTAAAGTATTTTTGTCAATAAATTCATCTGCATCAAGAACAAATACCCAATCAGAAGTTACATTAGATAAAGATATATTTCTTTGTAGCGCAAAATCTCCTTGCCATTTTGAATGTATAAGTTTTGCTCCATAACGTAAAGCGATTTCGCATGTAGAGTCAGTACTACCACCATCAACAATTATTAATTCATCATAAACATTTTGAAGAGATTCTAGAGCAATAGCTAATGTTTTTTCAACATTCTGCACAATCATACAAACAGAAATACTAGCAGCTAAAGAATCATTTTTTTCCTGAGGTACTGCTAATACTTTTTCTGTTTTTACTTGAATGTTTTTATCGTCTATATGAAGTTGAGCAGAGGATTTATCAGTATTTAAACATACTTTAGTTGGGTGTTCTGATTCTTGTTGTTTCTGAGTATTACAATTATTAAGCTGAATGTCTCTAACTTTTTTAGAATAAATATTTACTTGGTTGGCTTCTGTAATACGACTACTAGATGTGTTTCCAGAACTTATGGGGTTAGATGTTCCTGTAATTGCTAAAATAGTATTAGCTTTACTTAAATATAATGCTGGATGTATTACGTTAAGTGACGAATATTTATGATTTTGTACTTTTTTTTCTATTACAGGATATTTGTACAGGCAGTCTTCTTTTATAAAAATAACTATATTTTGAGCATACCAAAATTCTACTTTATTGTTATCCCATATTTTATTTCTTAAGCAATCAACTACTATATATCCTTGATTATTGAAGTGTTGTAACCAATAGGTTAACCACTGCTCATTCAAATGACCTATGCCTCCTTGAAAAGGGATGGCTGCGGAGAATAATATAACTTCTCCAAGTCTCGTTAATGAATTGACAAAGGTTTCTGCAAGTTCTGGTGGCAAGTGTTCAGCAACTTCTAAAGAAACAACCAAATCGAACTTTTTATTTATTGTTATTGGCTCTTTTAAATCCCACGCTAAAAATTCTTCTTTCGGGATTAGTAGTTGTGTTTGATCCACATAAGAGCCATCTATACCTAAACAATTTTTGATACCAAATTCTTTAAAAACAGATAGCCATGTTCCTGTGCCACACCCTACATCAATAACGCTTTTAGGCTGAATTAGAGCTAAAACTAAAGGCAAAATTTCTCGCGCAGAACTCTGTGAACCTTGTTGCTTTTCTTGGTAAAAATCTTTTGTGTATAGATTAAATTCCATATTACTCCTTAGTGTTCCTGGTAATTCTTGTAATTAGTGCCTTTAAGTAAGGTTTTAAATTAAGTCTGAATAATCGAATTATTTATTCTTTGCTTGTATCTTGTTGCTTCTTTATCTGCTCTAATACAACCTTATAATCTTGTCTTTCAGGATGCAGTTTGACTAACTTTTCTATCAGCGCGATCGCACCTTTGGTATCCTTTAGTTGCACTCTAGCCATTGCTAGTTTTTCTAAAGCAACTTGATTTTCCGGTTCTCGTTGCAAAACTAACTCATAACCCCGTGCTTGTTGCTGTAAACTGGACTCAATAGATACATTTGTTGTTTGGGGCTTCTGGGGTGTTTGTTGTACTCCAGCAATCACACCAAATATCGTAGAACCTACGAAAGAACCTAAGCCTACTATCGTTAAAATCTGTTTCTTCCGCTCAATTTTCTTTTGACGGGAAATAAAATAATCATCCCCAGAACTAGACATATACTTATGGTTGCTGTAAGAAATACTGATATATCAGCAAGCCTCCAGTTATGAGAGTACCCAGCACCCTAGGTAAACTATCATCTAGTTTGTAAAGTTTTCATAATCATTAAGTACTATACCCAAACTATTTAACAAATTTATGCTTTGGCTTCGCTTTGATTAGAGGCAGGGGGCAGGGGGAAAGGTACAAACCTTGCCCACAAGGGGCAAAAGCCCCCTTGCTCCTTTTCTCCCTTGGTTGTTCGCGTAGCGTCCCGTAGGGAAGCCCCACCCCTTGTGGGTGGTTTTTCTCCCCTGCTAAGAGCTCCCTGCTCCCCTGCTTTTTTCACATTAGGGCTAACTACCTGACTGCTTAATCTCCATGAAAAGATTAATATTTAATAAATTTTTGTAATAAAAATATCTACTCTCACATGTTTGCGATAATGTATATAACGTTTAAATATATGCGGTAAATCTGCTTCATCGCGTCTTAAAAACCTCAAACCAGCCCAAAATAGTTGTTTTTTCAACAACTACCCACATACTGATGGCTGAGGCACATAAAATTTTCCAATTTTTACTTGTGTTATTAGTGCAACTTTCAAACTAACTGATTTTTTTGTCGGCATACACGATCGCTGCTTGGTAAAATTTTCAGTTTTGTGGTGGTAATTACCGTACAAAACCGAATTTACCCGAAAATAAGTAGAGTTTGTTATGGTATAGTTAGAAAGTTAAGACTAGCTTTACCAATTCCAACGCTCTACGCACCGATAACAATTGCAAAGCGGAAAGCAGTTTTGATTAAGCATTTACCCAAACGAAATCTGAATTCAATCTAGGTTATGACTCAGCAAGTAATTCACCCAATGGTGAAATTGCAGCGTAACGTGCAATCACTCGTAGAATCCAATATTATCAAGCCAACTGATAGCATTTGGAAAATTGCCTTACTCTACGGCAATGACTGGCAGCACTGGAAACAGGAACTGTTAGACTTTGGCTTCAGTATGCAAGATCCAATCAGTGAACTGTTAGCAGTAGAAGCTTGGGACGAAGAGTAAAGTATGAAGTATGAAATTTTATACTTCATCCTTCCTCATACCTTCTAAGTTTTGCAAGCGGCTAATGCTGCGGCTAGTTCTGTAGCCGTTTGATAGCGATCGCGTGGCAATGGCTCTGTGACACATTCGATCACATCTTTTAATTGGGGTGTAATCGTCGGGGAGTTTGCCACATCAAAGCGGAAATTTCGTCCTTTTTGGCGGAAAAACTTAAAAGGGTTTTCCCCTGTTAGCAGAAAAATTAGCGTCGGCCCAATGGCATATAAATCTGATTGAATCAGAGGTTGTCCCCTTTCTTGTTCAGGGGCGCAGTAACCTTCTGCACCAATTCGAGTGCCTGGTGTCGTGCCAATTTCTTTAACAGCACCAAAATCTAGCACCACTATCTGATTATTAGCATTCCGCACCATTAAGTTAGCAGGTTTAATATCACGATGAATTAATGGTGGTTCTTGGCTATGCAAATAATCTAAAATGTCGCAGGTTTGAATCATCCAGGCGATCGCTTGGCTTGGCGTTACTGGCCCGGTCGTCTGGACTCTTTTTTCCAAATCTTGCCCATGAACTAATTCCATAGCCAAGTACTTTTTTCCACCTTCCACAAAAAAGTCGTAATACTTGGGAATTCCTGGATAGTTTAGGGATTTAAGCGTATAGGCTTCCCGTTCAAATAATTCTTGGGCTTTGGCAATTTTAGCCATATCAGCGTTCATTTGCTTTAAAACCAAAAGTTGAGGATTGCCAGTCATCCAACCTTTTGTATCCCAAGCTAAATAAGTAGTACCCATACCTCCCTGTCCTAGAGTTCGCAACACTTGATACTGGCGAATTGTCTGTTGCACTGACAGAGGTTGACCACAATGGATGCAAAACAGATTTCTGGGAGAGTTACCTTCGTGGGTGCAAGTGTAAGCTGCTCTTGCAGGGTCATGATTGGAATATAATGATTTTTCTTCCTCTGCACTAATTTCTGGCAATACTTCCTGAATTTGAAATTGCAGTGTGGGGCCGCCCTGTGCCAGCTGTAGGAGAGCATTATTAGGCAGCGGACTTTGAATTACTAAAACGCCATTAAGGAAAGTGCCATTTGTGCCTTGACTATACACCTGCCAAGATTCATCATTCTTGGCACCACTGCTTTGCCTGAGTTCTAAATGATGTCGGGAAACCAAACTATCGGATAAAACCACATGATTGTCCGCCGCTCGACCTATCCGAATCACGGCGGAGTTATCAAAACACCACTGTTTCAGCGGTGTTTTTTGTTGCGGTTCTAACAGTGTCAGAATAACCACAATAAAACCTGGATAATGTAAAAAAAGAAACTAGGATTAATCAGTAAAAAATTAAAAGTAACAAGGTAAAAGGTTTTTTCTTTTTACTTTTAATTTTCCATATTTGGGCGCACTTTTGCCCGAACTAGTATTGCAGTGATGTTGTCATGGCCATTTTCTTGGTTCGCCAAATCAATTAATTCGGTGACACCCCGCTCCAGGTTAGCACCAGAACTTAGCAGAGGAAATAAATGAGTTTTCCAATGGGTTTCTAGTAAATCATTATCAGATAGACCATCAGAGGCTAAGATCAGCAGGCAATCTTCATTAATGTCAAAAAATTCAACATCAGGATCAATGGCGGTTTCGTCACGAGGCCCCAAAGCTTGAGTTAATTGATAAGCATCTGGACGAGCATAGGCAATACTGGCTTCCACTCCGCGGGTAATTTCCCTTTGACCAACTTCATGGTCTACGGTGATTTGTTCCAGTCCCCGTTTGCGAGTTAAGCGGTAGAGGCGGCTATCTCCCACATGAGCCACGGCGGCTTGGGTATCTTGAATTAGCAGGATCACCAAGGTAGTACCCATGCGCCCAATTCCAGAACGGGCATCTTGTTGATTTAGTTGATAAATTGCTTGATTAGCTAAATAAACTGCCTCGCGCATACTTTCTTCAGTTGGGCGCTGGTCTTTAGTCCAATGTTCTTGGAAGTATTGCCGCACAGTGTTAACTGCCAATTCACTAGCTATTTCACCGCCAGCATGACCACCCATACCATCGCAGAGAATATACAAACCACGGGCTTGTAGGACTCGGTTTTTGGGTAATTCTAGCTTATCAACTTTAGTTTCAATCCCAAAGTAATCTTCGTTGTGCTGACGTTGACGGCCTACGTCTGTACGTCCTATATCCTCTAAACTGCTTAACTGCATTGACAGAACAATTGTGGGTAGGTCATCGGTTTTAGCAGAACTATCTTCTTCTAGTTCATTTTCTAACTGTATGGTGGTGGGTGCAGTGGGATTTTGGTTTGCCGTTGGGGAAAAACTTGGAATATGGGATGCTTCTAGTTCTGTGGCGATCGCCTCCAATCGCGATCGCAACTGTGCGATCGTTTGAATTTTTCCTAGTTCCAAATCGTCTAAAATCTGCAATACAGCCCCAAACTGTGTGCGTTGCGACTGCCTAAATAATTCCTGCCAAACATCACCCAATACTTTCACAGTCAAAGGCTGTTTTACTATAGCGGATGTTTCCTCTTCTGTTTCGGCATCTGCATCTAACTCAATGGCTGTCTCACTATTCAACGGTTCCACATACAATCTTTCTAAAGCTAGTGTTTGGTCTTCATCCAATCGCAGATTTGACAATTCCAGCAGACTTTGGCGACATTTCACTGGTTCCAACACTGACCAAAGTTGGGTCATTTGATAAAACCAATGTAAAATTTGTAATGAACTTGTCGTTTCCTCTTTCCACTGGTCAAGTAACCGCGGCCAATCGGAACGGTATTCAATGAGTACAACCTGAGTGTTGCTCTCCTGCCAAGCATCATGGATTACTGGTATTCCTGGCTGACCTTGTGATTGTAATTCCAAATAAGCTTTAGCCAATTGAGTAATCCCAACTTCTTTGCCTGATAAAGGTAATAATCCCTGATTTTGATTTTCTAATATTGCCTCTATAGGTGATATTTGATACGGATGGCAATCTAAAACTCGTACACAAACCTCTGTCTGGGTAGTGTTTTCTTCTGTAATTGGTAGTGGTTCTAACAATTGATAGCGCTGCTCTTGATCTATGTAAGAACCTACTTTGAAAACAGGTCTAGCAGAAAGCGGTGGAGCAAATTCAGTGGAGAGAGGTAACGTTGGTAAATCGTCCTGATCCTCTTGCCAACTGCCTAATTCCCAGTTCCCGCTTCCTTCCTTAGTAATAATTGCCCACCAAACTTTCCCACATTCTGCACCACAGTTATAACAACGTTGGGCGTTCAATGGTACATCAGTACCACATTCATGACAAACATGATGAGTTAGAGATGTACCACAGTTTTGACAAAATTTGTTCGCATTGGGGTTTTCAAATTCACACTGAGGGCAAATCAGCATAGTGGAAGTTCCTTTATTCCCGTTCCAAGGTGCTTCTAGCCACTAATATCCCAAGTGCCACAACTTTAGTTGCCCCTGCCTACAGTAGACCTACAAGAGATTGTGGTTTCACCAGTGAATTTTGGTGGCAGTATTAATTGTGACGCATATTAGCTAAATATTTCAGATAACGGCAAGTTAATTTTTCTCTCATAAAAGAGTATGCGCGATTCTCAATTAATTCCCTTCTTGTTTATGTCTGACGATGCAATGGTAATTGGATCGCAAAACAGGTATGATTTGACCCACTTTCCACTTCTACTGTTCCTCCTAATTGCTTAATTAGTTTTTGGACTAATGCCAGTCCTAATCCTGTGCCACCTTGCTTCCAAGGATCATTACTAGGAATACGGTAGAATTTTTCAAATATGTGTGGTAATTCCGAGCTTGGGATTACTACACCCGAATTAATCACCTGAATTTGGATATTTTGTAACTTTAATTGGGCAGAAATAGTGATTACGGCATCTGATGGGCTAAATTTACAGGCGTTAGTCAGCAGTTCTATTAATACACGTTCTAAGCTGAAAGGATCGCCCGCCAGTGGGGGAAGATTGGGCGCTATGCTTAGACACATTTTTTGCTTACATATGCCACGGTTACGTGCTTGAAATAGTTCTACTACCCGCCAAAGCCATTGTTGTACGTGAATAGTTTCTAGCACCCAAGGTTTAACACTTGTATCTAAGCGTTGTAAATCAAGGAAGTTATTAATCAGGTTGATTTCTCGTTCACACTCGTTATCTAAAATTTCAAAATAGCGAGATGCTTTTGAGCGTTCTGCTCGTGGCTTTGCCATTTCTACCAAAAAATTTTGCTCTTGGTGTAGTGCAATTCCGAGCATTTGAATTGCCATTTTCATGTTCGTCAGCGGTGTGCGGAGTTCGTGGGAGACTGTGCTGAGAAATTCTTCCTTCAGACAATTGAGGCTTGCGATTTCTTCCAACTGCGCCTGCATTGTCATTTGGCTTGTTTGCCGACTAACTTCTTCTCGCTTGTAAGCAGTAATGTCCTCACACACCATGAGAATCATGGGATTTTTCTCAGGATAGTCCTCATTAGGCAATATCTTGAGTATGACTTTGACCCATGTAGTTTTACTATCAGGGCAGTCTAAACGATATTCTCCATTGATGGATTGGCTGGAGTGAGAGGCGTTGAAAAGTTCAATTAATGCCTCAGATAGTTGTTGTTTGTCTGACGGCTCAAACAAATTAAACACAGATGTTGTGATTAATTGTTCAGGTGTGTAACCGAGATAGTTAGCTCCGAACTGGTTAACGGACAAAATTATCCCCGTTGCATTCAAACTGAAGTAAATCCCCGGAAGATTTTCATAGAGGTTTCGATACCACTGGAGTTCTGCTTGTGTACGCCGCAGCACTTCTGCTGTGTACAGTTCTAAATCCGAGGTTCGTTCAGGCACAAGTTCCAAGCGAGCAGGAGTTGCTGACAAGGTATCTTGTTGTGTGCGCGTTTGATGCCAGAGCGATCGCTGATTAAAGCTCATAAGACTTAAACTTGTAGCCAAGGGGTTAAAATTCATTAGTAGGGAACAAAAAAAGTTCATTATACTTGTTTTTAACTATATTTACGTCAAATAAAGCCAAAAACATCTTTCCCAGTCTTTAATGCTTTCTATTGATAACTGACACCTACAGGCTCTTGATAACGTTTATTTACATTTGGTTACTGATTGCCACGAAAAACCTATTTATCAAGAGAATTTTGACTTGTTGAAGTTGCTACCCTGAGAAATTCGCGTTCTAGATTCTGAGTTCTTTTTAGGTAAGTTATGCAGCAATTTGAGTTCAGATGCTGTCAAGTCGCGCCACTGACCTAGTTGTAGTCCATCTAAGCATAGATGGGCGATGCTTACCCTGATTAGTCGCAAAGTTGGAAATCCTACAGTCGCTGTCATGCGCCGCACCTGACGATTTTTGCCTTCTGTCAAAGTCATTTCTAACCATGCTGTTGGCACATTTTTGCGAAATCGGATAGGTGGATTGCGATCGCACACTGGTGGATCTTCGGGCAACAGCCTCACTTTTGCAGGTCGAGTGCGGTAATCTTGGATTTCTACACCCGTTTGCAATTTGGTTATAGCATCTGCATCGGGAATCCGCTCTACCTGTACCCAGTAAGTTCGCTGATGTCCAAAACGCGGATCAGAGAGTCGATGTTGCAATTTTCCATCGTTGGTTAACAGTAATAATCCTTCGCTGTCCCAATCTAAACGCCCCACAGGATAAATATCCGGCACATCAATATAATCTTTGAGGGTGCTATGGTTCGGTGTTTCCTGCGTAAATTGACTGAGAACACCATAGGGTTTATGAAAAATAAGATATTGATAACTATTATCCATTAGTGATTTTTGATTTTTTCGCTACTCCTCTACTTCCTAATTCAAACTTAACAGGGTTGTTAAGTAGAATTATGCAAAGATGTGGGCGTTTGCGTAAATTTGAGATAGTAGTGCATTATTCAGTATTGACCGACAAACATAAAACTTTGGTTCCGCTGAGATAGCAAAGTGTGTTGACGCAAAGCGACTTGTCGCCAGACATCTCCCACCCACCAACCCTGAACTTCTCCACATCCTCAGGAATTGTTAACCCCCTTGCACTCAACCATAAGCAAAGTGGTACAATCTACATCCATGCTAGGGGTGCCTAAATCGAAAGGCTGAGATCACACCCTTAACACCTGAGTCTGGGTAATACCAGCGGAGGGAAGCTGTTTATTGAGGAATTTAATATGCGGAAAGAATGGGTTGCCAAGCGGAGTGGACAGAGCAATGTAACTCAAATGCACTACGCGCGTCAGGGTGTTATCACCGAAGAAATGCACTACGTTGCTCAACGGGAAAATCTACCCGCAGACCTAATTCGTGAGGAAGTTGCACGGGGACGGATGATTATCCCGGCTAATATTAATCACACTAACCTAGAGCCGATGGCTATTGGTATTGCCTCCAAATGTAAGGTAAATGCCAATATCGGTGCTTCACCCAACTCTTCTAATCTTCAAGAAGAAGTAGATAAATTGAAACTGGCGGTGAAGTATGGTGCTGATACTGTGATGGATTTGTCCACAGGTGGCGGTAACTTAGATGAAATCCGCACCGCTATCATTAATGCTTCACCTGTTCCCATTGGGACAGTACCAGTTTACCAAGCATTAGAAAGCGTCCACGGCACAATTGAAAACCTCACCGCCGATGACTTTCTCCACATCATCGAAAAACATGCCCAGCAAGGAGTAGACTATCAAACCATCCACGCCGGGATTTTGATTGAACATTTACCTTTGGTAAGAGACCGCATCACTGGTATTGTCTCCCGTGGTGGTGGCATTTTGGCACGGTGGATGCTGCATCATCACAAACAAAACCCCTTATACACCCACTTCCACGACATCATTGAAATTTTCAAGAAATATGATGTTTCCTTCAGTTTGGGTGATTCCCTGCGTCCTGGCTGTACCCATGATGCTTCAGATGCTGCACAATTAGCAGAACTAAAAACCCTCGGACAGCTAACCCGCAGAGCCTGGGAAGATAATGTCCAGGTGATGGTAGAAGGGCCTGGACACGTACCAATGGATCAAATTGAGTTCAATGTGCGTAAGCAAATGGAAGAGTGTTCCGAAGCACCTTTCTATGTATTGGGGCCATTGGTAACAGATATTGCTCCTGGTTATGACCACATTACTTCCGCAATTGGCGCGGCAATGGCTGGATGGTACGGTACAGCAATGCTGTGTTATGTAACACCCAAAGAGCATTTAGGCTTACCCGATGCTGAAGATGTTCGTAATGGTTTGATTGCTTATAAAATAGCCGCTCATGCTGCGGATATTGCTAGACATCGCCCTGGTGCGAGAGACAGAGACGATGAACTATCTAAAGCTCGTTATAACTTTGATTGGAATCGTCAGTTTGAATTATCTTTAGACCCCGAAAGGGCTAAGGAATATCACGATGAAACTCTACCGGCAGATATTTATAAAACTGCTGAATTTTGTTCGATGTGCGGGCCTAAGTTCTGCCCCATGCAAACTAAAGTTGATGCTGATGCGTTGACTGAACTAGAGAAGTTCTTGGCGAAAGAGGCTGTAACACAAAGTTAAGTTAATTCTCGTTAAATGTCGTTACTGGGTTGAACCTGGTAACGATGTTTTGGAAACTTCAATTATGGATAGGGCTTACGAAGTAAGGAAACTTTGATGGCAATAATTTGCATTGGCGACGGAGATAACATAGGCGACGTTATTGATTTTTACTTGCTTTCAGAAAATATTGAAGAAGCTAGTAAATTTTCATTTCAAGTAAAAGATGCTCTAGAAGATATAGCTACACGAGCAAAAAATGAAATTAACGCTTCTTTAGTTTATGTGGCTGGCGATGATATCTGTTTTATTGTTTCTGATAACCTCAATATTTTAGATATTTTAACTTCTTATTCTGAATTCTTCTTTAAAAAAACTGGAAAAACCATTTCATTTGGTGTTGGAAGAACATCGCTAGAAGCATCGGTCTGTTTAAGAAAAGCAAAAGTTTCAGGTAAAGGTTGCGTTATTACTTTTAGGGGTAAACAAGATTGAGAGATTTATATGTTTTTGTAACTACTGATCGACCAGATCAATACCTTAACTCAATTGTTCATTGCATTGAACAAGGTACTAAGCAAATAATATTTATTCAACTCGAAGATAATAAAACAGAACAGGTTAAATTAAATTTGCTTCGGACAAATGTTTATAACTTACTTCAAAATCTTTCAACAGGTTGTTATAAATATTATACTGGCGATTTTAAAGATAAAGTAGTTCAACTAGATGGTGAGTATACCGCAGATGATCTGGCAAGACTGAAAGCAAGGTACGGCTCGTGCTTGACAGACAGTATTAATTGGAATATTGAAAGGGTGCAGTATCTCAATTTAAGGCGCTATATATCTGTTATTGGAAAAAACAAAAGTGCAATTATTGATGTCACGTCAGTATCTAAAGTTTACATAGGAGATATTTTTGCTTGTTCTTTGCTTGAAAATGTAGATAAGTTATATACTTTTGAATTGTTGATAAAACCTAATTTTGATCAACCTTGGAAAATACTCATTCATGAATTAGCAGATGGCAAAGAATATAAGTATACAAATTTAGTCGGAACACCAATATTTAAAGAGAGTAATAAGTCTATTTTAATAAGAACAACACCTTTATTAGTTTCAGTAGTTGGCACTGTTTTATTTATAGCCGTTACCCTTGCAGCAACTTTTATGTTCGGCTTTAATAGTATTTTTATACAGGTCATGAGTACTGTCGGAACAGTATTAGGAATTATTTCATTTTTCCTGGTTTATTTTCCTATACGTAGCACATAAAATATGTAAATATTATAAACTATAAAAGTCCTGTGTCAAAAGAATAAAAAATATTGTAATTTTGATATCCACGTTTTATGTCTTAACCAAGCTTGGCTAAAATGAGTGATTGCCTATGATGAAAGTAACGAAATTAGCGATTCTTGCAACTTCAAAAATATCGATATCTTTAGCGTCGCGTAGTCCAATATCTTTTAAAGATAAAGCTTCAATAGCAAAAGTATTTGTTACCCAACTTGCTAATGTAGGTGGTAACTGAGCATCAATCCAAATCTTCACGCTGTTAATCGCACAAAATCAGTACGTCGTGCAGCAAACAAAAGACAAGCTTGAATATCTTCTGGTTCTAGATCGGGAAAATCTTCTAAAATTTCGTTAACCGTGACATTTTCTGCTAACATTTCTAAAATGTCAGTGACTCTAATTCTCATACCTCGAATGCAAGGACGACCCCCACATTGACCCGGAGTTTGTGTAATACGAGTCAATAATTCATTCATTTAGTTAACTTTTTATATAAAGTATTCAACAATATTTTATCATAATTTAATTCATATATAATAAATTGGTTATAGGCTATGAATGTCTAACATTTTTAATATTTATTGTGATTATTATTCGCAGGTTTTATTGATTAACTTATATTTGAGAAAATTTATAAGTAAATGTTAATGCGATCGCATGAGTAAATCTTCGCCTTTAACATCGCCTTCAGCACCCATGCTGCCCAACCTTTCAGGAAATATTTTAAGATAGCATCAGAATAGGTTTAGAGTTTGGCTATTCTCACCAGACTAATATGATGCTGAATTTAGTTAGGTATTTTGCTACGATCGCTGTTTGACTGCTTTAACTGTGATAGTGGTAAATTTATAATAAA
This sequence comes from Fortiea sp. LEGE XX443, assembly GCF_015206815.1. Classification (GTDB taxonomy): domain Bacteria; phylum Cyanobacteriota; class Cyanobacteriia; order Cyanobacteriales; family Nostocaceae; genus Nostoc_B. The sequence goes on from NZ_JADEXZ010000066.1 coordinate 25,730, forward strand.
TATGTTAACGAAACGCAAAAGCCGCAGTATTGCTGCTGTTCTAGCTTTTTCTAGTACGCTCACCGTTTCAGGACTGCACAAGTTTTATTTGGGACAGCCGTTGTGGGGGATTTTATATGTGCTGCTTTCTTGGACACCGATCCCCAAGGTTGCTAGTGCTATTGAAGGTGTTTGGTATTTAGCCCAAGATGAAGAAGCTTTTGACCGGAATTTTAATCAGGGTAAGTCACCTGTCAAGTTTTCTCAACAGACAAGTAATCAGGTGGAAACGGTGGCGAATGCTTTGCGGGAGTTAGATGCGCTCCGCCAAGATGGTCTAATTTCTGAATATGAGTTTGAGCAAAAGCGCCGCCAGCTGCTCGACCAAATTTCTTGATGCAAGCAAATATGATGCACAACTGGCTACCTTTAAACTTCAAGTTACAAAAACTTCGTGCCAAACTGCTCAATGATCCTTACTATCGGTTGCAATCTGGCGAAGAAATTCAAATAGCGGCGCAATTGGGTATCCGTATTGATGCGAATCAAGCAACGGTGGACGATTGGTTACGCTTACCAGGCTTGTCCATTCACCAGGCGCGATCGCTTGTTGAACTTTCTCGTTCTGGGGTTAAATTTTATTGTATCGAAGATATTGCAGCAGCTTTGAGTCTGCCTGTACAGCGACTCAAGCCATTAGAGCCACTGCTGAATTTTATTTACTATGACAACGAATCTCTAGTGCATACGACACATTTAGTTAACCCGAACACCGCCACAGTTGAGATGTTGGCACAAACGCCATTTATCGATTTATCCCTTGCCCAAGCAGTGGTAGAAAATCGCCTAGCGGATGGATTCTACCGTAATTTAGCTGATTTTCAGCAAAGATTGCAGTTATCGGCCGAAGCAATCGCTCAATTAATGTATTTTCTGCGCTTTTAATTGATAATTTATCGTCAAATTTAGCAATCCTATTTGATTCGTGAAAATCAACAGGTTCAGATCCCCGGCTTCTTAAAGAAGTCGGGGATCTTGTTGTCTATATGGGGATCACTCATACTTTACTGATTACTGAATATTTGTAGCCATAAAATATAGTTTCAAAGGATGCTTTATGTTTAGTTTCTAATTTTAGATAACATTCTTACCCCTTGAGTAAGGAGTGGGCAACTTCTATTTTTTACTGAATTCAGTAAATCTGCTGAAGACACACCATCTTAACATTGTCCTAGAATTCTGTGTCTTTTTTGTGCCTGAGTTATGTCTTACAATTGAATAAAATCTAAGCTCACTAATATCCATGATTGGCAAGCCAAACTCATACTGAGACTTGGTTTCAGGTATTTACAGAAGCAACATTTGTCTAAATTTACAAATAAATACGCTTGTGTGAGAACCAAGCTTTTTTTATTTGCTTTTATAGAATAAATAATCGCTGATGACTCATATATACTTCCTCTACATCACTAATTGTTAGTGATACATTTTCTGGAATCTGTAGACTTTATAACTAATTGTCAAGAAATGCCGATATTTGACTGACAGTATTCATAAAAACTTATTTCCCAAAATATTTTATATATATTATATAACCTTGATTACAAAGTGTTAAGAAATTCTTATTAAAGAATATTGCAACTACTTGATTTTATTGTTAACGTGTGTATGGCAACGCTGCTGAAAACCGCTCTGAATCTAAAAGAGGTAAAACGTATGAGCCATGTCTATTCAGCCAATTGCTTGAAGTATTGATTTGCTATCTGGAAGGCGGAGGATTTCTGCAATGCAGACTAGAACCAAAATATCTGATTGCTGAAGGCTTAGTTCTCCTTTGAATTCAACGAGGATCGATGATTTGTCTCACCTGCGAGAAATGAGTAGCTGTAATTGCGTCTATCTGCAAGCACACAACGCAGGGTAAGACTTAAATTCTGGAGATGAAAACTGATGAAGATTCAAGGTAACGTTGCTCTAATCACAGGGGCTTCTCGCGGTATTGGAAAAGCGATCGCCCTAGCGCTGGCGCAACAAGGTATGAAAAGACTAATCTTAGTAGCACGCGATCGCCAAAAGTTAGCAGAAGTCGCTCAAGAAATTGAAGCGATGGGAACAGAAGCCGTCATCATGACGCTAGATTTAACTCGCGCCACTGAAGTAAATATTACGGTAGCGCAACTATGGCGTAGTCACGGCCCAATCAATCTACTAGTTAACTGTGCAGGAGTTGCATATCAAACCTCATTCTTGCGTTCTAAACTCCCCCAAGTGCAAGAAGAACTTTCGGTGAATTTATTGGGAATGTATACCCTCACCAGTCTAATCGCTCGACGCATGGCCAGCCAAAAACAGGGGACAATTGTCAATGTCTCTAGTTTAATGGGGAAAGTCGCTGCACCGACGATGGCAACATATTCAGCCACCAAGTTTGCCATCTTAGGATTTACCCAAGCCTTACGTCAGGAACTAGCTGAGTACAATATTCAAGTCAAAGCCTTACTACCTTCTCTCACCGACACAGATATGGTGCGAGACTTGCGACTATTTCGCTGGGTGATCCCTATGAGTCCCCAACAAGTAGCACAAGCCTTAATTGTCGGATTGCAAAATGATGCACCAGAAATTTTAGTCGGATGGCAAAGTCATTTAGCTGTGTGGTGTCAACGCCTCGCCCCTTGGTTGCTAGAGTTGATTTTAAAAATAGCTACACCACCAAAAAAGCAGCAGTCTGAAGAAAAACCTGCTTTTTTCAGCAGAATCAATCGTTTTTGTGATGTTTTACTATCCAGAAACGTAACTCCGTTGCTGTCTCCACGTAAGTCTTAAGAGATTGTGGGACGCGATCGCCTACTGCAACAATAAAGATACAGTATGAGGGATGAAAAGTTTTATTCCTCATACTTTATGCTTTCCTTTCCTACAACCGTCCCCCCAGAAATCATTGATGGCTTACCAAATATTTCTGGATGGGAAAACGAGGTGCTTTCTGTCGTTAACCATAATGAACCTGTATTCTTACCCTCAACCAATATCAAGTTAGAGGATATCAATGCAGTATTTGCGATCGCATTGCACATGCACCAGCCAACCATACCTGCGGGACATGGTGGCGAACTGATCAGCAATCTGCAATATATGTTTGAACATCCCAACGAAGGCGATAACCACAACGCCGCGCCTTTTGCTTATTGCTATAGCCGTATGGGAGATTTCATTCCAGAACTCGTCAGCCAAGGGTGCAATCCCCGCGTCATGTTAGATTACTCTGGCAATTTGTTGTGGGGATTGCGCCAAATGGGACGCAACGATGTTCTCGACAACCTCAAACGGATTACTTGCGATCAAAAATATCAGCCTCATGTTGAATGGCTGGGGACAATGTGGAGTCATGCTGTTGTCCCTTCCACACCCATACCCGATATTAAATTGCACATCATCGCTTGGCAACAATATTTTGCTGCGATTTTTGGTTGGGAAGCATTGGCGCGAGTTAAAGGCTTTTCGCCACCAGAAATGCACTTGCCAAATCACCCCGATACTCTCTTTGAATTTATCAAATCACTCAAAGAATGCGGCTACCGTTGGTTACTCGTACAAGAACATTCTGTAGAAACAATTAACGGCACATATCTTACTTATAAACATTTACCACACCGTTTAATCGCACGTAATTCCCAAGGGGAAACAATTAGCATCACAGCCTTGATTAAAACTCAAGGTTCTGATACAAAATTAGTTGCTCAGATGCAACCATACTACGAAGCCAAAACACTTTCAAAACAACAAGTAGGAAATGTATTAATACCACCAATAGTCAGCCAAATTGGTGATGGTGAAAATGGCGGCGTGATGATGAATGAATTTCCCAGCGCTTTTAAACAAGCTTGGTGGGATATGGTAAATCATGGCGGTGGTAAATCCGGCGTTGTGGGGATGTGCGGCACAGAATATTTAGAGTTAATCGAAGCCGCAGGTTGCAACCCAGAAGATTATCCTACTTGTCAACCAGTAGGACAGCATCAAATTTGGCAACGAGTTTCACTAGACAATTGTCAACCTGAAGCTGTAGAAAATGCCATCCAAGAATTAAAACAAATAAATCCAAATTTTCATATGGATGGTGCTTCATGGACAAATCATATTAGCTGGGTAAAAGGTTATGAAAATGTGTTATCTCCAATGAATCAACTCAGCAGCTTATTTCATGAACGAATAGATAAAATGCTGCTAAATAATGAACCGGAATCGATTACTAAACAATCTCAATATCGCCAGGCATTACTATATAACTTTTTGCTCCAAACTAGCTGCTTTCGTTATTGGGGACAAGGTACTTGGACAGACTACGCAAAAGAAATTTATAAACGTGGGGAGACTTTGCTGCAAGCAAATTTATAAACTGACAGCAGATTTTATATGAGTAAACCACAGTAGGGTGGGCATGATCATGCTCACCCTACGAGCTTTTTTGTAAATTTAATTGAACGTTGATTTAAATGATAACTTAATGTGAATTAAAATCTATTTTCAATAAAGTAATTTAAATTTTTATATAAGACTAATATTTGATTTCTGAAAGACATGTAGGGTGTGTTAGGCGTGAGCCTAACACACCATCGCTAGCTTTTGGTGCGTTGCGCTCCGCGACAACACTACACATATTTAGATTTTTTCAAAAATCTAATCGGATTCCTATAGAAATATTCGGTGTTGCATAAATGCGGGATGATTTTTTTGTATTTCTTTCTAAAAAACCTCTTCTTCTCTACGAGACGCTGCGCGTAGACTTCGGCGTGAGCTCAGTCGAACGCTTGCTTCCCCGCAGGGATATGCGTACTTTGCGGTTCATTATTTCATCCCTAAATTCAGCAACGCCTAAAAATTAACCTCTCTTACTGGCGTGACAAATCTAAAAAACTTATGTGTACACGTTAGCTAAAACGGAGAGGGGGGGATTCGAACCCCCGTTAAGTTTCCTTAAAACGCATTTCGAGTGCGTCACCATCAACCACTCGGACACCTCTCCAGGTATTGATAAAAATAAATTGCGAATGTGCCTCTATGCTATGATAACACCCCGATGATACAGCCACAGGGGGACAAGCTGGCATTTGTTAAGACTTGAGACATCACACAGTTTACTTTAATTCAAAAATAACTGCGATCGCTTGATTCAGCACAGTAATTTTTGATCATCACCACCAAAGGCGATCGCATCTAAATAAATTAAAGCTTCCATAGGTACATCTTGCTCGGTATGATATTTAATCTGCAAGCATTTACCTAATAGAAATCTCCTATGACTCAGAACTACCGCATTACCTTACTTCCTGGCGATGGCATTGGCCCTGAAATTATGGCAGTGGCGGTAGAGGTGCTGAATGTCGTCGGGGAAAAATTTGATATTCAGTTTGAATTTCAAGAAGCTTTGATTGGTGGTGCAGCAATTGACGCTACAGGTGAACCTTTGCCAACTTCAACCTTAGATGTTTGCCGTAATAGTGATGCTGTTTTACTCGCTGCTATTGGTGGTTATAAATGGGATTCCCTACCATCGCATTTACGCCCGGAAGCAGGTTTGTTAGGACTGCGGGCGGGTTTGGGATTATTTGCCAATTTACGCCCAGCCCAAATTCTACCCCAGTTAATTGATGCTTCGACTTTAAAACGGGAAGTTGTGGAAGGCGTAGATATTATGGTGGTGCGCGAACTCACGGGTGGGATTTATTTTGGTAAACCCAAGGGAATTTTTGCAACAGAGACTGGTGAGAAACGCGGTGTGAATACAATGGTTTACAGCGAATCAGAAATTGAGCGCATTGGTAGAGTCGCCTTTGAAACAGCCAGAAAACGCCGAGGTAAACTCTGTTCTGTAGATAAAGCCAACGTATTAGAAGTATCTCAATTATGGCGCGATCGCATCACCAAACTGGCCGCAGAATATCCTGATGTGGAACTTTCTCATCTATATGTGGATAACGCCGCAATGCAACTAGTCCGCGCTCCCAAACAGTTTGATACGATTGTCACAGGCAATCTGTTTGGCGATATTCTCTCCGATGCTGCTGCCATGCTGACAGGAAGTATTGGGATGTTACCCTCTGCTAGTTTGGGCGCTTCTTCTCCTGGTGTATATGAACCAGTTCACGGTTCTGCACCAGATATTGCAGGACAAGACAAAGCAAATCCTTTAGCACAGGTTTTGAGTGCGGCGATGATGCTACGTTATGGCTTAAATCAACCCCAAGCAGCAGACAATATTGAGCAAGCCGTGTTGCAAGTATTAGAACAAGGCGATCGTACAGGCGATATTATGTCTTCTGGGATGAATCTTTTGGGTTGCCGTGCAATGGGCAATTCACTTATTCAAGCATTAAAGAAATAACGCCGTGTGTTAGGTTTGAGAGAAAGTTGCACACGGCGTTACTTTACACTTCAGACTTCACACTTCATACTTTACAGCCCTTCCAAAGGTACTCGTAAAAAGCGGGCTAATTCTGCACCTTGTGTTTCTATTTCAGTTAAAGATAGTGGCTGACCTACTCTAGTTAAGGGTATATCTCGCCGACCCTTAATGCGTAGATAGACAGCACGACGAGGATTTAAACCTTCTTTAATGTCCAATCGCACAGATTGTACATCTTGGATGCGGGCATCAATTTCGATGCGGCGATTTTTACCGGGAAATCCCCAGCGAAAGATTTTGAGGCTACCAGTTTCTTGATTGAAATCGTTGTAGCCACCACCTACATCCCACAAAATCATTAGCCACAAGTACAAAGATAAAAGCAAGCCAGCACTACCGTACAAGCCCATAACTAATCCTTGGGGGACAAAAATTAATTGAGTAGGATCAGTGACTAATAGTAAATTAATTTTTAGATAACTAGAGATGCCTGCCAACAAAAAGCCTGTGGCTCCCATTGTCACAATAGTTGCCCACCAGTAGTTACTCAACCGACGAGAACCGAGAACTTTTTGATGCAAAAGGCTGGAAGAGGAGCGATCGCCATTAGGTGAATCGCCTTGGTTAACTGTTGTTGATGCCGTCATGGAACTACCTTGCCCTGTGAGTTCTTGCCTATATCAATGGTCAATGGTCAATAACTATTCTCTCTTACTCCCTGCCCCCTGCTCCCTTACCTTTTTTCCTACTCCCTAATTTTGAGATTTCTGAGAAAAGTTGTGTCAGATTGTAAAATTTCTGATATTCATATTATTTAATAGGTTTGTGATCAATACCAGATTTCCATGCGTAGTTAGGGCAAAAACCCGAACTAATGTGATAAGTTAAGGATCATTAAGTTACCACAAGCTAGGTTACTAGCCAATGGTACGTGTAATGGCATAAGCCTGAGAAATGCCAACTTACTTAAGTGGCAAGCTCTCAGAAACTCAGCAGTATCAAAGCTGCTGAGACTGTCAAAAAAACGTTTATTCCTCAAAAGCGTTGAAATTTTTAGTAAAAAGAGGATTTTAGTCCGATGACCATCGCAGTAGGACGCGCCCCCAGTAGAGGGTGGTTTGACGTACTAGACGACTGGTTAAAGCGCGATCGCTTCGTATTCGTAGGTTGGTCAGGAGTATTACTATTCCCCTGCGCCTTCCTAGCATTAGGCG
>NZ_JADEXZ010000067.1 GCF_015206815.1 Fortiea sp. LEGE XX443
CCTTTTAATTGCTGTGCAGTTTCCTTCAACAAATGCTTTAGTGAATCTGTTAATTCCATTGACACCTATGCACATCCAAAATCGAATCATCATTGAATTTACTACAAAAAGGGAAGGGAAAGGTTGCTAACGGCAACCTTTCCCTTCCCGCCACCGGAATGATTATCATTTTTATAAGTTGTATACTTTATTCTCTGGAAGTCCCTAAAGACTTAAGAGAAGCAGTTGCTCTTCAAATTCAAAAGAAAACGCTTACCAAAACAGAAGTTCTAGATTCACTCACAACAATTCGTCGTCAAACTGCAATCAATTCTGAATCTGGTGTAGCTGAAAAGGGAAGTTTACGCTCTTTTCGTGTGGTGATTCGTGGACTTGAGTTTAAAGCTGATTTAGTATTTGAAACGCAACCAAATCAAGAAATATTGTCAATTTTAGCAGTGGGTACACTAGCACTAAGACGTATAGGAAGTGGACGGAATCGAGGTCGAGGATATGTACGATGTACTCTGCATGATGATTCAGGAACAGAAATTACACAAAAGTATATAAGCCTATTTGGAAAAATTTAACCAAAAAGAAAATGAAAACAATAACTTTTTCATTGCATACTCAACAACCACTACTGGCTACTTCATTCCGAGGCGATCCAAATAGTGATGTTTCCTACAATCATATTCCTGGTAGTATGATTCGCGGTGCAATAATTGGACGTTATATGAAAGAATATCATTTATCAGATTTAGATTTGAATGATAATGTAGTAAAACGTCTTTTTTTTGATAAAAATACTTGCTATCTAAATGGTTATCTGCTAAGTCAGAAGGGAAAGCGCACCTTACCCGTACCTCTTTCTTGGTTTAAAGATAAGGATGCAGAACTGAGTAAAAATTTACCCCCTATGTGGGTTTATGATTTCAGTATTGATGGAGAAGAGAAGCCAGAAACACCGAAGCTTGTTGGAGAATCTTTCTGGACAAAAGAGGGTGAAGTTACATTCTACAAAGAAAAGCGGCGGATTAATATTCATAATCGACGCGATCGCAAAAAAGGACGCTCTACTCAAGAAGAAGGGGAAATATTTTGTTACGATGCCATAGATACTGGACAAGTTTTTCAAGCTGTCATTTTGTGCGATGAAACTGACGCAGACTTTTTGAAAAATTTTCTCCAAAAATCAGCAGATATTTGGCTAGGTGGTTCTCAAAGTGCAGGTTACGGACATACGAAAATATCTGATGTGAATTGTCACGACACTTGGAATGAAATCAATATTCCAGCTACTGAACGTACTAACTGTGAATATTTAACAATTACACTTTTGAGTGATTTGATATTACGTGATGAGTGGGGTCAATACGCTGTTATTCCACCATCAAGACAACATGCAACACCAGCACCATTGACAAAAGAACTAGAAAAAGTTTTGGGGACACTTAAACCACAACGTAGCTTTGCTGGTAACAATGTAGTAGGTGGATTTAATCGCAAATGGGGATTACCTTTACCTCAAATTCCAGTATTAAAAGCAGGAAGCGTATTTGTTTTTGATAATATTTCTTTAACTTCAGAGCAAATTCAACAATTAGAAAATTTAGGCATTGGTGAGCGCCGACTTGAAGGTTTTGGCAGAGTTGCTGTTAATTGGTTGGAAGAACGACATTTTAATGCAAAAAAAACCGAACCTCCGAAACTATCCGATCAGCCTGCGTTGAAACTACAAGTATCACAAACTTTAGCAGCACAAATGGCAGAAAGATTACTGCATCAAAAAATGGAACAAGCATTACAAAAGCAAATTGGTTATTTAAAAATAGAAGGTCAAATCAGCAATAGCCAACTATCTCGCTTGCAGATGGTAGCACGACAAGCATTATCAACAGGAGACTGTGATTTAGTTCTATCTTTTCTGAATAATCTTCCTTCTAATGCAAGTGGTCAATTTGAAAGAGCGAAAATAAGTGATAAATCTCTTAAAGAAAAGCTTTATGAATGGCTCAACAATCCCATATCTTGGATTGGAAACTCACAAAAAGTCAAAATTACAGATGTAGAGAGAAGTATTACAGATAAGTTTGCTACTCAAAATAAACTTGCTGAGAAATATACATTGCGTTTAATTATGGCAGTAGCTAAAAAGGCAACAAAGGAGAAAAAATGATTAATGAATGCCTAAGACATCGCAATCAGCGTCAAATTATTGAACGGATTATTGTACGTGGTACATTAGTGTTAGATACTCCAACTTGTTTGGGAAGTGGTGATGCTGAAGGTGATACTGATTTAGTTATTTTACGTGACAGTGTAGAAGATAAAGCATTACTAATGGGTTCTTCCATTGCTGGAGCATTACGTAATTATTTACGAGATCATGAATATGGTTATAATGCAGAAGAAATATCTGTATTATTTGGTGGAAAACGTAGTGAGGATGAAGGAGAACAAAGTCCTTTAATTATTAATGATGCCATTAGTAACACTATCCCTCATATAGAATTGCGAGATGGAGTCAAAATTAGCAGTATTACCAGAACTGCTGAAGATGGACAAAAATATGACTTGGAGTTGCTGGAAGCTGGAACGCAATTTAATATTGGTTTTGAATTATTAATAGAAAATAATCGAGAACAATTAATTAAAGAGTTAGTAATTGTTCTCAAAGGATTAGAAAAGGGTGCAATTTCTATTGGTATGAAAAAGCAACGTGGTTTTGGTTGCTGTCACGTAAAAGAATGGCAAGTATGGCAATTTGACTTGCAACAATATGATGACATGATAGCGTGGTTAACTTTCCCTGATTGGACAACAGGTTTGTTAACAGAATATTGTACATACAAATCAATTATCGATGCTTTAAGTGTATCTCTGGATGGAGAAGATAAACGCGATCGCCTAACCATTAATGCTACATTCACCCTTGCTACCCCTGTATTAATTCGTTCTAGTCAAGCTTCCAGCCATAAAGCACCAGATGTCGTACACCTCAAATCTCGACGGGATGGAGAGTTTCAACCAGTGTTATCTGGTACAAGTTTAGCAGGGGTATTACGCCATCGTGCAGAACGAATTGTTAATACTCTCCACAAAAATACAAATATTATTGATGAAATATTTGGTGTTGATTTCAGCAAGGATAAAACTAAGAAAGCAAAAGCAAGTCGTTTGATGGTTCATGAGAGTGTCATTAAAGAAACAATAGATTTGGTACAAAATCGTATAGCTATTGACCGTTTTACAGGCGGTGCTTTACATGGTGCATTATTTAATGAGCAACCAATTTTTGGGAGCGATAAAACAGAGTTAAAACTGGAATTGGAGTTACGTCAACCGAAACCTCATGAAATTGGTTTATTACTATTATTAGTTAAAGATTTGTGGACAGGAGATTTACCTGTTGGTGGTACAAGTAGCATTGGAAGGGGAAGATTGCAGGGGAAAGAGGCAATAATTACTTTAACTTCAGGAAATAAAATTTGGAATATTACCCAAACTTCAAAAGATGAACCTTTAACTATAGATAATCCTGAAGATTTAGAAAAATTTGTTGATGCCTTAAATGAGGAGGTAGTTGCTTGAATAAACCAATATGTAAGCTTTTAGATATTTCAACCAATTTAGATATAAATCAATGGTTAGAACAACAAGCTGAAGAATATCAATTAAAGTTTCTGTTAGCTCACGCAGAAGATGGCGTGATTTGGGGAAAATTTAAAGATGGTAAATTATTAACGGCAGATAGCGTATTTGATTTTTTGCCTAAGTTACGTTCTTTTACTTTGCAACAATGTAGGGCTTTTGGGGAAACATCAGAAGTAATGCTTTGGCAGACTGATGAAGGTTTTAAAGCTCGTTTAATTCAAGATGAAAAAAATACAGAATTTATCACCGAAAATCAGATTCTTTGGGGAACACAAGCAGATAAAATTTGTGGTGATTTTACTTTAGTCTCCGATGGTTCACAAGGTTTACGTCATGCGGTGCCTTTAACTGATATTGAATTTGATAAGAATCAGAAATTATATCGTCCTTTGCGTTTAAATGTTCATCACTATATTGATTACGGTGATTCGGGTGTAGCTCGAATTGATCTGAGTCGTTTGGTTAACTTAACTACCTTTAAGGAGATTAAAAAATGAATCCAAGACATATTTCTAAAGTTCTAGATGATCGTAAAGCAATAGCCCCCTATAACTTTGTAGAGTTACCAGAAAAAGTTGTTGAAGTATCACCAGAATCTCTACCACAAGAAAACCGCTATTATTTACAAAGCGAAAATCGCTATACTGGTAGAATTGAATGTACTTTAACCACTGAATCACCACTTTACATTCGCTGTGGATTAACAAAAGAAGAGTTTGAATGTGGTGCAGAATCAAAAGATTTACCAGATTTCTTTTATACTAATCCTTCAGAAAAATATACAAAGCCTGTTATTCCTGGTAGTAGTTTGCGGGGAATGCTGCGGAATTTAGTTGAGATTGTTAGCTTTAGTAAAATTGATAAGTTAACAAAAAATAACTTAGTTTATCGTGCAGTTGGAGACAGAACTTCATTAGGAGATAAATATCGTGAGTATCTTCTAAAAAAAGAAGGTAGTAATACTTACTCTTTTTTAATGCAGGCAGGTTTTATAACTAAACAAGGTTCTAATTGGGCTATCCGTCCTGCAAATGAAATAATTGATGGAGTATCTTTTGCCAGAATTGAAAGAAATAATATACCAAGAGGTTTGCGACGTTGGCACCATTCACGTAATGCTTTAGAGATAAGTGTTCAAGTTGATCCACTTCGCTCACATCCTCATAATGAAGGAAGAGTGAAGCTACGTTATGCAAAGGCAAATTCAATAAATAATGGCGACATCAATGCTGTAGTTGTTAAAACAGGTTCTGCTCCGCGCAAACATATGGAATTTGTTTTTGGGTTTCCTAAGTCAAATGCAAATGATGATATTACTATTCCTAATGAAATGATTCAGGAATATAAAGAACAGATTACTGAGGGACAAAAGCAATTGCTAGGTGAAGAAGCTGTTTTACAAGAAATGCAACCAGTTTTTTATATTATTCAAGATAGTAAATTAGTTTTCTTTGGACACGCAATGATGTTTCGTCTACCTTATGAAAAATCAGTTGAAAAATTTATACCTGAAGAATTCCGTAATTCAGAAATTATTGATATTGCAGAATCTATTTTCGGTTGGGTTAAAGAGGAAAAGTCAAATAAATACCAAGCTAGAAGTAGTAGAATTTTTATAACCGATGCGACTTGTGTGACAACTGATAAAACTATTTGGCAAACAGGAGATCCCGATAAAACTATCAAACCTAAAATATTGGGTAGCCCTAAACCTACGACATTTCAACATTACTTAGTGCAAACTAATACTGACCGTAAGGAGCTACAACATTATGCTAAACAACCAAAGCTTGAAACTGTCATACGAGGACATAAACTATACTGGCATAAAGGCTCTTCACCTCCTATTGAACTTGATAATCAAGTTTCAGAAAGTCAGACAACTACAATTAAACCTATCCAACCAGGCATAACTTTTAAGTTCAAAGTATATTTTGAAAATTTAAGCGCTATTGAGCTTGGGACAATTTTGTGGGTACTTGACATTGCCCAAAGTGATAAATACCGTCTCAAACTTGGTATGGGTAAACCTTTAGGTATGGGTGCTGTTAAGATTGAGCCGCAGTTGTATTTGAGCGATCGCCCATCTCGATATAGTAAGCTATTTAATGGTAATAACTGGGCAAATGAGGAAACTAAAGTTCTAAGTGAATATTATACAAATTTTATAAAACTATTTGAAAAACATATTCTTGATAACATTGGTGTAGAAGATTATCCAAAAGAAAAGAATAAATGTGAAATAGACAGCATTTCACATTTACCTAGAATCGAAATGCTATTAGCTATGTTGACTTGGGATAACTCTCTGAACATTGATCAAGTAACTCGATATATGGAAATTGAGCGAGATGTTAATAAGTTCCATATTGGTAGACCTAAACCTAGAGATAAAACTATCAACGAATACCAAGAACGTCCTGTACTACCAACTCCACTCCAAGTAATGGGATGGGATGATAGGCGCAGATTTGATCATTCTTCTCCTTCACCTTCAAATTCAGGTAGTTTTACTAATGTTCCAAAACCTAAACCTAAAGGCAATGATGTAGGTAAACCAATACGAAAAAATCAGCAATCTCAAGAAAAGCCAAAAGGGAACTCAGAAGGAGGTAATAATGCTGCTTGGGCTAGACCAGCAAAACCTAAAAAATAAGTGCGATCGCTCACCTGTCTAAATCCATAAAATCGATAACTTGATTATCTAAATATAGAAGGTAGCAAACTAGGTGCTAACCATAGCCCATAACCAATAAATGCAAATAATAATGTAATTAAAGTCGTAAGAATATAGCCAACACAAATCAGTAAACCGTCAGACTCGATGGTAGCAACTGCCAAAAGTAAAATCCCAATAGTTGGTATGGGATTAGTAAAAGGAATTGGCAACATTAGCAATATTGTTAACCAAGAAATGCAAAGTCCATTGAGCCGCCAAGTTAAAGGATTTTGCGCTATTTTTTTCAACCGAGGGCGAGTAATTTTTTCTAAAATTTTGGTGAGACGTTGCAGATTTTTTAAGAGAACTTGGGCAAAGGAGCGAGGAAATTTATATTTGGCGATTTGTTTGGGAAGCCAAGGCGATCGCCTACCTAAAATCATCTGCACTGAAACCAGCAAACAAGCAGCACCAAAAGGGCCAGCCAATCCCGGAGGCATGGGAAACAAAAAAGGTAAAACTAATAAGGCAATTACTAGGCTGAAACCTCGTTCGGCTGTCTCTGCCAAAATATCACCTAAAGTTAGGTGTTGATCAGATAAGCGTTGCAGTAAAGACTTAATTTCTTGAGAAAATCTTAGACGCATGTGGCATGAGTTGGTGTGATTGGCACAAGACCCAGCTTTATTCAGTATATCAATGTGAATATGAAGATAAATTCACCCAAATGACTAAGCCCCATTGGGGCGGGGTGTAGGGTGTGGGGAAGAAAGAAAAACTCTTCCCTACTCTCTTGTTTATATTGGTGGTACTAAAACAGTTATGGCTTTGGGTATAACTTGAAATGTGGCAGGAGTGTAAGTGGTGATTTCACCATCAGTATTGATTGGGCGTGGTTTACGAGTATAAATTTCAAATTTCTGTCCTTGAAGCGCACGAACACCACGCCAACGAATATGTTTTCCTTGTCGGATTGCAGGTAACAAGGGGATTATTTGCCACCAATGTTCCATTTCTAAACTATAGAGATCCAATCTTTGATCATCAATTGTGGCATCATGAACCACCGCCATACCACCGCCATAATAACGACCATTACCGATAGCTATTTGAACCGTTTTTACACGAAAGGATTGATCCTTCATTCTAATTTCTGCACTAAAAGGTCGAGATTCCCAAATTACTTGTAATGCAGTAGCAGCATACGCAAATATTCCCCAACGACGTTTCATCTCTTTAGTAAGTCGTTGAGTAATTTTTACACTTAGCCCCATACTGGCAACGTTGAAAAAGTGCTTACCATTTACCCAGCCTAAATCAATGCGGCGCATTTCTCCGTAGGCGATGATTTTACAAGCTTCAGCTAACGAATTAGGAATTGCTAAAGTTCTGGCTAAGTCGTTTGCAGTTCCCAACGGTAAAATTCCTAAAGGTAATTGGGTTTCAACTAGTGCGTCTACGGCTGCATTGAGAGTACCATCACCACCACCAACGATTACTAAGTCAACTTCATTCTGGTAGCGCAGTATAATTTCTGAGAGATGTTTGGGATTTTCTGTGGACTCTTCTATTAATTTAAAGCCAAGTTTTTCAAGTTGATCAGTTGCTTCTAGTAAACGCTTTTCTCCTTGACGGGCATGATGATTGACTAACAGCAGTGCGCGGGAATTTACTGGTAGTGTTCTTTGTCGTGTTTGTGTCCAATTATCTCTATCCATATAGTGTAATTAAATTTGACTAATAAAAATTTTGTCAGCTTTTATATTAATTAATACATTTTTTTGATTAAATATGTTCAAAAAGCCAATATTGATTTATCTGGAAGTGCAATTGAGCAAATACAAGAAAATTTTAAATTAATTTAAATTTGCAAATGATATTAACTTATTATTAATAAATAATAAGTTTTTGATTAACTATTGTTATTCAAAATATTATTAAATCTGAAAGTAAATATGCTTAGTTTGCTGAATAGGTGAATGCTTAAATAGTATAATATCAGAGTTGTCTTAAATTTTTCTTAATTATTAAAATCGTGTAGTCAAGGCCACAAAAAAATATACCTTGACATAGACAAACATCTATCTTAAGCATGAACTGAGTTAACAGATTTAAAGACAGAATTAATACTGAAACGAGAAAGATATTAAAAAAACATAAAAGTTACACAAAAATCCCTTATTAGGGGATTGTATTAACTAAGAACAAAAATATTTACTGATGAATAAATTAACACTCAAAAAATTACTACTATTTAAGTAATGAAAACATCTGCATTATTGTTAATACTTGGTTTGATGGTGACAGCTTGTAATGCGCCTCAAAATACAGTAGTGTCGCCTACCCCTACAGAAAATAACGCGACGGTACAACCTGTACAGAACCAAACCAAAGGGAAACCGATTGTTGTGACAACAGTCGCGCCGGTAACTAATATTGTGAGTAATATTGCAGGCGATCGCGTTGAAGTCAAAGGCATCATTCCCGAAGGTACTGATTCTCACACCTTTGAGCCACGTCCTAGTGATGCCGATTTGCTGTCTAAGGCTAACTTAATTATCGTCAATGGACTCCGCCTAGAAGCCCCCACAGCAAAACTGGCAAAAACTTCTAAGCTCAAAGAAACAAATATCTATGAGCTAGGCGACAACACCATCAACGAAGCTCAGTGGATTTATGACTTTAGCTTTCCTAAAGAACAGGGCGATCCGAATCCGCATTTATGGGTAAACCCCAAGTACGCCGAAGCTTACGCCAAATTAGCCGCCAAACAGTTAACTCAGTTAGATCCCGAAGGCAAAGAATACTACGCTAAAAATTTAGATAACTATCTGCAACGCCTTAATGAACTAGACAAAGTTACCCGTGAAGTTGTAGCGAGTATTCCTGCCAAAAATCGCAAACTCTTGACTTACCACGACTCTTGGGCTTACTGGGCTAGAGAATATGGCTTTGATGTCATTGGTGCAATCCAACCCTCAGATTTTAAAGAACCTTCCGCTCAAGATGTTGCCAAATTCATCGACCAAATTCGCAAATCCGGCGTACCAGCCATTTTTGGTTCCGAGGTCTACCCCAGCAAAGTCGAAGAGCAAATTGCTAGAGAAGCAAAGGTCAAAATAGCTAACACAGCTGATGATGAATTACCAGGAGCAGGATCGGCAAATGCGATCGAAAATACCAATCCTCAGCATACCTACATTGGCATGATGGCAAATAATTTGCGGATCATTGCCGAAAATTTAGGGGGTAATCCCCAACTGGTTGACAAATTGAACACTACCAATGTCGTTGGCCCAACCGCAACAGCTACTACAACGACTTATTAATACTTACCAAACTAGTGCATGGAACCAATATTAGAAATTAGAAATCTCACCTGTGGTTTCCAAACTCAACCAGTATTGACGAATGTCAATTTGACCTTATATCCTGGGCAACTGTCTGGTTTGGTCGGGCCTTCAGGTAGTGGTAAAACTACCCTGATCAAAGCAATATTAGGGTTAGTACAACCTTGGGGTGGTGAAATTTGGTTCCGAGGAAAACGCTTAAAGCCGGGAAACCCACCACCAAAGGTAGGCTATGTGCCACAGGTAGAAACAGTAGATTGGAATTTTCCAGTTACAGCACTAGAAGTAGTGATGATGGGGCGTTACCGCAAAAAGCAATTTTTGCCTTGGTCATCACGACGCGATCGCGCAGCAGCCAAAGTACTTTTAGAGCGAGTGGGAATTGCTCATATTGCCCATCGACCCATTGGTGAATTATCTGGTGGACAACAGCAACGGGTATTCATCGCCAGGGCGCTAGTAGGAGAACCAGAAATCGTCCTTTTAGATGAACCTACCAGTAGTTCAGACTTGCGCGTTCAGCACGAACTATTGCACCTGTTAGCAGAACTCAATCAACAGGGCTTGACGATTTTGCTTTCTACCCATGACCTCAACTCTGTAGCTACTCATCTACCTTGGGTGGTGTGTTTTAATCACAGCATTATTGCCCAAGGTGAGCCTAGAGATATTTTTACCCCCCCTATCTTGAAGCAGACCTTTGGTGCAGAAATGGTGGTCTTTCACCAAAGCGATCGCATTTTAATTGCTAACGAAGGCACTTCCTTGCGCCATCAAATGCAAGACAATTTGCCGCAAATTTTGCGAAAACCCCACTCCAGCCACAACGGACACAATCCCAAATTCTAAATCCAAAATTAAACACATGGAGTTTCTACTCAAACCTTTTCAATACGAATTTTTCAGCCGTGCCGTTGCTGTTGGTATGATGGCGGGGTTATTGTGCGGCGTAATGGGGGTATATATCATCACTCGTCGCATGAGTTACATTGCTCATGGTCTCTCCCATGCCATTTTGGGGGGAGCAGTATTGAGCTACGTTTTAGGGCTAAATTTTTACATTGGGGCTGGGATTTGGGGATTTGCCGCCGCCTTACTAATTCAATATTTAACTGGACGTAAAGTATACTCGGATGCTGCCATTGGTATTGTCACCACGGCTAGTTTTGCTTTAGGTGTAGCTGTGATTAGTACCTATCGCAAATTCAGTCAAAACTTTGAGGCGGCTTTATTTGGTAATGTACTGGGTGTTTCCCCCACCGATTTTTGGTTTGTTACAGGAGTAACGGTTGTAATTTTGGGCTTGGTTTTTGTGTTTTATCGCCCTTTACTGTTTTGGTGTTTCGACAGAGAAGTGGCTCAGGTGCATAGTGTACCTGTAGTGGCGATGGATACATTATTTGCGCTAATGCTTGCAACCTTACTAGTAGCCACACTCAATATTTTAGGAGTGACATTAATTATCTCTGCGGTTGTGATTCCTGCCTCCATAGCCCGACTATTGAGCGATCGCTTTGGTTATATGATGATAATTTCGGGAATTTTAGGAGCTGCGATCGCATTTGTTGGGATTTACCTGAGTTACTACTTAGATATAGCTTCTGGAGCTAGTGTTGTCCTGCTGTCAACCTTAATTTTTGGCTGCGTGTTGCTGTGGAAAAGCATTCAAAGTCGGCGAAAACGCTACATCCCACCCCTTTCTTCACAACATTACCAAGGCTAGTACTGTTTTCTTTTCTATGCGTACAGCCAGAAATACTCAGCACGCTAGGTTTATTTGGTGAAATTAACCAGTAAATTAGATGTAAGGATGAGAAAATAAACTGATGAAAGCTATTGCTGTTGATATTGCATCTATTGTTGGCGAAGAAAATACTGTTCTTTGGGAAAATTTGGCAGTCAGTCAACAAAAACCTATTCAACAGGCGACAGCTTCTGTCAATCCTCCTAGTTGTCTTGTCTATCCCCCCACTCAAGAACAATTAGCCTTAGTAATTGCTGCTGCTAATCGGCATAAGTGGCGTGTCCTTCCCTGTGGTAATGGTAGTAAACTTACTTGGGGTGGTTTAGCTCAAGGCGTTGATATTGTAATCAGTACAGAACGCATTAACCAACTCATTGAACACGCTGTTGGTGATTTGACTGTCACAGTTGAAGCTGGCATGAAATTTAGCCATCTGCAAGCAATTTTAGCAAAATCACGTCAATTTCTCGCCCTTGACCCCACAGCACCAAATGAGGCAACTATCGGTGGTATTGTAGCTACAGGTGATACAGGTTCCCTGCGCCAACGCTATGGTAGTGTACGCGACCAGTTGTTGGGTATTACCTTTGTACGTGCTGATGGACAAATTGCCAAAGCTGGCGGACGAGTCGTGAAAAACGTTGCTGGGTACGACTTGATGAAGTTGTTCACTGGGTCTTACGGTACATTAGGAATTATTAGTCAAGTAACTTTTCGCGTGTATCCTGTTCAGGAAGTGTCGGGTACTGTTGTGTTGACTGGTACAGCAGAGGCTATATCTCAAGTTGCATCAACCCTCAGAAGTTCGGCGCTAACACCAACCCAGGCTGATTTGCTATCCACCCAACTTGTGTCTAGCTTAGATTTGGGTAAAGGATTAGGATTAATTGCCCGATTTCAAAGTATTAGTGAGAGTGTTAAAGAACAATCAAACCGACTTTTGGAGGTAGGCACAAAATTGGGTTTAAATGGTGCAATTTATGCTGATGGGGACGATGTTAATCTATGGCAGAGATTACAAAACCAAATATCATCTTCTACCACAGAGCCTGTAATTACTTGCAAAATAGGAGTGTTACCTAGTGCGGCGGTGGAGATTTTAAATCAAGTAAACATTGGCTTAATTCACATCAGTAGCGGCTTGGGATGGTTACAATTAGAGGAGCAAAATCAAGTTTTAGAATTGCGCGATCGCCTCCGGCGGAGCGTAGCCCATCACACTCAGGCTAATCAAGGTTTCTTAACTATTTTAACGGCACCTGCAACAGTAAAGCAAAATATTGATGTTTGGGGATATTCAGGTAATACTTTGCCGTTGATGCGCGGTATTAAGGAACAGTTTGATAGGGAAAATATTTTTAGTCCTGGTCGATTTGTGGGTGGAATTTAAAACGTAAACGCGATAACAGCGGCTTGTCGCAGGCTACTGCAAAGGGCGCTAAAGGCGCGAAGAGAGAGGGGAAATATGCAAGTTTCAGAAGATTCTGTTAATAATACTGCTAGTATAAAGAACTTAAAAGGCTTTGATGCCAATCATCCACCTGACCCAAAGTTGATTGATACTTGTGTGCATTGTGGATTTTGTCTGGCGACTTGTCCTAGTTATCGGGTAATTGGTAAAGAGATGGATTCTCCAAGGGGACGTATCTATCTCATGGATGCAATTAATGAAGGTGAAATAGCCCTTAATACAGCCACAGTTGAACATTTTGATAGCTGTTTGGGATGTCTTGCTTGTGTGTCAACTTGTCCTTCTGGTGTGCAGTATGACAAACTAATTTCTGCAACACGCCACCAAGTTGAGCGGAACTACCCCCGCAGCTTACCAGATAAACTTGTTCGCCAACTGATATTTTCGCTGTTTCCCAACCCTGACATTTTAAGAATTTTACTTGTACCATTATTTTTCTATCAAAAGTTGGGAGTTTCTAAGTTATTGCAATCAACTGGTATTCTCAAAAATATATCTCCGCGGTTGGCAGCAATGGAATCAATTCTGCCACAAATTAAGCTCAAATCGTTTCAAGATAATTTACCAGATATTATCCCAGCAAAGGGCGAGAAACGCTATCGAGTCGGGATGATTTTGGGATGTGTGCAACGGCTGTTTTTCTCACCTGTAAATGAGGCGACAGTGCGGGTGTTAACAGCGAATGGTTGTGAAGTTGTGATTCCCAAATCCCAAGGCTGTTGTGCAGCACTTCCTGAACACCAAGGACAAACTGAACAAGCCAAAGCTTTAGCAAGGCAGATGATTGATAGTTTTGCTGATGCTGATGTGGATTTCGTAATTATCAATGCTGCTGGTTGTGGACATACTCTCAAAGAATACGGTCACATTTTAGCTGATGATCCAGAGTATCGGAAAAAGGCTGAAGATTTTGCGGCGAAAGTCAAAGATGCTCAAGAGTTTTTAATAACAGTTGGGTTAACAGCCAAACTATCACCACTCACAGATAAACCTTTAACTTTGGTTTATCAAGATGCTTGTCATTTATTACATGGGCAAAAAATTAGTTTGCAACCACGTCAATTGCTGCGCCAAATTCCAGGGGTGACTTTAAGAGAACCTTTAGATGCAGCTTTGTGTTGTGGTAGTGCTGGTGTTTATAATCTGCTGCAACCGGAAGTAGCTGAGGAATTAGGTCAACAAAAAGTGCAGAATTTATTAAATACTGGTGCTGATTTAATTGCTTCTCCTAATCCTGGTTGTGCTTTGCAGATTACCAAGCATTTAGAATTGCAGGGTAAAAGCATTTCTGTTATGCACCCAATGGAGTTGTTAGATTATTCAATTCAGGGTAATAAGATTCAGATATAGCAGGTGACAGGGAACAGGTGACAGGTGACAGGGTTAAAAGTCTTTTAGTACATGAGTTTTATCATTGGCCGATGTCCTAACTGCCTTGGCTACTGCTATACAATAATTTTTCTATGGATAAATTGTGTAGAGATGTTGCATTGCAACGTCTCTGGTTTTTATTGGCTAAAAAACCGACATCAATTAATATCTCTTGCAGGTAAAGCTGCTGTCTGAATTGCGATCGCCTGTTTTTTGCCGTTACGATTGATAGTGATTTGCATAATGTCACCGACGTTGGCAGTTTCTACCTGTTGTTGCACTTGTTTAATATCCTGAATAGCAACACCGTTAATACTGTCAATAATGTCACCTGAACGTAAACCGGCACGCGAAGCTGGAGAATTCGGTGCAACTCCTAAAATAATTACTCCCCTATCTTGATTGACTTGTAATCCAGTATCACTCTGATTAATTTTGGTTCGCAAATCAGGCGTTAATTCGCCCATTTGAATACCAACGTAAGGATGGTCTACTCTTCCTTTAGCTATTAATTGGTCGGCAATTCTTTGAGCAGTTTTGATGGGAATTGCAAAGCCTAATCCCTGCGCTCCTTGGATGATAGCAGTATTCATGCCAATCACTTCTCCTTGAGCATTGAGCAAGGGGCCGCCAGAATTACCAGGGTTAATTGCGGCATCAGTTTGAATAAAATCTACTCGCTCTGTTGGCACTCCTAAATCAGCTACAGAACGCTGAGTTGCACTGATGATTCCTTGGGTGACTGTGTTATCTAATCCTAAAGGATTGCCGATCGCGATCGCCCATTCTCCCGGTAACAAACTATCTGAGTTGCCCAATTTGACTGTTGGCAATCCTGTACCTTTAATTTGCACAACTGCCACATCAGTTACACGGTCAACACCTACTACCTTACCTTGAAGACGACGACCATCTTTTAATACAACTGAAACACTATCTGTATCTGCTACTACATGGGCGTTGGTCAAGATAATGCCATCATCACTGATAATAAACCCTGAGCCAATGCCCCGCTGTACTTGTTCTCGACTCGGCGGTAACTGTTCGCCGAAAAAACGTCCCAAAGGGTCTTGAGGAGATACAGCTACAATCCGAGTCGAATTGATACGTACTACGGCTGGCCCTACTTGCTGGACAACCTGAGTGATGTAATTTACATCTTTATTGGCACTGATTGGTGCTGATTGGTTAAGTGTTGGTGTGGTTAGCGGATTTTTAACATCTTTGGTGGAAACACATCCAGTTAATAGGAAAGCTAGGTAAAACAAAGGTTGCGGCAGAAATCGTTTCATTATGGGTTGATGGGGTTATTGAGTTGTAGTAATAACCAAGTTAGATAAGTGCCGAAAGGCCCCCACAGTGCATAAGGGAGAAACAGCCATGAAGCTGTTTGAGAAATTGGCTTGACGACAAAAGCCAAAATGTATACCAAAAGTGTCGCTAAACCGCCGACAATGATACCACCTGTCAGACTGCGAAGTTCTACCACCACGGGACTATAAATCGATGTCAGCAAAGCGATGGCTGCATAAACTGCCATCAAACCCCAAGGACGAGAACCTTTTCTGGCGTTTTTCTCCCACACTATAATTGCTGAAATCGTCAGGCAAACCCAAATGAAAGTCCAGATAAAGGGAATGAGAAATTCAAAGGTCAACCAACTAGGACGTTGCAGGTTTTGAAACCAAGGGTCGCGCAGCGATGTGAACAAGCTACCGCCGAAAAATAGCGCGGCTGAAGTTGCTGTAATAATCCATCTAGCTTTCACGAGAGCTTTCTGCCAAAATGATACTACACTTGTAGTTTAAATTAAAGCTGCGATCGCTGCACCTCTCCTGAGTCTAAACCTTGTCTAGGTTGAAAACCGGAGTTTTTCCTGATCAGGATTGAGATGAGTTGTCACCCACAAACTAGGGGAAACGTACCTTATTTACTAATAAAAACTAAGAGAGATTTCAAAATGACATAGATAATTGTAAAAATTGATGAAATGATAAATAAAACAAATGAAGTATTTCTGATAAAAAGGATAATGAGTTAGAAAGGCTTTGACAATCTTTCGGATACCGATCGCCTGTTAGTTAGATTTTAAAATCTGCGATTGCTCCCTTATCCGCTCAACAAATAACCTTTCATCGGTCGGGTGCATGGGCGTTGTTATGCGGCGATCGCCATTGTACTTTCTCCATTTGTAAAACCCCTGGAAAGATATCCAAAGCCGTCGGTGCATTATGCTAAAGCAAGCAGCGATAAATTCTCATCTTCATAAAACAATTTAATCGCATTAAAATTCCGACGTAGCAAATTTTCAACTTGCGATGTCGAACAGTTTCCAAGGCGAAGCCAAATAACTTTTGGTGGATTGCCAAATACTAAGCTTAGGTCGTGCATGTCAGCGTCTTTTGAGACAATCATCAAATTATTGTCGTTTGCATAATCCCAAACTATTGGGTCAATAGTTGCTTTCATGCCTACATCTCGAACGTGCAGCGAATTTGGGAAAAGGTCAATTAAACGCTGCGGCAACTTAGGCGACAAGTTTTCATCAAAAAGTAATCTCATGCCGATAATGGCGTGGTCATAAACCGACGTTCACGGTCAGCAGCATAAGCAATGCAGGCTTTTAAATCTTCTCGCGTCAGATCGGGAAAATCGTCGAGAATTTCTGCTTCAGTCATCTCAGAAGCTAGGTACTCAAGCACTTCATAGACCGTAATACGCAAGCCACGGACACAAGGCTTACCACTGCGTTTTCCAGGCTCAATAGTAATGATGTCTCGGTAGTTCATAGATTTTCGCAATCATTAGTTGCAATTATTCGTATATTTTACCGAAATAAAGAAACTCAGCGAACATCTTCCAATTAGGATTCCGCTCTGAATAAGTCACTGGTTGTGCTATGAAGCATTCGAGTGCAGTAGATAGGAAACAATGCAGTATCTCATTCGACTTCAGCACTATTCTTACCAATAAAGATAAAATCAGAATCTCAACTTATGCTGATCGCAGGTTAGTTAGATTTTAAAACTTGCGATCGCTCTTCCATCCAATCCTGTAAAATTCCATTAACTAACGGTGAAGTTGTGCGGCGGCAGATAACCTTGAACTCTCGCCGATAACCTCTGTTCCGTCTGCACCAACGCAGTGTTGGGCTGCTGGCATAAATCAGCAAAAGTGTCTGGACAGCGATTTGGCATATTTGTCCAATCACTACAATTGTTTTACGAAGGGAAACACTTACCAAAGGCTTGAAGCAGTTTAAAGGTTCTAACAATTCGGCGGGCAACTTCATTGGCATGGTCATAGTTGGGATGAAATTCAAGGTTCGCGGCAGAACGAATGGGTGTACGAATGTTTTCCCGATTCATTCTTGTGACAAAACTAATGAGGGTTTTGGTGGGTGGAAATGCTCGTAGAATATCGGAGTGCTGATCGGCGATCGCGGTTCGGTCAAGTTCCACAAATCCCACATCGTCAGCACCTGCTTCCCAGCAAAGCAATCGCAGCGCGTCTGAGTTCAATGGAAAAGGAGTGACGGGTTGGTTACTTGCAGCCTGTTCCCGCCACCATTTTACCGTAGGGTGATCGTCAAATTTAGCTATTGCAGCCTCCTGAATGAACATTTACTTATCGTTGCAAGGTTTTGAGCTATGCAACTTCTTCCGATCCAATGCCTCATGTGACTGACTGAATCGGGGATTGCGTTCGACCCGCCAACGATCGCTCCTCATCGCAAACTGCAATACAGGTGGCATAGGTTGAAAGTGCTGACGCTCAAACCGATCCAGGTTGTACCCAGGAGTAAACGGAACGAGATTGAATTGCCAGAAGGCGCGTAACCGATTGGCAAAGGTCTTGCGGGCAAACGGCATTGCCGCATAGCGCCGGACTGTTGTTTCAAACTCTTCTGGCGGCTGTCCTGTCAACTCCTCAACAACGTCTGTCGGGGCACCAAACTCAAACGCGCCTTGCTTGTGATCTTCAAGGTAGTAGCGGAAGTTGCTCAGTTCAAAGGCAGAGACTCCCTGCAATCGCGCCGCCCTCAAAAACATCCACATAGGCAGGTTTACAGCAAGAACGGGATTGCCAAGCACTTTCCGGACGACTTTAACCATATCAAAGGCAGACATTAGCTTGGGACCTGTCGGGCGATAGCTCTTGCCAGCATAGCGATCGGGATTCATCAACAGGGTAACGGCAACGCGGGCAATATCCTCATTAGCAGGTGGTGCATTGCGGCTGTCGCCAGTCAAAACGGGAAAGATCCCAAGCAACGATGCAAAGTCGATTAATCGCAGATAGTTATCGGCAAAGTATCCAGGATTGAGATTCATATAAGCAATGCCAGGAATCGAAGACAACAGTTGCTCGACCAACCACAATTGGCGCGTATGTAGAGAAGGATGGTTCGGACTAGCGAGCCACTGGCTCAGTCCCACGATCGCTTCGAGCTTGGCTTCACGGGCAGCAGCAACAAACACAGCCGCACTTTGAATCATGTACGGGTGGAACTGTGGGCAATAATAGGCTCGCACAGTTCCGCGCATTTATTCTAGCACTTCTTCGCATCCGGTTGCCAACATTGCGATCGCCAACGCCGGGGCGCAGCCCATCGCTGCCCATGCTAACCACATTATCCGGGGTAATTTATGTTGCATCTACTTGTTTAGCGTTCCAAAAAATCATGGTTCTTTCTCCAGGCAAGAACGATTAATTTAGCAGTTAACAGCAGGAGCAAAATTCAACTAGGCTAAACTTGAAAGCCACATTGCCGGAGAAAGAACAAGAATGAGTTTTCAGAGTATGGGATTTATCGAAAATCTCACGTCTGTGTCATCTCTGATTTATAGACGACCAATATTAGTTAGCCCTAAAACAATACCAATGCCGATAATATGACCAAAAGCCATAGCCGCGATAAATGTAGGAACACTAACGGGCAACACGGGTAACTTGGGGCCAACTAAAGGTTTCTCAATTCGGGTAGATAGCAAAAGAATTACTATGCTGCTAACGCTAATAATGATTCCTACTGTGGGATTCCACGCGGGTGTAGCGGGAACACTGGCGGCGGCTACCATTAAATTTGATAACATCAATGTCTTGTCTCCTAAATGACAAAATTCATAAAACCTTCAAAATTATAGAATTACTAAGTCAGCAACCGAAGATTATTAGCAAAAATTCGCTCTTGAAATAGAAAAAATATATATATGCGGGTTAAAATTTGCGGTATTACTCAACCACAGCAGGCTAAGGCGATCGCGTCTTTAGGCGCAACTGCCCTAGGATTTATTTGTGTACCTACCTCGCCTCGTTACGTGACTGCAACGCAAATTCGAGCAGCAGTGACGCAGCTACCAGAGAATGTTGACAAAATCGGCGTTTTTGCCAACGCTAATATTATTGAGATTAGCCAGATAGTTCATGATTCTGGTTTAACTGGGATACAATTACACGGTGATGAAACACCAGCATTTTGCTACCAAGTACGTGAACAAATTCCTAGTGTAGAAATTCTCAAAGCCTTGAGAATACGTAGTTTTGACCATCTTAAACAAGCATCCATATACTGTGAATATGTAGATAGTTTGTTGCTTGATGCCTATCACCCCCAACAGTTAGGCGGTACAGGACAAACTTTAGATTGGACAATGCTAAGAGAATTCAACCCCAGTAGCCCGTGGTTTCTAGCCGGAGGATTAACACCAGAAAATATCTTAGAAGCCTTAAGTCAAGTCAAGCCTGACGGTATAGATTTATCGAGCGGTGTAGAAATTCAACCTGGAGATAAAGATTTAGATAAAGTAGCACTCCTATTTGAAAGGCTGAGAGCTAAAGAATGAAGTGTGAAGGCTGAAGAATACACTTCACACTTCATACTTCATACTTTCTTCACACTTCTATAAGAATGTTGGTTGGTGGCGAATCAAGTTAAAGAATTCTTCGCGGGTTTTCTGTTCTTCTTGGAATACACCCAGCATCGCGCTGGTAACAGTCCAAGAACCGGGTTTCTGGACACCCCGCATCACCATGCACATATGAGTGGCTTCCATGACTACTGCTACACCTTGAGGTTCCAAAATCGTCTGAATCGCTTCGGCGATTTGGCGATTTAGCCTTTCTTGAACTTGCATCCGTCGGGAATACATTTCCACAATTCGGGCTAACTTACTTAAGCCGACAACTTTCTGATTGGGGATATAAGCAACGTGCGCTCTACCCATAAAAGGTAGCATGTGGTGTTCGCAAAGGCTAAAGAAGTTAATATCTCGAACTAGTACCATTTCGTTATGGCCTTCATCGAAGATGGCTCCATTCACGAGTTCTTCTAAAGATTGATTGTAGCCACTGGTAAGATATCGCATAGCCTCGGCAACTCGCTTGGGAGTTTTGAGCAGTCCTTCGCGTTCAGGATCTTCGCCAACGCCGACTATGATGTTTCTGACAGCATCCATCATTTGCTCCATGTGTTCCTCAGACGGTGGGTGCAAATTTGGTTGTCGTCCGTCGTGAGTGTTGCGATCGGGTCTGGTATTAATACTATCTGCCAAGTCGGGAATCAGAGGAGATTGAAAACGATTGGAACCGTTAGAACTAGCAATAGTCATGATGTAATTTTCAGTTAGATTTTGGATGTTTGCTATTAGTTGTTGGTCATTTGTCATTGGTCATGGGTGATCCATTAATAGCCAATGACATAGACACGCCAGCGGTGAGGGAGTCGCAGTCTTCTCTATGAGACGTTGCGCGTTGGCGGAAGCCTCTCCCAAAGAAGGCGGTTCCCGTCGCTTACGTTAGTGAAATTAGGAACATCACCCCGAAGCAGTTCGCGCATTGTCTTCGACAGGAGAAGGGCTTCCCGCAGGGTAGAACAAATGACTAATCAAAAAGTACCTGCATTAGGCATCAGAATTAATTCATCAATTACGGCTTGTGGTGGTAACAAGACAGTGTGGAGAATTGACTGAGCCACAATTTCTGGGGTTAACATTTTTGAACGGTCAAAGTTGACGTGAACGGTGTCTGTGTCCCAGATTTCTGTGTTAACAGCACCAGGACAAATGGCCGTAACGCGGATACCGTGGGCGCGTTCTTCTTGTGCCAAGGTTTGAGAAAGAGCTAGAAGGCCGGCTTTGCTGACACAATAAGCTCCCCATCCAGCAAAGGCTTGTTTGGCAGCAATTGAGGCTACATTGATAATTGTGCCTGTGCCGCGATCGCGCATTCCTGGCAAAATTCCTTTGACGCACTCAAAGACACTGGTGAGATTAATGTTAATGACTTGCTGCCAGTCGTCTAAACTGGTTTCAGTTAAATTACCTGTGTGGCCTATTCCGGCATTGTTTACCAAAATATCTATGTTGCCAAAATCTTGGGCGATCGCTTTGATTTTTGCTTCTACTTGCGGTAAGTTGGCTAAATCCAAGGTGTAAGCTTTGGCTTCTACTCCTGTTTGCTTGGCTTGTGTTGCTACCGCCTCTAATTTTTCTAGAGAACGGCTGACTAGAGCAACATCTATACCTGCTTCGGCAAATGCCAAAGCAGTTGCTTTGCCAATTCCGCTACTTGCCCCAGTAATTAGGGCATGTCGTTTCTGCTGAGTACTCATGCTTTCTCCCATTTTTTGGCAGTGACCCAAGCCCATTGCCACCCAATTATTTAAGCCTTTCGGATTGGATAGATTAAACTAACCTTAAATTCCGATAATTTTTTTTGACAATTGCTATATTGAATTGTCATTATGGGTATTTTTACCCATTAAGTGAGTCCCAGTTATGAAAATTAGTTTTCATCTGGAAATTTAGGCTGTTTAGTTGCAGTAAGTGACTAAATACTACACAAATCTCTCATTTAACTGAGCCGATTTACTATAAATACAAATGCCTGCGGCTGAAAAGATTGTTAAAAATCTTTAAGAACCACAGGCAATTATAACATTGCTCTTGAGTTAATAGCTCGTCTTGAACTTCCTAGTGGGCAATTTCTGTAAAAACACCAATTTTGCGGAATTTTTCGTAGCGCAGTTGCCGTCTTTCTGGAGATGTTAACTGTTTGAGTTCGTCCAAGTTATCTAAAAGTGCTTGCTTGAGAATGGTTGCGGCTTCCAGGGGGTCAGAATGAGCGCCACCAATTGGTTC
This sequence comes from Fortiea sp. LEGE XX443, assembly GCF_015206815.1. GTDB lineage: Bacteria > Cyanobacteriota > Cyanobacteriia > Cyanobacteriales > Nostocaceae > Nostoc_B. Next base: position 22,373 of record NZ_JADEXZ010000067.1, read on the forward strand.
AGGCAAGATTTGGTCGATAATTCCTAAGTTTTTTAAATCGTGGGAGATAATTTTTAAGGCGACGGCTGCTTGTGGAGCTTTACTGGCATCTTTCCACAAAATGGCGGCACAGGCTTCAGGTGTAGCCACAGTATAGACAGAGTGTTCAAACATCAGCAGGCGATCGCCCACACCAACGCCTAATGCGCCACCAGAACCACCTTCACCAATAACGGTGCAGATAATTGGTACATCTAGAGAAAACATTTCTCGCAAATTATAGGCGATCGCTTCTCCCGCCCCTTGTCTTTCGGCTACTACAGTCGGCAAAGCTCCGGGGGTGTCGATAAAAGATAAGATTGGCATTCCAAACTTATTAGCATGTTCCATCAGTCGCATGGCTTTGCGATAACCGCCAGGGGTAGCCATCCCGAAATTCCGAGCAATATTATCTTTGGTGTCGCGGCCTTTTTGATGACCCAACATAACAACTGGTTGCCCGCCTAAACGAGCCACACCACCAATTAAAGCCGGATCATCACCACCACAGCGATCACCATGCAACTCCATCCATTCATCAGTAATCGCTTGTATGTAATCTAGAGTACTGGGGCGACGGGGATGACGCGCAACTTGCAGTCGTTGAGCCGGGGATAGCGTGCTAAAAATCTCCTCACGCAGTTTTGTGGCGCGTGCTTCTAGTTTGCGAATTTCACCAGATACATCGACACCATTTTCTTCTGCTAGTTGCCGAATTTGGTCAATTCGGTTGGATAGTTCTGCTAACGGCTTTTCAAAATCCAATAGTAGTGGTTTACGCTCGGTGGTAGCCATATTTAGAAATTAGAAACTAAGGATAAGGAAATTCTGAAGTATAAAGGCTGAAGGCTGACGTGTCTAGAATGAAGGCTAAAGGATTAAGGCTGTAGTAGACCCAAAGGTGCTTCCCATAGGCTAGGCTAAAAGATAAAGTTTCACACTTCATACTTCACACTTCATACTTCCTTCACGCTTTATCCTTCAGCAGTAGTGGTCTAAAGCCGTGTTTCACTGATGCTTGACCAATCTGTTCCATTTTGTCTACGGTAATCTGATTACGCCCCCAAGAAAAGTTCGTATATAACTTCTCGAATTCCAGCAGCATTGATTCGGCAAAACAAGCAAACAACTGGCGTTCTGGCACTTCCATATTGACGATTTGCATGATTTTCCAGTCAATATCCAAAGAATGTTCGACAATGCCACCATTGAGTATGTGAACACCAGGATGCTGAATTTTTGTAGCTAGATTTTTGGGATAGCCACCATCGATGAGTAGACAGGGTTGCTTCAATGCTTTAGGGTCAATTTCCACGCCTTTAGGCATACTTGCCACCCAAACTACAATATCAGCTTCGGGTAATGCCTCATTCAAAGCCATGATTTTTCCCCGCCCCAGTTCGTCTTGTAAATTGTTTAGGCGTTCTTGATTACGGGCGATGAGCAAAATTTCTTTGACATCAGTTTTGGACTCTAGCCAGCGTGTCACAGCACTACCAATATCCCCAGTTGCGCCACATATAGCAACTGTTGCTTTCGACAGTTCAATTCCTACTTGTTTTGCTGCTGCCTCTACCTGCCGGCAGATAATATAGGCAGTGTGCGTATTACCTGTAGTGAAGCGTTCAAACTCTAATTTAATGTTGCGGACTTGACTGAACTGCTCCAAGTTAAAGTTTTCAAAAATAATTGATGAAAAACCGCCTAAAGCTGTGATATCTATACCATGCTTTTGAGCATGAGCCATAGCGTTGAGAATTTTGCGTGTTGCCGCCTTTATCCGACGATTGGCCAGCATTTCCGGCAAAAAACAGGATTCTACGTACTTGCCTTCAATTGTTTCTCCAGTCAGACTGGTAACTTTAATGTGATCAACAATTTGCGGCGGGGCGCTACACCAAAAATCTAGCCCTTGATCGGCATATTCTGGGTATCCCAATTGTTGAGCTACCGCTTGAGCGTGTTCTAAACTAGTCAGATGTCCAATTAGACCAAACATGTAGTGATTTATTAGACGTGTGCTGCGTCGAAAGCGTGGAATTTAGTAGGTAAGTAACAATACTTATCTTTAAAAATACAATAAAGTATGAAGTGTGAAGTCTGAAGTTTAAATTTCATACTTCATCCTTCATAATTTTTTAAGCAGCTGTAAGTCCGTAGGCTGACAAGCGCATGATATCTCTGGTTGTGAAGCCAATGTTACTTAGAGCTTCGCCATATTGAATCATGAAGTCTTCTACTAAAGCGTCTTTCTCCATTGCTAAAATTTGGGCATCGTCTGCTACTTGGTTAAGCATTTTCCAAACGATGGGTAGATTTTGACGGTTGGCTTGTTCGAGTTCGGCTTTGGATGTTTCAAAGTGTTCTTTTAGCCAAACTTCACCAAAATTCAAATGACTGTATTCATCTTTAACTACGCCTTCAGTAATTTTGCGAGCAAAATCATCAGCAACAGGAATATAAATGTTGTAAGCAGCGATCGCAAAACATTCAATAATTAAAGATTGAATCAGTAAGCAAGTCACAACTTTACCTTCATCTGCCGCTTTTTTGAAGTTGTCGTGCAGAGGCGCAAAAAATTCTTGAGCAAACTTCAAATCTGGCACAACATTTAAATTCCGCCCACAAGCTTCAAAGCCTTTTTTGTGGCGACTTTCCATTTTTGACAAGCGAATTAGTTCATCGTGATTTTCCGGCAGCAGTTGGGCTAGTTTGATGTAATTTTCATAGGCTTCTTGTTCACCTTCAATAACGATCGCATTAATGCGACTGTAGGCATCTTTGTATGTTTCGCTCTGGAAATCAATTTTTAATTCGGCTGCCAGCTGCTGCATGGTATGTTCACTCCTGTAAAATGAATCATTTGATACTAAAGTTTAATTTACTCTAGGAATTTAGAGTAATCTTCACTGTTGTTTAATTTAACTTAACAAGTCACTATGTAATAGATTAGCTTTTGCTGGGGGCGATACTCTAGTGCTAAAGAAACAAATGCTTTCTGCAAGAAGACGCAAAGGCATAGAGATATAGTGATACAAACAGGGAAACATCTCAATATTCGAGCCATCAGTCTCCAGAAAAAGAATTTAGTCATAGATAAAAAATATCTTTCTTGTGATCATCCCTTAACCTTAGTTATGGGATGTACCTGTGTCCTCGTCAAACTTAAATTATGACTAAACCAACCTGGAACCTAAAATCTGGCGATATTGTGAGTTTATTGGTGCTGCTACTAGGCGCATTGATTGTCTTACTACCGCTGTTTGTAGTGTTTATCACATCTTTCGCTCCCCCAGGCACTACTCCAGCAATAGTGCCTCAAAATTGGTCTTTAGATAACTACCATGATGCTTGGCAGCGGGGTAAGTTCCTGTTGGCATTTGCTAATTCTACCTTAGTAGCGATCGCCGTCACAGCATTTCAGTTAATTACTTCGGCGTTAGCTGGTTATGCTCTCGCTAGATTGAAATTTCGCGGTAGACAAGCCTTGCTACTGGTTGTCTTAGCAACCTTGGTGATCCCTTTTCAGTTGTTAGTCATACCTATATTCTTGGTTCTGAAGTGGGGAAACTTGATAAATACCTACGGGGCGCTGATTTTACCAACTGCTGTCAATGGCTTTGGCATATTCCTGTTACGTCAGTATTTCCAAACAATTCCTGTAGAATTGGAAGAAGCAGCAATTATTGACGGGGCGAATCGGTTACAAATGTTGTGGCGAGTGCTGCTACCTTTAGCCCGTCCGGCTTTAGTGACGTTGTTTTTGTTCACATTTATTGCTGAATGGAACGATTTATTTAAGCCTTTGGTGTTTACCACACGCCCAGAATTAAGAACTGTACAGTTGGCGTTGGCAGAGTTTCAGGAGCAATTTACAAATAACTGGCCTTTGATGATGGCAGCCGTTACTATTGCAACTGTGCCAGTCATGGTACTGTTTTTGGTTGGTCAGCGTCAGTTTATTCGCGGTATTGCCACAACAGGGATTAAGAATTGATTTCTAGTCAATTACAAAGTAAATAAATGCCTCCCAGTTATGGAGGCATTGCGTAAAGCATCCTAATATTTCTGGTGAAACAATAACATAGACTTACTGAAGTCCAATGAGGGTACGCACCCTTCACCACAGGGACGCACATCTATCATGTCTGTGCAAATATTCTTGCCAAAAAAGTTATGATTTCAGCCCAAGCAGAAGTAGCCGCAGCCGCGTCGTAACGATAACCGTCGTCGCGCATGAAGGTATGTTCTGCTTCATATAGTAGTACTTCGTGAGTTATACTAGCATCCTCAAGGGTTTTAATTAAGGTGAGGCGATCGCTTTCTGGGATGTGAGGGTCAAGTGTACCAAGTATGAGCAGCATTTCACCTTTAATTTCACTGAATCTATGGATAGTATCGGCTATCCCTTTACCAAGTTTGCCACTGGGGATACCAGTCGGGTAGCAGCAGACAGAGGCTTTAATTTCGTTGTGGAAAGCAGCGCGAAAAGATAAATGTCCGCCAATACAAAAGCCGAGAGTGCCGATTTTATTCGGATCAACACCTATTTCTGCTTTCAGAAAATTGATGACAGCAAGACCATCTGCATCATACTCTGCGATCGCCGTTTGCCGCGCATCATCATTACCCCGCATTCTCCCAAGATCATCCGGCTCAATGACTGCACCGACTGGTTCAAGGCGATGAAAAATTTCTGGTGCGGCTACTACATAGCCAAATCCTGCTAGGTAGTTAACTAAGCGAATCATTGGACTACCCAATTGATAGATATCACTGTAAAACAAAATGCCTGGGTAAGTTCCCCCTGCTTTGGGAGAGGCAACATAAACCCGCATTAAGCTATCATCTACTCTCAACTCGACATTACGCTTAGTGATTTGCACTTTTTTGGCTCCCAGTCATGGTTATTTTGATTAGCTTTTACAGAATTTGGTAGTGAAATCGGGATACGATGGGAGCTTAACCCTCTGGCCTTTCAAGGGCAATACCGACTTATCAAACACTCCCCTTAAAAGACCTGTCTACGATGGTGGCTCTTCAACCCACACAGATTATAGTTTCGACCAACAACATCTGTTAAGGGAAGTATTTATCAAGCCGGAAAATCGAACATATAAAAATATCAGGTTACTCTAAGTTGAGAGCGTTAGCACTTCAGATATAGATTTGCTTAACAAAGCAGTTAATGCTTCGGATTGTACAGCATTAAATATGCGTCTATTGGTCATCAGCAAGCTCTGACTTCTGCTAGAGGAATACTTACCTTTGTTACAGATAGTCTTGATATGTCATTGAAAAAGCTGTTTGGCTCATAAATTAGGTTAGATTTTGACTAAATTTCATCACTAACTTGTACTTGAAGCCAGCCAATTAGTTCCCAAAATATAAAGATAACGGAGTACATTCTGGTCATGATAAATTTGATTTCTAAAGCATTTTCTCACGTCAGTTCCCTGCTTAATAGACTTCAGGTAAAGCAGCTTGTGACTGTGGTACTAATTGGGTTTTTAGTGCTAACCACAAACATTAATACTGACCGTAGTAGCAACAAATCTCTAACCAGAGAACTTGATAGAGTGGTACATCAGGATGATGCTGATAGACCAAAAACCACAGGCGAATGGAATAGAGAAGCCCGTAAAACCGAAGATGCTCCTGGTAAACGAGTTGAAAGAATTGCCAAAGAATCAGCAGAAGCGGTAAAACAATGGGGTTCAGTCTACCCAGATACCGCTAAAAGAAGCGCAGATAGCGTAGATGAAAATACAAATAGATAATATTTGAATGTTGGATTGAGTATCTCTTTCTGCATCTAGGTTGTGTAGCCATCCTAAATTATTCGTCATAAACAAGATACCCGACTTCTTGAAGAAGTCGGGTATCTAAACCAATTAGAATCAAAGACTCTCCATCAACTCAATACACTTGTGCATTTGCTGACTCATAGTATCAACATCTGCATGAAATCTCCTTCCATGACCCGGTAACACCCACTCAAAAGAGTAATTAGCCAAATTCCGCATTGATTTAATTTGTTCTGACCAAGAATACCAGCAGTAACCACGAAATGCAGCCAATTGGTGTCTACTTTCTGACCAAGCCAAATGGTCGCCTGTAAACAAAAACTTATTTTTGTAGAGTAAAACTGTGTGTCCTTTTGTATGTCCAGGAACCGGAATAATTAATAAATCTGAAGTTAGCACAAATGGATCTAAATTTGTTAGCTGGATTTCCACATTACGAGTATTTCCAGAAATATCATCAGCGTGGAGGATGCGATCGCACTGAAAATGCTGTGCGAATTTCTCATGATCAGCAACATCATCTTGATGAGTTAAATACATATAATGAATTCCCCCCATCTCTTCTAGCCGCTTAACTAAAGGTGGTGTAAATCGGGGAGAATCAACCAAAATATTACCTGCTGGTAATTGAATAAAATAACTAGCAGCACCGTAAGATTTTTCCGAATGATAGCCACAATGGTAGATATTTTCTTCTACCAAAATCGGAAAAGTTTGTTGAGCATGTTTGATATCTTTAGGTTTTTCAACTGTACCAATAGAACTTGTAGGGCAAGCTAAAAGTGCTTGAAGTGCAGCTAATCTTTCCGCTTCATTTGTTGGTTGATGATAAACTGCCGACTGTTCATCAACACGAGAAAAAACTTCAGAACTCATCCAGCGACAGGTATCACAATCAATACAGGTAGTATCTACATAAAAATCGCCGTTAGTATTTTGAGGGCGACGCATATCTAAATGAGCCATGTTAAACCTCTTTTGCCTAGCTGGCTGCTGGGCTAACTATAAACCCTGATAGCACTACACTAGCAAATGCGGCTGTCAAAATAAGGCTGAAGTATGAAGTCTGAAGTATGAAATTACTCCACCTATAAAGGATGGGAGTTAAACGGAGAAAAACACCAGGCGATTAGAAATCGCGGCTACACAAACAAAGTCCGCCTATCGCGCTTGCGCTGCGCTTGGCACACCACGCGAACTATTTGCCGAAAGTGGATGCACCCTTTTTTATCCTTCATTTTTTACACTTTTAGTGAAATTATGAATTCTAGAAGTTCATACTTCACACTTCACACTTCATACTTTAGACAGTTGTGATGTCTTTTTCCTTTTCTGCCAACAATTCGTTGACTTTAGCTGTGTATTTGTCTGTGAGTTTTTGCAGTTTATCTTGTTGGTCTTTTGCCTCATCTTCAGAGATTTCTGAGGCTTTTTCTTGTTTGCGAATCGAGTCTATGGCATCTCGGCGGATATTACGAATAGCAACACGACCTTCTTCAGCGTACTTAGCAGCAAGTTTGACTAATTCTTTACGGCGATCGCTTGTCAATGGCGGAATATTCAGCCGGATCACCGAACCGTCATTACTGGGCGTTAAACCCACATCAGAAAGGGAAATCGCCTTCTCAACAATATTTAAACTGCCTTTATCGTAAGGCTGAATTAGGATTGTTGTGGCATCTGGTGTGCTAATGTTTGCCAGTGATTTTAAGGGTGTTTGTGAGCCATAATAATCCACTAACACCTTATCTAATAAACTGGTATTGGCGCGACCAGTGCGAATCGTATTAAATGCTCGTTGAGTTGACTCAACGGTTTTTTGCATCGTACTCTCAGCTTCAGCTAATTTCACAAGAACCTCCCACAAGGGTGCCGATTGATTCTCCCATGACTGCTCGGCGGATGTTACCTCGCACCGTTAAGTCAAATACAAGAATTGGGATATTGTTTTCTTTACACAAGGCAATCGCAGTACTATCCATCACTCGCAAATCATGAGTCAAAACGTGAGCGTAGGTAAGGCTAGTAAAACGTTTGGCGTTAGGATAAATATGAGGGTCAGCATCATATACTCCGTCTACCTTGGTGGCTTTAAAAATCGCTTCCGCATCAATTTCTGCGGCTCTTAAGGCCGCAGCCGTGTCAGTGGTAAAGAAGGGATTTCCGGAACCAGCACCAAAAATTACCACCCGTCCTTTTTCAAGATGACGGATGGCACGACGACGAATATACGGTTCTGCTAACTCTTGCATGGCGATCGCAGTCTGTACGCGCGTCTGGACTCCTATTCGTTCTAGCGAATCTTGCAGCGTCATGGCATTCATTACCGTGGCAATCATGCCGATGTAGTCAGCGGTTGCCCTATCCATCCCCGCCGATGCCGCTTTTACGCCACGAAAAATATTGCCGCCGCCAACGACTATGGCGATTTGAACGCCAGTGGCTATCACCTCTGCTACTTCTTGTGCTATTTCCTTAACCACTTCTGGATCAATTCCATAGCCCATGTTGCCCATTAAGGCTTCACCGCTTAGTTTAAGTAAAACCCGTCGGTAATTCGTTCCCATGAAGTTACGCTTTATCGAAAAAGTTGCAATTGCCTCCAATTTAAGATAGCAGCACAATGACTATCTATGTCTAGTTGCGCCAAATCAATGTAGTTCCTATTGCTTCTGTTTCCTGCGGGTTAATTGCTTGACTTTTAAATAAAGCGGCGATCGCATTTCGCAAATAATCGTCTTTCGCAGATGATGGTGCTTGCGGGTAACTGTCAATTTGCCCTTTATAACGCACCATACCATGACTATCTATTAAAAAAGCCATTGGAGTTTTAATCGCCCCAAAACTTCTTGTTACGTCTTGAGTAGAATCCCAGAGATAGGGAAAGTTCAGCCGGTGATGCTCGGCAAAAGCTTTCATATTTTCAAAGCTTTCTGTAGGGTATTTATTTGCATCACAGCCATTCATCCCAATTAATGAAAAGCCGCTCCCTGTAAATTCCCCTTGGATTTTTTTGAGCTTGTCTAGATATAAGCTGACATAAGGACAGTGGTTACATATAAAAATAACGCCAACTGCACGGAACTTTTCTAGATAACGGCGGAGATGGTGTACTCGTTCGTCAATTCCTGGCAGTTCAAAATCTGGGGCATAGCCGCCAACAGGAGTATAAATTGTTTCTAGTGTAGTCATCTTCGTCAACCAGAAGGAACTAGGAACAAAAGTTTAGGTGAAATTTAGCGTCATTTTTTTAGTGCCAACCACCTTATCGCCGATGCTCGATACCAAATGATTGTAGAGACGAACGAAGAAACCGTAAATTGTAAAACTACTGAATATTAAACCGTTGGTAAAATTATTACATTAATCTATTGGTATGTAATTTTCACATGTACCTATTCATCAAATTCTTAAGCGATTTAACTAAATATTTATACTTGTATTTAAGTAAATATAGCTATTATTTTATTTTTTTCATAATTTATCGCTTGTACAATCTTTACAAAATGCTTCTACAATTTAAGATAAATTACCAAATTGTTACAAAATATTAAATTTAATAAATAAAAATTCAGATGAAGACTTCTACAACTGCATTTACAGCACAAACTTGGATGTGGCAGGGGTTCCCAATTTGCTATCAAACTCAAGGAACTACCGGGCCAGCCGTTGTTTTAGTGCATGGCTTTGGAGCCTCATGGTGGCATTGGCGTAAAAACATATCAGTATTAGCAGAAACTTGTCGTGTTTATGCAATAGATTTACTTGGTTTCGGTGGTTCTGCGAAACCTCAGCCAGGCGAAAAAATTGCTTACACCTTGGAACTGTGGGGACAGCAAGTAGCAGACTTCTGTCGTGAAGTCGTTGGTGAGCCAGCTTTTTTAGTGGGGAATTCCATTGGCTGTATTGTAGCCATGCAAGCCGCAGTCAGTAACCCAGATATTGCTTTGGGAGTTGCCTTAATCAACTGTTCTTTGAGATTACTACACGATCGCAAACGCGAAACTCTGCCTTGGACTCGTCGGGTTGGTGCGCCGCTTTTACAACGTGTATTATCTGTCAAACCAATTGGGCAATTCTTTTTTAATCAAGTTGCCAAACCAAAAACAGTGCGGAAAATTTTGCTGCAAGCTTACGCCAATGCAGAGACAGTCACAGATGAGTTAGTCGATATTCTGACAGCGCCAGCAAAAGATCCCGGTGCTGTGGCTGTGTTTCTGGCATTCACTTCTTATTCCACAGGGCCTTTACCAGAAGACTTACTGCCCATACTACCTTGTCCGGCAATTATTTTATGGGGAACAGCCGATCCTTGGGAACCAGTACATCTAGGTAGAGAGTTAGGTAACTACCCATCAGTAGAAAAGTTTATACCTTTGGAAGGGGTAGGACATTGCCCGCAAGATGAAGCACCAGAGTTAGTCAATCCGATTCTACAAGATTGGATAGGGGAGCGATCGCAGACTTTAAAATCTAACTAACAGGTTTTAGAAGGTGTTTAGCAGGAAACTCAGTAGCTTAAAATGCAGAGGTATTATCTGCCCCTTTTAGTGAAGCTATAATTTGCTCAAGAACGGAGAGAACTGGTTATGTCAAATTTGGAGCAGATCGAAGCAGCAATCCTTTCGTTGCCATCTAATGAGTTTGAGAAATTGAGGCTATGGTTTCTTGATTTAGACTACGAACGCTGGGACGAGCAGATAGAGCAAGACATCGAAGACGGTAAATTAGAGGCGCTTGCTCAAGAGGCGATCGCTGAGTTTGAAGCAGGGCATTGTCGAAAAATTTAATGCACTAACCCTCTTCTGTCACTTTCCGAGTATTCTGAATAAAAGGATGAAAAGAAAAAACTCTGGAAGGAAAGTAGGGCAATGGATGTAGAATTACAAATTCTTAAACATTTGGCAAGAGATCCTCATCCAACA
>NZ_JADEXZ010000068.1 GCF_015206815.1 Fortiea sp. LEGE XX443
TTACAGAAGAGAGCTTTTCTCACCTCACGGGCATCTGGGCGACTATCTATAAATTCTTGTAGTTCTGCGATGGCTACGCCCGCCGCAGGCATCGCAGGTTGTAGATGCTGATCTATCATTGTTTGTTCTTAGACAGATATATTCCTCTGTATTATCTCGTACACTTTTTCAGAAATCAAATATGATTCCTATATCTTTTACTTTCCCAAATTTGCAACTGACTGCTAATCAGATTTTTAATGGTGCTTTGTAAGATTGCTATAGTTGTCGTAAAAATAGCAGAATTAGTTGATTTATTAATTTAAAATTTTAACTTATTGTGCTGAGTTGTATAAGTGAGTATTTTTCATTACTCACTTGTAGTACATCTCGATTAATCATTTTTAATAGATATGACAACTAGTTGGCTTTATCTCATTACTGCAATCTTGTTTGAAGTCGCCGCAACAACTTCCATGAAATTGTCTGAGGGATTTACTAGAACTATTCCTTCAGTATTAATTTTTATCTGTTATGGGATTTGCTTTAGTTTTTTGACTTTAGCTATCAAAAAAATTGAAGTCAATGTTGCTTATTCTATTGGATCAGGTTTAGGCACAGCTTTAATTGCTAGTATTGGTGTTATTTGGTTTCGTGAATCAATGTCTCTGGTTAAGTTTTTATCTATCGCTTTAATTATTGTCGGGGTAGTTGGGATAAATTCTGCCAAATAAAAAAATACCCTCGTCCATATAAAAATGGACGAGGAAGGGATAGGAGTAATCAACGAGGACTTTCTGGTATGTTTGTCCTTTTCAAGATGAAGAAGTTTGATGATGATCGCTACAATAAAAACAGCAGCAACCTCTAACAAGAGAGAACGAAATAAGCAACCAACCTAAATTCCGTCCGTTACATTTTTAGTGTAGTAAAAGTTGGTTTATCAAGCCCGCAAGTTATTTCCCATTTATAATTTAGCAGCGATATTCAGGTATGTGTAGCCAAGTTGGCATTTTTTGCTTTATTGCAAAGTTCCGCGTTTGATTTGTTCGCTTTCAATGGCTTCAAATAAAGCCCGAAAATTACCTTCACCAAAACCTTGAGCTTGGAAACGCCGTTCAATAAACTCAAAGAAAAACGTCGGCTGTTCAAATATGGGTTGGGTAAAAATTTGCAGCAATAGTGCGTTTTGGCTATTAACTTGCCAATCCACTAAAATTTCTTGTTGAGCGATCGCATCTAGTTCTAAAGGCGATAAAGGAAATTCTGGCCGCTTTTTTAGCTGCGAGTAATAAGTCTGCGGAACCGATAGTAAAGATAAACCACGACTACGTAATTGAGCGATCGCACTGATCAGGTTTGATGTTCGCAAGGCGATGTGTTGAATCCCTGCGCCACGATTCACATCCAAAAACTCTTGTATTTGAGAATTACTCGAAGCTGGCTCATTAATGGGTAATTGTACACTTCTATTGTGAGAAACCAGCACTTGGCTGTACAACGCAGAGCGATCGGTTTTAATTTTAAATGTTTGTTGTGGTTGCAAATCTAGGACGTTTTTGTACCAAGCCACAGCAGGCTCTAAATCACCGACTGGTACATTTAAAACGATATGGTCGATCGTCGTAAAAATGGGGCGATTGCGTACTTCCCTTTTCTCATCCGCTTTTTTTTCTATCAAGGTATGAGTCATTCCACCCCACGCCGCAATTTTGCCGCACTTACAGCCAGTATATTGTTGGATGGGTTCTAAGATTGTAGCTCCCTGTGCTGCTGCTTGTGCGATCGCTGTTTCTACATCTTGGACAGTAAAAGTGATATCTGCTACACCAGGAGGATGCTGACGCAGAAACTCCGCTACAGGACTTGTGGGTAATAACGGTGAAGACAACAAAAAACAGACAGCACCACTCTGCACCATTTCGGTACAGGTGTGAGATGAACTAATCTCACTACTGACGGCGCTAAACCCAAGATAGTATACAAACCAATTCCGCCAAGCTGTGGCATTGTCTACATAGAAGTGAATAGAAGAAATTTCCATAAATCCTGAAAATCTAGCACTAAAGCTTATCTATGTGTAAATTCTGCCTTTTTTGCTAGATTATCAAGTCCTTCTTCAGCAATAATTATGTCAGCATCCTACATCATTACACCTATATAAGCAAGGGTTTGGGTAGGAGTTTATTTAACTGCTATGTCCCATCCTTTTGGAGTTTGCCTGAGTTGAAAGGAATTACATGACTGCAAAAATTTAATAAAATTACCACTCAATTGCAAACTTTTGATTTGTTCAGTAATTGGTTTACCATACTCTTGCTTAAACTCACCACTTAAAAGTCCAATATTAATGTAACTTCCAGGAGAGTGAATGGTTAATTTATGAATAATATTTGTAAGTGCGTGTTCTAAATCTACCTTGTTAGCTAATGGCAGATTGACAGAACTTACAACAACATCATTTTTGTCTAAATTAATTTCAAATAATGTGATATACATTGCGGAATCTGGCTCAATTTGATGAATCACAAATTCCGCAGGATAGTTAACAAATATTTCTCTGGCTTTCTTTCCAGGAAAGTATTTAGCAGCCACCTGACTGATAGTTATTTTATACTTATTTTTATAATTTTGTGAAATAATATCTAACTTAATCCAACAACTATGATTACGTTTTTGTTCGGCTTTGATTAACTCTTTGATTTGTAGAATAAATTGGGCAATCGCCGGGATTTCAGGCGCAGATTTCACAAGTTGACCTGTATAACTATTCAATACGGCAATATCTTCAGCTTGTTTACTCACTTGATATACTGTTAAACCATATTGCTGTAGATGGTTGCAGAGGTTAGTCATCACTTTATCTGAAGAACAAACTAAAACTTCTCTAGCTTTTGGGTATCGTTCGTGAATAGATGAACCAAAGGCGATCATTTTCCCATCAGCATTATCCTTACCCACAGGAACGTGAATCAAATCGTAACCACGTCCATGCAACTCTACATCTAGTTTGCCCATGCTACACCAATTGGCAAAGGCGATTTTAATTTGAATCGGACAGGTACAAACTGTTGTTAAAAATTTTTCAGTTTCAGGGTTAAGTTGTAAATTTTCTGCATCTAATAGTAAAACCGCTATCCCGGTTTTGCTAACAGTAGGTTCAGATGGCTGAATGTTGGTGATACTACCTGAGCCATTTAACTCAGTTGTTTTGGCATAGCTCATAAATTACCACAAGCAATGTGGCTTAGATTACTAAAATATTTCCAAGCCAGTAAATTACCCATGTTATATCTGGGTCACAAACTATGTGATAACCGTAAAACTGCCTAAAATAAATATTCTATTTGTTCAATTTTTGTAATAGTTTATTTGCCGCAAGCAAGACGAGCTAACACATATTCACGAGTGCGTGTATCAAGAGCGTTAGAAAAAATTTTTTTTGTAAGTCCAAATTCTACCATTTGACCAATGCGATTTTCATTTGTGTGGAAAAAAGCAGTGAAATCAGATATGCGCGTGACTTGCTGCAAATTATGACTGACAATCACCATTGTTAATTCCGATCGCAAACGCAAACTCTGAATTAAACCTTCTACTTTTGTAGTTGCCATCGGATCAAGTCCAAAGCAAGGTTCATCCATGAGAATGACTTTGGGTTTGACAGCTAAAGCACGCGCTATACAGAGTCGCTGCTGTTGACCGCCAGAAAGCTCTAAAGCGGATTTATGCAGTTTATTTTTTACTTCATCCCAAAGATCAGCGTCTTTGATGGCAGCTTCGACAATTTGATCCAATTCTACTTTCGGTCGCCATCCTAATATTTTTACCCCGTATGCAACATTATCGTAAACGCTCATGGGGAAAAGATTTGGTTTAGGCAGTACTATACTGACTTGGCGGCGTAATCTATTTAAATTGACTCGACGTTCATAAATATTTTGATTGTAAAATTCTACTCTCCCTTCAACCCGCACTTCGGCTTCTAATTCATTCATCCGATTCAGGGATTTTATAAAAGTAGACTTACCACAACCACTAGGGCCAATAATTGCGGTTACTTTATCCTGGTAAATATCCATTGACACCCCTTCCAGGATTTTTTGGGTGTTGTAGTAAAGGCTGAGATTTTTAACTTTGATTGCTGGAATTAGCTTATTCATGCTAGAAAATCGTGTGTGTATAGATATTGACTAAACGCAATCATAAAAATCCGTGGCTCTGTATTACTACGATGATTTCAACACTGGAAGTTAATGTTCTTCAATTCGGTTAAACAGCAAATATGCTGATATTAGATACCTGTTTAAGAGTAAGGTAAAAAATTATCGCTCTCTTCAATATTTATTGTAAAATACGATACCACATTTTCTTACAATTTTTTAGGTTTTTATTGATGTATTTGTGAATTTTTCGGATTAATTTAAAACATTTCCATCAATAAATAATGCCTAGACATGTTAATACTCTTGATATCAAAAAGAATATGTTTATTTTTTAAAATTTAAATAAATTTGCCGTAATATTTTACTAACTCTTTAAGTAAAATATGAGTTTGTAGTATTTACTCTATAAATAGAAAGGGTGCGATCGCTACAACACTGAGACTGAAATATAGATAATACAATTCATGCCAGAAGACAGAAAGAATATCAACATTAGTGCTGTTTCTAACTGCATAGTTAGTTTTGTTATGCTCTACCGATTTAATTAATCATTAGCAAATTGGCAGATACCTTAACATATTATACTTTAAAATAAATATATACTTAAGCAAGTGTACAAAATTAAAGTATATTTTATAACTATAAATAAAAAATACTCTAATAACTGATTTTCAGTGGTTAATGAAGACACAAAAATAATGATAAATATCGTTTTTTCAGCAAATATCAGGTCAATAATCATCTCTCGATAGATACTTAAACTTATCGCTGCTTAACAGCATGATCATAATCAAAAATATGATTAAAGCTTAACCACTTTATAATCAAAAATTAATTTTTTTATTACCTCAGTAAGTCATTTTTGTTACAGTGATGGGCAAAGTGTTCACTGGTTATTAACCTGATCAATTTCCTAGCCCTTTGGAGTCACAGAGCATCAGACAGAAGAGGAGCATTGTTGTGAGTAAAATGAGCTTGAAGCTAAATAACTGGATAGTACTCTGTGATAGGACTTTCAATGGTAGACGTTACTTTAATTAATAAAGCTTGGTAATTTCTTAATCACTTATTTACCTATTGTTAACTTGATTTCAATAATTAAATAATACAAGTCTTTGTATAGCTGCAATTACTACAAGAGCTATTCCTAAAACTACGGAGTAATATGACTTTTTCCACCACCACTTTGTACCAAGTATTTACTACCTCAGTCGTAGCATCTGCTGTTGCATTTAGTCCTGTTTTGACAGCGATTGCTCAGGCTCAAACTCTCAACGGTGCAGGCGCAACTTTTCCCGCTCCACTTTATGAAAGATATGCCCGTGAAGTTAGAAAGAAGTATCCAGATTTAAAAATTAACTATCAAGGAATCGGTAGTAGTGGTGGAATTCGTCAAGTCACTGCTGGCACTGTTGACTTTGGTGGTAGTGATTCAGCCATGAAAGATCAAGAAATCGCTAAAGTCAAAAGAGGTGTAATATTAGTACCTACTGCTGGCGGTGCAGTTTCAGTAGTTTATAATATTCCAGGTGTTAGCAATCTTAAATTATCTCGTGCTACACTGCCAGCTATTTTTTCTGGTCAAATCACCAATTGGAATGACGCTAAAATCAAAGCTGATAACCCTGGTGCAAATTTACCAAATCAGCCAATTAAATTTGTAGTCCGTGCAGATGGTAGTGGTACAACTTTTATTTTCACCAACCACCTAAGTAGCATTAGCGGTTATTTTAAAGGCAGAGTTGGTACTGGCAATGCTCCTGAATGGACTTTGTCAAATGTCCTCAAAGGCAAAGGTAATCCAGGCGTAGCTTCTTTAGTAGCTCGTACTCCTGGCTCTATTGGTTATGTAGAATATTCTTACGCTGTCAAAAATAAACTGAATTCAGCACAATTACAAAACAAAAAAGGAGAATTTGTTTCTCCTTCTTTGCAATCTGCTAATGCAGCTTTATCATCTGTGAAATTTCCTGATAACTATCGGGTATTTGTAGGAGATCCAGGACAAGGTTATCCTATTGTAGGTCTTACCTGGATGATGATTTACAAACAGTATCCTACTGCCGCTAAAGCAGATGCTGTCAAGAAATGGATTAATTGGGTACTCAAAGATGGTCAACAATATAATGATGATCTGAACTACACAAAAATTCCCTCCGATGTTGTAAATCGGGTACTGGAAACAGTAAATAGCAGTGTTAAATAAACTCTAATCTGTGCATAAGTGGAGTGATTAAAATTTCACCCTACTATACCAGTATTAGAATTAGATCATTCAAGAAGAACGATATCCCCGACTTCTTAAAGAAGTCGGGGATTAGACTTACCGATGTTTACAAATAAACTAGTATTGGCATTTTATTTAGTATAGTTAAATTACTGATTTTTTATGGCAAATTTATCTGAAACAGATGAAAATAACTCTTTTACTCAACCTAAACTAACAGGTAACAGCGGTATAAACTTTTTGTTTGATCAAGGATTTACGCGGTTAATATATACTTTTGCCACGATTACCGTTGCCGTATTATTTATCATGAGTTGGGTAATTTACCAACAAGCTAAACCAGCAGTTGAGGAATTTGGCTTCGGTTTTTTGTGGAATCAAACTTGGAATACTGGAAACCAAGTTTTTGGTGCATTGCCATATATTTACGGAACTTTAGTTAGTAGCACGATCGCCATTTTTCTGGCTGTACCAATTGGAATCCTAATTGCATTAGTAACTAGTGAAAATTTCTTGCCGATATCTGTAAAAGCAACGCTGGCATTTGTTGTGGAATTAATCGCCGCCATTCCCAGCATTATTATTGGATTATGGGGAATCTTTGTTTTTATTCCAGTTTTGGAACCTGTACAGAAATGGTTAGCTCGTAGTTTTAATTGGATACCACTATTTAAGTCAGAAGATCCGGCAGGAAGCAATATGTTGACGGCGGGAATTATTCTTGCCATTATGATTCTGCCGACAATGGCAGCTATTACTCGTGATGTCTTATTGGTTATTCCAAAAGAATTACGTAGCGCTTCAATGGCTTTGGGTAGCACCCGTTGGGAAACAATTTTTCGAGTTTTGCTCCCCTATGGATTTTCTGGAATTGTCAGTGCAGCGATGCTGGCTTTAGGTAGAGCCTTGGGCGAAACAATGGCGGTTACTTTAGTAATTGGTAACTCCGCTCAAATCAGTCTTTCCTTACTTGATCCAGCCTATACAATTCCTTCCATAATAGCCAACGAATTTCCCGAAGCTGAACCAGGATTACACATTGGCGCTTTGAGCTATTTGGGGTTGATTTTATTTGGATTGACTTTAGTTGTGAATATTTGTGCTGTATTATTGGTACGGTTAGTTGGTCAGAAAAATAGATAAGAAACTAAATAATTGAGAGACATGAGTAGTTATCAACAGTCTGAAATAGATAAATCCTTACTAGCAGCAGAATTATGTAGTCCCTTACCAACGGCTAGAAAATTATTTACTTATGCCATGAATGCGATCGCTTTCGCTGCCACTGGTTTAGCGTTAATTCCTTTACTATCTATTTTATGGGAAATTCCCAAACGGGGAATACCAGGTTTAAAACCAGACTTATTTTTCAACCCAGTAATTGACTACGGATTTGGTAATGCTATTACCGGAAGTATCACAATTGTGGCCATTGGTTCCCTATTGAGTATTCCTGTCGGGATATTAACAGGGATATTTTTAGCAGAATTTAATCAAAATAGCCCATTATCTCATTTTGTTCGCTTTATCGCTAAAATCATGACGGGTGTGCCTTCAATTATTGTAGGTATGTTTGCTTATGGTGTAATTGTTTTAGTCACCAAAGGATTTAGTGCGATCGCAGGTGGTTTTGCTTTAGCCGTATTGATATTACCCATAGTCATTCTCACCACAGAAGCAGCCTTAAAACTAGTTCCTATAGATCAACGTCTTGCAGCCGCAGCCTTAGGAAGTACCCGTTTTCAAACCACTCTTCGCATCGTTGTTAATTCTGCCATACCCGGAATTACTACAGGTATTTTACTCGGCGTAGCTCGTGCATCTGGTGAAACAGCACCCCTAATATTCACAGCATTGTCCAGTTTAGATTGGTCATCTGGATTATTAAGTCCTACGGCTTCTCTACCAGTGTTAATTTTTAATCTCTATAACGATCCAGATCCGCAAAAAAGCCAATTGGTTTGGACTGCTGCTATGGTCTTACTCAGCTTAGTTTTTTGTATTAGTCTGTTTTCGCGCTTAGTTATAAGTAAGAGCAAGATTAAATAAAAACATAGTTTCATTGATATCTATTGTGCCATTTAAGTAAATATGAATAACTTAATTCCCGCTATACAAGTTAAAAACCTGAGCTTTTATTACGCTACTTCCAAAGCTATTGAAGGGATATCAATAGATATTTATCAAAACCAAGTCACTGCAATTATTGGGCCTAGTGGTTGTGGTAAGTCTACTTTTATCAAAACCCTGAATCGCATTAGCGAATTAGAAGGTTCGGTAAAGGTGGAAGGAACAGTAGAGTTTTTTGGTCAGAATATTTATGATCCGCGGATTAACCTAAATCGCTTGCGTCGTCAAATTGGGATGGTGTTTCAAAAACCCAACCCTTTTCCTCTGAGCATTTATGAAAATGTAGCCTATGGTATCAGAATAGATGGTAGGCGATCGCAAACAGAATTAGATGAAATTGTTGAATCCGCCTTGAAGGGTGCAGCCCTTTGGAATGAAGTAAAAGATAAGTTAGATAAATCTGCTTTGGGACTTTCAGGCGGCCAACAACAGCGGCTCTGCATTGCTCGTGCTTTAGCTATCCAACCAAAAGTTCTGTTAATGGATGAACCTTGTTCAGCGCTTGATCCCATAGCTACCATGAAAGTTGAAGAACTGATTCATAGTTTGCGATCAGAATTAACAATTGCAATCGTCACCCATAATATGCAGCAAGCAGCTCGCGTCTCTGATTTTACAGCTTTCTTTAGCACCGATGAGAGTCGTATTGGTCAAATGGTTGAATTTGGTACTACAAGTCAAATATTTAATAGTCCCCTAGACGCTCGTACTCATGACTATGTTTCAGGGCGTTTCGGTTAAATTAAATTCTTAACTTTGATTTCAAAAACCAATTTCATTTGTGAAAATCGAGAGGTTCAGATTGCTGACTGCTTTGAGAAGTCAGGGATATTATTGTTCACGAATCATTCAGGACTGCTATATTAAAGTTATTTTTAGCTGTATTCTCAAACCTAAAAAAATGAGTTTTAGAGACTGGGTAACCAGGGTGCTTATAATTTCTCTAATGTTCACAGCTTTAAGTGTGGCACTCTTGGCTGGAAAAATAAATCAATCACAAATTACCACAATAACGCCATCAAATCAAGAAATTAGTACAAATTGGAGTGAATATCCCCAGGCACAATTACAATCATCAAAAAACCAAGATAAACAATCTTCAGATAAGACGCAGCAAACCGCAGGAAGATACAGAACTACTCAGGCTTTTGCTAGATATCAACCTCGTTATGAAATTGCAGCGATAGATCCGAGCAATTATGGCGATCGCTATACTAAAGATATTAATGGTGTACCTATCAATAATCAACCAATAATCGTACTACATGAAACTGGTTATTCTGCCACCAGCGCAATTAATTTCTTTCAAACTCCCCATACAGATGAAAGTGTGCAAGCGAGTTATCATACATTAATCAAGCTAGACGGGACTGTTGTTTATTTAGTCCCTCCAGAAAAGCGAGCCTTTGGCGCAGCTAATTCAGTATTTGAAAGTGTTAATGGTGCAGAAACTGTGCAGACTAATCGTGGTTTACCGCCATCTGTAAATAATTTTGCTTATCACGTTTCTTTAGAAACACCACCGGATGGACGCGGTGATAATTACATTAAAGCTCATAGCGGCTACACGCAAGAGCAATATCATTCTCTAGCTTGGTTAATTGCTCAAAGTCAAATTCCAGAGTATCGCATCACTACCCATCAAGAAGTAGACCGTTCCAATCAAAGAATTGACCCAGTAAGTTTTGATTTTGAGAAATTCTTGAATTTACTCAATACCTATCGTCAAATCAACCCAGTTTATCGAGCGCAGGGATAATAAACAAGTCAAAAGTAGGAATTTAGAATTTAGTTAAAGAAGCTTGTCAACAGCGCCGCTAAACTGCTCGTAAGGTGAAACTCCAACGATTTTTTCGGCTAACTCACCATCTTTGAAGATTAAAACGGCGGGAATGCTGCGAAGACTAAATTTTTTGAACATTGGTTTGTTGTTATCTACGTCTACTTTAACGACCTTGACGCGTCCTTTGTATTCCTCTGCAAGTTGCTCCATTAATGGACTGATAAGGCGACACGGGCCACACCAAGTAGCAGTAAAGTCAACAACAAGAACTTTTTCTTCAGTTAACAAAACATCAAATTCACTTTCTTGAATGTAAGCAACTGTACCAGTTTCGGTAGACATTTTTTAATTCCTCAATATCAAACTAAAATTTTAATAACTAAGTGACTATAGAGAGTATATAGTACAAGCGATCGCAAAATACATTACTCAAAATCACTATTATTGATTGCAGCAATATTAAACAATATGCCTACAGGCACTCTTACACATATCTTATTTAATCACTGGCAGTATACACTGCAATCTTTTGGGGTTGATCAATTAGAGGTGAAAACAACTTTTGCTCAGTTAGTTGAGGCATATTCTACGGCTGGTCGCTACTATCATACACTGCAACACATTCATTACGTCTTAAATAAAATTCAGATTTTGCAAGCTCATACCAAAGATTTACTTGCTGTACAGCTTGCAGCTTGGTTTCATGATGTAGTTTATGATACTCATTCTCAAGATAATGAAGAAAGAAGCGCTGAATATGCTTGTCAGTTATTAAATAGTTTGAAAATTCCTATGAGCCAGATAACAACTGTTAAGCGTCTCATCCTAAATACCAAATATCACCAAGCAAGTGAAGATGATATTGATAGCCAAATTTTATTAGATGCTGATTTGGCAATTTTAGCGGCTGCTTCAGTTGATTATCAAGAATATGCTAATGCTATCCGTCAAGAATATGCTTGGGTGGCAGAAACTGAATATATTAAAGGTCGCAAGCAAGTTCTAGAAAAATTTTTACAAAGACAGCGTATGTATTTTACGCCTTTCATGTTTGAGGTTGCAGAACAATCTGCCAGAGCTAATCTGCAAGCAGAAATTCAAAGTCTTTCTTGTACTTCTGTACCTCACAAAATTTAAATCTGCTGTAAATACCAGCATCGCACTATGTATTTATAGCAAAATGCACTTAGGTTAGGAAATTTTAAAAGCTAAATGCCAGGAATAGTAAGGCTTTTACCTCCTACCTCCTACTTTCTGCCTCCTGTCTTCTGCCATAGATGTTAGTTTCATCTGCACAAAGGGATTAATAGGTCAAGGGAACTTCACAAACCCTTCACTTAATAGCCGATTAGTACGGTGTGAGATGAAACACATAAAAACTCGTTCTTTAGCTCATTTGAGTAAAGTTATTGTTGCTGCAACCTCTGTAGCAATGTTTTCTCCAATTATTTCAGCATACGCAGCTCCTCGATTCTCTACCACCGTCGCACAAACACCTGTTAACTCCACAAGTCAACAACTGTTAGCCGATGAGTTAGCCAGTAATGAATCAGCCTTGCCAGAACCCGTCAAAGTTGCTGTTTTACAGGATATTTCCGGCCGCACAGGCTCGGAAATTTCAGGTTTACGTGTCGTTAAAGCTCAACAGCAAACTTGGTCTGATGGCTGTTTGGGTTTAAAAGCCGAAGAAAATTGCTCTCAATCTATAGTACCTGGTTGGCATGTAGTAGTTGCCAACACAGAGCAAGTTTGGGTATATCGCACTGATAAGTCTGGACGTGTCGCCAAACTAGATGAAGAGTCTACCAAGACTATTACAGCTGCGATCGCCCGTCGAGAAACTACCACACGTCAAACCAGCAGCACTACTGCTACCCGACGAACAGTAGTTGCCCAACGCAGCACCCAAGTCAGTGCAGCTAGTAGAGCAGTCAAAGGGAAAAAGACAGGTTTTAGCCTGGCCATTTTGCAACCATCTGGTAACTTTTCGGAAGTAATTGCCCGCGTTTCCTTGAAATCTAAACGTAACAAAGGCTACTTAAAAGAAAGGTTTTTGGGTGATTACAAATATAAAGTTAAGCACAAGGCGAAATTTACTAAAGGCATTAAAGCAGGCGATCGCGTCGTCGTCAGATTATACGATACTCAAAACCGCTTTGTTGGCTACAGCGAATTTGAATGTTTGCCAGCATTCAGCAGTGTTAACCTGATTTTGTCTGCTAATCCTAGTGAATATCAAGTTGTCCGCACTGTATATGGAGTCGATGCTAATGAAGACGGCACAATTGACTCAGGTACTAGCAGCTATGACTACTTCACTCAAGTCAGTGACCAACGAGTAACTTTCCTTAGCAGTTCCCAAACTGTTAAAGTTAGCCAGTTCCAGACAGAAGGCTTCTCATCAGTTGCGACAAATAGCGTCTATCCCACCTCCTTTAGCAGTGGTCAATTCGCTTTAGTTCGTCAAACAATTAGCAGCTTCAGTTACAACTTGGCAGAAGCTTTAAAAGCTGAACCCGGTCGCTTAGTAGAACTCAATGAAGTCAGTGATGACGATAGTTCTACATATGATATTGGTCAGATGATGATGAGTTACCGGGCAATCGGCGTAGCCCAAGGTATCCAAACTAAATTTAGCGATGTTTCGACCAACCACTGGGCTGGTGACTTTATTGCAGAGTTGGCAGCTTTGCAAGTTATTCAAGGCTTTCCTGATGGTACTTTCCGCCCTGACGAACAGGTAACTCGCGCCCAATTTGCGGCGATGATTAGCCAAGCCTTTGAAAAAGTAAACATT
Organism: Fortiea sp. LEGE XX443; assembly: GCF_015206815.1. Classification (GTDB taxonomy): domain Bacteria; phylum Cyanobacteriota; class Cyanobacteriia; order Cyanobacteriales; family Nostocaceae; genus Nostoc_B. Next base: position 13,083 of record NZ_JADEXZ010000068.1, read on the forward strand.
CGTCAGGCAGTTAGTTTTAGAGACGTATCTACTAAATATTGGGCTTACGGTGCTATCCGCGAAGCTTATTCTAGAGGCTTTTTAGGAGTTTCTGGTAATAATTTCAACCCCACTCAAGCCTTATCTCGTCTGGAAGTTCTGTTATCGTTAGCACGAGGGCTAAACTACACCTTTAGCGGTTCCACAGAGTCAATTTTGACCGCTTACTCTGATGCTGCAACTATTCGTAGCGATGTGCGTAATGCGATCGCAGCACTCACAGAACGAGGTATTGTTGTCAATTATCCCAATGTCCAGACTCTCAATGCTGACAAAGTAGCAACCAGATCAGAAGTTTGCGCTTTGATATACAAAGCATTGGTTAGCGCTGGCGAAGTAGCAGATATATCGTCTCAATACAACGTTCAACAAACAGAGACAGAACAATCTGTTGATGACGACGATGACGATGACGATGATGATAAAAAAGTCCGTCGCCGTGATGATGATGACGATGACGATGACGACGACGATGATGATGATGATGACAAAAAACGTCGTCGCAATTGTAACCAAGGAATTGGTAACGGTTCTGAGGGTTGTGACCCCGGTAATTCTCGCCCCCACGGTGGTAGTAATGACGAAGGTGGTAGAACTCCCGGTAGAAGGTAACACCAAAGTTTAGTAGAAACGCTATTCATCGTCTCTACTAATGCACAGTAGGATAAAAATCAAAGGTAAAAGTCATGTATGACTTTTACCTTCTTTTTTGCATAGATTTCATGTAATCCCAATTCAAAAAATATTTAATTTGGATTATTTTGGATATAAATATCCCTAATTGGGAAAGGAATTGAAATGCCTAATTCCTGATAACGTTTGTGTAATTTCTTGACAAATAGATGTTTACCTATCCTCTGGTCAAAGTATTCGCTTACTCGCATGTAAAGAGTAAAATCTATACTAAAATCTCCAAAGGTATGAAATCTAATGTATGGCTCATTGGCGATTAGTTCAGGTGCAATCTCTCGCATCACTTCTTTAGCAACTTCTACAGTAGCTCTTTCTACTTGTTCTAAATCACTGTCGTAACTCACCCCAACATTCATCGTTAAAGTAATTTCTTTAGCAGGAAGATGATAGTTGATAAAAATTGCCGAAGCTAACTTAGAGTTAGGGACAATCACCACATTATTTGAAAGCTCTTTAATAGTAGTATTGCGCCACGTAATATCTGTCACATAACCCTCATGCCCGGCATCTAATTTTACATAATCTCCAGTTCTTACCTGTTTAGAAATAATTAAATAAAAACCAGAAAATAAATTTGCTAGTGTATCTTGTAGCGCCAAACCAACGGCAATACCACCAATTCCTAAAGTTGTAACTATCGGTGTGATTTCCACACCTACTGTTTGTAGTATGATTAATGTACCTAAAACTAAAACAGCAGCTTTGGCAAGATTAGAAATTAGTGAAGTTGAAACCCCTTCAGTTTTCCGAATAAATATATTTACAAAACCAGCAGTCAGCCTTGACAAAACTAAAGTGACTGAAAACAGAAAAATAATTGTGATGATTTTTTGCAGAACAATCTTTAAGTCTGGATTAATATTAGGAGAAGCAGCAACTAAAGCTGATGAAAAACCAGACAAGACAAACCAAATAAAAGTTACGCGATGTAAAGCTTGGAAAATTATCCTACTTCCAGGAATATTTTTCTGAATAAGGATTTTTTTTAATTTTTGAAACAGAAATTTTTCACATATTAATCCAGTTAGCAAGCTAACTACAATAAGTGCGATTGGGAGAATCCATTGCGTCATGATTAATTTTATTTTTTATGCTTAACTACAAAAAATCAAACAACATAAGTTATTTTAATTTAATTGTGTATATTTTACCTTAGAAGGTGAAAGATTAATTAAAATTCAAAATATTTTTGAGATAATTCATCAGAAAAATCATCAATTTGCTTTGCTTTGTATATCCAAACAAGTCAATCAATTTTATTACATTGGACAGTAATAGACTATTGCTAAATCTTGTATTGTTGGTTGAAATTTACCTATGGACTTGCCAATAATTTATCATTCAAACTATGTTGCACCCTTACCTGAAGGGCATCGTTTCCCGATGTCCAAGTTCGGCAAACTGTATAAAGTATTGCTGAATGACGGTGTAGCACAAGCAGAACAGTTTCACACGCCACAACTTCCACCCCAAGAGTTGATCGAATTAGTTCATACACCAGATTACGTTAAAGCATATTGTGAGGGAACCCTAGATTTTAAAGCACAGCGCCGTATTGGATTGCCTTGGAGTCCAGCCCTAATGAATCGTACCTGTGTAGCGGTTGGTGGTACAATTCTTACGGCTCAGATGGCTTTAAGCCAGGGTTTAGCTTGCAATACTGCTGGTGGTACTCATCATGCTTTTCCCAATTATGGGTCTGGTTTTTGTATTTTCAATGATTTGGCGATCGCCTGTCGCGTTGTACAAAAACAGGGACTCGCGCAAAAAATCCTGATTGTAGATTTAGATGTCCATCAAGGAGACGGTACGGCGTTTATCTTCCAAGATGATGATAGTGTATTTACTTTCTCCATGCACTGTGAAGTAAATTTCCCAGGAACTAAGCAACAAAGCGATCTAGATGTTCCTCTACCCGTGGGTATGGAAGATGACGCTTACCTACAAACTTTGGCGAATTACTTACCAGATTTATTATCTGAGGTCAAACCAGACTTAGTATTTTATGATGCTGGCGTTGATCCGCATATAGGCGATCGCTTAGGTAAATTAGCTTTAACTGATACTGGCATTTTCCGCCGCGAAATGCAGGTTTTAAGTACCTGTGTCAGTGCAGGTTATCCCGTCGCTTGCGTCATTGGTGGGGGTTATGCTGATGACATGAATTCTCTTGTTTGGCGACATTCTTTACTGCATCGCGCCGCTAGTCAGGTTTACCATCAATTTCAACTTTAAAGAAAAAGCAGAATAATTAGTAGGGTTTTTCAACCTAATGTACTACGTGAATCTCTATACCAAGAGAGAAATAAAATTTATACTTTGGTTTTAAGTAATTTTTAAAGAATAAAGCAATTAGTTTGTCGCTATAAATTATCTGCTAAAAGATTCTTAACGTTCAGATAACGGCAATGTCAGCACAGAAAATCGTCTAATTCGATACAATTAATAGGCTGGGAGACCCAAGGAGAACTTAGTGGTGCTATTAAAAGGCTTTGAGATTGAGATGTACACTGGTACACCTCAAGGTGAAATAGTTGGTCTCTCCGATAAGATTGTCGCCGACTTGGATGGATTTATGCGGGAACCAGACAGCCGCAATGTGGAATACATAACTAATCCATCCACAAGTTACGAAAATCTCTTGTGCGCCTTGTTGCATCCTCGACGGGAGTTAAGAAAGTACCTCCAGAGTTTGGGTAACTACACTCTAATTCCGGGAAGTACCCTGTCTTTGAGTGGGGGCGATCGCTTCTTTCGTTCCGATCTCACAAATCCTTATCATGACTATATTGAGCAAACCTACGGCACAAACGTAGTCACCGCCAGTGTTCATATCAATGTAGGGATTAGCGATCCAGAAATATTAATGCGGGCCTGTCGCTTCATCCGCTTAGAAGCACCGTTGTTTCTGGCTCTAAGTGCATCATCACCCTTTTTTAATGGCAAAGCTACTGGCTATCACTCCACCCGTTGGGGTGTGTTTCCTCAAACCCCGTCCTACGTACCATTATTTGCCAGCCACGCCCATCATATTCAATGGGTAGAAGAGCAGTTGCTTGCTGGCACAATGCAAAATATCAGGCATTTATGGGTATCAGTACGACCAAATGGCGATCGCCGTCCTTATGACCTAAATCGCTTAGAACTGCGAATTTGTGATTTAGTTACAGATCCTATTGCTTTACTCGCAATTACCGCATTGTTAGAAGCGCGTTTGTTGCAGATAATAGAGAATCCCGATTTAGATCCGCTAACTCAAAGCTCCCTCTCCCCTGAAGAACTGATTGCTCTCACTACTAACAATGAAATAGCAGCCGCTAGTGCTAGTCTTGATGCCACACTGCAACATTGGCAAGATGGTAGAACCATTTTAGCCAGAGATTGGATTGCGGAATTATATCAGGAAGTTTGGGCGATCGCTAAACAACAAGGCTTTAGTTGTTTTCTCTCCCCTTTGCATAAAATCCTGCGTGAAGGCAATGAAGCCCAACAGTGGCTACAACTACATAGCGTGGGTTTCGACTCTCAGCGTGTCATTACTCAGGCTATTGTGGCGACCCAAGAACGAGAAATTGAACTAGAAGACAAATTGTGTTCTTCCTTGTTGGCTTAATTTGAAGTGTGAAGTATGAAGTATAAAGCATGAATTTTCAGCCTTCATCCTTCATAATTCAGACTTTATTGGCTATTTTTTTGTTTTAAAAAACTAATCGATGTAAACTGCTTGATAATTATTAATAAAACCTATAGATAGCCTCTATCTTTTGGTAGATTTTGTCTTGTTAACATAACTTTTTATACAATATCCAAGTTTTACGGACCATGCCGCAGGTAGTTTTAGTTAATCCCCAAATTCCCCCGAATACAGGCAATATTGCGCGTACATGCGCGGCTACAGGTACAGAATTACATTTGGTGGGGCCTTTAGGATTTGAAATTAGCGATCGCTACCTTAAAAGAGCCGGCTTAGACTACTGGCCTTATGTGAAACTGCATTATCACGACTCACTTGCAGCTTTTAAAAGCATACATCAACAACGTGGAGGCAGATGTCTAGGTTTCTCTGTTAGAGGCAGTTTTAATTACACTCAATTTCAGTTTGATCCTCATGATTGGCTAGTGTTTGGTAGCGAAACTACTGGTTTATCGCCAGAGGCGCTATCAGTTTGTGATACAACCTTGTATATTCCCATGTTTCAACCAGGGGTTCGTAGCCTAAATCTTTCGGTAAGCGTTGCTGTAGGATTGTTTGAAGCTCGCCGACAACTAGGCTATTTACTATAGTTTTTCATTAAAAATTTTATCAAGTATAAATACTTACAAAACCTGGGAATTAATTATGAATGGGATGTTCAGCAGCCGGGAATTCCATTGTAATTAAAGCTTTTTATACTAGAAATAAGGGCATTTAAGTAATATTTCTGAAAAATATTGGTCATTAGAGGGGTTTAATATAAGAAATTTATATATCAGATTTCAAAGTATTCTCAATTTAAATGATAGATTTTAGTGAATTTAATTTATCTAGTCTCAGGAAACAAAAGGCTTAAAACCCATACAGATAAGGCATTTTTACTATTTTGACTGAATAAGTATATTTCATGAGGACAAAAGTAGTTGAGAGTTGTACGGTTGTCTTTTAGGGAATAATCAACGTAAAGTCTCGTCTTGAGAAGACGGATCGAGGATAAAAACCTTGAAGATATCTACAGCAGGAGGCATCGCTTTTTTAGAAGTCATAGCAACTAAAATTGCTGACAGACAGAAGCAGACTCGGCTAATATCAAGTTTCCTTCTTCCAGCGAGTAAAGTAAAACAAGCGCTGACAACTGTAAAGAGCGAAAAGTTCTAGGGTGTGAGGAGTGGAGCGGACAAGTAAGCACAGCAACTTTATGTTTTGCTAACAGGTGTAAACTTGTCTAAATCAGAGAAGCAAGTTAATCTTGCGTAAGTATCTCTGGTGAATGTGATCAAGATTCATCATTCGATGTGATCTAAATCATTGACTAGTATTCCGACTGCAAAATCGAGGTCAGTTAAGCGCTAGTGATCATTAGGAGGTCGTCTTTGAAACGAGCATTGAAAAAAAGAGTAAAGGCTGTGCTGAAAAATACCCCCAGCAGTGATGATGCCCTGATCGAACAATTAAGTGTGGTAAACTTCAAGATCAATCGTCGAATGCGCGCACAAGCCGCCATGATTGGTTTAGCCATCTCAGTCGGGGCAACCAGCCTTTTAGTGACTCGACAAAGCGATCAAGCCCAAGCAGCAGCACCCGTGGGTAGCCAAAAGGCAGCCTCAAACCTTCCTGCTGTTTCTGACACTGAGGTGAAATTTGTTCCCACAAAGCTGGAGACCAAACTAGTCTCCTCAGCGACCATGCCAGAAAATCCTGTCATTGTGGAACCAACAGCAATTTCACAATTGCCAGGGCTTGAAGCTAAATTGCAAGTTGCGGCAAGTGGAATGTCTGTGCAAGTTCCGGCACCAGAGAACGGCAAAAATTCCATCAACCAGTCGCAATTAACAAATGATGGAGAGGCAATACAGCCGATTCCAACTGCTAATGTTACAGATGGCGTAAAAACCGCTTTTCAGGCAAGCAAAGTACCAACAATAGGTAACGAAACTACAGTTGCCAGTGATGAAGTTAAAGCTAAACTAAAAGCACAGCAAGAGTTTGCCCTGTATCACTTACAAGAAAAATCGAACCGTTTAAGAGCAAGTCTGGCGGAGTTGCGGTCTGGGGAGTCGAAAAATTTAGCAAAAACTACTGCATCGGTGCAGCAGAAAAATTTAGTAGAAAAATTGCCACAAACCAGCATCGGCAAAGAAGCAGTGCCGCAATTACCGGCTCTTGTTGATGAGGACAAAACAAAGTTCTTTCCAGAGACTAAGCAGACAATATCTCCAATTGAGCAGGTACAGCCACTAGCAACAACATCTGCACCTGCTATACCACAACCTGTAGTGCCAACAGATACTGATACAGGTTACGAGGTTAAGCCAGGAGACACGTTAGCAGCGATCGCCAGCAGATACAACACCACAGTTGCAGAACTCGCAAAACTCAACAACATCAGCAATCCAAACCAGCTAAAAATCAGTCAAAAGCTGATTCTTCCATCTACCAAAGTTAACAGCAATGGCGCAATCCCAATACCTGTGGTAGCTAATCCATCTGGTGTGCCGTTAAGCAATAATTCCAAAGTCGCTGGTATACCTGTTAACACTGCTAGTATCAACCCCACTCTACCGTTAGCACCAGTTTCACCAGCTTTTGTCAACAAAAATAATGTTGCAGTGCCAACCACAGCAACAACAAACAACCAGACACAGACAAATACTGCTAATGCTGATCCTTACGGCGTAGGTGGTGACAATCCCGTACCAAAAGTTTTTGCTGAATTACAGTCATCAAAGCAACCCCCTCAAAAGGTGGCTAGAGGCAGAAATAACGAGCGTCTTCGCAGCTTACAGGCGGAAATTCAAAGATTACAGCAGAAATACCGCGATCAAGAGTCTGGTAATGTAGTTGCTCAAGCAATTAGTGATGTTGATAGCAACAACTCTGCTGTACCAATTCCTGTTGCTATGCCTAGTAACTTGGCAGTAACCAAGCCTGTGTCGGGAACTAAGAACTTTGCAGTGCCAATTCCTGTCCCTACACCAATCTTACCAAGCTACAGCGCTCAACCGATTAAGCCCGAATTTCGTGCTACTCGTCCTATCAGCGAGCCAATCAATCCAGAGTTTCTGCCTAACCAGACTAGGGTAGCGACACCACCCATTGGTATTAACGCTTCTGGTTCCCTAGGAAGAATTCGCGGAACTAAGGTATCGCCACAACTACCACCTTTGGCAGCAGTGGATCAATACTTACCCAAACCAGTTGATGAGACCCTATCTCCTCCTTCTAACTCATCTGTAGCCTACATCTGGCCGGCAAAAGGTGTATTTACCTCCGGTTATGGTTGGCGTTGGGGAAGAATGCACAAGGGGATTGACGTTGCTAACGCCACTGGTACACCAATTTACGCATCGGCTGACGGTGTTGTGGAAAAAGCTGGCTGGAATAAAGGTGGTTACGGAAACCTCGTCGATATTCGTCATCCTGACGGTAGCTTGACTCGCTATGGTCATAACAGCAAGATTATGGTGCGCGTAGGTCAGCAAGTAAATCAAGGAGAAACCATTGCTTTGATGGGTAGTACTGGATTCAGTACTGGGCCACACACCCACTTTGAAATCCATTCATCAGGCAAGGGTGCAGTTAACCCGATTGCCCTTCTACCGCAACAACAGAATCGCATATAGTCCTTGCCTGTTTCCAACTCAGTCATTGCGTTTACAGAAGAGGGAGGAATACTCCCTCTTCTGTCATGTTTTGTTAGATGTTGGATGCGATTGTGCAAGAAAATTAATTGAAAAACACACTAGTCATCAACAACTGTGTATGCTATATTAAGAATTAATGCAAAAACGCTTGGCTCAGTAGCTCAGTTGGTTAGAGCACGGGACTCATAAGCCTGGGGTCGTTGGTTCAAATCCGACCTGAGCCATCCAAAAAATAAGCAAAACGTCAGAGTTTTTAGTTTATTGAAGAAAATTAGAAGTTAGATACTTAACTTGTAAAAAATATATTCCTTGATAGTCATATTTCCATATGTGGGAGCGATCGCTCATCAAAAAGCAGGGGGGAAGGGAGCTCTTAGCAGGGGAGAAAAGCCACCTACAAGAGATGGGGTTTTAACCAAAGGTGAAAGGGAGCAAGGGAGCCTGAACGAAGTTCGGTTTGTACCTACAGTCCCCTCTTCTCCCTGCCCCCTGCCTCTAATCAAATACTAATTGCTATCAAACCCCACTTGATTCTTATTTCGGCTGTAATCAGCGATCGCCACTTTCCAATGGTAAAATCTGAGTTTGAGAAGGCTGTTTAACCATTTGGCACCTTCAACAATGAAAAATCAATCTGTTTATGCCCTTGCTTCTTAATTTTATTCTGAATTAACTTTGCAGTTTTTCTAGCAACCATGCCACAGCAGTATCAACTTCTGCAACTTGTTCTCCTGCTGGTACTGCTGGACGATTAACCATGACAACTTGCACACCCAGTTCCCTCGCGGCGATAATCTTGGCGTAAGTGGCATCACCACCACTATTTTTACTAACGATGGTATCAATGTTTTGCTGAATCAGGATTGTCCTTTCATTATCCAGGGCAAAGGGGCCGCGATCGCACAATATCACCCCAGGTGGCACTAAGGCATCTTGTCCAGGAGGGTCAATCATCCGCATCAAAAACCAAATATCTTTTAGGCGTGCAAAAGCAGCTAATTCTTGTCTACCAACGGTTAAGAATACCCTCTGTGCTTGATTTTCTAAAACAGATGCGGCGATGATATTACTATCTACTTCAATCCAGCGATCGCCTTTTACTTTCTCCCAAGGGGGACGAATCAACATCAATCTTGGTATCTCTACTTCCTGCGCCGCCGCCGCCGCATTGAAGGAAATTTGATTGGCGAAGGGGTGAGTGGCATCAATTAGCAGGTCAATCTTCATTTGACGCAGATACTCAACGAGTCCAGCCACACCACCAAAACCGCCAATCCGCACATTACCAGATGGAACAGATGGTTCACGGGTACGACCCGCTAAAGATGCGATCGCCTCAATTCCATTCATAGTTGCAACTTTCGCACCTAGTTCGGCCGCTTCCCCTGTTCCACCCAGAATCAAAACACGCATTAGTTGCTAATTTGTTTTAGTGCTGGAATTTTTGCCAAAATACCCTTTTTCAGCGGTTCAGGTCGTTCTGACCAAGGCAATAATCCGTCAGTTTTAGCGTAGTATTGACTCGCACATTCCAGGACAGCAACAGCACTGCTATCAACAGCTAAATCACCAAATAGATAGGTTAACTTACCTTTTGCTGTAAAGGCGACAACGCAAGAACGGTTGCAAGCACTCATACATTCAACTGCTTGGATAGGGAATTTATCCCGTAATTCCCAATCTTGCGCTAGTTGTTGAATCTGGTGGAATAATTTTTGACCGCCACTTTCACCGATGCGTTTACCATCTTGCCAAACGCTGGCACAGCTTTTGCAAACAAATAAATTATGAGTATGAGCAGCAGTCATCCGTACCTCGCAGATGTGTTTGATTTATTAGTATACTTCGGCGGGCATCCTGGCTAGGAAAGCCAAAAATCAAAACAGAGTTTCAGTCTTTTGCCTTTCCTTCACAGTTGCGGGACAGCGCCGGATTTTCACCGAACTTTCCCCGTTACCTTTGGTGGCTGATACCCACCAAAACCGAACGTTCCATACATCATATCATCTGTATTTCAGCCAATTAATTTTAGTTATTTTATCGTGCCTTTTCACTAAAAATTAAGTAAGCTGCACCTGCTAGTAGCATGGCGGCTAAGAAATAATTACGGGTGATCGGTACTTTCAAATAACTCACACTAAATCCTGCAAATACCAGCATTGTAATGACTTCCTGCAACACCTTTAACTGCGGCAAGCTGAAATATTGAACACCTATGCGGTTCGCTGGAACCTGAAAACAATATTCAAAAAAAGCGATCGCCCAACTTGCAGCAATTGCAATCCACAGAGGAGCCGCTTTTAAATCTTTCAAATGACCATACCAAGCAAAAGTCATGAAAATATTAGAGATAAGTAAAAAAATAACTGGTTTTAACATGATTAGATGAGAGAATTCCAGTCTGTAAGATTAGCATTTTTAATAAATATATTTTAGAAATAGCTGAATATCCGCCATCACCGTAGCCATCAGCTAGATGATAATTTCAGCTAATTGCTTGGATAAAATCTGCGATCGCTAAAGATTCAGTGTTTATTTATACCATTTTTAATTCCTACAATCGCTATACTCATTTACAGGTTCTACCTGGGAATGATGAAGTGGCTCTGCCACTTCTTTTTATTAAAGCTTGAGTATATAAAATTAAAAGTAAAAAGTCTGCTTTAACTTTTTACTTTTTGGTCTTATTTAATCGTTAGATAAATCATCTCGCCATTTATTATGGTTTTCTTTGAGTTCAACATCACGCGATCGCGCTAACTGCCAAGTTCCCCACATCAGTGATTTTTGTCTTTCAACATGATTGATTAGCTGCATAATAGACTGATCTGCCTTGATCGGAGTCTTCAAATCAAACCGAATTGTCCGAAATAGTTTGTTGTCACCCTTAACAAAGTTTTTACCAAAAAGCTTTATTAGCCATAGCACCAATTGATTAAATAACTTTCCAAAAAATTTTTTACGTTTTTTAATCATTAGTATAGTGCGTCCTTCAGTTTTACCACCTTCTATAGGACGCAGGACAAACATCATATGTAAACTAAAAAAATCAAACCCAAGTGTCACTATGAAAGTACTACCATACCAATAACAAATATTGTAAGTAATCGAACGTTTGGATATAAAATGAATCAGTTTTTTAAATATATAATCTCCACGTATATCTGTAGTGTTATTGAAAATAATCGCATTTTGACTATATTCTTCTTTATCAAAGATAATTTCTAATGGTAATTTGTGGACTGTATTGAAATGTTGAGCATCAATTGCATTCATCATCACTATATTAGAATGACAATTTTTCATAAAATGAAAACCAAAAGCAACATCAAACTCATGGTGTTCTAAATCTGGAATAAATGGTAGTGGTTGTTGTGGCGTTTCCCCAGTCCAAATCCAAATCATTCCATACTCTTCATCTGTCGGCCAAGTCTTTAATTTAATAGGAAGTGGCTCATCTAAACATGGAATTTCCACACATATTCCTTGATCATCAAATTTCCAATGATGAAAAAAACAGCGTAGTTCGTTACCCTCAACTTTGCCTTCAGCGAGGTGAGCGCCCATGTGTGGACAGTAGGCATCACAAATAACTACTCTTTTATCTTGACAACGGTAAATTACTAGATTTCTGCCCAAAATAGTAACAGGTTTTACCTCGCCTATTCGCAGATTTTGAGATGGCATTACCCAATACCAGCCCTCAACAAAACGCTCTGGGTTATTAAAAGTTTTAGGTTTACGCATCGAGATAAAATTCTGCGAGTTAACATTTATTTTTAGGTTTCACTAGAAGTGAAGCGCTGCATCTAGAAATATCATGGCAAGTTTTAAAAAACAGTTATTTTCAGTACTAGTAAAAACGTTAAACTAAGATTTTTTTTTAAATTTTGATTATATATGTAGATAAAATGTTATTTTTTGCATTTGTAAAGAAGCTTGTGTGAGATTAAGACTAATCATGGTAAATGTTTGAAAAAATATAACTACGGAAAATACTAATTATTTGAAAACTTTTTTTCATACAAATATTTAATTAATAATCTGAAAAGTTAGTGTTCCATAAAAATAAGAGCTAAAGGAAATCAATCCTTTAACCCTTACTCTAATTTCTACAATAAGTCTATTAGTTTCTAATTAAGGATTAGGCAACAGGATAGCCAGCTTCGGCTAAAGCATCCTTAATTTTCTGTTCGGAAGCTTGAGTTTCTACACTAACAAGCTTAGTTTTAGGATCGGCTTCAACGATCGCATCAGCATCAATTGTTTTTACTGCATTGGTAATATTATTTGCACAAGCAGAACAAGCCATGTTGGGAACTGTGAGTGTGAGTGTCATAGTTGTAAAATATGGAACAATAAAACTATTTAGACCAAGCTTGATACCATTGCTGCATCTGCTGAATTTCAGCAGTTTGTGACTTGATGATAGCTTCTGCTAAGTTGCGAATTTCTGGATGAGTAGCACTATTGAGAACCATCTTTGCCATCATCACTGCTGACTCATGGTGAGGAATCATCTGGCGGATAAATTCTTTGTCAAAATCAGATGAATTTTTCAATGTCTCCAGATTCATCATTCCTGAGTGCATAGACATTCCTGGCATACCTTGACCTCCACCATGATGCATTGTCATGCCAGTTTTTGGAGTAACAGAGACTTCAGTGCCATACCATTGTTTGTACCAAGCTTTCATTTGCTGAATTTCTTTGGTCTGGTCGGCTTTAATCGCAGTAACCAGCTTTTTAAGCTCAGGACGTTGAGCTTTTTGCAAAGCTAAATCCGCCATTTCTACTGCTCCCTGATGATGGGGAATCATCATTTCGATGAAATGCTGATCTACTTGCTGTCTTCCAGCCATCTTGTGTGGCATGGTGCTGGTTGTATTGCAAGGCGGAGATTGTAACGGACGCTGTTGCTCTGCTTTGGTGTAGGTGATTGATAAAGCTGTAATGGCGCTACCTGCGAGTATACCTACAAGCCCATAAATTGCTGATTTACTTAACATACTCTTCCTCCTTTTTGCCTAAAGGAACTATTTCAGTCCTACTTGGGCGCATATTCATCCTAAACTCTCTAGTCGAATGGAAAATCTAGCCAGATTTATAAATCGTTACATTTGTCAGGTAGTGAAAGTCTGTGTTATTGACAAACCCGCAGTTTACAAGCCGATTCAGTCTGTGATTGATGTGTAGGTAGAGGCGGGAATGGTAGATGCGGTAGCACGGTTAAGTTCAGTGTTGACTTTTAAAGCTTGATGCCTTTGCTGCCAATAAAAAGCCCCCGGTTTGTACCAGGGGTTCTATCTCTATCAGCATCAACCTATTCCTACATAAAGAGAATCGCACTTGTCAGACGTTATTGCATCCGCATTGATGCAATTTTTACATAAATAGAATCCAATTATTGCATAAAAGATAGATGCGATCGCCTCCGTTGCAGCGTAGCTCATCGCGCCAAATTTTCCAGCTACAGAAAACACAACAGTTTCGTCTAGTCTTACCCGTCCTCAAAAAAAACTTGAGAAAAATTACACATCGCGTTAAGCTTCCTTAGCGTAACTGCACGCTATGACATCAGGCGATGACAAATCAACACTCCCCAGAAATTCCCTCCTGCACTTGGAATCGTCCCATTGGTTTAGGTTGGGACAAACCGTATACCGTCCGCTACGCCAGTAATATTGATGATGGCCCTTGGCATGGTATGCCTTTGGGTGGCTTTGGTGCAGGTTGCATCGGTCGTTCTTCTAGGGGAGATTTTAACCTGTGGCATATTGACGGCGGTGAGCATATCTTTAAAAATGTCCCGGCTTGTCAATTTAGCGTGTTTGAGTCTACTGGCGCATCTTCTCAAGCTTATGCTTTGTCTACTCAATTGCCGGAAGATGACAGTCTCAAGGCTTGGCAATGCTATCCAGCCAGTACTGAGTCAGCTTTAACAGGGACATATCATGCTTTATATCCCCGCAGTTGGTTTGTATATGAAAATGTATTTCAAGCACAACTAACCTGTGAGCAGTTTTCGCCTATTTGGGCAAATAATTACCAAGAAACTAGTTATCCTGTGGCGGTGTTTTTGTGGAAGGCGCATAACCCCAGCAATGCAGCGATTACCCTCAGCATTATGTTGACTTGGCAAAATATGGTTGGCTGGTTTACCAATGCGTTGAAATCGCCAGAAGTGCGGATACGTGATGATGGTAGCCCAGTTTATGAGTATCAGCCGCGCTGGGGTGAAAGTCAGGAAAATTACAATCAGGTAGTTGAAAATTCTGAATACCTTGGTTGCTTTTTAGGACGGGTTGGGATTGCTGAACCTGTGCAAGAAGGTGACGGTAGTTGGTGTATTGCAACATTAAAACATCCCCAAGTGGAAGTGTTTCACCACAGCAAATGGAATCCAGGCGGTACGGGTGAGGAGGTATGGCAAAGCTTTGCTGCTGATGGTGCTTTACCTAATTATATAGATACAACTCCAGCCGCAAAAAATCAACACTTAGGAAGTGCGATCGCTGTTCGGTTCACTCTCCAACCAGGGGAAACCTTAGAGATGCCTTTTGTGTTGGCTTGGGATTTCCCTGTAACAGAATTTGCAGCCGGAGTGAATTATCACCGCAGATATACAGATTTTTTTGGTAATAGTGGTAATCATGCCTGGGAAATTGCTACTACTGCTTTAGCAAATTATCAAACATGGCGATCGCAAATTCAAAGTTGGCAAGCACCAATTCTCAACCGCGAAGATTTGCCCGATTGGTTCAAAATGGCCTTATTTAACGAATTGTATGATTTAACTAGTGGTGGGACTCTCTGGAGTGCTGCATCAGAACTCGATCCTATCGGTCAATTTGCTGTGCTGGAATGTTTAGATTACCGTTGGTATGAAAGTTTAGATGTGCGGTTATACGGTTCCTTTGCACTGCTGCTGTTATTCCCCGAATTAGAAAAGTCGGTAATGCGGGCTTTTGCACGGGCGATTCCCCAAAGTGATGACTACCAACGGGTGATTGGTTATTACTACACCATTGGTGCAGATACGACAACTGCTGTTCGTAAAGTTGCAGGTGCAACACCCCACGATTTAGGCGCACCGAATGAACATGTCTGGGAGAAGACTAATTACACTTGCTATCAAGACTGTAATTTGTGGAAAGATTTAAGTTGCGATTTTGTTTTACAAGTCTACCGCGATTTTCTGCTGACTGGTGGTGATGATGTGGAGTTTTTAGCAGATTGCTGGGATGCAATTGTGCAAACTCTCGATTACTTGAAGAGTTTTGATAAAGATGGTGATGGGATTCCGGAAAATTCGGGCGCGCCAGACCAAACTTTTGATGATTGGCGGTTGCAGGGTGTGAGTGCTTATTGTGGTGGGTTGTGGTTGGCTGCTTTGGAGGCGGCTGTTGCTATTTGTGATATTTTGATTACGAACCGCGGAGACACAGAGAAGCCAGTGCGTTGCGGGGGTTCCCCCCGTTGTAGCAACTGGCGCGACGCGGAGAGATGGAAGTTTATATATCAGGGATGGTTGCGGCAATCTCGTCCTGTTTATGAGGAAAAGCTGTGGAATGGGCAGTATTACAGGTTGGATAGTGGCAGTGGTTCGGCTGTGGTGATGGCAGATCAATTGTGTGGGCAATTTTATGCACGGTTACTAGAACTACCGGATATTGTATCAAGCGATCGCGCCCTTTCTGCTCTGAAGACTGTTTATGATGCTTGCTTTTTGAACTTCCAAAATGGTCAATTTGGTGCGGCGAATGGTGTGCTTCCTGACGGTTCACCAGAAAACCCCAAGGCTACCCATCCTCTGGAAGTGTGGACAGGAATTAATTTTGGATTAGCGGCTTTTCTTGTGCAGATGGGAATGCAGGATGAGGCTTTGCGGTTGACACAAGCTGTGGTGCAACAGATTTACGACAACGGATTGCAATTCCGCACTCCAGAAGCAATTACCGCAGCTGGTACTTTCCGCGCTAGTACTTATCTCCGAGCGATGGCAATTTGGGGTATTTATTTAGTCATGAGTCAAAAGTAAACAGGAATGAAAGGAGGCGTTGCATGATGATTTTGGAATTTGCATAAATTAATGATCACCGCGTCATCCTTAATCATGCCATTGTTCAGCAACGCCACTTTTTTGATAAAACAGTCCTACTTTTCCTGCTTTCTCTTGACAAAAGTGCAGTTACCTTAATCTTTTACGAATATCCTAAATCTGACTTTGTTTTATATCTGCTCAAGCTAGAATATGGTAGTTGACTAACCAAAAGACAAATTTATTACAGCATTCAACTCAAATCTTGCGTGTGAAATCTCAAATCAATCTACAGGTACATGCTCCATCTTTAACTTCCTTCAGACAACGCGACTGGAAAGCGTTAATAGAATTGTTTGACAGGGAAGACTGCGACGAAATTGAAACTGACATCAACCATAATTTGCGCTTGATGACACCTGAGCCTTGTTGGGAAGATGATCCGTTTGATTTTTTGCGCGAATATCTCTAAAAGTGCTGAGTGAAGTTGCTACGTCAGTAGGGTGGGTTAATTTTTACAAGTCGATGTATTAACAGTATTAACATTGCGAGTCTAGCATTAACATTGCAGGGCGATGAATTAACATTGCGAGTTTAGACATTAACATTGCAGGGCGATGAATTAACATTGCGAGTCTAGACATTAACGTTGCAAGGTGATGAATTAACATTGCGAGTTTAGACATTAACATTGCTGACTAAAAGACTTGTGTGTACACCATGGCCTCTTAATCCCTCGCACTGAGACGACTAAGAAAAGTACGCAGACGATCGCTCTGAGGATTTGTGATAACTTCGTAAGCAACACCTTGTTCTGCAACAACGCCTTTATCCATAAATATGACTCGATGAGCAACTTCCCGCGCAAATTGCATTTCATGGGTGACGACTACCATTGTCATTCCCTCGGCTGCTAATTGTTGCATAACTTGTAAAACTTCACCCACAAGTTCAGGATCTAACGCGCTGGTAGGTTCATCAAATAGCATAATCTGCGGATTCATACATAAGCTACGCGCGATCGCAACTCTTTGCTTTTGTCCACCTGATAGTTGTTCGGGATAAGCTGAGGCTTTATCAAATAAACCAACTTTTTCTAAAAATAATCCTGCTAGTTGAGCGCTTTCTTTCGCTGTTTTGCCTAAAACTTTACGCGGCGCAAGGGTGAGATTTTCTAGTACGCTGAGATGGGGAAACAGGTTGAATTGCTGAAAAACCATGCCTACTTGGGTTCGTAGTTGGCGAAGTTGTTGACTATTAAAATTAGATTTAGCTAACTCAATCCCGTGAACTACCAAGGAACCGTGATCAATACTTTCTAAACGGTTGAAGCATCGCAGTAAGGTACTTTTACCACAACCGGAAGCACCAATCACCGCCACAACTTCCCCTTGCTGGATTTCACCTGTGATTCCTCTAAGAACTTTTAAGGAACCAAAGCTTTTTTCGATATCTTCAAAAATAATGATAGGGTTAGGATTTTTCATAGCCCATTAAAAGAATATGGTTAAATTAAATTTTATTCGTTGGTTGTTGGTAGTTGGTTTAAGTTGTGCTTTACTGACTGGCTGTAGTGTCAACCCCGATGGTGGAAAAACTCTGCGGGTAGCTACTGAACCAGCCTTTCCACCGTTTGAGTTTCAAATAGGTGGTAAATTGCAAGGTTTTTCCTATGATTTGATGAATGCGATCGCCACTGCTGCTAACTTTAAAGTAAATTTTCAAAGCATACCTTTTGATGGCATTATCCCAGCAGTCCAAGCCAAAACTGTAGATGCGGCGATTAGTTCCATCACAATTACCGAAGAACGCGCCAAGACAGTTGCTTTTTCACGTCCTTATTTTAAGGCGGGATTGGCGATCGCAGTTCGTAGCAACAATCAAGATATTACTAGCTTTGAAAGTCTCAAAGATAAAAAGTTGGCTGTTCAAATTGGTACAACTGGCGCAGAAAAAGCGAAAAGCGTTCCCGGAGTGCAAATTCGCAGTTTCGATTCTGCACCTTTAGCTTTGCAAGAATTACTTAATGGTAATGTAGATGCAGTCATTAACGATGCGCCTGTGACTTTATATGCCATAAACACAGGCAATCTCAAAGGGATTAAAGTTATTCAGCAATTGCTAACCGAGGAATATTATGGCATTGCGACAGCACAAAACTCGCCTAATTTAACACTCATCAATGATGGGTTAGATAAAGTGCTGAAAAATGGTGAGTATTCGCAAATCTACAAAAAATGGTTTAACGCTGAACCACCATCATTACCTGCTAAATCTCAATTTGAAAATCAGACTAGTGGTAGCAAAGCTAATATATTCAACTCCTTAGGCGTAATTTGGCGTTCTTTTCCCACACTGTTACAAGGTGCATTGGTGACATTACAACTAACCATTCTTTCTGTAGTTTTAGGTTTAGTTGCTGGTTCACTGATTGGGATTTTGCGCCTTTCTCAGATTAAACCTGTGCGTTGGTTAGCACGAGCCTATGTAGACTTCTTTCGGGGAACGCCTTTACTGGTACAAATTTTTATGATTTACTTTGGCATACCAGCGATCGCCCAACAAATTGGTTTTACCTTTAACTTTAACCCTTTGGTGGCTGGAGTACTCGCTTTGAGTTTGAATAGCGCCGCATACATAGCCGAAATTGTCCGCGCCGGGATTCAATCAATTGAACTAGGACAAACCGAAGCAGCACAGTCACTCGGTTTAAGTTCTGTAGAAACCATGCGCCATGTCATTTTTCCCCAAGCTTTCCGGCGGATGATTCCACCCTTGGGTAATGAATTTATCAGTTTATTGAAAGACACCAGCTTAGTTGCAGTTATCGGTTTTGAAGAATTATTCCGCAAAGGACAGCTAATTGTGGCAGAAAACTATCGCGCCTTTGAAATTTACGCCGCCGTAGCCGTAGTGTATTTGTGCTTGACACTGCTTTCTTCCCAAGCATTTAGCAAATTAGAAGTGTGGATGAATCCGGTTAGGCGGCTGGGGAAGTAGGATATAATTCGTAATTAAGCTAGTAGGTTGGATATTTTCCGATTTAAGCAAGTAGTAAGTGAAAAAAGCAGGGGAGCAGGGAGCAGGGAGCAGGGGAGAAAAACCACCCATAAGGGGTGGGGCTTCCCTACGGGACGCTACGCGAACAACCAAGGGAGAAGAGGAGCAAGGGGGCTTTTGCCCACAAGGGGCAAGGTTTTTACCT